>VGAE01000008.1 GCA_016870975.1 Actinomycetota bacterium
GATTGTGAAGGATTGAGTTGCGCGATAGCCCATTAATTCTTGCCCTTTATCCTGGCTGTAGTTGTATTCGGGATAAACCGTTAGAGATGAACTCTTAATATCTTTACTCTCAATTCCATTAGCTTTCAAGGCTTCACGAATAGCGCTGGAAGATTTATTTGCATTAGAAAGTGCCGCCTTATTAGTGGCATCCAAGATAGATACCGATGCTAGGAAGCGAACTGCATCAGGAGCCACAGTCGCGGTACCGGTTCCAGTCACTGTGATATGCCTGGTATTTGCCGACGCTGAAGGCGCAAGTGAAATAGCAGTAATTATCGCAAGGAGAAATATTAAGGCTCTTTTCATGGCGACAACCTACCTTGAGTTAACTGGATATTGTCTGAGCGCAACCTAGGCACTTGCTCTAGATATTCGATCGCGGATTGCAGCAGCCAAGCCGTCACCAATCGGGGTAATCGCAACAATTGTTTTCAATCCCTTGGTATCGCCCTCACGGAGCGCGCTATATAAAGATCTTGCGTATTCAGTGACCGTCTTCGGTTCGGCCAATCTAATAGCACCAGCTGGTGTTGGAATTTCAGCCAATGCAATTATCCCTTCTCCTGGTTTAGCTTCTCTATCTAAAACAACTTTCGCTTTCGGCGAATAGTGTCGTGTTAGCGAACCCGACACCCGAATCTCATTCAAGTCATTATCAAGATCTATCGGAGTTACCTCTCGGATCATTGCCTCAGTTACCGCTCCTAATCGCAAAATTCTCGGTAACGCCCTACTGCAATCGATAATCGTCGATTCCACTCCAATTTCACTCTTGCCACCATCAATAATTAGATCTTTTTCATCTAAAAACTCGCCGAGTTCTGATGAAACATCGCTAGCTGAAGTTGGTGATATAGAGCCAAATCTATTGGCGCTAGGTGCTGCAATTCCGTGGCCGCCCCTTTCTATAAAATTTGAGATTAGATTTAACGCAATGGTGTTAGAAGGGATCCGTAGCCCTACAAACTCCTGACCGCCGGTTATGAAGTTCTTAGCCTTATCACTTCTTGGCAATATTAAAGTCATAGCTCCTGGCCAGAACTTGCGCATCAACGCAATCGCATATTTCGAAAAATCCTTTGCCCAATAATCAACCTCGTTTATTTTCGATATATGAACTATCACCGGATGATCAGCAGGTCTGCCTTTAATCTCATACATCCGTGCGACCGCAACTTGATTATCAGCATCCACTCCAAGGCCATAAACTGTTTCAGTTGGAAATGCAACAATTGCGCCGCTCAATAGCGATGATGTCGCTTTTTCAATCAATTCAAGTGAACACTTAGATACTGGGTGCATTTTCTCACTTCTCTTAATTTATTGGACAACGTGAGTCTACTCTTTATGTCTTTAACATATTCAAAAACTTGTAAAGCATATATACTTTGTACATATGAGGAGGCAAATTAGGTTTGATAAAGTTTAGTGCTTTTTTAACGAAAAAAAAATAGTCTTAATAATTGTTTTTACTATTTTCTCTGCCGTTTTGCCTAATCAAGCTGTTAATGCTATCTACAACGGCGAGCCAGCAGATGGTTCTCAGTTTGTAGTTGCTGTACGCACAGGCACAGCATGCTCAGGAACCATGGTTCGACCTCAGATACTTGCAACTGCGGGTCATTGTGTGATTAAAAACGGAGAAAGAGTGGATCCTGAAAGTATTCGAGTTTGGGCACCAGGTGTAAACCGAAGTACTACCTCTCATGTGGCCAATGGAGTCGCATTGTTTGTACCAAGTGACTATTTTGGAAGCGAAAATGGAACTGTTCGTCCTAAAGATATTGCATTCGTTGTTTTGAATCGAAAGATTCCTGGAACAGTTGACTTGTTATTGGCTGATTATGAATTTACTCAATTTTTAATTCAATTTGGCTCCGAAATTCGACTCTATGGATATGGTCGAATATCGCAAACTCAAACTACATCCACTCCTTACTCAATGATTGGATATCCCATTGAGCAAGAAGAATCCAGAAGCTTCATAGGTTTTGAAAGATTTTACATGAATTATGACGCAAGCGAGGAGGGTTCTACATGCCCTGGCGACTCTGGCGGACCTGCCATCAGTCGGTATGGCGATAACTTTGTTCTTGTATCTATTCACAGTGGATCACGAGGACCTTGCTCCAGAGATCCAGACGGTGGTCCATGGAAAATCACCTCAACAATTGCAGGTGAGTTTCAATTTTTGCTCGAAGAAGCCACTATGTTTATCCAAAATAATCGGTCAGGTCCGTCTCAAAACTTAGTTCTAGACATATCCAGCGGTGAAGCTACGCTATCTTGGGACCCTCCAAACGAAAATCTTTTTGCGATTGAAGGTTATACCGTAATTGATGGTCAGAGTGGATTGGAATTCTGCAAAACCGTTCAAACAATTTGCAGCGTTAAAGTAGTCCCGGGGCCAAATGTTTTTGTCGTTTTTGCCGAAACTGCGGCCAACAGACCTGATGCGGTTTTTAGTTTTGAATTTGTTGTTCCGCCCGTTGACTCAATTTCAATTAGTGCTAAGAATGACATCGGATATATTTCTTGGTCCATATCTGAAGAATTGGAAGAGCTTATATCTGGATTTCTTGTCACAGACAGTGATGGCAATGAAATATGTAAAGTTGTGGAAAAATCTTGTTCTTCAAAACTAAATAAAGGCAATAATTTCTTCCGTGTATATACACTTTATGGAGATTATCGCAGTGCGGGCTTGGACGTAAATTATGAATTGAAAACGTCAAAGAGGACGTCAAATCTAACTTGTGCTAATGGAAAAATGACTAAGACTCCAAACAAGAAAAATTCCAAATGCCCTAAAGGCCTCAGAAAAATCTAACTCGTGGTAGATAGTGGATTTGAACCACTGAAGGCGTAAGCCGGCGGATTTACAGTCCGCTCCCATTGGCCGCTCGGGCAATCTACCAATTGTGCAGTGCAAGGGTAACAAGTTCGCCCTTACGCCCACAAATCTATATCACTTAATTGAGGCGTCGTAAATGCTCTGGATTGATGTATCAAGAGCTTTATCGAAATCAGAATCGCTTAACTGTGCAGTTAGGCCTTCGACAAGAGCGCGCGAGAAGCTGGCAATAACTCCGGCGTTCTGCGCTAATAATTTATTGGCATCATCTCTCGAGTGACCACCGGATAATGCAACCACTCTTACAATTCTTGGGTGTGAAACAAGTTCCTGATAAAGATTAGTTTTAGTTGGAATCGAGAGCTTGAGCATAATATTATGATTACCTGAAAGATTATTTGCATACTCAATCAAAGATTTCTCGAGAAGCTCTTCGGCTTCTGCTTTTTCGGCGCTCTTGATATTTACCTCTGGCTCAATGATTGGTACAAGTCCGCCAGCGATGATTTCGCGACCAATATCAAATTGTTGTTTAACGATTGCCTCGACGCCTTTGGGATTAGCCAAATTTATTACTGAGCGCATTTTGGTTCCGAAGACTCCGTGTTTGTTTGCCGCGGCGATACGCGCGCCAAGTTCGGGGATTGGTTTCATTAATTGAACGCCATCGGCTTCAGTAGCTAGGCCATTATCAACTTTAAGGAATGGAACTACGCGCTTCTTACTCCATAGATATTCCGCGGTTCCAATGCCATCAATAGTTCTCTCCATTGTCATTTCAAAGAGAATGGCGCCCATTACACGGTTGCCGTTAAATGATGGAGACTTTATGAGACGGGATCGCATTTCGTGAATCCGGTCAAACATCTCGGACTCGTTTGAATAAGAGCTCTCATCAAGTCCATACTGCAATAGCGCCTTTGGCGTGCTACCACCACTCTGGTCTAGAGCAGCGATAAATCCCTTTCCGGTTCGCATCTGTTGCAGCATCTCGCTATTCATAAATCTCCTTGAATTGATTGAATTACTATTCTAGTCGGCGATTTTCCAGAGAGAAAATCCACGCGGTACGGTAGCCCTATGGCAGATAGCAGTTTCGATATCGTCTCAAAAATTGATCGGATGGAGCTAGATAACGCCCTCAATCAGGCCTCTCGTGAGGTTTCAACGAGATTTGACTTTAAAGATACTGGAGTAAAAATTGAGTTATCCGGAGAGCGGATCCTCGTTGAAGCCGAAACTGAAGAACGCGCTAAAGCGGCGCTAGAAGTTCTCAAAGAGAAGATGGTGAAACGTAATGTCTCATTGAAGCATCTTGAAATTAAAGACCCCGAACAGAGTGGCAAAGTATTTAAGATTTTCGCACCAATAAAAGAGGGTATTTCGACTGAGAACGCTAAAAAGATAACAAAGTTACTTAAAGATGATGCTGCTAAATCAGTTAAAGCGACGATTCAAGGAGATGCGGTTCGAGTAGCAAGTAAAAGTAAAGATGATTTACAGGATGCCATCGCGTTAGTGAAGGGAGCAAAGTTGGATTTCGCCGTCCAATTCACAAACTATCGATGAGCCGTTATACCACTGGTTTGGTCTATGGCTTAAGTGCCTACGTTCTCTGGGGACTTCTTCCGCTTTATTGGAAATTAGTCGAGGAGTCTGGGCCATTTGAAATTCTGGCGCATCGCGGAATTTGGTCGCTTCTTCTCTGCATTTTCTTACTTACCGCACGTAAACAACTCAAAAGTGCCTATCAAATGGTTAAGGGTCGAAGGACTCTCTCGATTCTTTTCCTCTCATCTGGGATGTTGATGCTCAATTGGAGCGTCTTTATCTGGGCGGTAACTGAGGACCGAGTAGTCGAATCCGCGCTTGGTTATTACATAACACCATTAATAAATGTCATGGTTGGTATTTTCTTATTACGTGAGCGACTTAAGATTCTTCAGAAAATTGCGGTAGCACTAGCTTCTATCGGAGTGTTGATTTTGACAGTCGGTTATGGCTCGCTCCCATGGGTTGCTCTTGTGTTGTCGACATCATGGGCCTGTTACAGCCTGATCAAGAAGAAATTGACTCTTGGGGCGCTCGAAACTCTATCTGTTGAGGCGTTATTCGCATTTCTCCCGAATCTTATTTACCTGATTGCTATCGAAAGATCTGGTGATGCAATATTCGGTAAAGATATCTGGTTAACGATTCTTCTCTTCGGAGCTGGCGCTGCAACCGTAGCACCGCTACTCCTTTTCAATGGCGCCGCGACCAGATTGCCCCTCAGCACCGTGGGTTTACTTCAATACCTAACTCCTACCATGATGTTTTTAATTGGTGTGTTTTTCAATAACGAAGATATGGCACCCACCAAACTCATAGGCTTTGTATTTATCTGGTTAGCGCTAATAATTCTAAGTAGGGATTTAGTTAAATCAAGTCGTTCTATCGACGATAGCGTCACAAAGACGCTCTAACGTATCGCGCGCAACTCCTCCAGGTAGATTGGAAAGAAGTTCTTTACAGTCACCAGCAAGACCGTGCAGATATTGCTTAGCCTCAATTAGAGCGAGGTTTTCCCTTAACTCATTTATCAGGCCAGGTATTTCGTTTTCGGGTACTGGGCTAGAGAGAATCTTTTTCAAACGCGCATCTTCTGGTTTATTGGAGCGAAGAATTTGCAGAGTCACAAGAGTTGCGACACCTTCTTTCAAATCAGTACCAGGAGTCTTACCAGATTGATTTGAGTCGCTTGCAATATCGATAACATCATCAGCTAACTGGAATGCAATCCCAATCTTCTCGCCAAAGTCGGTCAATGTTTCGACTATTTCCGGAGTTGCGCCACCAAAGAGCGCGCCAAAGCGGGCGCTAGTTGCAATTAGTGATGCAGTCTTTTCTTGAACTACCCGAAGATAATGCTCTAACGGATCAGCCTTTGCGCCTTGAGTCTCTTCAATTTGTCCTATGACTAATCGCTCAAAAGTTTTCGCTTGGAGGCGAACCGCTTCCGGTCCTAAATCAGCCAGCAAATCTGAAGCCTTAGAGAAAAGATAATCTCCCGTCAGAATTGCAACGGTATTGCCCCATTTTGAATTAGCGCTTATTACGCCACGGCGAAGAGGAGCTTCATCCATAACATCGTCGTGATAAAGCGTCGCTACATGGGTGAGCTCACAGACAACTGCTGCCTCGATAACTTTTTGATTTGGACCGCTTCCAAAATGCGAGGCGATTAACGCCAACATTGGGCGAAACCGTTTGCCGCCAGCTTCAACAAGGTGGCGAGAGGTTTCCACGACTAATGGGTATTCGCCTTTTATCTGTTGTGAAAGTAACTTCTCTACCTCGTCTAAATTGCGCTCGATTCCTTTTGCAAATTGCGAATCTACGCCTGGAATCCCGAGGTTCATCAGCGCACTAGCGTAGAAATAGAACCGATTAGATCTAGCAGTGGGCCAGGGAAAACTCCCATGAGTAGAGTCACGATGGCAGCCACCCAGATAACGCTCATCGTAAATCTCGATGGGATTATCACTGAAACGCTATCGCTACCTGGTTCTGCAAAGAACATCATCACGATTACTCGGATGTAAAAGAAGGCTGCGATTACGCTGGCTAATACACCGACAACTACAACTGAGATGGCGCCGTTTTCATATGCAGCGCTGAATATCGAAAACTTTCCAATAAATCCTGCAGTTAATGGAATCCCCGCGAAGGAAAGTAAGAAGAGCGAGAAAATAATGGCAAGCTGGGGTGACCGACGCGCTAGCCCAACCCAACGATTTAAATCAGTTACTTCACCAGGTGCATCGCGCACCAAACTAACCAACGCAAACGCTCCCATGGTAGTTAATCCATAAGTAGCAAGGTAGAAGAGAGTTGCTGTGATTCCACTCTGATTTAGGGCGAGAATTCCAGTAATAAGGAAGCCGGTATGCGCAATCGATGAGTAAGCGAGCATTCGCTTCACATCGCGTTGTGAGATGGCGATCAAAGAGCCAGCAATCATTGTGATGATCGCAATCACAATCAGTAGTGGTCGCCAACTCCAGACTGCGCCGCTTACTGCTGTGTAATAGATGCGAAGCGCAGCTCCAAAGGCAGCGACTTTGGTTGCTGCTGCCATAAAGGCAGTCACCGCCGTTGGTGCGCCTTGATAAACATCCGGAGTCCAAGCATGGAATGGAAATGCTCCCACTTTAAAGAGAAGTCCTACGCTAATTGCAGCCAATCCAATTAATAGGAATACATCATTACCTGGACCTGAGGTAATTACATTATGGATTCCCTGGAAAGAAACTTTTCCGGCAAAACCATAGAGAAATGCAGAGCCGAAGAGGAAGAAGGCCGATGAATATGCGCCCAATAAGAAGTACTTAAGAGCTGCCTCTTGAGAGAGAAGTCGGCGTCTGCGAGATAAGCCAGCCATTAAATAAAGTGGAAGCGAGAGAACTTCGAGAGCAACAAATAGCGTTATGAGATCACTTGCCGCCGGGAAGAGCATCATGCCGCCGACTGCAAATAGTGTTAGGGGATAAATCTCGGTCTGAACTTTTCCAGTTTTTGTTGCGACTGCTTCCTCAGGTGAACCTGGAATAGCTGAGGCTTGCGCTGCAAATTGTTCGAAATCAGCAATCAGTAATAGACCGAGGAATGCGAGAATCAGGATGGTTCCTTGCAAGAAGAGAACTGGCCCATCAATAACCACTGATTGCATAGCTGCAGTAGTTGTTGAAGTTCCGCGCAACGTTATTACTTGGGTAAAGGAGAGAATTACCGCGCCTAGTGGGATTGCCAATTGAAGAGATGGACGTAATTTTGCTGAAGCAAAGGCTTCGACAATAACGCCAATTACTGCAGCGGCAAAAATTACGAGCATCGGAGCGAGCGCGCTGTATTCAAGAACTGGTGCAGTAAATCCCATTACTTCTCACCTCCGACAGCCGGTAATGGATCTGCCATTCCCGCCTTTATAATTGTCGCCTTCGCGGCTGGATTAATTACATCTAACGCTGGCTTTGGATAGAAACCAAGGCCAATAATCAGAGTAATTATTGGTGCGATTGCGATTAGTTCGCGGCGATTTAAATCTGGCAGACCTGCGTTGCCGTCAGCAACTGGTCCATGTAGCGCCCTTTGTACCGGAATAAGAATGTATAGCGCGGCAAGAATAATTCCTACTGTTCCAATGGTTGCGGCGACTGGATATCGCGTATAAGTACCAACGAGAACTAGAAATTCACTTACAAAACTGGAGAGTCCAGGAAGAGCTAATGAAGACATGCCAGCGATAAAGAAGGACCAGGCAAGTATTGGCGTCACACGTTGCAAGCCTCCGAAATCTGCAATTGTGGAAGAGCGACGCCGCGAAATCATCCAGCCAGCTGTCATAAATAGCGCCGCTGTGGAAAAGCCATGGTTCAACATATAGAGCGTTGCTCCAGAATTTCCTTGGGTAGTCATCGCGAAGATTCCCATGGTGATAAATCCGAAGTGGGAGATTGAGGTAAAGGCAATTAACCCTTTGATGTCTCGTTGTCCAATTGCAAGGATGGCGCCGTAAATTATGCTGATTACTGAAAGCGTAATGATTAACGGAGTGAAAGTCTTTGCGACATCAGGGAAAAGTTCTACGCAATAACGGATCATTCCAAAGGTTCCGACTTTATCTAGTACGCCTAAGAGAAGTATCGAAGTCCCCGGAGTTGCCGACTTTGCGGCATCTGGCAACCAAGTATGAAGCGGCCAGAGCGGTGCTTTAATGGCAAAGGCGATAAAGAATCCGAGGAATAAGAAATTCTCAGTTAAATTATCAATCTGCAGCATTCCTAACGCTCCGATATCGAAAGTTCGTCCAATCTGGTTACTAGAAATCACGTAGAGACCGATAATTGAAGCCAACATCAATAGCCCGCCAAAAAGACTATAGAGAAGGAATTTCACCGCCGCAGCTTGTCGCGCTCCGGTTCCAAAACCACCAATTAAGAAATAGACCGGAACCAACATAGCTTCGAAGAGAATATAGAAGAGGAAGAGATCGGTTGCGGCAAAGACTCCGATCATCATCGTCTCTAAAACGAGAACTAATACGTAGAAAGTCTTGACGCTAAAGCGGCCACCTTCGGATTCATACCAACCAGCTACTAAAACAACCGGCACCAAGATTGTCGATAACAAAATAAGAGTTAACGAGATTCCATCAATACCCAGTCGGAAATTAATACCGAGCGCTGGAATCCACGAGTAACTTTCAACAAACTGGAATCCGGGGCGATCTATTTCAAAGTTAAGCGCTAATAATACGGTGGCTGCCAGAGTAATAAGTGAAGAACCTAGAGCAATTCTCTTGATTGATTCGATTTGACCCTGTTTTAAACTGGTAAGAAGTAAGGCGCCTAATAATGGAAGCGCCGCGATAATTGAAAGTGTCATATCGTCACCACCCACATTGCGGCGAGGATTACCGCTGCGCCGATAAGAATTAGTAGCGCATAGTTCCTGACATATCCGGTTTGCAGCTTGCGCAGGCCACGGGCGCTTCCAACCGCAGAGGCGGCAACTCCGCGTACCGCGCCATCAATTACCCGATCATCTGTGGCAACTAGCGCCTTAGTGACTTCTTGACCAGGACGCATAAACAAGAATTCATTGGCATCATCTTGTAAGAGATCTCGTCTAGCAATTCTCGTCCAGATGCTTACATCAGAAGGCGCGCTCTCAGATTGTTCTCCGCGGTTCTTAAGTAATGCAATTGATACTCCAATTACAACGGCGGCAATTGCCAGTGCCGTGACAACAATTGGAGGTAGAAACTCCACATGTTCATGGTGATCTTTATCGACAACCGGAGCCAACCATTTAACAATTGCTTTGCCACTGTAGAGAAGATAACCCGAAGCAACCGAACCGATTGCAAGTATTGCCATCGGCGCCCACATTAGGAATGGAGATTCGTGGGGATGAGCATCGCTGGCCCATCGCTTATTTCCGGCAAAGGTAAGGAGCATTACTCGTGTCATATAGAAAGCGGTGATAATCGCACCAAGTAGCGCAGAGCCACCAAAGATAACTCCTTGGAGGCCGCCAGCATTAAAAGCAGTCTCAATAATCTTGTCCTTAGAGTAGAAACCAGCAAAGGGCGGCACTCCGATAATCGCTAGATAACCAAGACCGAATGTAATCGAAGTTATCGGCATAAATTTTGCGAGCCCGCCATACTTTCGCATATTTACTTCATCATTCATGCCATGCATCACGGAACCAGCGCCCAAGAACATTCCGGCCTTAAAGAATCCGTGAGTTAAAAGGTGCATGATTGCAAAGGCATATCCAGCTGGGCCGAAGCCAGTAGCAAGAATCATGTAACCGATTTGAGACATCGTTGACGCGGCGAGCACTTTCTTAATATCATCTTTTGCAGTACCGATAATTGCACCGAATAAGAGAGTGATAATTCCAATCATCACAACTGCAAGTTGTGCAGTTGGTGCATTATCAAAGATGAAATTAGATCTCGTAATTAAATAGACACCGGCCGTAACCATCGTTGCGGCATGGATTAACGCTGAAACTGGAGTTGGACCAGCCATGGCATCGCCCAACCAAGCCTGTAGCGGAAATTGCGCTGATTTTCCGGCGGCTGCCAGTAAGAGCATCAGGCCCATCGCAGTCAGAGCGGTCTCGCTAGCGCCGCCAACTTTCTCTTCAATACCGCTAAATGAAACGCTACCGAAAGTGGCGAAGCCAATCATTATTGCAATCGACAATCCAAAGTCGCCGACTCGATTCATCACAAAGGCTTTCTTGGCAGCCGTTGCATACTCAGGTTTCTGATTCCAGAAACCAATCAAGAGATAAGAGGCAAGACCAACGCCCTCCCAACCTACATATAGATTTAGATAAGAGTCTCCGAGCACAAGAAGTAACATCGCCGCGATGAAGAAATTTAAATAAGCGAAGAATCGTCTCTGGTCTCGGTCATGTGACATGTAAGCGATGGAATAGATGTGAATCAGGGTTCCGACACCGGTAATAAGTAAGACGAAAGCGATTGATAATTGATCGAGTAGAAGCGAAGCATCGACCTGGAAATCACCCACCGAGATCCAGGTAAAGAGTTTCTGAGTGACTGCGCGCGCTTCTTCTGGGCGGCTGCACATAGCAAAGAATTCCGTTACCCCAACAAAAAACGCGCTTGCAGAAATCAAGGACGCAAATATGTGTCCCCACTTATCAGCTTTTCGACCAAGAAGCATTAAAAGCGCAGAGCTAAAGAGCGGCAGCGCAATCAGATAAACAATATTTGTTGATGTATTCACTAGCGACTCAACAGACTTGCATCATCGACTGATGCGGATCGGCGAGATCGATAAATGGTCACAATAATTGCGAGGCCGACTACAACTTCACAAGCGGCAACAACCATCGTGAAAAATGCCATGACTTGGCCTTGTAGATTTCCGGTCATATTTGCAAAAGTAACGAAAGCTAAATTTGCGGCGTTAAGCATCAACTCGATACACATAAAGACAACAATCGCGTTTCTTCGCACCACAACGCCGACTGCACCGATTGAAAATAGGATCGCAGATAAATAAAGATAATTTGTGGGGTTCACTTATCTTCCTCATCTAATTTCGGCAATCCATCAAGGGCATAACGCTTCGTCTCTTGAACATCGCCTCGTTCGGCAAGAACGCTAGGTATTGAGAGATCGGATGGTTTGCCATCTGGAAGCAGAGCTGGAACATCGACTGCGTTATGACGCGCAAATACACCAGATCCTGGTAATCCCGCCGCGGTTCCAATTGATGCGCCGCGGAAGCGAGCGACGGAACGCGCACGTTGCGAAAGTCGAGCTTCGGAACTCTTTGGTGAATGTGCCAGCACCATCGCACCAAGCGCCGCTGTAATAAGAAGCGCCGAGATTACTTCAAAAGCCCAGACATACTGTCGAAAAATCAAGTTCGCGATTCCCTCGACATTGCCATTTGCATTTGCTGAGGCGAGTCCAAGTGGTTCCTGGCCAAATTCTGCTCTTGCAATCAAAGAGGTAAGTGCTGCTGCAAAGGCGAGTGAAGTTGTGATGGCCACGCCACGTAGCCCCTTTATCGTTTCAACTAATGAATCAGATGAGTCAACTCCAACTAGCATCAAAATAAATAAGAAAAGCATCATTACCGCGCCGGTATAAACGACAATTTGAACGATGCCTAGGAATGGCGCATCTTGAGCAATATAGAAAATCGCGAGCGCTATCATCACAAAGGCGAGCAAAATTGCGGAGTAGACTGCTTTCTTTACGAGCAACATTCCAACTGCAGCAAAAACCGTGAGTGGAGCTAACACCCAAAACATTATTGTTTCGTCGGTCACTTAGCCACATCTTGTGATGGATGCGATTCGGTAACTTCGCCACGGTAATAGGAATGATGATCAGTTCCTGGGTACATAGGATGTGGTGGGATCAACATGCCTTGGCGAAGTGGCGCCAAAAGATCTTCCTTCTCCCAAATTAATTTCTCTCTCTTATCATCAGCAATCTCATATTCATTGGTCATAGTGAGCGCTCTAGTTGGGCAAGCCTCGATACAGAGACCACAGAAAATACAACGCAGGTAATTGATCTGATAAACCTTGGCATGACGTTCACCCGGTGAAACTTGATTATCTTCAGTGTTGTTCTCACCTTCAACATAAATCGCATCTGCTGGACAAGCCCAAGCGCATAATTCACAACCGATGCACTTCTCTAGACCATCGGCATACCTATTTAGTTGATGGCGACCATGGAATCTTGGTTGCGTCTCTGGTTTAATTTCTGGGTACTCAATAGTTAGCGGCTTCTTAAACATCGTGGCAAAGGTGACCCAGAATCCCTTTAATTGTTTGAGGAATGGTGCGCTTTCTTGGCCGCTTGCTGGAACGCTCTCTGCGTTCGCGCGCTCGATTGCATCAGAGCCTTTTGGTTCTAATTCGCTCATAACTCACCTCTCCTCTGCTTGGGAAGTTCTGGGACTGGGAAAGATGGTTCTGGCATCTCCGGAACAAATCGCGCTGCTGCTTCAGCTCTTGCCTTGCTGGATTCATAAATAGTGGTAGCCAACATAACAAGCACCACAACTGTGATGATGAATCCAGCGAGCATAAATCGTGAAGCTCCCTCTTGAGTCATAAGACGTAAGGTGGCAACGATCAAAATCCAGGCAATATTTACAGGGATAAGAACTTTCCAGCCAAACTTCATAAATTGGTCGTAGCGAAGTCTTGGCAGAGTACCACGTAACCAAACGAAGAGGAAGAAGAAGAGCGCTACCTTCAAGATAAACCAGATAAATGTGAACCAACCGCCAAGCCAGCTCTCGGTAAATCCAAGACCTGGAGGTGCGGATGGACCACCTAAGAAGAGAGTTGTTGCGAGAGCTGATACCGCCATTATGTTGACGTATTCAGCTAAGAAAAAGAGTGCGAATTTCAAAGAGGAGTATTCGGTATGGAAACCGCCGACTAATTCACCTTCGGCTTCAGCCAAATCAAATGGTGCGCGGTTAGTCTCGCCAATCATAGAAATTACATAAATAACAAAGGATGGGAAGAGCACAACAGCATTCCACCATTGCGCCTGGGCTTCGACAATCTCACTTGTCGACATTGAGCCCGCATACATAAATACCGCCACAAACGAAAGCCCCATCGCAATCTCATATGAAATAACTTGTGCGCTAGAGCGAAGGCCACCAAGTAATGGATAAGTAGAGCCAGATGACCATCCAGCAAGCACAATTCCATAAACGCCTACTGAGGCTGCTGCCAATATATACAGGACTCCGACAGAAAGATCTGTTAATTGGAATACCGTCTCTTCGCCAAAGAAGATAACTTTTCCAGTCATTGGAATTACCGCAAAGGCTAAGAAACAGGTTGATGCGCTGATTATTGGCGCCAGAATAAATACGACTTTGTCGGCAGCTTTTGGAATTAAATCCTCTTTTAGCGCGAGCTTCACACCGTCGGCAAGGCCCTGGACCAAACCAAATGGGCCAACGCGATTCGGGCCAACGCGAAGTTGCATACGGGCCACGATGCGACGTTCGCCCCAAATGGCGAGCAGAGTAAGTAGAACGCATAAAACGAAGATGAGTAGGGCTTTTACCGCTACTAACCAGATTGGGTCATCAAGTAAGAGGCTGGCGTATTCGGTCATGCCTTCACCACCATTACTGGGCCATGCGCAACTCCTAGAGTTGCAATAGTGCGACTATGTTCAGAATTGCGCGGAATCCAAATTGAAGAATCTTCAATATCGCTAATTTCGCATGGCAGAGTTATTGCGCCACGTTTTGTTGATACCCGGACGAGATCGCCGGCAACTGCTCCCAATTTCTTGGCGCGTGACTCCGAAATCACGGCAATTGATGGATGTGCTGTACCAGCAAGATTGCTCTCACCATCTTGAAGTGATCCGGCATCTAACAAAAGTCGCCATGAAGCAAGCAGTGCTTCCTCGCCATTTACCGAAACTTTTCCGGCAGGAAGAGGATGAAATTTGCCGCGCTTATCCCAATTTCCAAGTGACGCAAATTCTTTAGCTGCGGCCGCGACAGTTGGCAGCTTGATTGGAGTTCCCATTTCATCCGCTAACATCGAAAGTATTCGCAAATCGCTTCGTGTTAAGGAATCTGTGATGGCAGTATCAAAGAATCTAGCTCGACCTTCCCAATTTACAAAGGAACCACTCTTTTCAACAACGGCAGCAACTGGGAGTATCACATTTGCAACCTCAGTTAATGCGCTCTTTCGAATCTCTAGTGATACAACAAAAGCTTTTGCTAAACCATCAAGGAGATGTGCTGAAATATCAAGCGGATCAACGCCGCCCACCAACAGCGCTTCAATCTCACCGCTATGCAGCGCATCAAGAATCTCTGAAGTGTCGCGACCCACATTAGAAGGAAGCGAATCAACGCCCCACGCTGTTTGAATATCAACTCGAGCGCTCGCATCCGTCACTGGTCTTCCTCCAGGAAGAAGATTTCCAATCGCACCTGCTTCGATTGCACCGCGCTCGCCAGCGCGACGTGGAATCCAAGCAAGTTTTGCACCACTTGATTTTGCAAGAGCGACAGCAGCGGATAAGCCACCGATCGCCTCGCAGAGACGCTCGCCAGCAAGAATTACTGAACGATCTGTAAGTCCAGAGACTTGAGAGATCGCGCTAGCTTCGTTTCCAGCAGAACTCTTAATTAATTTCGCATCCAATTTCTCACTACCAAGCGATCTAAATGGGGCGATTGTTGTAATTGAAAGTCCACGCTTTCTAACTTGCTTATAGAGGCGCAAGAAGACGATTGGTGACTCTTCTTCTGGCTCAAAGCCAACTAGAAGAACTTGATCAGCGCGATCAATATCGCGGTAGGTAACTTGGCTTCCGACAACAAAGCTTGCCAAGAAATCGCGCTCCTCTTTACTGGAAATTCGCGAGCGGAAATCGATGTCATTGGTCTCTAGCGCAACTCGAGCAAATTTCGCATAACCGTACGCGTCTTCCAAAGTTGCTCTACCGCCAACAAGAACTGCGCTTCGATTCGCTTCTAGTCCGGCTGCGGCAACTTGGAGCGCTTCCGGCCATGATGCTTCGCGCAATTCACCATCTTTATCGCGAACAAGCGGCGTGGCAATTCGATCTTTCTGGGTGACGTATTTGAAGGCCCAACGACCTTTATCGCAATTCCACTCTTCATTTACTTGAGGGTCATCGCCAGCAAGACGACGTAGCGTCTTTCCGCGACGGACATCGGTTCGCATATCGCAACCGGAGGCGCAATGTTCACAAGCAGATGGCGTTGAAACTAAATCAAAGGGGCGAGCGCGGAAACGATAAGAAGCTCCAGTAAGTGCACCAACTGGACAGATCTGCACGGTATTTCCAGAGAAATATGATTCAAAAGGATCTTTTTCGTAGATTCCAACTTGTTGTAGCGCACCACGTTCATTAAGAGTTATAAATGGATCGCCTGCAATCTGCTCTGAGAAGCGAGTGCACCGCGCACAGAGAATGCAGCGCTCGCGATCGAGAAGTACTTGGGAAGAAATATTGATCGGTTTTTCGAAAGTTCGCTTGTAGCCCTCATAACGAGATTCACCGCGACCATTGCTCATAGCTTGATTCTGTAGCGGGCACTCGCCACCTTTATCGCAGACCGGACAATCAAGTGGATGATTTATTAGGAGTAACTCCATAACGCCCTGCTGCGCTTTATCTGCAACAGGCGAAGTTAATTGGGTGTTTACAACCATTCCTAGTTCAACTGGGATGGTGCAAGATGCCTGTGGTTTTGGAAACTTTCTGCCATTTATCTCAATCTCAACCAGACATTGGCGACACGCGCCTACTGGATCCAAAAGTGGGTGATCGCAGAATCTTGGAATTTGAATTCCCAGTCGCTCTGCGGCGCGAATTACTAAAGTGCCTTTAGGGACTGTAACTTCGAATCCATCGATAGTTACGGTGATCATCTCGGTCTGAGTTGAGATCTCTTGAGTACTCATCGAGTTTCCGCCAGATCAAAGAGAGTCGACTTCGCTGGATCAAATGGACAGCCACCTTGCTTTAAGTGTTCTAGATATTCATCGCGGAAATATTTAATTGACGAGATGATTGGGCTGGCCGCGCCATCTGCTAGCGCACAGAATGAACGACCAGCAATGTTGTCACAGAGATCTAATAACTTATCGAGATCTTTAGCTTCACCTTTTCCGCTCTCAAGATCTTGCAGAATTTGAACTAACCACCAAGTTCCTTCACGGCATGGTGTGCATTTCCCACAGGATTCATGTTTATAAAACTCAGTCCAACGCAAGACTGCGCGAACTACACAGACTGTTTCATCAAATATCTGAAGCGCTTTAGTTCCAAGTATTGATCCCGCTGCCGCGACGCCTTCATAATCAAGAGGTGTATCTAGATGGGCATCAGTAAATAGTGGTGTCGATGAACCGCCCGGTGTCCAGAATTTCAATTTATGGCCGTTACGAATTCCGCCCGCCATCTCAATTAATTCGCGGAGCGTGATTCCAAGCGGTGCTTCAAATTGTCCTGGGTTTTTTACATGACCAGAGAGCGAATAGAGCGTGAAGCCCTTGCTCTTCTCAGTTCCCATTGCGGCAAACCATTCGACGCCCTTATCAATAATGGCTGGAACGGAGGCAACAGATTCCACATTATTTACGACCGTTGGACGCGCATATAAACCAGCAATCGCAGGAAACGGTGGGCGAAGTCTGGGTTGTCCGCGGAAACCTTCGAGTGAATCAAGAAGCGCAGTCTCTTCGCCACAAATATAAGCACCAGCTCCCACGTGGAGCACCAGTTCTAAATCAAAGCCTTTGCCAAGAATATTCTTGCCGAGATATCCAGCTTTATATGCCTCATCAATTGCTTGCTGAACGCGTCTAATTACATGCGCAACCTCACCGCGAATATAAATAAAGGCATAGTTAGCACGGATTGCATATGAGCCAATAATGATTCCCTCAATTAAGGAGTGAGGATTTGCCATAAGAAGCGGAGTATCTTTACAAGTTCCGGGTTCTGACTCATCGGCATTAACTACAAAATAATGTTCTTTATTGTCACCTTGCGGGATAAAACCCCACTTCATTCCAGTTGGGAACCCGGCGCCACCGCGACCGCGGAGCCCAGAGTCTTTTACAACTTTGATGACATCATCGGCAGGCATAGCGAGCGCTTTCGCAATTGCCTGATACCCGCCATTGCGTTTATAACCTTGGATGGTGAAGGAATCTTTCTGGTCCCAGAATGCAGAGAGAACTGGCGTCAATTTTGTCATCACTGGCCCTTCGCAATCTTTAGACCAAGCAGCGTCGCTTCACCCGCGGCAACGCCCTCGTTAGCTTTTCCATCATTTACTCCAGCCAAAACTTCGGAGTTGGCTTTCCAGGTTGGCAATTCATTTGGTCCACGTGTTGGTGGAATTGGCTTACCAGCGCGACAAGAATCAACCAGATCCTTTGTTGATTGCACCGTCTGGTTATCGTAAAACTCCCAATTAACCATTACTACTGGCGCATAATCACATGCAGCATTGCATTCAATGTGCTCAACTGAAACTTTTCCGTCGCCAGTCACTTCGTCGTTCTCTACGCCCAGATGCTCTTTAATTGCTTCAAATATCGCATCACCACCCATAACCGCACAGAGGGTATTTGTGCAGATTCCAACGTGATACTCGCCCACTGGTTTGCGCTTATATTGAGTGTAGAAAGTCGCTACTGCATTAACTTCAGCGGTCTCAAGTGAGAGTTTCTCCGCGATTACTTCGATTGATTCCGGAGTTACATATCCATCACGAGCTTGCGCAAGATGCAAGAGCGGCATGATTGCCGAGCGAGATCTTGGATAGCGCTTAATAATAGTTTCAATTAAGGCATCATCTTTACTAGTTAATGGCATCAGCGATCCACATCTCCCATCACTGGGTCGATTGATGCGACGGCTGCTACAACATCTGCGATTAATGATCCTTCACACATCGCTGATGTTGCTTGCAAATTACTAAATGATGGTGTTCTAAAGTGAACTCGATAAGGGCGCGTTCCGCCATCTGAGACTATTTGTGCTGCTAATTCGCCACGTGGTGATTCAACCGGTGCATAAACCTGGCCGGCTGGCACGCGGAAACCTTCAGTAACAATCTTAAAGTGATGAATTAAAGCTTCCATCGACGTTCCCATTATTTGGCGGATGTGCTCAAGTGAATTTCCAAGACCATCACCACCAAGAGAAAGTTGAGCCGGCCAAGCAATTTTCTTATCTGCAACCATTACTGGCGCGCCATTTAATTTATCCAACTTGTCACATGCTTGTTCAATTATCCGAAGAGATTGTTCTAGCTCTTGCATACGGATTAAGAATCTTCCATAAACGTCGCAAGTATCTGTGGTGATTACATCAAACTTGTAATCTTGATAACCGCAATATGGCTCAGTCTTTCTAAGATCCCATGGCATACCAGTTGCGCGTAGTACTGGCCCAGTAACACCTAGAGTGATGCAACCAGCAAGATCTAAGTACCCGACATCTTTGGTTCGCTTTAACCAGATTGAGTTACCAACTAATAACTTCTCATTATCCTTAAAGTTCTTTCGCAAATCTTTAACGAGCTCGCGAATCTTTGTAACGGTATCGCTCGGCAGATTCTGGGCCACGCCGCCTGGGCGGATATATGCCATATTCATGCGAAGGCCCGAAACCATTTCGAAGATATCTAGGACTCGTTCACGCTCGCGGAATGCGAAGAACATCGGAGTGATAGCGCCAAGCTCTAACGCTCCGGTTCCCAATGCAACCATGTGAGATGAAATGCGATTCAACTCCATCATTAATACGCGAATCACTGAAGCGCGTTCTGGGACTTGATCAGTGATATTTAAAAGTTTTTCGGTTGCTAAGCAATATGCAGTTTCATTGAATAATGGCGATAGATAATCCATTCGCGTCACAAACGTGACGCCCTGGGTCCAGGTTCGATATTCGGTGTTCTTCTCTATGCCAGTGTGTAGATAACCGATTCCACAGCGAAGTTCGGTGATGGTCTCGCCTTCAAGTTCCAGCATTAAACGTAGAACGCCATGTGTTGATGGATGTTGTGGACCCATATTGACGACAACGCGCTCTTCTTTCGCGCTTCCAATATCGCGCGCAACATCATCCCAATCACCGCCGGTAACCGAGTAGATGCGACCTTCAGTTGTCTCCCGAGATGATGCAAAAGTACTCATCGATATGACCTCCGATCATCTGGAGCTGGCACAGTTGCTCCGATGTATTCGACCGGAATTCCACCGAGCGGATAATCCTTACGCTGCGGATGGCCGGGCCAATCATCGGGCATCAAGATTCGAGTTAGCGCCGGGTGTCCATCAAAAATAATTCCGAACATGTCAAAAGTTTCGCGCTCATGCCAATTGTTTCCAGCCCAAACTTCAACGAGTGATGGAATATGTGGATCAGTATCTGCAACTGAAACTTCTAATCTAATTCGGCGATTATTTGTCATCGAAAGCAATGGATAAACTGCATGGAGTTCTCGTCCCAAATCTGTTGGGTAGTGAACACCGCTCACGCCGAGACATACTTCAAATCGCAGTTGATCTCGAAGTATTAACGCAACTTCTACCAACTTTTTGCATTTGATATGTAACGTCAATTCACCGCGATCGACAACTACTCGTTCAATGGCATCGTTAAATTCCGGATAAGCACGCTCTAATTGATCAGCAATATCATCGAAATAAGAGCCATACGGGCGCTGTGACGAATTGGCACTTGCCTGCTGACGTTCCAGTCCGCCGTAACCAGAGGTATCGCCAGTTCCAGCGACGCCGAACATTCCTTTTTCGCTCATTACTCACCCTTACCTTGGAAGACTGGGATCTGATGAGTTGGAAGTGAAGCTAGCGCTGCTTTTTCAACTTCTGTAATAACTTTTTTACGATTTACACCTAACTTCGTATCTTTAATCTGTTCGTGCAATTTAAGAATTGCATCTAACAACATCTCAGGTCTTGGTGGACATCCAGGAAGATAGATATCTACTGGGATGATGTGATCAACGCCTTGCACAATCGCATAATTGTTAAACATGCCGCCTGAGGAAGCGCAGGCTCCCATTGAAAGCACCCACTTCGGTTCAGACATCTGATCGTAAATCTGGCGAACTACTGGCGCCATCTTCTGGGAGACGCGACCAGCGACAATCATTAGATCCGCTTGTCTTGGTGAAGCACGGAAAACTTCCATTCCAAATCGAGATACATCATATTTCTGTGCAGAACCGATCGCCATCATCTCAATCGCGCAGCAAGCTAATCCAAAGGTAGCTGGCCAGAGCGAATTGCTTCGCATATATCCAGCTAGCTTCTCAACCGTCGTTAAAAGAAAACCGGAGGGGAGTTTCTCTTCTAAGCCCATTAATCCCACTCCAATCCACCGCGGCGCCATACATATGTGTATGCAACGAAAACGGTGAGTATGAAGATGATCATTTCAATTAGTCCAAAGAGGGCTAATTCGTCATACGCAACTGCCCATGGATATAAAAAGACGATTTCGATATCGAAAATAATAAATAGCATCGCAGTTAAAAAATATTTAACTGGAAATCTGCCGCCACCCTGAGCTTGAGGACTTGGTTCAATTCCGCATTCATACGCATCTAACTTGGCGCGGTTGTAACGTTTCGGCCCGGCGAGCGCTCCAGCAACTACCGAAAAGATTGCGAATCCGAAGCCAATTGCTCCAATAATGAATATCGGAAAATAGGGATTCATAATCAGGAATCTTAAGCGAGCCCTAGAAAGGGGGCGAAATCAGGAGCCCTTGATACCTGTGTGAACTGCCACAACTCCCCCTGTGAGATTGCTCCATGAGGGGTTTTGCCAGCCACTAGCACTCATTTTTGCCGCTAACGCACCTTGATCTGGCCAGGCACGGATTGATTCGGCTAGATACATATATGCCTCCGGATTTGAAGCGGTCCGCTTTGCAATTTTTGGTAATGACTTCATCAAATAATTCATATAGATCTTCTTAAATATGAAAAAGGTTGGAGTTGAAAATTCGGCTATCACCATCCGACCACCAATTTTCGTGACTCGAAGCGATTCACGAAGCGCTTTCTCATAGTCCTTCGTGTTTCTTAAACCAAATGAAATTGTTGTCACATCGAAAGTGTTATCCGGAAATGGCAGTTTCAAAGCATCGCCCTTTACAAAATTTAAGTATGGTCGTTTTTTCTTTCCTACTGCCAACATTCCTTCAGAGAAATCCATCGCGATTACTTCTGCTCCTGCTTTATGTAGCGGTTCACTTGAAGAGCCAGGGCCCGCGGCAATATCGAGAATTTTCATCCCTGGTCTCGGGGCAATTATCTTTACAACTTTCTTTCGCCAGGCTTTCGTTCTTCCCAAACTCAATAAGTCATTCACGAGATCGTAGCGTCGCGCAACTGCATCAAACATTGAGGCTACCGCCTCGGGATCTTTTCCTAAATCTGCTCGACTCACGAGGTCATCATCTCGGGCGGTACGCTTGCTCCACAACTCGAGACGAAGGCTGGCAATGCATATTTCAATCATCACCGAATTACTTGGTGAGCATCCACAGCTACTTGAAATCAACGCACCTGAATATGGTCAGGAATTCACATCTTGGGTACGCGGTGGCGATGGACTTGTTGGTCTCGGCGTTTTCAAAAGACATGTCGTAACCGGCTCTAACCGATTTGCGGATGCGCAACGCTGGTGGCGTAATGAAATCAACTCATTAGAAATCCATAACAATGTTCACAGCACTGGAACCGGGCCGGTACTTTTCACATCATTCTCTTTTGATCCATCCGAAGAGTCAGTGCTACTTATCCCAGAGGTGGTTATTGGCAGACGAAACGGCCGAGCTTGGATTACCTGGATCGGCGCTAAACCTCAACCGGCATTACATAGCCTCACAACAAAATCAGCGCCGCTTAACCTAAATTGGAGTGGCAGTAATGGTGATGTCTGGCAAGAACGGGTGGCTCGCGCCGTCTCCAAAATAAAAGAAGGAGAGCTCGAAAAAGTTGTTTTAGCTCGGTTTGCGACTGCAACGAGTGGTCAACAGTTTCAAACTCGTAATCTGCTTCGCGAATTAGCTCATGAATATCCTTCAACTTGGATCTATTCCAATTCCGGATTAGTAGGTGCCACCCCTGAATTACTTGTTCGCCTAAGTAAATCTCTCGTGACTTCACGAATCCTCGCTGGAACAATTCGTAAAACCGGTGATGATGAACGCGATCTAGCGTTAGCTGGTTCTCTTGCAAGATCATCTAAAGATTTAGAAGAGCACGAGTACGCGGTTCGCTCTGTTGCTGATGCCCTAACACCACTCTGCTCCTCGATGAACGTTCCCGAATCACCATTTGTTCTACATCTCTCGAACGTAATGCACTTAGCAACCGATGTAACTGGAGTGCTTAATGACAGCGCCAGCCCAATTGACATCTTCGATCTCGTTTCGCGATTACATCCAACCGCTGCGGTTTGTGGCACACCAACTGAACTTGCGAAGCGAACTATCGATGAGATCGAAGGAGTTTCCCGCGGTCGTTACGCTGGACCAATTGGTTGGATCGATGCACATGGAGATGGTGAACTAGGAATCGCACTTCGTTGTGGCCAGATCTCAGAAGATCAAAAATCTATTCGCATCTACGCCGGTTGCGGAATCTTGGCTGGTTCTGACCCGGAGCGTGAATATGCCGAGTCGCAGGCCAAGTTATTACCGATGCGCACCGCTTTAGAGAGACATTGAGTATTTCGCATTAACTTCTTTTAAAGCCTCAGCATTTTCTTCTCGACTTGGCATTCTGGCGATAATTACATGATTCTTTGGATGTATTCTTTTCAGAGCGATTTGCAGCTCTTTAGTGTTTGTTACAACTTCATTAGAAATTCCAAATCCACTAACGATTTTCGCTAGATCTTGATTATGGGGCGTCCCGAATAACTTTTCGAATCCTGGAACGCCACGTTGTGGCAACGTTGAGAAGATTCCTCCGCCATTGTTATCTACTACCAAGATGGTTAGCGCATCATCAGTCGGATTAGCTAGCGCTGAGATATCGTGGAGAAATGCGAGATCGCCCAGGATGGCAAAAGTTTCATCATGGTGACTAGCTATTCCTAAGGCGGTTGAAATATTTCCATCTATTCCAGCTAGTCCTCGATTAGCGTAGGTAACGAGATCAGCTCGCGGCGTTGCAAAAGCCTCGAGATCGCGAATGGGACGAGATGAGGCGATAAATAGTGCGGTGTCATTCTCTAAATCAGCGGCAACGATTGATGCGAGCGCGCCCTCTGACCAACTTGGATAATCAGCAAGGGCTGCTTTTGCTTTGCTCTCAAAATCTGACCAGAGTTTCCACCAGTTATCGTCTCGATTAGAATTTGTGGTTTTAGGAATCGAGTGGAGAATTTCATCAGCACTTCTCTCGGTATCGATATGCGAAGTTCTTGGATCAATGACTATGACGCGTGCTGCGTTGTCAATATAGGAGTTAATATTTCTAGAAAGAGTAGTCCTACCGATAACAATTACCAGTTCTGGGGAGAGGGCAGTTCTTGCTTTCTCACTCGAAAGAATTATTGATGCATGCGCGAGCGCATCTTTAAATCGAAGCGGATCTTCCGCAATCATTGGCGCATTTAGGCTTCTCGCTAAGTTCTCAATCTCTGATTCGGCAAATCCAGCTCGATCATGACCGACAATTACTATGTTTCGACTCGTTCCACATTTTAGTTCAGAGTGTGGCAAGGGAACTGGTTTTAGATTGACCGGAGAAATCCCAAAGAGCCAATCTTTTGAATCATTAGGTAGCAGCGGTTCATCAAACTGTAAGTTGATATGTACGGGTCCAGTTGCAGAGAGAATCTCTCTTAAATCAATTGGCACTGCGCTATCAATAGAGTTTCGAACAAAGCCATTAAAAATATCGTTTTGCTCGGTTGTTTGATTAGAGCCAGTTTTTCGTAACCGTGTTGGCCGATCAGCTGTCAGCAGTAACAGATTTACATTGCTGTGATGAGCCTCTAAAACGGCGGGAAAGAAATTTGCGACAGCCGTGCCACTTGTGCAGACGACGGGAACACAATTTCCAGTTACTTTCGAAATGCCCAGTGCAAAAAAAGCAGCGCCGCGCTCATCAATGCGAACATGTAAATGAATCAAGCCTCGCTCTTCGGCTTGATGAAGCGCAATCGAAAGTGGTGCATTTCTAGAGCCAGGAGATAGAACAACATCTTCGACTCCGAGTTCGATTAATTGGCGCACCGTATTTCGAGCAAGATTTGTAGAAATACTCATGGCGCCACCTCCCAGACTCGAGTAATTCGCTGGCGCCACCACTCTAATCTCCCTTTGGAGACTGTGAATCTCGTCAACCTATCTTCATCAATCTCTGGCTTAGCAACTCTTATGTTGCCGCCGCTAATCTCATGTTGCGCAATATCTTCGGCAAATAGCTTTCCAGTCGCCAAGCCACAGGCATAAGAAATATCTGGAAGCGCTGCAGCAAGCGTAAGCCCGTGGGTGATCCCAACTGCAGATTCAAGAGCGCTAGATACGACAAGCGGAAGTTTGTGACGCTCTCCAATCTCTAGAGATTTTGCGATTCCTCCTAAAGGCGCCACCTTCAAAATCAATATATCTGCGGCACCCTTTAAATTGAGATCTAGTGGCGCGTTACTTTTCCGCAACGCTTCATCAACGGCGATCTTTACATTGATTTCGAGTTCTGCTCTTAGCTCTCTTAATTCATCAATAGTTGCGACGGGTTGCTCGACATACTCCAAGTTTCCAGCTACTTGATCACAAATAGCTCGAATATTATGGATCGCATCGGGAACGGTCCATAAACCATTCACATCTATCCGCAGCTTTGCGCTTGGTGAGTATTTGCTTACCCGAGCCAACCTCACTAAATCACTCTGTAAGTTTCTACCAACTTTTACTTTGAATACTTTTGCGCCATCGTATGACTCAACTAATTCCGCTATTTCTTGTTCATTCTCGCTATCTGGAATCGTCCCATTTATCGGTATTTCACTGCGTATTACTTGAAAACTCTTGGTGGCTGTTTCAATCGCACTATCTAGCCATTTCTTAGATTCTTGATCGTTATATTCAGTAAATGGCGAGAACTCTGCCCAACCATTCTTACCTTGAAATAACGCAACTTCTCTCTTAGTTAAGCCTTGGAATTTACTTCGTAGTGGTAATTCAATAACTCGAAGTGAGGTTAGAACTTCCTCAAGTTGCATTTCACGGACGCTTTGGGAATTTGCCGAAATCTGGTGATCGCTTCTCTTTAAAAGCATCGCGTCCTTCTTGACCTTCTTCGGTTAGATAGAAAAGTAGCGTGGCATCGCCGGCAAGTTGTTGAACGCCGGCTAAACCATCGTCGGCTGCATTGAGCCCAGCTTTAAGAAGGCGCAGCGCCATTGGAGAATGGCGGAGAATTTCCCGCGCCCACGAGACTGTTTCCGCTTCTAATTCATGTACTGGAACCACGGTATTTACCAATCCCATCTCTAACGCCTCTTTTGCATCATATTGGCGACACATAAACCAGATTTCTCGCGCTTTCTTCTGGCCCACATGTCGCGCCAACAGACCTGCGCCATAGCCGCCATCAAATGAACCGACCATTGGACCGGTCTGGCCAAACTTTGCATTATCGGCAGCAATTGTTATGTCGCATACGACATGGAGCACATGTCCACCACCGATTGCCCAACCTGCAACCATCGCAATAACTGGTTTTGGAGTGCGGCGAATCTGTACTTGTAGGTCGAGAACATTAAGTCGGCCGATTCCTTTCTTACCGACCGCATCGCTACCTATATATCCATCATTACCTCGAACTGAGATATCGCCGCCGGAACAGAAAGCCTCTGAACCCTCTCCGGTAAAAATAATTACGCCGACCTTGTCATCATCGCGCGCCAAATTAAATGCGTTCTGTAATTCTGCGAGAGTTTCTGGGCGGAAGGCATTTCGAACTTCTGGACGATTGATTGTTATCTTCGCCATACCTTCAGCAATCTCATATTTGATATCGGTAAAGCCGTCAGCGCCACTTTTCCAATCAGGAATCTTTCGACTTCCCGGTTCGCGCTTAATTGGTTTGCTCACATGGCATACCCTATGGTGGTTATGGAATCCCCGGTAAGCCAAGATTTACGCGCTATCGATACGAAGTGGTCGACCCCACAGTTACTCGAAGCCTTATTGCGAGCCCTTACCGGAGATGGACCGGCTTTATCAACGACGCCACTTTCGAATTCCGTTCCACCTGAAATTGCTCTGGTGGTAACGACTTCTGGATCAACAGGAACTCCGAAATCGGTCTCGCTCTCGGCTCGCGCTTTAATTGCAAATGCTCGGGCAACTCATGAATTTATCGGGGCCAGCGTTGGTGATCGTTGGTCACTGCTATTACCCACCACACATATTGCCGGATTAAATGTCTTGATACGTTCGATAGAACTCGGCACGATACCAGTAAGCGTAGATAACACTGCAGATTTCTCCGCAATTGTTCCAACACAACTTCATCGTGCACTCACTACAGACTCCAAGTTATTTAGCCATCTCAAAGGATGTCGAACAATTTTGGTAGGTGGCGCTCCGTTAAGTGAAGAGTTGCGGAAGCAAGCCACTTCTAAAGGTTTAAATCTGGTTACGACTTATGGAACAACGGAAACTTGCGGTGGCGTTATTTATAACGGCGTACCGCTCAATGGTGTTCAATTTAAATTAATAGATGAGCGTATTGCCTTGAAAGGTCCCCAACTCGCAACTGGGTATCTGGACTCAACAATTCCAATTGACGATGGTTGGTTTATAACTTCCGACCTTGGTGAAATTCAAGACGGAAAATTAGTTGTTCTGGGTAGAGCCGATGACCAGATAATCTCGGGCGGGGAAAAAATCTCCCTTAGCGCCGTCGAAAGTTATCTTCAAAATGAGTTCGCAAATCAAGAGATTGTTGCTTTCAGTAAGGCTGATCCTGAATGGGGTGAGAAGCTCTGTATCGCAACCACTCAAGCGCTATCGATGGATGCCGTTTCCAATAAATTGAAATCTAAATTTGGCCGCCATGTATCACCAAAAGAAGTTCACATAGTTAGCGCCATTCCATATCTACCAATTGGTAAACCAGATCGAAATCGGTTAGCAAATGACTTCGCGTGAGATCTGGATTAAAGGTGCTAGACCCAAGACCTTAGTTGCAGCGATTGCGCCTGTAATTGTTGGCACCGCTTTTGCTGGATATGATGCCGAGTTTCTTAATTTTCTTCTCGCTCTGCTTGTCGCATTAGCGCTTCAAATCGGAGTCAATTACGCCAATGATTACTCTGATGGAGTCCATGGCGTCGATGATGATCGCGTAGGACCAATAAGACTTGTGGGATCAGGGCTAGCTAAACCTGCTGATGTTAAACGAGCAGCGTTTCTTGCTTTTGCAGTTGCAGCATTTGCCGGGCTTATTCTCTCGGCGAGAAGTGAGTGGTATTTATTGATTGCTGGAGCGCTCGCAATTATTGCCGCCTGGACATACACCGGCGGCCCAAAACCTTATGGATATCAAGCACTTGGTGAGGTTTCGGTATTTATCTTCTTTGGTTTAGTTGCAACTCTCGGGACTTATTTCGTTCAGGTCGGATCAATCTCATGGCCAGTAGTGCTCGCGGCAATTTCAATGGGATTGTTGGCTACAGCTATTTTGAATGTGAATAACCTGCGTGATTTAGAGAGAGATGGCAAATCTGGCAAACGCACCCTTGCCGTCCGGCTCGGCGCAGCGCGAACTAGAGCGCTCTATCGAGTGACTATCTTCTTACCACTCTTGCTCTCGTTGGTATTACTCACAAAATCAAATTACTTCCTTTTAACTCTGATAGTTCTGCCACAACTTCTTCGCGTTAGCCGCATAGTTAATACAAATGCGCTCATAGAGCTCTTGGGAAAGACTGGGCGAATTCAAATCACCTACAGCCTTGCCCTTTCTCTCGCCTCTCTTCTGGCCGCTCGGTAAAATAGCGCCATGCTCCGCCTCGCTTTTATCGCCGCGATAGTTCTTATTGCGTTGATGATTTTTTCAATCATCGATTGCTCTAGAACACCAGAGAGTTCAATTCGGAGTCTGCCTAAATGGGCCTGGTTGGTAATTATTATTTTTGTCCCAGGAATTGGCGCAATCGCATGGATAGTTGCTGGTCGTCCGCAAGGTCCGGGACGCGGGCGCCGAAAAAAGAAGATTATTCCTCCGGACGATAATCCGGATTGGTTAAAGAAACTATAAGCCGCTGTAGGTGTGGCGGCCCGCTCCCCATACATTTATATAAACATAATTAAATAGAACACTTGATCCTGCAATTAATGAGAGCCAAGCGGCCTTTCGACCTTTCCATCCAGCGGTAACACGTGCATGCAAATAGGCGGCATAAAGAATCCAAGTTATAAATGACCAGGTCTCTTTCGGATCCCAGCCCCAATATCGTCCCCAGGCCGCTTCAGCCCAGATCGCGCCCGCGATGACAGCGAAGGTATAAATAGGAAAGACAAACGCAACTAATCGATATGAGAGTTGATCAAGCACTTCTAGTGACGGTAATTTCTTCGCAAATTCACTTCTTTCACCTTTACGCTCCACATAATCCAGCCAAAGATAAGCGCCAGCAACGGTGTTTGATAAAAGAAATAAGCCACCTGAAAAAATTGCAGCAGCCACATGAACTACTAACCAAGTTGATTGCAGGGCAGGAACGAGCGGCGCGCTGGGGCGATAGAGAAGTGTGATCGCTGTTCCCAGAATGATCAGAATTAGAATTGTTATAGGTAGACCCAACCAGCGTAAATCGTATTTCATGCCGACTACTAAATAAGCAAGAGCAAAAATAAGCGCTCCAGTAATTGAATATTCGTACATATTTCCCCAAGGAACTCGATTTGCTGATAAACCACGGGTGAAAACTCCAAAGGTGAGCACCAGTGTGGCAATGATGAAAAATATTGTCGCAGATCGATTAGATCGCTTGGTGGTGCTTCGATCTATTCCACCAGACTTTACCGAAAAAGCGGTTGCAAAGGCATAGCCAAGAAGAGAGAATGCGTAAGTAAAGAGAGCTACATAAATGAGATTGTTTGAAAGATATGCCCAGTCTCTTCCGGTCATCTCTCCACCATTCTCTTGATCTCTTCATCTAAACCTGGTCGATTTCCGAAACCTGCTATTTCGATCTTATTTCCGTTGCCTCTTACATAAATCCGACGTTGTCGGATAGAGAAAGAAAGTGCAGACATTAGGAAGGCAAAGATACTTCCAATTAGCGCCGCTTGCTTCCCGGGATCCTTTACTACTTGGAGATTTACCCACGGAACCACGCCATTGAATGTGATTGATCCCACCCCATAGTCATAACTCTCACCTATTGATAAACCTTTTAAGCCAATCCGCTCCATCTCATCAGTATCGATTCGATAGACCGATTGCGGAACGCCAGAATCCATCTTCAAATCTCCTTGCCATACTGAGATCAATAATCGCGGATCGAGAAGTTCGGGAAAAGATGAGAAGCCGCCCCGCACCTCATCACGCGCCGCAGTTGGAAAGAATGATGCGACAAATCCAATTTGTGGGTCCGCATCCGGAACTTTAATTGCTCCAATTGAAGTTAAGTTGGAATCCTGTGGCAAAAATGGCACCGGACCCTCAAATTTGATGAGACCAGTTTTATCTCGAACAGTCACAAGTGGTGAGAAACCATTTGCTTGCAAGTAAACGCGAGAATCTCCAAAGGTAAGCGGTTTATTGACTTTTACAATTCTCTCAACTGGTTTTGAATTAGGAGAATCGGTAACGGTCACCACCAAGGTGTAATCCAATGGCTGGCGAGTTTCCGCGTCATACTCGGCATCAAATTTCGCTGCAGTTATGGTAAATGGCGTCATCCGTTCAAGATTAAAAAAACGACCGGGCGCTAAATTGTCGTAACTAGTTGGAACATTTATAAAACGCTCGCCAATAGTGACAATAGCCTCGCCCCTCATTCCAAAGACGGAGCTCGCTCCTATTCCAAGTAGAACCACAATCAACGAAAGATGAAAAAGTAAATTACCAGTCTCTCTTAGGTAGCCCTTCTCTGCGGAAATAGAGCGGCTATCTCTGGTGATTCGAAACCGATTAGCACGCAACCAATCCGCAGCACTGTCGAGCGTTCCATTTGCTTGCTGATAATTTTCAAATTGTTTTAACGAACTTGGAGCAGGTGCTGGTTTACGGAGCGCCTCTTTTGCATAATGCCATGAGCGAGGAGCTACACATCCAATAAGTGAAACAAAGAGAAGAATATAAATAGCAGAGAACCAGGGAGATCCGTAAACATCAAATAGGTAGAAACGATCTAGCCATTTGGCAAATTCAGGATTTGTCTCGAAATACTCTCGTACTTTTAGCGGGCTCTGCGTGCGTTGCGGATAGATGGAACCAGGGATAGATGCCAATCCTAGAAGTAAGAGAAGTATCAGCGCATTTCTCATACTCGTAAGTTGGCGCCAGAGATAGCGAAGTGATGACGATCCTTGTAGTTCGGGCGCGCTCATCAGACCACCGGAATAAAATCGGAGATAGTGGTTCGAAGATCAACCATAAAAATTTCCCAGAGTCCGGTTACCTGTAAAAAGCCAATTAATATCAGTAGTGATCCACCACAGATCGAGATTGTTTTGCTTCGCTTCGAAATAGAGTTCTGGATCGCTCGAGATTTATCAACAACTATAGCGAGTATTAAAAACGGTGCTCCTAACCCGACGCAATACGCTAATGAAAGTATCGCACCTCGAAGCGCGCTCGCCTCCATAAAAGAAAGAGCTTGAACTGCGCCCAAGGTTGGGCCGATGCAAGGCGTCCAACCAAGACCAAACATGAAACCGAGAAGTGGTGCGCTCCAGATGCCACTTCGAGCTACAAAGGGCGCCTTAAATGAACGATAAAACTTCTCTGGGAAAAGAAATATTGCGCCAAAGAAAATCGTAAGTGATCCCAAGAATCTAGCCAACCAATCAGCGCTTCCAATTATTCGCGCGCCCAATTCACCAAAGAGCGCACCATAGGAAATAAAAAGAAAGGAGAAACCCGAGATGAATAGCGTCGCCCCAAGAAAGACCCTTCGCCTCGTTGCGGCAACTCCACTTGTATAAGCGAGGTAGCCAGGAACTAATGGAATTACACAAGGAGATGCAAATGAGATTAAGCCAGCGATTAGCGCAACGGCTATAGCAATGAGTATTCCGCCATCAAAAACTTGGTTTACGAAGTAATTACTCATTAGCAAGTCCTGTGAGTAATTCATCCATTTGGGAGTAAGTGATTTCCCCACTAACTCGCGCCGCTACTCTGCCTTGTTTATCAATCAGTAGCGTGGTCGGAATTGCATTAACACTGAGTTGTCCGGTGAAATCAATTAAGAGCGCATCATCTGTAATGGTCGGGTAGGTAATTCCAAATCTCTCCACAAATGCGCGCGCCGCAACAACAGTATCTCTTGTTAATACGCCAACGAACTGCGCTTCCGAATGAGCTTCTGATAGATCTTGCAACGCAGGAGCTTCTGCTCTACATGGAGAGCACCAAGATGCCCAGACATTCATAACTTGAACTCTTCCTTTAGTAGCAGTGAAAGTGCCGCCATCAAGGGTTGGCCCCGTAATTAGCGGCGCGCTCTGCCTTGCATCTTCATTGATGGTTGTGACTATGCCATTTCCTGAGATAAAAGATTGTTCATTTGTTTCAAATTGTGTCCCAGAGTTACCGCAGGCCGTAAGTAAAAGAATAAGCGCAAAAACTCCAGAGATTCTTCTCATCGTTTCACCGGCAAGAGATGACGAGCCGGTTCAGCATAAGTAAGACCTACAACGCGACCCGAAGCATCGAAATGAAAAGAGGTAACAGAGGCGAGCGAACATTTGCGGCGGCGCGGATCATGCAATAACGGCCGTCCCTCTATCGAAGAGCGGAGAATCCAAATTGGAAGTTGATGCGAAACTACGAGCGCATCTTTTCCATTAGCTGCATCTCTCGCTGCCGCAATCGCTGCCTGCATCCGCACAATCTGTTCTTTATAAGGCTCACCCCAAGATGGTCGCCACGGATTCCAAAGATGGCGCCAAGCTTTTGGTTGGCGCAACACACCATCGCCAACGCCAAATGGTTTTCCTTCAAAGATATTGGCCGCTTCAATCAATCGATCATCGCTCTTTATTGAGATTCCATGAGCGGTAGCGATGGGAGTTGCGGTCTGTTGTGCTCGCTCTAACGGAGAAGAGTGAATTGCACCTAACGATAATTCTTTTGACCAATTAGCTACAGCTTCGGCCATCGCAAGGCCGCGCTCGGATAAGCGCCAACCAGGCTGTCTTCCATAAAGGATGCTCTCAGGATTATGGACCTCGCCATGGCGCACAACATGGACGCTTGATGAAATCGCGTTCGGCTCGCTCATATAGATAAGCATAAACGAGAATGCTTTAGGTGGTTTCGTTACTGTTCCCACATGCCACGTATCGCATTCTTTGATGTAGATAACACTCTTACGCGTGGTTCAACTCTCTATTTTCTTGGTAAAGGTATGTATGAGAGAGGTTTCTTTACTAAGCGCGATATCGGCGCCTGGGTACTTGCAAATATTAGATTTCGCATGACGGGAACTGAGAAATCTGAAGTGATTGCGCGCTTTCAGAAATCTGCAACTGATTTTATTGCCGGACATAAGGTCGATGAGATTAGAAAAATCGGAGAAGAGATATACACCGAGTTTGTCTCTCCCTCGCTTTGGGATGGAACTATGGCGATCGCACGGCGACATCTTAATGCTGGTGACGAAGTTTGGTTAGTCACTGCATCTCCGCAAGATTTCGCGGAATTAATCGCTGAAAAGTTGGGCTTCACTGGAGCGCTTGGAACGCAAGCTGAAACAAAAGATGGAAAGTACACCGGTGAATTAATTGGCCCGCTGCTTCATGGAAAAGAGAAAGCTAAAGCAGTTACAAAGCTTACAAACGATCGAAGAATAGATATCAATGGTTGTTTTGCTTACTCAGATTCACATAATGACTTACCACTGCTCAACACCGTAGGACATCCGAATGCCATAAACCCCGATGCCAAACTTCGAATTATCTCATTTTCTTCTGGTTGGCCGGTACATGATTTTCGCAGACTTCGTTGGTTAAATAGATATATCGGTCCATTAGTTAGTCGGATTGCTGGTTTCTGGGCTTACCTCACTGCGGGCAAGAAATAGCGGTAATGTTAGCCAGTTATGTCGCTTCCCGAATCAATTCATGCTGTCGTAGGCACGACCTTTGCTGATGAATTGCGCGCTCGCAGCGATGCTGAATTGGTAAGACTCTTTGAGCTCCGCCCCGACCTAATCACGCCGATACCCGCGGATATTACATCGCTCGCAACTCGCGCCACTTCAGCGCCTAGTTTGATTAGAGCTATTGAATCGCTAAACCGTTGGCAGCTAAACCTTCTTGAAGCCTGTGCGATTTTTGAAAACACATTTACTCCAAATGAAGTAATTGAATTAACGCACGCTGCCGCAAAAGGAGCTCTCGAAGATCTCTGGTTACTAGGTCTGCTTTATCGAGATGGTAAGAAATATCGGACGCAGCGCGCCGTAAAAGATATCTTGGGGGCAAACATTGCTGGTCTTGGTCCAAGTGTTGCCAAAGCGATTGATTTTAAATCTCTAAGAATGGCTCCCGCAGGCGCTTTTGAGTTATTGGAAAAACTCACTTGGGGTCCGCCCAAAGGCCAGGTTGAGGATATTCATAAGAAGGGCACTCCGATTGAGTGGCTACTTAAGAATTACTTTCTAATCCCTGTGGATTCTCAAACTGTTCTATTGCCCCGCGAAGTAGCGCTTCACTTGCGAGAAGGAAAGTTATTTAAGAGCCTCTCGCCAGATGAGCCCAAAGTTATTGGAAAGAAGAGAAGCTCTAGTGAAATAGATAGAGCTGCGGTGGCCGCTATCACCTCACTACTTCGCCTGATTAGTGAACTCTTGAATTACTGGGCAGAAGAGACGCCGATTGCTATTCAATCCGGTGGTATTGGAATTAGAGATCTTAAGAAGGCTGCGGAACATCTTGGAGTAAGTGAAGATGAGACAGCATTTTTAGCAGAGCTCGCTTATCAAATTGCAATTCTAACTATTGAACCAGATGGTCGAATATTGCCAAATGCAAACTTTGATGTATTCCTTACCAAGAGTTATGAAGCGCAGTGGCGTGAAATAGTTGAAACCTGGCGTGACATCTCAAGAGTCGCTGGTTTAATCGGCAGAACAGATTCAAGAAATATCGCAGCGTTAGGAATAGAACTAGATCGTCCAAATGCCCCCAAGATTCGCCGACATATTCTTGAAATTCTGGAAAGCCACCAAAACATCGCACCCGAATTGGCCGAGTTAATTTCGACTGTTGCTTGGCGCTATCCTCATCGTAAAACACTTAACATTAAAGAATTTACTGGATGGACTGTTCGTGAGGCAGAGTGGTTAGGTGTAACTGGTGCCGGCGCCCTCTCCTCATTTGCAAAAAAACTTATTAATGACGAGAAGAGAATTGGACTTGATAGCGCGCTACCAGAGCCGGTAGATCACATCTTGATTCAAGGAGATAACACCGCAATTGCACCGGGCCCACTGACGGTAGAGGTTGCCCGCCACCTTTCTACCTTCGCTGATATTGAAAGTCGCGGTAGCGCTACCGTTTATCGATTTAGTGAGAGCTCAATTCGCCGTGGGCTGGACCATGGACATACTGGTGAAGAGATCCGTAATTTTCTTAAAGAGAGTTCCAAGACACCAATTCCACAACCTCTCGATTACCTGATCACAGATGTCTCACGTAAACATGGAAGGCTTCGGGTTGGCTACGCAAATTGTTATATTCGTTGTGACGACGAAAGCGTAATCGCAGCGATCCTAAAAGATAAAAAGTTAGAACATTTAAGGTTGCGCCAGATTGCGCCTTACGTATTAATTGGCGATGCCGAAAGCGGCGACATGATGGAAGAACTTCGCGATTCCGGTTACTTTCCCTCTGGCGAAAACGGTCAAGGAGCGGTGATTCAACTTCCGGTTTCATTACGTGCTAAGTCGCGCCCAAAACCTCCGAGATTAATTGGAGATTTTCAGACTCCGAGTAAGGAAATTATGGGAATGGCCCTTAAAGCATTGAGAACTGGCGAGCGAAGCGGCGCTAAAGGTTCTAGCGGTGAAATCCCGAGAAATAGCGCCAGCCAAACTCTGGAGATTCTCAATGAGTACCGTGGAAAAGGAGTCGCACTCCAGATTGGTTATGCAGATACAAATGGCGCGGTCTCAATACGAACTATTGACCCGATTTCAATATCGTTAGGAACCTTGGTCGCCCGTGACCATATGACCAATGGCGTTACTCCATTCAAGATTGCGCGAATTACCGGAGTCACGGTCTCATGAATTTAAGGCAGACTATCCCTATGGAAATGTTGGAAGATCTTCGCGCGCTTGTTGAATGCGAGAGTCCAACGGAAGATCTGGCCGCTTGCCGAAAAGTCATCGAACTCTCTAAGAGATTAGGTAAGAAAGTTACTAGAAAAGATGCGGAAGTTTTTGATGAGAATGGAAGGCCGATTTTCTGGCTCGGCTCAAAGAACCCAAAAGTAGTTCTGCTCTGTCATCTTGATACCGTCTGGCCAATTGGATCATTTACACCGCTCTGGGAAGTTAAGGGTGAGATCGCCCGGGGTCCTGGTTGTTACGACATGAAAGCTGGATTTATCCAAGCTCTCTACGCCATGAAAGAACTAGATCATGAAAAAGTTGCGTTAATTGGAACCACCGATGAAGAAACCGGATCGAAAACCTCGCGTCCTTTAATAGAAAGAGTTAGCAAAGGCGCTAGCGCGGTTCTTGTTCTGGAATCTGCCATAGATGGGAAGGTAAAGGTTGGTCGAAAAGGTACGGCGATGTATCGAATCACCATTCATGGTCGCGCCGCACATGCTGGTTTAGAGCCAGAAAAAGGAGTTAATGCCGCCGTTGAAATTGCCAAGATCGTTGAGCAAGTAATCAAAATGGCCGACCCGTCAACTGGAACCACAGTGGTACCAACTTTGATGAAATCTGGAACCACAACAAATACCGTGCCAGCGCTCGCAACTCTAGAGATTGATGCACGCTCCTTCCAAGTAAAAGAGATGGAGCGAGTTGAAGGTGAAATCAAAGCGCTAAAGCCATCTCACCCCGAGGCCAAAATTGAAATTAGTGGCGGGATTAATCGACCACCATTAGAAAAGAGATCCACAAATGAATTAATGAAGCTCTGTGAGGCTTCCGCAAAGAGGCTAGGTATCGATATTGGTTCCGCAATTGTTGGCGGTGCTAGTGATGGAAACTTTGCTGGAATTCATACCCGGGTCCTAGATGGACTAGGAGCAGTTGGAAGTGGCGCTCACGCACTCGCCGAAAATGTCTCTATCCCACACTTGGAAGAGCGATCTAAGTTATTAGTTGAATTAGTCCGTGAGATTTTGAAATGAGTGATGGTCCGCTAATCGTCCAGAGCGATAAGACGCTCTTACTTGATATTGATCATCCGCTTTCGACTGATTGTCGACGCGCAATTGCTCCCTTTGCTGAGTTAGAGAAATCGCCGGAACATATTCACACATATCGTTTGACTTCGTTAGGACTTTGGAACTCGAGAGCTGCCGGACATGATGCTGAACAGGTTATCGATACTTTATTGAAATATTCTCGCTACGCAGTTCCTAATGCCCTTCTTATTGATGTCGCTGAAACGATGGGACGCTACGGAAGATTGCGCCTGGAATCTCACCCAGTTCATGGATTGGTTCTAATTTCAAATGATGTTGCCGTTCTGCAAGAGGTAATTCGTGCAAAGAAAGTTGCACCACTTCTTGGAGCACGTATTGATGATGAGACGATTACCGTTCATCCCAGTCAACGTGGTCACCTAAAGCAAGCTCTCTTGCGACTTGGTTGGCCCGCTGAAGATTTCGCAGGTTATGTCGATGGACAATCTCACGCCATCGCTCTTAAAGAAGATGGTTGGAAACTTCGCGAATATCAAAAACTTGCTGCTGAAGGATTCTGGCACGGTGGTTCTGGCGTAGTAGTTCTTCCCTGTGGCGCTGGCAAAACGCTAGTCGGCGCTGCTGCAATGGCACACGCACAAGCAACAACGCTGATTCTGGTTACTAATACTGTTGCTGCCCGCCAATGGCGCGGTGAACTCTTACGAAGAACCACTCTTAATGAGGATGAAATTGGTGAGTACTCCGGTGCCAAGAAAGAAATACGTCCGGTAACTATCGCTACCTACCAAGTGATGACAACTCGCAAACAAGGTGTTTATGCCCACCTCGATCTCTTTGATTCTCATGATTGGGGTTTAATAATTTATGACGAAGTACATCTTCTTCCTGCCCCAATCTTCCGATTTACCGCAGATATCCAATCTCGCCGCCGCCTCGGATTAACCGCAACTTTGGTTAGAGAAGATGGCATGGAAGGTGAGGTCTTTTCGCTTATTGGGCCAAAGAGATTTGATGTTCCATGGAAAGAGATTGAAGCCCAGGGCTATATCGCTCCCGCTGATTGCATTGAGGTCCGAGTAACTCTCACTGATCACGAACGACTCACTTACGCCACCGCAGAACAAGAGGATAAATACCGCTCCTGTTCGACAACGGAAACTAAGAGGAAAATTGTTCTTGCGCTAGCAAAGAAACACGCTGAAGATCAAACTCTGATTATTGGACAATATATAAACCAGATTGATGAGTTATCAGGTGATTTGGGTGTGCCAATAGTAAAGGGAGAGACCCCGGTAAAAGAACGCGAAGAATTATTCGCAAAGTTTCGTTCGGGTGAACTTAAATGTCTGGTTGTGTCAAAAGTCGCGAACTTCTCAATAGACCTGCCGGAAGCCTCGGTTGCAATTCAAGTCTCTGGAACTTTTGGTTCCCGCCAAGAAGAAGCACAACGCCTTGGTCGAATCCTCCGCCCTAAATCCGATGGAAGAACTGCTCGGTTCTACTCAGTCGTTGCTCGAGACACTATTGATCAAGATTTCGCACAAAACCGCCAACGATTCTTAGCCGAGCAAGGTTATTCTTATCGAATAATTGATGCCGATGAAGTTCTACGCTCTTAGTTGCTCAGCTCTATAGATCTATCGCGCGCTGCTTTCATCGCTTCATAAACTATTTCATCAAGTTTTTTTGCGTTAAAGACATCTAGAGCTGCAGCGGTTGTCCCATTCGGACTAGTTACATTTTCTCGTAACTCTCTTGCCTCTTTACCCGATTGATCCAACATAGCGGCTGCCCCTACTAAAGTCTGTGAAACGAGAGTCTTTGCTGAACTTTCATCAAGACCGAGTCGAGTTGCCGCAGAAATCATTGCTTCAACAAAGGCGAAGAAATAGGCAGGACCGGATCCACTTGTGGCTGTTACGGCGTCCATATCCTTCTCTTGCATAACTAATACTCTTCCAGATTTACTCATCAATTCGCGGACCCATGCGATATCGCTCTCGCTTACTCTGCTGCCGCCAGCAACTACCGACATGCCTTTGCTGATAAGCAACGGTGTATTGGGCATCACTCGAACTACTCGCACACTTGCGGGAATAAGAGACTCGATCTTTCCACTCCTTACCCCAGCAAGGAGAGATACCAATAAAGAGCTAGCTTTGATACTTTTAGAAATAACTTCCAAGGTCTTCTCTAGATCATGTGGTTTTGTGGCTAAGAGAATTACATCCGAACCCTCGATAGTGCCCGTATCGACTCCATACTTTCCTCTAAGTTCGTCAACTCTCTCTAAACGCTTCTCCAGGATGGTGATTGAGTCTGCTGAGAATCCGGAACGCAAAAGTGAAGCGATAATGGCTTCACCAATAACGCCAGCTCCAACAATCGCTGGATTGGTAAATGTCACATGACAAGGCTACTTTGATTCCGTATCCTTTAGCCCCTTATGCCCGAATTTAAAGATAACTTCCCCCGGGATTGGTTCGAATTCCCCAACCCGCTGGATAGTTCAGAGATTTTTAAGTGCGATCTTACCTGGTTGACTTCTAATTGGAACTGCACTTTTGGAAACGGCTGTAAAGGAATAGATAAGTCACTACCTGATCATGGTTGCTGTTCAGATGGAGCATATTATTTTGATAAATCAGATGAGAAACGAGTATTGAAAGCTGCCCGCAGACTTACCAAAAATGATTGGCAAAATTACGCAGTTGCGCGAAAAGGTGGAACATTCAACATCTCTGAAATCGGATTAGATAAAGATCGTAAAACTAAGAGAGTAAACAAGACTTGCATTTTCTTTAACGAGCGCTCATTTGGGGATACAAACTTTGGTTGCGCGCTACATCATCTAGCAGTTCGAGAGGGTGCTCATTTAAAAGAAACTAAACCAGATATTTGCTGGCAACTGCCGCTAAGAAGGTCTTGGGAGACTCGTGATGTCGGCGATACTGAATTAAGTGTCGTTGTTATTGGTGAATACACTCGAAAGTCTTGGGGAACTGGTGGTGAAGATTTAGATTGGTACTGCACCTCTAATTCTGAAGCTCATTCCGCATCTAGACCTGTATACATTTCCCAAAAAACTGAATTAATAGCGATGATGAATGAGAAGGCTTATGAGATTCTCAAGAATAAATGTGACTTAGTTGTTAAAGCCCAGCAAAATCGGAAGTTTCGCTCGCTACCGCTTTTTGTCCTTCACCCGGCTTCCCGGTAGAACTCGATCCATTAACTCTTCAACCGCTAAAGTGATATCTCCCTTTGCGCGATCTAGATTCGCCTCAAATCCTTTCAGCGCCTCAGTTATCGCTGGTTCACTAATTACGCCAACAAGTGGGCCATATCTATCTTTCAATAAGTTATTGGCAATTCGACTAATTGCACCAGCTAACTCACTGCGCGCTTCATCTAGAGAAGGCTCGGGTCTAATCCCTTGCATCACACCGGCTGCTGGATCCTCGCGAAGCGCCCTCAAATAACTTTCTTTCAAAGAGTTTGTTGAGGTTTCTGTATCCATGATGCCTAATCCTCGCAGAGCACTAGCATGAGTGCCATGCGTAACCTGGCTCTGCGCGTCATTGCCCTTTCTTTATTGGCTTCGCCGCTAACTCCTGCCACCTCTCCCGCTCTCACCTTTAATTCTGCCCCTGCAAATAATTGGGGCTACGTACTTGGAACCAATGGTTCGACTTCTCTCAAACAAGCGCCTCGCATCGCAAACCTTGAAGGGGAGGCAAAATCTGAATGGAAAGTTAATTACAAGAATTTCCCCGAAAACGCACGGCTAGCTGTTCAGCAAGCAATTGACATTTGGAGTCGCAATTTTGAATCAAAGGTGGTTATTACAGTTGACGCAGTTTGGGAAACGAATAAGAACAACAAAGTCCTCGGGGCAGCCAGAGCTGGTTATTACTTCAATTCATTCCTTGGAGCTCCTGATGAAGATCTCTGGTATCCGTCTGTATTAGCAAACGTGTTAGCTGAGAAAGATCTAAATCCAAATCAAAGCGAAATCATCTTAAGCATTAACTCAACTCCTAATTGGTATTTCGGTATTGACGGTCGCCCGACACCAAACACCTACGATTTAGTCTCTGTGGTACTCCATGAAGTAGCACACGGACTCGGATTTATGTCTAATGCCCAATATGACCGATTCATGGGGACCGCGTTCATATCCCAACCCACGCCTTTCGATGCTTACGTTCAATTGCCCGATGGAAAAACTTTTAACAATTTTTGCTCACGCTCAACTGATTTAGGTCGTGCGATGATCAATCCTTTGGTTTGGTCTGGTGAATTTGGAATTTCAGCAAATAACGGCGTGAAGCCAAAGTTATACACACCTGCACCATTTGAAGAGGGTTCTTCAATCGCACATCTCGACGAAAGAACTTTTGATAGCCGGAACCCAAACACCATGATGACGCCAAATATGGACCAAGGAGAAGTCTTTCCGGGACCTGGACCGATAGCACTTGCCATGATTCAAGATATGTTGCGCAAACCTCCAGCAATTGTTGCTTCAGATATTCCAGCAAAACCATTAAATGTTCGAGCAGTAATTGGTGATAAATACGCCATTATTACTCTCGATTCTCCCGAATGTCGTCGAATTGATAGGGTTCAGAATTACAAGATAACAATTAGTCCTTCGGGTGAGACTCGGACTTTCAAAAATACACCTTATCGTATTACTGGATTGAAGAACGGGACTAATTACACATTTTCGATTACTGCTGAAAATTCCGTTGGAACTTCAGAACCGGTTACAACTAATACGATAAAGCCACAGAGCGCGCCAGCATTGATTGAGGTTGATCGCATTTCAAAAGTAACACATTTAGCTTCAACTACGTTCCGAGGCAAAGCAGTCATTCTTTATAACGATACTGGTTTAAATAAACTAAAGATGGCCATTCGAAGTGGTGATAAGTGGCGTATCTCAACCGTAAGGAGAGGATTACAGATTGGCCAACTTTCCATATGTAAGAGTGGTGCTGGTGCTAAAGAAAAGATGTATGTTTTTTATGGAGAATTTACAAGAAAAGATTTAGTACTCTCAACTTTTGATGGAAAAAAGTGGGATAACCAGACAGTTGATGGTAATGGTGAATCTATTCAAGATTACAAAGAAGTTGAGCGAAGACGAACTGCCTCTGATGTAAGTGTTTCAAATGGCTGTGTAATTACGAAAGATGGAATTCAAGTCTTCTATCGCGATGAATCCCAAGGAATTCTCCTAGGAGCTGTAGATAAGGGAAAAGGTTGGGAGTATGAAATAGTTGACGGAGATCTTGATACAAATGGTAGAACCACAGGTGATGTGGCTTTCAATTTGGCAGTCACAACTTTTGAAGATTCAGTTTATCTCTTATATGACTCGGTCTTGACCATAAACTCTAATGATATTGTGACTTCGGGAGAAATTAGATTGGCCGTGAGAGATTCTGCAGATGTTAAGGACTGGATTTATGAAACTTTGGATGGGCCTAAGTCGGGCAATGCCATTGCTGGCTTTGCTACCGCTATTTCGGCTAGTAAATCATTAGTTAGCGCTGCTTGGTTATCCGCCAGAACGAATCCTTTAAATAATCCAACTATTTTGAATGTGGCTAATGTGACCGATGGCGGATCTATCAGCACATTAACTGCACCTGAATTTGGTGTAATGGATGCGCCGATTAGATTCGATGGGGCCCAAGTTTCATATTCGTGCGGTAAACGACTCTGCTCTACAAACCTTTCACAGGTGAAACTTCTTAGCGCTAATCCACCTTTGACCGACTCTGGAAATGTAATTTCATTCGATAAGAAGAAATATCTACCTGTAACAATCGATGAGAAGCTGGTTCTTGTTAGAAGATAATTTAAGACTTCTTAGGTGAGGTCACTGGAGTTCAATCCTACTTTTCGGGTTCGTTCGATTCGCATAATCAATCTTTCATCGGGGTCGGGGCAAGCAACGAAGTTGTCTTTCTCCAGCCAATCCTCGGGCGAAAGTTCTCTCTGCTTAGCAGGAAGCAGCGCAGAGACTGCTTGCATAGCAAAGATACAAAAATGTTTTCCTTCTGGAATCTTTATCTGATTTGAGTTTGTCAGCTCAAAGTAATCTCCTGGCATCAAGCCGCAGACGGATCGCCCTTCGATTCGATCTACTACGACTCGTAGGTCATAAAGCTCAATATCCTTTTCGCTCACCCCACCATCGTAATTGCTCGAAATTTAGAATTAATTGATTTTGTGGAGCCGCCCGCGGGAATCGAACCCGCGACCTTCGCTTTACGAGAGCGACGCTCTACCGACTGAGCTAGGGCGGCAAGATTAGTCGAGAGTTATCTCGCCCTTCGGAGTCGATAATACGACAGAGATTATTCCGGTCTCGCCTTCAAACTTTGCTGGGTCATGATAGGTAACTTCGACATCTTTAAAAGCTTGTTTTGGATCCGACCCAAGCCAACTTTCTATCGTGGATTCATCGCCGGCGATTTCAATTTTTACTATTTCAGCTACGGCTTTGCCATCACCTGACGGGTGCTCTTTGGTCTGCCATTGGATAAAAAATGGAAGTTGAGAATCTTCAATGGTCCCCATAACGCCAAGCTGTTTCCACTTAAGTTCCGAACCATCGGGACGCTTTCGCGAACCTTCGATTGAACTTCTTCCTAAACGCTCTTCAACCGGTGAGATGTCGTCGGTTGCAACAACCCAAGTCATCCAACCGCCACCTTGGTTGACTCGCTTCGAGACAGCTTTTCCGAATGCAGATTCTTCGGCTGCTGGGTGATCGAGTGGGCAAACAACTTCTAGGTAATGACCATTCTTGAGTGGAAGCGTAAAATTTCTAGTACCAAATCTCGGGTGAATTCCGCCATCAACAAATGGGGATCCGATTCGAGAGCCAATTCTCTGAACTACATCAACTAGTTGGTCATATGACGTTGCATAAGAAAGATGGTCGAGGCGAAAAGGCATGGGTGAATTCTGCCCTACGGATAGGGGTGCTAATGACCACGATTAATACGTATGAAACTAAGAAAAAGTCGCTCAAGCAACAATAATTGTGCGGCATTTGTTGTTAAAAGTTCTCGGGTCTGGCCCACTTCAGAGAGAAGCTTTGAGATTACATCAGGTTTTGCTACTTGCGCTATCTGATCAATTTGTGGGATTAAATCCGTATTTATACGCTGATCTGCGGTTAAGAGGGCATCCCTGAATAGAGTTGAGTAATCAAGAAGTGCGCTATCTATTTCATCTTTAATCATTCGATTAAGGCGCGACTTTTGTTCTTTCTCTAAATCCTTGAGCGCTTTGGCGCCACCCGAAACAAGATTTCCTCCGGTTCCCTGTAGAGCATTTCTTAACTCTTCGGTTTCACGTTCAACTTTTTCGATGACGGCGGAGTTTGCGCGCTCGCTTGAAATCTCTAGGAACTTACTAGCCGCCTTGATTGCGCTCGCCTCGTTTGTTATAGAGAAAAGTATTTCGAAATACTTTTTACGACTATTTTGGAAATTCGAATCTCTAAGAAAACCTTTGGCCCGACCGATATGACCATGCGAGATTCGAGCGGCTAGCTCGGCCTCGGATTTTGAGGCACCTAAATTCTTCTCTAAATATTTTGCAATTTCTGTACTGTTGGGAGTTTTGAGATTGAGGTGGCGGCAGCGCGATCTAATTGTAGGGATTACGTCTTGAAGAGTTGGTGCACATAGCAACCAGACTGTTTGGCTCGCGGGCTCTTCTAAAGCTTTCAATAGCGCATTGGCTGCAGCTTCGGTCATCCGATCACAATCTTCAATTACTGCTACTCGCCAAGATGAAGTTGAAGCGCCCCAAGCTGATCTTGCAACTAACTCTCTTATCTCATCAATTTTTATCGAGATACCGCTGACATCTAATATCTCAACATCAGGATGTGTCCCGGCGAGTGAAGTCGTGCAGTCCGTACATTCACCGCAGCCACTAGCTTTACAGACAAGTGCAGCAGCAAATGATTTTGCGGCATTGGATCTTCCTGATCCCGGGGGGCCGGTGAAAAGCCAGGCATGTGTCATCTCTTGACCTTTTGAGCCAGAGATTGATGCGGTTAGCGCGTTATCCAATGCTGCGATGATCTTCTCTTGATCTATCAAACCAGCGAAGACTCGCGCACTCACTTCATCATCTCCTTGATTCGAGAGGTGATTTCTAAATGTATTTCAGTTACAGGCCTTCTCGCATCAAGTACTAAATAACGCTCTGGGTCGAGAGCTGCGAGCTGGAGATATTCTTGGCGTACTCGATTATGAAAATCGATTGACTCACTTTCGAGTCTATCTGTATTCTTCTTTCTTGATAGACCAATTTCCGCTGGTTGATCCAAAATAATGGTCAATATCGGGTATAGCGACTCAGTCGCCCATCTACTTATACGAGCAACTTCACTTGAGGACAAAGTTCTTCCAGCTCCTTGATATGCAATTGACGAGTCAAAATAACGGTCAGTAATGACAACCTCGCCCCGCTCAAGAGCAGGTTTAATGACCGAATAAACATGATGAGCTCTATCTGCGGCGTAAAGTAGAGCTTCAGATCGAGGAGAAATTTCGCCAGTTTCATTAGCGAGAAGTATTTTTCGCAACCCTTTACCGAGCGCAGATCCGCCGGGCTCGCGAGTTAGCATTACCTGCTTCCCCTCTTCTTCAAACCAACCCTTTAATAATTTTGCTTGAGTAGATTTTCCGGAACCCTCCCCGCCTTCGAAGGCGATAAAGACGCCGTCATTTTTCATCAATGTGATTGAGCCCAATTCGCCACGTAGCGCATTTAATACATCAGACCAGAATGAGACACCGGGTCGATCCTTCATCTGGTGATAGGAAATCTGGCCAACAATCGCGGCGGTAATGCCACCACCTAACATTGTGAAAGCGGCGCCGTTGTAGGTGAGAACCGCTTCTCCAAGAGCATAGGTGTGCTCGCCAATTGCAGCCGCAATCAATGGTGAAATTGCTAAGACGGCTACCAGTGATATTCGCACTAAAGCTTGGACAAAGGCAAAAGTTCGACCACGCATCTCATCACTGACTTCTATGCCCAACATGGTGAAGCCGCTAACCCATGAAACGCCCGCAAAGAGACCGATTATCAAAACAACGAGAATTGCTAGAACCAAGTTCTGTTGCAAGGAGAGAATAATCAACATAGATCCTGCAACAGTTAGCGATGCACCAAAGAGTCTACGCCTTGAGAATTGTGAGAATATTTTTGGACCAAGTGCGATACCACCAGCAAGACCAGTAAAAACTGCTCCAAATAGAATTCCGTAAGCAGCGTCTCCTGCACTTAAATCACCCACAAAGGTTCTGGCTAAACCAATAACAGCCCCTGCAGCAAGAAATGCACCAATCATTCCGATGACTAGCCCACGAATCAGTTTAGTTTTGAAAATGAATTTTGCTCCATCGATTAGCGAATCAGTCAGAGAGGGAGAATGACGGTTCAGATGAATATGATTTTTAGGGATTTCCAAACCAACAATTGTTAGCGCGCTAAAAAGAAAACTTATGGCGTTTAGGTAGAGAGCTAGATCTACAGAGGTGTAATTCTCTAGTCCAAAGGTAGCGCCGACTGCCGTTGCCGAGATGGATAAGAGTGAGAAGATGATTGCAGCTACTGGGGCGCTTCCATATGCGGCAAAGAGCGACATCTGGTTGGCGCTCTCTAATTTATTCCTCGGAACCAAATTTGGGACTGTTGCTTCTTTGGCGGGACTCCAGAATAAAGTTACACACTCAACCAAAACAGTTGCGATATATAACCAAAGATAAGTTCCGACTATAGGGATTGATATAAAAAGAGCCGCTCTAAGAATGTCGCCAATAACCATCACCCGTTTGCGATCAAATCTATCTGCGATTACTCCAGCAATTGGCCCGAGAATTACCGAGGGCAGCAGCCTTGCGATAAATACGCCGGCGATTGCAAAGTTAGCTGTTGCGTAATCTCCTCCGGCTAATTGTTGTGCCAAGGCTGTCGTGGCAAGAAGTCCAAGCCAATCCCCAAATGATGAAAATGACATGGCATTCCAAAGTCTGCGAAAGGCTGGGATGCGCAGGACATTCTCACTTGCTCGCAATGATCTTGTGGGGCTTGGAATTGATCCTGACATAGGAGGAGCCTATTATGCGTCTTTCTTTGCTTTCCCGGTTGCGCTCCGCTTTGCTTTTTTCTTCGCGCTAGCGTCGGAAATCGTCTTTTCAGTGAGGGTTGGCGCTTTCTTCTTTCGGAAAGATTTCCTTTTCGGAGCTCCACCATTCTCAAGTTCCCAAGCTCGACGGCCTGCAAGCAATTCTTGTGCGCGTTCGATGGTCATTGCTTCGACGGTATCACCGCGGCCAAGTGTTGCGTTAGTTTTACCATCGGTTACATACATACCAAATCTTCCATCTTTAATAATTATTTCTTTGTTTGTCGTGGGATCAATACCAAGATCTTTAAGTGGTGGCTTTGCAACGCCACGTCTTCTTACTTTTGGTTTTTTATAGATTTCTTCGGCTTGATCAAGAGTGATCGTAAATAGCTGATCTTCAGTTGTTAGAGTCCGGGAATCCTCGCCTCGCTTGAGATATGGACCGTATCTTCCATTTTGAACAGTAATCACATCGCCCGTTTGGCTATCCACACCTAACGTTCTTGGAAGTGATAAAAGTTTTAACGCATCGTCTAATGTCACGGTATCTAGGGTCATCGTAGAGAGAAGTGATGCGGTTTTTGCTTTGACTTCTTTCTTCTTTTTTCCTTCTGGTTCTGGAAGGACTTCGGTGATGTAAGGACCAAAGCGGCCAGATTTAGCGATGATTGGCAGACTAGTGGTTGGATCGATACCGAGCTCGCGCTCTCCAGAAGGCGCTGCAAGTAGTTCGATTACTTTCTGAAGCGTTAATTCATCAGGCGCCATTCCCTCTGGGATGTTGGCGAATTTACGATCATCGCCTTGACCTTGTTGTAGGTAAGCACCATACCTACCCACACGAATTTCAATATCTTCACCCATCTTCATCGTGTTGATTTGTTGGGCATCAATCGAGCCTAAATCTGCGGCGAGGTCTTGTAAGCCTGGTTGGCCATCGTGGCCAAAGAAGAAATCGGTAAGCCATTTGATTCTATCGGCTTCGCCATTGGCGATCTTATCTAAGTCTTCCTCCATGCTGGCGGTAAATTCATAATCAACTAATTTTGAGAAATGCTGTTCTAAAAGACCGGTAACAGAAAAAGCTAGGAAGGTTGGAACCAGCGCTCGCCCACGTTTTACTACATAACCTCGATCTTGAATTGTTTGAATGATTGAGGCAAAGGTAGAAGGTCGTCCGATTCCAAGTTCTTCAAGTTTTTTTACTAATATCGGTTCGGTGTACCGCGCCGGTGGTTTAGTTTCATGTGATTCATATTTGTACTCGTTGACATTAATTAGCTGGCCTTCCTTCATAGCTGGAAGACGTTTATCACTCTCTTCTTCGCTCTTTTCATCAATAACATCTTCATAGGCGGCAAGAAATCCAGGAAAGGTAACAACGCTGCCATTGGCGCGGAAAATTGCATCTTTGCCATCGCTAGTTTTAACATCAAAATCAACCCGAGCCTGCATCTTCTTGGCGTCTGCCATCTGTGATGCCACAGTGCGTTTCCAGATTAAATCATATAGCGAAAGTTGGTCTCTGGTTAATTCTGGCGCTAATTCACCCGGAGTCTTAAAGGTATCGCCCGCAGGACGAATCGCTTCATGAGCTTCTTGCGCATTTTTTGATTTACCTTCATAAACACGAGGTGAATCAGGTAGATGATCAGCGCCGTAAAGTGATTTAGCTGAAGCTCTTGCAGCCTTTATTGCAGTATCGGAAAGGTTTACGGAATCGGTACGCATATAAGTTATATAGCCACCCTCATAAAGACTCTGCGCGATTCGCATTGTTAGTTGGGCGCCCCACCCCAGGCGACTCCCGGCATCTTGTTGCATTGTTGAAGTAGTAAATGGCGGTTTTGGACGCTCGGTACGAGGGGACTCCTCAATTGATTTAACGGTTAACTTCAATCCCCTTAATGAATCCGAAAGTTTCTTAGCACCAGATTCGCCGAGCAGAAGTACTTGATTAGCGCTCTTTTCTTTCAGCGCGCCATTGCTATCAAAATCATTGGTGGTTACAACGCGCTGGCCCGAGAGGCTGATGAGTCGAGCATTGAAACCTTGATCTGTAGTTGCCGTTAAATCCCACCAAGTTGAGGCAATGAAAGCCATACGTTCGCGTTCGCGTTCCACAATTAATCGAGTTGCGACAGATTGAACGCGACCGGCGGAAATTCTAGGCATCACTTTTTTCCAGAGAACTGGCGATAACCGATAGCCATATAGTCGATCAAGAACGCGTCTGGTTTCTTGAGCATCAACTAGTCTTTGATCAATATCGCGAGTTTCATCTACAGCTTTTAAAATTGCATCTTTAGTAATCTCATTAAAAACCATTCGTTTTACTGGAACTTTTGGGCGGAGAATCTCCATTAGGTGCCAGGCGATTGCTTCACCTTCGCGATCTTCGTCAGTCGCCAGGATGAGTTCAGCTGAGTCTTTTAATAAGTCCTTTAATTCTTGAACTTTATCTTTTTTATCGCGATTAATTACGTAAAGTGGGGCAAAATCATTTTCGATATCCACGCCTTCGCGCGACCAAGCAAATTTCTTATATTCCTTTGGAATATCTGCAGCGCGTTGCGGTAAATCTCTAATGTGACCGATTGATGCCTTGACAACATAGTCGTCACCGAGATAGCCACCAATCTTTCTGGCCTTTGCTGGTGATTCAACAATCACCAGCGTCTTTAGTTGTGTAGCCAAATCGGTTAGCCGATAGAGGTGGACTTACGACGACCAATAACTAGGGCGGCAACAATGACTGCAGTTGCAACCAGGGCGATTCCTAAATTGGTCGAATCTCTACCTTCTAGCGAGAAGCGAACGACTACGGGGGTTACAAGGAGACCAACCAGATTCATTACTTTAAGTAGAGGGTTAATTGCAGGGCCTGCAGTATCTTTAAATGGATCTCCGACGGTGTCACCGATAACTGTTGCAGCATGTGCATCGCTGCCTTTGCCGCCATGGTTTCCATCTTCAACCATTTTCTTAGCGTTATCCCATGCACCACCTGAGTTAGCTAGGAATACCGCCATCAATGTTCCAGTTCCAATTGCACCAGCAAGATAAGCGCCAAGAGCGCCAACACCTAGGCCGAAACCAACAGCGATTGGTGCCATAACAGCAAGTAATCCTGGTGTGGCAAGTTCGCGGAGTGAATCACGAGTACAGATGTCTACAACGCGACCGTATTCTGGTTTTTCAGTTCCCTTCATAATTCCAGGATGTAACTGAAATTGATTACGAACTTCCATCACAACTGCGCCAGCTGCTCGTGATACTGCGTTAATCGCAAGACCAGAGAATAGGAATACAACAGAAGCGCCGATAATTAGACCGACGAGATTTCGTGGATCTGCGACATCGAGAACTCCCTGGTACTCAAGTCCGGCAACGGTTGAACCAACTTCTTTTACGGTGTTCTTGATCGCATCGGTAAATGCTCCAAAGAGCGCGGTGGCTGCAAGAACTGCTGTGGCGATTGCAATTCCTTTTGTGATTGCTTTGGTGGTATTTCCAACAGAATCAAGTGAGGTAAGAATTTTGGCACCTTCACCTTTAACATCACCTGACATCTCCGCGATGCCTTGCGCGTTATCTGAGATTGGACCAAAGGTATCCATAGCAACAATTACACCGACTGTGGTTAATAGACCGCATCCCGCAAGCGCAACTGCAAATAGCGAGAGCACAACTACACCGCCGCCAAGAAGATAAGCACCAAATACCGCGGCTGCGATTAGTAGCGCTGAGAAGACCGCTGATTCAAAACCAACCGAGACGCCAGCGAGAATTACCGTTGCAGCGCCGGTTTTTGAGGAGGCGGCTACATCATTTACGGGACGCTTACCGACTTCGGTAAAGAAACCGGTGAGCATTTGAATTGCGGCGGCAAGAACGATTCCGATAATGACCGCGCCTAGTGCGACGGTTCGCGGATTTCCAGTTATTAAAATGGCAAACGCTGGATCTAATCCAGAGAGCGAGCTAAAACTATCTGGAAGATATGTAAAGGTTGCGATACCTACTAATACCGCAGAAATTACCGCTGAGATATAGAAGGAGCGATTAATTGCGCTCATCGCACTTCTATCCGAAGATCGTAATCGAGTTAAGAATATTCCAAGAATTGCGGTGAGAATTCCGATAGCCGGGACAATTAGCGGATAAATAAGTCCGCTATCACCAAATGCAGCTTTACCAAGAATTAGTGAAGCCACCAAAGTCACTGCATAAGATTCAAAGAGATCGGCAGCCATACCGGCGCAATCGCCAACATTGTCACCCACGTTGTCTGCGATTGTGGCGGCGTTTCGAGGATCATCTTCAGGGATGTGCTTTTCAACCTTTCCAACTAGATCCGCTCCTACGTCTGCGGCCTTGGTGAAGATACCGCCGCCAACGCGCATAAACATCGCGAGCATCGCTGCGCCAAATCCAAATCCTTCAAGCACAGCCGGAGCATCAGCTCGATAGATAACAACTACTGACGAAGCTCCGAGAAGTCCAAGACCAACGGTGAGCATTCCAACTACGCCACCGGTACGAAAGGCGATTTGAACTGAGCGCTCAGCCGAGCCTTGGCGCGCAGCTTCAGCAACTCGAACATTGGCTCGTACGGCAAGCCACATACCTTGATAACCAACTAGCGCTGAGAATGCGGCGCCAACTAAGAAGAATATTGAGCGACCAATCTTTACATCGGTTTCGCCAGGGAGCGCAAAGAGAAGAAAGACAACAATTGCGACGAAGAAAGAAAGAGTTCGGAATTGGCGAGCCAAATAGGCAGCTGCGCCTTCCTGGACCGCTTCGGCGATCTCGCGCATCTTTGCTGTGCCATCGGATGCGCTTAGTACTTGAGCGCGAAGCGCGAAGGCGATTGCAAGTGCGACAAGAGATACGCCAAGGACTAGATAAACCAGATTTAGGTTATCTCCGGTTACTTCCACGAGTGAGTTAGCGCCAATTAGGGCTCTCATATTTCCTCCAGGTTATTGTGATTAGGCGAAAGTGTAAGCGCATGCCCCCGCTAATTGCCTAATCCTGCGCGTAATTGGGGGTTTCTTATAGACCAAGATCTGCAAGAAAAAAGGCTGCGAGGTATTTAAGACCAGCGCTTTCTACCTTTTCTTTTGCGCCGCGTTCCACGATAACCGCAACGCCAACAACATCTGCGCCAGCTTCGTTTAACGCTTCAACAGCAGTTAGGACTGATCCACCAGTTGTTGATGTGTCCTCAACCGCCAAAACTTTCTTTCCTTTTACATCCGGTCCTTCAATTCTTCTTTGTAGACCATGAGCTTTCTCCGCTTTACGGACAACAAAGGCATCTAACTTCTTTCCCTGTTTTGCTGCAGCATGCAACATCGCAGTCGCAACTGGGTCGGCACCGAGTGTTAGTCCGCCAACTGCTTCATAAGTTAAATCTTTTGTAAGTTCCAACATTACTTCACCAACAAGTGGGGCTGCCGTTGCATCTAACGTTACTCTTCTTAAGTCAACATAGAAATCTGCTTCTTTACCGGAAGAGAGAATTACCTTCCCACGAACAACTGCTTTATTTAGGATTTCAGCTTTCAATACATCGCGCACCGACATAACGCAAGCCTATTACGCTTTAGAGTGTTGCATGAAATCTCCGCGAGGATCTTCCGTTTTTGTTGCAGCTGCAAAATCTTCTAACGCTTTCTTAGCTTTGCCATCGATTCGTTGTGGAACTTGTACATCAATCGTGACCATTAAGTCGCCAGCGTTGACGCCTTTCTTCACTCCGCGACCTCTTATTCGGAACGTTTTGCCGTTGGTAGTTCCCGGCGAGAGGCGAAGCGTGACTAGGTCGCCCTCGAGAGTCGCAACGGGGATATCTGCGCCAAGCGCTGCCTCGGTAAAAGTGACCGGAAGTTTGAGGTGGATGTTCTCGCCCTTACGGGAGAAGACGGGATGAGGTACGACGCTCACTAATAGGTATAGGTCACCGGGACCAGCTTCGCCGGGTTGGCCTCGTCCTTTAACCCGAATCTTGCCACCATCGCTAATTCCAGCTGGGATGCGGACAGTTAGGTTTGGTTTTATATCAATCTCTTTGCCAAAGATGGAATCTCTAAAAGAAATACTGACTTCGCTCTGGGTATCGGCGCCTTTTCGCGGACCGCGCCGTGAACCGAATATTGAAGAGAAGATATCGCCGCCGCTAAAGAGATCACTAAAATCGCCGCCATATTGATTGGCGCCTTGGCGGTATGCCCCGGATTTAAACATTTCGCGGGCTTGATCGTATTCTGCCCGTTTTTTATCGTCGCTGAGGATGTCATAAGCCTCTGAAACTTCTTTGAATCTATCCTCTAGTTTCTTATCACCTTTGGTTTTATCCGGATGAAGTTCGCGGGCTAATTGGCGGTACTTCTTCTTAATAGCAACACCATCGGCTTTGTTATCGACGCCGAGAATCGCGTAATAATCTTTTTCGTATAAATCTTTAGCTGCCATGTTCGGGGTCTGTCACTACGACTCGAGTTGGACGTAGTACTCGCTCCTTATGTTTATATCCTGGTTGCAGAATCTTGGTAACGGTAGTTTCGGTTACATCTTTTGAAGTTTCGTGCATTAGCGCTTCATGGATATTTGGGTCAAAGATTGATGGGGCCTCACCAAATTTTTGGAGGCCGAGCTTTTGCGAGAAATTTGTAATTTGATCAGCGACAGCTTTGAATCCACCGGTTAGCTCGCCATGTTCAGCGGCACGATCTAGATCATCGAGGATCGGAAGTAATTCAATAAGCGCGGCACCGGTGGCGATATCGGCAACAAGAATTCGGTCGCGATCTACTCGCTTCTTGTAATTTGCGTATTCCGCCTGAAGGCGTTGTAGATCTTCAGTAAGCGAAGCGACCGGGTCTTTCGACTCGGTCGCCTCGGATGAATCAGTAGCGATTTCCTCGCTCATTACTTCCCTTCATCAACAATTTCCGCATCTTCAACGCCATCTTCTTTTGGCTTCTCAGATGAGGCTTGTGCTGCGCTCGCTGCGTAGAGCGCGGCACCTAGTTGCTGACTTACCTCAGCAAGTTTCTCGGTTGCAGTTTTAATTGCGTTGGTGTCGGTTCCTTCAAGAGTTTTCTTGAGTTCTGATATTGCGGATTCGACTTCAGCTTTCTTCTCAGCTGACTCGCCTTCCTTCAATTTATCCTCGTTGTCTTTCAAGAACTTTTCGGTCTGGTAGACAAGTGAATCTCCGGAGTTACGGATTTCGGCCTCTTCACGACGCTTCTTATCTTCTTCAGCATGTGATTCAGCATCGCGCATCATTCGATCAATCTCATCCTTTGGTAGCGCAGAGCCGCCAGTTATGGTCATTCTCTGCTCTTTGCCGGTAGCAAGATCCTTCGCTGATACATGGACGATTCCATTGGCATCGATATCGAAAGTAACTTCGATCTGTGGGATGCCACGAGGAGCTGGTGCGATTCCGGTTAGTTCGAACATGCCCAGGCGCTTGTTATAAGCGGCCATTTCACGCTCGCCTTGGAAGACTTGAATCTGTACCGCTGGTTGATTGTCATCAGCTGTTGTGAAGATTTCGGAGCGCTTGGTTGGGATAGTTGTATTTCGCTCAATCAACTTGGTCATGATTCCGCCCTTGGTTTCAATTCCAAGAGATAGCGGAGTCACATCAAGAAGTAGAACATCTTTAACTTCACCCTTGATAACGCCGGCCTGAAGGCTGGCGCCAACAGCTACGACTTCATCCGGATTTACGCCCTTATTTGGCTCTTTTCCACCAGTTAGCTCTCTAACAAGATCAACAACTGCTGGCATACGAGTTGAGCCACCAACTAGTACTACATGATCAATTTCAGATAGTGGAATTCCCGCATCTTTCAAAACAGCTTGGAACGGCTTTCGGCAGCGATCTAATAGATCAGCGGTCATTCCTTGGAATTGAGCGCGGGTAATAGTTTCATCAAGGAATAATGGGTTCTTCTCAGCATCAACCGTGATGTAAGGAAGATTTATAGAAGTTTGTTGTGAAGAGGATAATTCAATCTTCGCCTTTTCAGCAGCTTCGCGAACTCGTTGCATCGCCATCTTATCTTTTGCAAGATCGACGCCGTGCTTTGATTGGAAGGTCTTAACTAGATAATCGACTAGCGCTTGATCCCAATCATCGCCACCAAGAACGTTATCGCCATTGGTTGCTTTAACTTCTACGACGCCTTCGCCGATTTCAAGTAGCGATACATCGAAAGTTCCACCGCCAAGATCGAATACCAGAATGGTTTGTTCTTTATCACCCTTATCAAGACCATAAGCAAGCGCTGCGGAAGTTGGCTCATTGATGATACGAAGGACATTAAGTCCTGCGATCTCGCCAGCTTCTTTTGTAGCTTGACGTTGCGCATCATTGAAGTATGCGGGTACGGTGATTACGGCATCGGTGATGGTTTCACCAAGATAAGACTCGGCATCTCGCTTTAACTTCTGCAAGATACGAGAAGAGATTTCTTGTGCGGTGTACTTCTTGCCATCGATATCGATGTTCCAAGTTGTACCCATATGGCGCTTAACGGAGCGGATTGTTCGCTCAACGTTGGTGACTGATTGACGCTTCGCTACCTCGCCGACCAACACCTCGCCGTTTTTCGCAAAGGCAACGATTGATGGGGTGGTGCGTGCGCCTTCTGCGTTAGCTATGACGGTAGCTTCGCCACCTTCTAATACTGATACGCAGGAATTCGTAGTTCCCAGGTCGATTCCGACGGCTCTGGCCATGTTGCTGCTCCTTAAAGATTTATGAATTTGACTCTGTAACCGCCTCCTATGTCATATTTATTCCCAAATACGAAGGAGCACGCAGACCGTCTCGCTCTCGCTCGACAACGTCTGCTCAGCCCCGTCGTGCTTTGGAATGTAATCCTCGCCTAGGCTGTGCTCGTGACTTTGGTCTTGGCTTCTATTAGCTACTCCATAACCTTTATCGCGGTCGGGCTATTCACTGTTCGGGGCCTCGAGCTGTATCGCACGATTAAATCCGGGCAACCAGATCCAACTCGTAGCGGAGAAAAAGGTAAGCGGTTTGCGGCGATGACCAAAGAGGTCTTGGGCCATACCAAGATGCTCAACTTCACGGGAAGTGGCATCGCGCATTGGTTTGTCATGATCGGTTTTGTTGCGCTACTTGGAACTTTAGTAAACGCTTATGGACAGGTCGTAGATCCGGAGTTTGTATTACCGATTGTTGGTAAGTGGGATCCATATTCTTATTTTGTATTGGTAATTGCTTGGTTAACCGGGTTTGGAATTGTTACTTTGATTGGCGTAAGACAGATAACAAGGTTTGTTAGAAAGGGAAGAACTTCAAGGTTCTTTGGTTCGTATAACAAACGCGCTTATTTCGTGGAGGCCGTAATTTTAGTTGTGGTCTTCTGCGTGGTTGGAATTCGTGATTTAGAAGTCCGTTTACAAAACGGTGAAGATGTTGGAGGACTAATTTCTCTGGTTGCAGCGCTCAAGATTGTAGTTTCGATGACCTGGTTTATCGTTGTGGCTTCTAATTTAAGAATGGGAATTGCTTGGCACCGCTTCTTAGCGCCATTTAATATCTTTTTCAAAAGAAATGTTGGTTCGGCTCCGACTTTGGGAGCGCTTCCTGAGATGTTGTCTAAAGGTGCACCGATTGATTTTGAAGATCCTAAAGAAGATGACTTATTTGGAATTGGTAAAGCCGCCGATATCTCCTGGAAAGGCTTGCTGGATATGGCGAGCTGTACTGAGTGTGGGCGTTGCCAATCCCAGTGCCCGGCTTGGCATACTGAAAAACCGCTCTCGCCAAAATTATTGGTGATGGCGATGCGTGATCATGCACTCGCAAAGGTTCCATCTGATCAACCGATTGTTGGCGAAACAATTTCGCCGGATGTCTTATGGTCGTGTACTACTTGTGGCGCTTGTGTAAATGAATGTCCGGTAGATATTGAACATATCGATCACATTGTAAATATGCGAAGGTTTCAAGTTTTGGTGGAGTCTGAGTTTCCAACTGAGTTAGGCGGAACTTTTAAGAACTTAGAGAAGGCCGGAAATCCCTGGGGCGCTAATCGGATGGATCGAAATTCATGGATTATGGAATGTAATTTTCCGGTTCGGGTAATTGAAGGTGAGCTACCTGAGACGGTTGAATATCTATTCTGGGTTGGATGCGCAGGTGCCTATGAAGAACGAGCTCGGAAGACCACTAAAGCGGTAGCGGAATTGCTCTATATGGCCGGCGTCGAATTTGCCGTTCTCGGTGCGAGAGAAACCTGCACCGGAGATCCGGCGCGGAGAGCCGGAAATGAATTCTTGTATCAGATTCTCTCTAGAGAAAATATTGAGACTTTTAAAGAGGTTTATGCGAATTACAAAGGTAAGAAGAAAGTTGTTGTGACTTGTCCACATTGCTTCACAACGATTGGTAGGGATTATCGCCAGCAGGGTTATGAACTAGAGATGGTCCACCATACGCAGTTATTGAATCAATTAGTAAAAGCTGGGAAGTTAAAGCCAGTCAATAAAGCAACCAATAAATTGACCTATCACGATCCATGTTATTTGGGTCGCCATAATCAGATTTATGAACCGCCTAGAGAATTGTTGGAGTCAACGGGTGTTGAAGTCATTGAAATGCCGAGAAATAAAGAGCGCTCATTCTGTTGCGGTGCTGGTGGCGGAAGAATGTGGATGGAAGAAAAATTAGGTACGCGAATCAATTTGAATCGTGTTGACGAAGCGATTGATACTGGGGCTCCAGAGGTTGCGGTGGGTTGCCCGTTCTGCCGAGTGATGGTATCTGATGGAATGACCGGTAGAGGGGCTGATGTTGCAGTATTAGATGTCGCTCAAGCGCTTCTTCGTACGGTCAAGCACGAGAGTGGCGAGCGTTCCGCCAATCAAGCCGCCGACATGGGCGCGCCAGTCGATGCCACCCAAGATGAAACCAAGCGCGAAGTTAATAAGAATGATGCCAATAATCCCGCGCCATTCGATTCCAATGCGAGCTCCGATTAAAGCGAGCGCTCCAAAAAGACCAAAGACCATTCCGGAGGCTCCAACGCTTGCAGTGTAAGGATTGTTGAAAAGTGCGCTTGCGAGCGATCCAAAGATTAGAGAAGTAAGTAAGACTGTTACATATTTCGTTACTCCAAAATAAAGCTCGACTGGTGAACCTAAAACATGGAGCGCATAGAGATTAAAGCCAAGATGAAAGAACCCGCCGTGTACGAGGGCGACGGTAATTAATCTCCAGTATTGGCCTTGATCAAATTCAGCGCCGCTAATCCAGAGGCTCTCTTCATAGTTCGGCACTAATAATTGAATTAAATACGAGAGCGCGATTGCTCCAACCAAGAGATTGGTGGTGGAGCGAATTCGCATTAGGAGAGCGAGACGGAGTTGATTTTGATAGCCTCAATTGGGCGGTCGGCGGGCCCGGTTTTCGCTGTGGCAATTGCATCAACTACTGCCTGTGAATTCGAATCCTTAACTTCGCCAAAGATGCTGTGCTTTCGGTTCAACCAAGAAGTTTCGGCAACAGTGATAAAGAATTGTGACCCATTTGTATTTGGTCCGGCATTTGCCATGGCAAGTAGGTATGGCTTATTGAAAACAAGTTCTGGGTGGAATTCATCAGCGAATTTATAACCTGGTCCGCCCGTTCCAGTTCCAAGTGGATCGCCTCCTTGGATCATAAACCCCGCTATAACTCGGTGAAAGATTGTTCCGTCAAAAAGCGGTTGGTTGGTCTTCGTGCCAGTATTTGGATTTACCCATTCGCGTACTCCAGCAGCTAGTTCAACGAAATTAGCTACCGTTTTGGGGGCGTGATTAGGAAAGAGCTCAATCACGATATCACCTTTATTGGTGTGAAGTGTGGCGCGGTAAATTGGTGGCGTATCGCTCATGGTTTCGCTTTCTGTTGACGGATCTGATTTGCGTGATTGATTGGATGGTTGGTGTAGGACTTTAGCCAATTCTGAGCAGTGTAGGTACCTGATTCAGTATGTGTACCTGTGTTATCTAGTTGGGACTCGGTGAGACGTTTGATTAATTCGTAAGAAGATTTTCGGACTGCTGTAAATACCGCAAGTGAATCTTGAATTCCTTGGCTTTCATGTCCAAGCGTTGTACTTTCCACCCACCTACTTTCATCATACCCTTGAATTGTGGTTCCTGGTTCGGCAAGCAGTCGACGAAGTCTTGAGTAAGACTGGGCTTCACTATCGGCAAGATGGTTAATTACTTGTCTTGGACTCCAACCATATGCCGATTTATCTAAATCAGATTCAGAGTGTGTTTTTATAGTTGCTAGGAATTCATAAGTTGCAGCTTTATCACTCTGGGCTATTTCGTTAATTGAACTCATTTTGTGGAGGCCTTTCATTTGTGGAGGCAATCCTTTTGTGGAGACTAGGGGAATTGAACCCCTAACCCCCTGCTTGCAAAGCAGGTGCTCTACCAATTGAGCTAAGTCCCCATATCGCAGCGATTGAGCGTAGATATGGTGGGCCTAAGTGGACTTGAACCACTGACCTCTTCCTTATCAGGGAAGCGCTCTAACCAGGCTGAGCTATAGGCCCGCGAAACGGAAGCGCAAGGCTACCTGACCCGCGGGCGGGCGTAAA
>VGAE01000009.1 GCA_016870975.1 Actinomycetota bacterium
GATTCGCGATGCGCTTGCCATGGTCCCCACACCAAAGATTGAAGTTCACCTATCAAATCCTCTTGCAAGGGAGGAGTTCCGACATACCTCAGTTGCTTCTGGCGTTGTAAATGGAACTATTGCGGGGTTTGGAATCGATTCTTACCGGTTAGCCCTGCGTGCGCTTGTTGGCATATCAGCAAAGTAGCTTCGCAATTTAGATTTTTCGACTTCTAAAGGTAATCTGCGAGCATGGCAACTACAAACGATCTCAAAAATGGCATGACGCTTGATATTGATGGACAGCTTTGGAACGTTGCCGAATTTCAACATGTCAAACCAGGTAAAGGCCCCGCCTTCGTGCGAACAAAACTCAAAAATGTTCTCTCTGGCAAGGTAGTCGAAAAGACTTTTAACGCAGGTGTAAAGGTTGAAGTTGCAATCCTTGAAAAGCAAGAGATGCAATTTTTGTACAAAGATAATGCTGGGTACATCTTTATGGATAACACAACTTTTGATCAGGTGACAATACCTGAAGAGACTGTGGGCGAAAGTGCTAATTATCTTCTAGAAAATATGGAAGTGATAGTGGCGATTCATGAAGGCAACCCGCTATATGTCGAGATGCCGCCTTCGGTTCCTCTGCGAATTATCTATACAGAACCTGGATTGCAAGGAGATAGATCATCCGCAGGCAGTAAACCAGCAACTCTCGAAACTGGAATAAATATTCAAGTTCCACTATTCATAAAGCAGGATGAAGTCGTCCTTGTTGATACACGCACCGGCGATTATCTTGGGCGCGCAAACTAAGTGAGCACTCGATCCAAAGCTCGAAAGGCAGCTCTTGATATTCTTTACGAGAGCGATATTAGAAATATCTCGCCCTTAGTAATTTTGAAAGAGCGCGAATCCGATATCGAATTTGTTATTCGAGATTTTACGAAGAAGCTTGTGATTGATACCGCTGAAAATCGCGAACGAATAGATGAAATTATCCTCATGCGCGCCAAAGGCTGGGCGATAGATCGAATGCCAGTTGTCGATAGGAACATACTCAGACTTGCAACGCAAGAGCTCCTATTTGATAAAAGCATACCTCACTCTGTCGTCATTGATGAGGCGGTAGAGCTTGCGAAATCTTTATCTACCGATGATTCTTCAGAGTATGTAAATGGAGTTCTTGGTGCGATCTACGAGGTAAAGGATGATGTAATTCATTGATCCTTCACAGAAATAAGTAGGCCCCTCAATTCAAGGGTGGCAATCAAAGATTTATTGAGGAATCCCGTAACTGAGCGTAAGTTTTCAATATCACTATTCCTTAGTGAAATTAGCTGAGCGTTCCAGTCGCCACGTGCAAGCTTGATACTCTGAGTTAAGTTCCTTATTGCCAGAGTCAGAGCGTCAGAGGAATCGGTTTTCCTTAAATTCCGCAAATCAATAACTACCCATGGTTATCCTCCTTCAGTGAGGGAGCCAAGGCGGATATTTGAGCACCATAAAAATCGAGAAGCTCGATTGCTCGCTCTAATGTCAAGATTCGTGTGCCACGTTCGTGCGAACCAACTGCTCCGGCCTTCCATCGTCCTTGGCTTAACACCTCGACTCGCTTGAGAGTTAAACCAGCGCGCTCTCGCAGCTGACGAAGGCGATTTAGGGCGCTTCTGTATTCGGTACGCAATTCAGGCATCAGGGCTAGACGCTAGGGCAATTATGGGCAACTTTGAAAAATCCACAGCAAACCGTGTGGATGGTATCCTTTGCCGACCTTTAATGAACCGTCCCGCGAGGCGGCAAAGGAGTTGTAAATGTCTACCATTATGTCCGAAAGTGACATAACTCGAGCGCTTCGCAGAATTGCTCACGAAATTTTAGAGCGGAATAATGGCGCGAAATCCTTAGTACTTCTAGGTATCCCTACGCGCGGCGCAACTCTGGCGCGCCGCCTGGCTAATTTGATTGGTGATTTGGAAGGCGAAGCTTGCTCGCTAGGAACGCTGGATACCACGCTTTATCGCGACGACCTACGCCTGCAATCTCCGAGATCATTGCTACCAACAGAGATTCCAAAGGAAGGGATCACGGATAGGAATATTGTTTTAGTTGATGATGTCCTCTATTCGGGAAGAACTATCCGCGCCGCCCTTGATGCACTTTCTGAATTTGGTCGACCTAAAACCGTTCAATTGGCGGTTTTAGTCGATAGGGGACATCGAGAATTGCCAATCAGAGCAGATTTTGTGGGAAAGAATTTACCGACCAGTCGAAATGAACGTGTGATGGTCAAAGTAGTTGAGATTGATGGTGTGGATGACGTGTCCATAGAGGGAAGCAAAATTGAAGGAAACAAATGAGCCAACACCTTCTTTCAATTTCTGATCTAACAAAATTGTCAGCGCTTCATATCCTAGATACGGCAGCAAATCTTGCTAAGGCGACAGAAACCATGATAAAGAAGTTACCCACGTTGCGGGGGCGGACGATTGTTAACTTGTTTTTCGAAGATTCAACGAGAACTAGAATCTCGTTTGAGGCCGCCGCAAAACGATTATCCGCGGATGTTATTAATTTTTCAGCAAAAGGCTCCTCGCTGAGTAAAGGCGAAAGCCTGAAAGATACGGCGATCACCCTCCAAGCCATGGGTGCTGACGGCGTGGTTATCAGACATCCGGCCTCAGGCGCTCCAAAGAGATTAGCTGACCAAAAGTGGATGAGCGGAAGTGTCATCAACGCCGGAGATGGAACTCACGAACATCCAACACAAGCGCTGTTAGATGCTTTCACAATTCGAGAGCGATTGTTGGGGGGAGAAGGTGATTTGCGGGGAATGCGCATTGCGATTGTCGGGGACATTCTCCATTCTAGGGTAGCTAGAAGCAATATTCTCCTCCTAAAGATGCTTGGAGCAGATGTAACACTCATTGCCCCAGCAACTTTGCTTCCGGTAAATATCAATAATTGGGGGGTTGATGTCTCTTTTGACTTTGATAAAGAGATTTCTAGTTTTGATGTTGTAATGATGTTGCGAGTTCAGCGAGAACGGATGGTGGAGTCCTTCTTTCCGAGCGAACGTGAATACGCTCGAAACTATGGTCTAAATTCTGAGAGATTATCAAAACTAAAAGAAAAGGCCTTGGTTATGCATCCGGGGCCCATGAATAGAGGCTTAGAAATTTCGGCTGATGCTGCCGACAGTATTCACTCGGTCATACCAGAGCAAGTTAAGAATGGCGTCTTAGTTCGAATGGCAGTCTTGTACTTATTGTTGAGCGGAGAGCAATTATGAGTATTTCAACAAGGTTGATAAATCTACGTAATCTGGAGGGTGGATACATCTCCATTTCGATAGAGAATGGATACTTCACAAATTCCAACAACTTGACGTCGAATGAAGAGGATTGTTCTGGATTAACGATAATTCCGGGATTGGTCGACTTACATACACATCTTCGCGAACCAGGTTTTGAAGATGCCGAAACTATTCTCACGGGGTCACAAACAGCCGCAGCAGGTGGTTTCACCGCAGTTTCGGCAATGCCAAATACTGATCCGATTGCCGATACCGCTGGAGTCGTCGAACAAATCTATCGACTAGGTCAGACCCATGGGATATGTGACGTTTTCCCAATTGGTGCGATAACTGTAGGTTCACGAGGGGAGCAACTAGCAGAAATTCGCGCCATGAACACGTCAGCGGCTCAGACAAGAATTTTCAGTGATGACGGCAATTGTTTATCAAGTGCGATTCTGATGAGGCGAGCGCTCGAATATGTAAAAAGTTTTGATGGAGTTATCGCGCAGCATGCCCAAGATCCTCAGTTGACTGTAGATTCACAGGTAAACGAAGGAGTTATCTCTTCTCGCCTCGGGCTGAAAGGTTGGCCAGCGGTAGCCGAAGAGGCAATTATCGCAAGAGATGTACTTCTCGCCGAACATGTGAAGAGCCGTTTACATATTTGCCATGTCAGCACAGCCGGAAGTGTGGAGATCATAAGATGGGCCAAGGCGCGAGGAATACAAGTAACCGCAGAAGTCACGCCCCATCATCTTCTTTTAACTGAAGATTTAGTCGAAAATTACGATCCACTCTTTAAGGTAAATCCCCCTCTTCGTACGCAACGAGATGTAGAGGCGCTCCGCTCCGCACTCGTAGACGGAACGATTGATGTAATTGCAACAGATCATGCACCCCACCCCATCGAGCGCAAGGAATGTGAGTGGGCTAACGCCGCCTTTGGAATGCTGGGTCTAGAGAGTGCGCTCTCGGTATCCTTCAAGGCAATGGTTGAGTCAAAGTTAATCCCACTTCCTAAACTAATTGAAAAAATGAGCGTTCGGCCAGCTGAAATTGCTGGCTATAAAGATCATGGTTCAATTGAGGTTGGCAAACCTGCAAACTTCACATTAGTTAACTTCGAGAAGAATTGGGTATCAAGGCCACGCATGAGCAAGAGCAGTAACGATCCATATCTAGGTATGACGTTGCCAGTAATTGTTCAAGCCACTTACTTACGCGGTAGGAAGGTCTACAGCAGAAATGGGTAAGGCATTTTTAGTTCTTGATGACGGCAAGGTCTTCGAGGGCCAAGCATGGGGGGCTACCGGTGAAGGTTTTGGAGAGATAGTTTTTACGACTGGAATGACTGGTTATCAAGAGACGTTAACAGACCCCTCATATTTAAATCAGATAGTAGTTATGACCGCACCACATATCGGAAATACCGGCATGAATGATGAAGATATGGAATCAAAGCGAATCTGGGTGAGTGGTTTTGTGGTCCGAGATCCTTCTCCGCTTGCTTCAAATTGGCGATCGAGAAGATCTCTCGAAGAGGATTTAATAAGTGGTGGAGTCGTAGGTATATCTGGAGTAGATACCAGGGCAATTACGCTTCATATAAGGGAACGTGGCGCGCTCCGCACCGGGATTTTCTCGGGCGCTGATTTATCTAGAGAAGATATGGTTACGAAAGTTCGTAAAACAGCGCCGATGACTGGAGCGTATCTCGTAGATAAAGTTTCAACTAGAAGTGAAACTCTGGTACCAAGCCTTAGCTCTGTCGATTTTAGAGTAGCTGCTTTTGACCTTGGCATCAAGGCAGCGACTCCAGCAAATTTCTCACGTAGAGGAATCGAAACACACGTCCTACCTTTCGATACCTCATTTGAAGAGATTGAATCGAAGGGATTTGATGGAATATTTCTCTCTAATGGTCCGGGGGATCCTGTGACGATGAATGAAACTGTTGAAACTATTCGCAAGGCTCTCTCCTCAGGTATGCCAGTTTTTGGAATCTGCTTCGGCCACCAAATTTTAGGTCGAGCACTCGGTTTTGATACATATAAACTCCGTTTCGGTCATCGCGGAATTAATCAACCGGTATACAACCGTCTTAAAGATCGCGTCGAAATAACCGCTCATAATCATGGTTTTGCCGTTGACGCTCCGAAAGATGGCGATTTCGCAACAGTTTTCGGTAGCGGCATGGTCTCGCATGTGAATCTAAATGATGGTGTTGTCGAAGGCCTTCACATGAAGGATGTTCCCGCTTTCTCAGTTCAGTATCACCCTGAAGCAGCTGGCGGCCCACATGATGCCAACGATCTATTTGATGTATTCACAGAAACTTTGCGTAAAAATGCCTAGAGATCTAACCATTAAAAGCGTGATGGTGATTGGAAGTGGTCCAATCGTTATCGGTCAAGCTTGCGAATTTGATTACTCGGGAACACAGGCCTGTCGAGTTCTGCGCTCTGAAGGCATTCGAGTTATTCTCGTTAACAGCAACCCAGCAACAATTATGACGGACCCAGAATTTGCTGACGCAACCTATATTGAACCAATCACCCCGGAATATCTCGAGGACATAATTTCTAAAGAAAGACCAGATGCGCTGCTCGCAACTCTAGGTGGACAAACTGCATTGAATGCCGCTATGAAGTTGGATGAATTTGGAATCCTCGAAAAATATCAAGTTCGGCTTATAGGGGCTGACATCCCGGCTATTAAGCGCGGAGAGAATCGGCAAGAATTTAAATCTATTGTAGAAAAAGTTGGTGGTGAATCGGCAAGATCTCGAATATGTCATTGCCTAGATGATTGCGTGATCGCTGCGAAGGAGTTGAGCTACCCAGTTGTCGTCAGGCCGTCATTTACCATGGGAGGGCTCGGAAGCGGAATTGCCAGAGATGAAGATGAATTGAAACTTATTGCAGGCGCGGGTTTGCACTATAGCCCAGTAAGCGAGGTTCTCCTCGAGGAGTCAATCATTGGTTGGAAGGAGTTTGAGTTAGAAGTGATGCGTGATCACAAAGATAACGTCGTGATCGTATGCAGTATCGAAAACTTGGATCCAATGGGAGTTCATACGGGCGACTCAATCACTGTCGCTCCAGCGCTTACTCTTACCGACGTCGAATTTCAGAAGTTGCGCGATCTCTCTATCTCAATTATCCGCGAAGTTGGAGTAGCTACGGGAGGCTGCAATATCCAGTTTGCCGTGAATCCGCGAAATGGGCGGATCATTGTTATTGAAATGAATCCTAGAGTCTCCAGAAGTAGCGCGCTGGCATCCAAAGCTACTGGGTTTCCGATAGCAAAGATTGCGTCGAAACTTGCAATTGGATACTCCTTAGACGAGATCCCCAATGACATAACGAAGAAGACGCCTGCTTCTTTTGAACCAACTCTTGATTACATCGTCGTCAAGATCCCCAGGTTTGCATTTGAAAAATTCCCCGAAGCTGACCCACGACTAACAACAACTATGAAAAGTGTTGGCGAATCAATGGCAATTGGGAGGTCTTTTTTGGAGGCGCTCCAAAAGGCGATGCGCTCAGTAGATAAACGGGGCTGTGAATTTGATTGGACCCCTATCATGAATAAGGAGCAATTGCTTCAAGCAATTAAAACACCCACCGAGAATCGGTTACGACAGTGTCAACAAGCGCTTTATTTAGGCGCCACATTAACGGAAATTTACAATGAAACTGGCATAGATCCCTGGTTTCTTGCTCAACTTGTAAGACTAAATGAAATTGCCACAAATCTAATTCAGGTATCAGAGCTGACTATTGATGAATTAAGGACTGCGAAGCGCGCCGGATTCTCAGATGAGCAAATAGCCAGACTACGATCTTACACTCGAGAGGAAATTCATGGACTACGAGTTAAGAATGGTATTCGGCCAGTTTACAAAACGGTTGATACTTGCGCTGGAGAATTTGAAGCTTTAACTCCTTACCATTATTCGACATACGATCAAGTATCAGAAGTTCGACCAAGAACTAAAGCAGCAGTAATTATCTTGGGAAGCGGGCCAAATAGAATCGGGCAGGGAATTGAATTCGATTATTCATGCGTGCAAGCATCATTTGCCTTAAAGGATGCGGGATACGAAACCATCATGATTAATTGCAATCCTGAAACGGTATCGACTGACTATGACACTTCCGACCGCCTTTATTTTGAACCGCTTACGTTAGAGGATGTTTTGGAGGTAATAGACGCGGAGACCGCAGCTGGGCCGGTATTGGGAGTCATCACACAGCTCGGGGGCCAAACACCGCTAAGTCTCGCCGCAGGTTTAGCAGCTGAAGGCGTGAAAATTCTAGGTACGCCACACGAGGCCATTCATCGTGCCGAAGATCGCAGGGCATTTGGAGAGATTCTAGTAAGTGAAAATCTATTAGCTCCGGAGTTTGGAACGGGCAAAACGTTTGCAGAGGCGGAGATTATTGCCGAGAGAGTTGGCTATCCCGTGCTCGTTCGACCATCTTTCGTATTAGGAGGTCGAGGTATGGAAATTGTTTACGATGGGACGCAATTAGCCGAATTCATAACAAAGGCAACTGAGATAAATCCTGAGCACCCGGTACTAATCGACAGGTTTCTGGATAACGCGATTGAGGTTGATGTTGATGCACTCTTTGATGGACATGAGCTGTATCTCGCGGGCGTAATGGAGCATATAGAAGAGGCTGGAATTCACTCTGGGGATTCGGCTTGCGTAATTCCACCACAATCTATTTCAGATGGAATGCTACGCGATATCTTTAAAGCCACTGAAAAGTTGGCTCGATCGATTGGTGTACTTGGGCTGATAAACATTCAATATGCAATTTCCGATAATCGTTTGTTTGTCTTGGAGGCAAACCCAAGAGCATCAAGAACGGTGCCATTTGTAAGTAAGGCAACTGGGGTACTGGTGGCAAAGGCCGCCGCTTTAATCTCGGTTGGAAAGACAATTTCGGAACTGCGCGAAGAAGGAAAATTGCCTCAATCCACTTCGGGAGCGAGTAAGGGAATTGCCGTGAAGGAAGCGGTACTACCTTGGAATAGATTTAGAAGAGTCGATGGCAAAAGTGTGGATTCAGTGTTGGGTCCAGAAATGAAATCGACGGGCGAAGTAATGGGGATAGCAAATGACTTTGGTAGCGCTTTTGCCAAAAGTCAGATCGCTTCATTTGGTCCCTTGCCGCAAAATGGCAAAATTTTCATCTCGCTAGCCGATAAGGATAAAGTGCATTCACTTGATTCTGTACGCGCTTTGTACAATTTAGGTTTCGAACTCTATGCAACTGAAGGAACTGGAAGATTCCTCTCAGATCACCAGATACTCTCTCGATGGGTGCGCAAGCATCACGAGTTGAATGTCGGCGATCAAATAGATGCCGTCTCATTTATCGAGAGCGGTGAAATATCGCTCGTAGTAAATACTCCATTCGGAAGGGATACGCGTCAAGATGGTTGGCTAATTCGAAGCGCCGCAGTATCACGAGGGATTTCTTGCATTACCACCATCCCTGGATTGAAAGCGGCAGTTTCCGGAATCAAAGCGCTACAGGGGAACCATATTAAGGTTAAATCTCTTCAAGATTGGACTGTCTCGTGAACATTAATCCACGAGCTCGACAAATCCAGTCAGAAGTAATTTTAAATAAGAAAATTGGCGCCTATAACCATATGGTCTTTGCAGTTGGTGAAATCGCCCAACACTCTCGCCCGGGAAATTTTGTTGCAATAGCCGTCGGTGGACCAAACTCTTCGATGATCCTTAGAAGAGCCTTTGCGATTTATCGAGTTAATGAAAAGAGCGCAACGGGTGGAACCTTAGAGTTAGTCGTAGCGGCTCATGGCTCGGGTAGTCGTTGGTTAAGTGAGAGGTCAATCGGAGAGAAGGTGGACCTAGTTGGTCCCTTAGGTTCGAGCTTTGGAATCCCAACAGAATCAGTGAACACATTACTAGTTGGTGGTGGCTATGGATCGGCTCCACTCTTTGGTCTCGCTGAAGTTCTAAAGTCGAGATTATGTCGAGTGGATGTTGTAATCGGCGCATCAACAGCGGGCAAAATTTATGCGCCATTAGATGGAAAGCGTTCGGTTTCGACCATGACGATAACTACGGAAGATGGAAGCGCCGGCTCACGTGGGAAAGTGACAGATTTCCTTCCTGAGATCATTGAAAGATTCAATGTAGAAGTTGTCTACTCCTGCGGACCGATGGGAATGCTCAAGGCGGTAAATGAAATAACGGAGAAATTTAAAATAGTTCACCAATGTGCAGTTGAAGAGTCAATGGCATGCGGGATAGGTGTTTGCATGACCTGTGTGATTCCACTAAGGGGGGAGGATGGAATTATTCGCATGAGTAGGAGTTGCATCGAAGGTCCCGTCGTTGATGGATCTAGCGTTGTTTGGAGTGCGCCAAGAAGTATTCCGGAAGGAACGTTGGGGGCCTCCTAATGATTGAGAGCGCTTTTGACTTTAGAACCAGATTTGGAAATCGATATTTTCCAAACCCCATATTTACCGCAAGCGGTTGTGCTGGTTCAGGCAGAGAACTTTCGAATTTCTTTGATCTAAAAGAATTGGGTGCGATTGTTACCAAGTCAATTGCCGTGAAGCCAAGGAGCGGTCGAGCGACACCTCGAATGGCAGAAACGCCCTCGGGGATGTTGAATTCAATTGGCTTGCAAGGCCCTGGGATTGATCAATTCCTTGAAAATGATATTCCCTGGCTGGTAAGTAAAGGTGCTCGAATCATAGTTTCAATCTCGGGGGAGACGGTTGAAGAGTACGCATCACTTGCTAGAAGACTTAGAGGAATCGCTGGCTTGAGCGGAGTAGAGGTAAATATTTCATGTCCAAATGTAGAAAATCGCGGGTTGGTCTTTGCTTGTGACCCGATAGCTTCGCGTGCGGTCGTGGAGTTGGTGCGAAAAAATATGGGCGGCGATTATCCAATGATTGTTAAATTATCGCCAGATGTGACTGACATAGTCGCAATTGCGCGAGAAGTTGTCTCAGCCGGCGCTGATGCGCTTGCGCTAATTAATACTGTCTTGGGGATGGTTATCGATATTGAAGGTATGCGACCAAAGCTTGCTGGAATCACAGGCGGTCTCTCTGGCCCGGCGATTCGTCCAATTGCCATACGAGCGATTTATCAAGTCCACAGCGCGATGAAGAATATCCCAATTTTGGGTATGGGTGGAGTCGTAAGTGGCCGCGATGCGCTAGAGCTGATTTATGCGGGAGCGAGCGGCGTTTCGGTTGGTACTGCAACATTTGGAAATCCGACTGCTGCTTTGCGCATAAAAAGCGAGTTGGAAGTGCTTTTAAGAGATAAGAATTTCACTAGCCTTGAAGAGGCAGTTGGGGCGGCTCATGATTAATTCTCCAATAATTCTGGCTCTAGATTCGACCGAATTGGATCGATGCGAAGAATTGATACAGCAGACAAGAGATTATGTGTCAATCTATAAATTGGGTCTGGAATACTTTAATCAAAATGGCGCCAAGGGAGTTTTACAATTGCAGGAGCGGGTTGGCAGTTTTGATCTTTTTCTCGATCTAAAGTTACACGATATCCCCAACACGGTCGCAGGTGCAGCTCGTGCTATCGGCTTCCTAAAGCCTAGATTTCTTACGGTACATGCCAGCGGCGGGGACGCGATGATTAAGAGCGCTGTCACTGAATTACCTAAAACAGTCGTCACAGCAGTTACCGTTCTCACCTCGCTAGATAGTGAAGCGCTTGCGAAGATGGGCCTGCCAGATGCAGTCGAGATGGTTCTTTCACTCGCGGATACGGCGGTAGCCGCTGGCGCAAAGGCAGTTGTTACCTCACCCAGAGAAGTGTCTCTTCTTCGAAATCGCCTATCTCCAGATATCAAGTTAATTACTCCTGGTGTACGACCAGCACAACTGAGCGATGATCAGGCGCGAACAGCGACACCACAGGAAGCTTTAGCAGCAGGTGCTGATTACCTAGTTGTGGGACGACCCATAACAGCGGCTACTGATCCGCGACGGGCTGCTGCCGAGATTTTTGCTTCTCTTACCTAGTGGGTTAGATATGGCCATGGCTCTACCTCCCTCGCTCTCGACTGAGGATCGGGAGCGCGCCCTTCAATTAGCCCGCGAATCCCGTAAGCGTCGGGCTGACTTCAAATCTAAAGTACGTTCGGGACAATTGAGATGGTTTCAAGCGCTAGAAAGTCAGGATCAGGCGATCATGAAGATGCGCGTTAAAGAGCTTCTCGCGAGTATCCCTAAATTTGGTGAAATTAGAGTTATAAATATATTGGATCGAATTGGAATATCTCACGCGCGAAGAATTCAAGGTCTTGGCGCTCGCCAGAAGAATGAACTGCGCAGAGAGCTGGCTAATCGATGAGTGGAAAACTGATAGTTCTTTCAGGCCCCGGTGGAGTTGGGAAAAGTACTATCGTTGCTGAACTAAAGAAATTACCCAACTTCTTCTTTTCAGTTTCTGCAACAACCCGACCTCCAAGAAATAGTGAGGTGGATGGGGTCGCATATAAATTTGTAAGCGAACAACAGTTTGATCGCATGATTAAAGAGAAGAAATTCTTGGAGTGGGCAAATTTCGCGGGGGCAAGATATGGCACGCCTAGTGAACCTGTAGATCTGGCTTTAAAGGCGAATTTAAATGTTCTGTTAGAGATTGAAATCGACGGAGCTAGACAAGTTCGAAAACTCCGACCTGATGCGAAGTTGGTCTTCCTGCAACCACCAGATATTCAAGCCCTTGAGCAGCGAATCAGAGGAAGAGCGACCGAATCCGAGGCTCGGATAAAGGCGAGGCTAGAGCTCGCCCAGGAGGAGATGGCAGCGTCAAATGAGTTTGATGAGGTAATTACAAACCATCATGTCGATGAAGTTGTTAGGGCACTGGTAGCCTTAGCGGCTCGATAGTAGTTATAAAGGAGTCTTCGTGGCCAATCTAGATGGAATCACTAATCCGCCGATTGATGATCTTTTGGATAAGAGTGGTTCGAAATACAGCCTAGTCCTATATGCAGCTAAGCGTGCGCGCCAGATCAATGCTTACTATTCTCAATTAGGCGAGGGTTTGCTTGAGTATGTGGGACCGTTAGTTGAGACCAACGTTCACGAAAAGCCTCTTTCTATCGCTCTGCGCGAGATAAATCATAATCTCCTTACCATTGAGAATCTTGAGCCACTGACGGAGAAATAATGATTAACTTCCCACGCGGAAGAGAGGTCATACTCGGCGTTGGAGCCGGAATCGCGGCATATAAATCCTGTGACTTACTCAGACGATTGATTGATGTTGGGCATTCAACGACAGTTATACCGACTTCCAGCAGTATAAATTTTGTCGGAAGAACAACTTGGGAGGCTCTCTCCGGGAAACCGGCACCAAGCGAACTCTGGGATTCCAATGAAGGCGTTGCACACGTGGACGCTGCAAAGCGAGCGGAGTTGATTGTCGTTGCCCCAGCAACAGCAGACTTGATAGCTCGAATAGCAACTGGTCGAGCAGACGATCTATTGACCTCAACTATTCTTGCAACCACGGCACCAATTCTTATTGTGCCGGCGATGCATCCGGAGATGTATTTGAATCCTGCTACTCAATCCAACATTGCACTTCTAAGAGAGCGCGGATTATCGGTGATGGAACCGGCTATTGGTAAGTTAACGAGCGGCGATGAGGGGATAGGAAGATTCCCTGAGACCTCCATCATTCTTAAAGAGATTAATCAATTGATTTCATCTCGGCAAAAATTGCGAAATAAGAAGATCGTGGTGACGGCAGGTGGCACAATCGAGGCCATCGATCCGGTGCGGTACATCGGAAACAGATCTAGTGGACGACAAGGCTTGGAAATTGCCTATCGAGCGCGAAGCGAGGGGGCTTGCGTGACGGTGATCGCCGCAAATACGGAGGAGTTTAATCTGCCTGGAGTAAAGAGAATTAATGTTGGGTCAGCACGCGAAATGCAGAATGCAATGAAAAGCGAGCTCGACACGGCTGACGCGTTAATAATGTCAGCTGCAGTTGTTGATGCAAAGCCTGCGGCTAGGTCTGAGGAGAAAATTTCAAAAGAGAATTTGGTGGAGATAACTCTTGAGAGGAATCCAGACCTGTTGGCAGAAGCAGCCCAACAAAAGCGTCCAAACCAGGTATTCGTTGGTTTTGCCGCAGAGACTGAAGGAAATCTCTTAGAGAGAGGGTTGCGAAAACTCCATAGCAAAGGTGTTGATTACTTATATGTAACTGACGTTTCTGGGGGAAGAGTATTTGGAGAAGAGACAACTACGGGCATTCTCCTATCTAAGAGAGGTGTTTCTTGGAATTTCCTTGAGGCGCCAAAGGTCGAAGTTGCGAGCTATATAGTTGATCGATTAGCTGAAGATTTTGTTGAGTTAGGTTCTGGAAATGAGTAAGCGACTTTTTACTTCCGAGTCTGTAACCGAGGGGCATCCAGATAAAATTGCCGATGCGATTTCTGATGCAGTTTTAGATTCGCTACTCGCTCAAGATCCAATGAGTCGCGTCGCATGCGAAACCTTAGTAACAACTGGACAAGTTCATGTTGCTGGAGAGGTAACCACAAATGGATTTGCCGACGTAATGAATCTGGTCCGGGAAACCGTTTTGAATATTGGCTACGACCATTCGGAGAAAGGTTTAAATGGCAATTCTTGCGGTATCTCGGTATCCATTGGTGCACAGAGTCAAGACATTGCTATGGGAGTTGATCAGGCGCTCGAGAAAAGAACTGCAAAATCTTCCGATCCTTTAGATTCACAAGGAGCCGGAGATCAAGGTCTTATGTTCGGATACGCGACAAGAGAGACGCCTGAATTGATGCCATTGCCCATTGCAATCGCTCATCGTTTAGCAGAAAGATTAACAGCGGTCAGAAAGAGTGGAGCGCTTTCTTATCTTCGCCCCGATGGGAAAACCCAAGTAACCATTGAATACGAGGGCGATAAACCGGTTCGGATAGACACAATTGTTTTATCTACTCAACATGCTCCGGAGGTAAGTTTAGAAAGGCAATTAACGCCGGAAATCATCGATTCTGTTATTAAGCCAGTCTTAAAAACCTTTGATAACCCTTCCAATGATGTAAAAACTTTCATTAATCCAACCGGTCGATTCGTTATCGGTGGACCCATGGGCGATGCTGGACTCACGGGTAGAAAGATTATTGTGGATAGCTATGGCGGCATGGCACGCCATGGTGGCGGTGCTTTCTCCGGAAAGGATCCATCAAAAGTAGATCGCTCCGCTGCATATGCGATGAGATGGGTTGCTAAGAATATTGTTGGAGCAGGTCTTGCTGATAGATGTGAGGTCCAAGTTGCTTATGCAATTGGAAAAGCTCAGCCAGTAGGGCTATTTATCGAAACTTTTGCCACTGAGAAAGTTCCTCTAGCTCAAATTTCGGATGCGGTTTTGAAAACATTTGATCTGAGACCAGCCGCGATCATCCGAGATCTAAACCTGTTACGTCCTATTTATAGCAAGACAAGCGCCTACGGACATTTTGGAAGAGAGTTACCAGAATTCACTTGGGAAAAATTGGATCGCGTTGATTCACTTAAGCAGAATTTGAAGGGATAAATGGCGGTTAAACCGCTAAGTCTCAAGCGCCAGCGCGCAAAAGCGGGCGCTAAGTCAAGAGCTTTTCAAAGAACTGCCCAAGTTTCAATTGCGGGATTACCATTTCATTTACCTGAAACCTTCACATATGGAATCATCGAGGAATTCGATTCAGTAACTGTACCGGGATCCCTAGTGCGAGTGCCATTTCGAAATAAAATTTGCGAAGGTGTAGTCATAAACATTTCAGATGAAGACCGTACCCCCGTAAAGCCCATACTCTCAGTAAGTAAGGAGCGTATTGATACCCAGGTAATTGATTCGGCGCGCGCAATTGCTGAAAGGTATATCTGTCGCCTTCACGATATTTTAAAACTAATCGACCCAATTTCTCATGGCGGAATAGATCGTGGAGATAAAAGTAGAGTAAGAAGAGGCATCTCTTGCAAAACTTTGAGAAATGATTGGGTCAAAGAAGAGATCAATCGAATCAAGCAATACAGCTCAATATTGATTGTCATTCCCACAAGCCGTGAATTGAATCGGGTCATAGAGGAATTTAATCGATTAAATATTGAATATGTTGACCTTCGCGAATCCAAGATAAGGCGTGACTCGGCAAAAATTTTTCTCGGCCTGCGCAGCGCTATCTTTACCCAGATTACGGGGCTAGAAGCAATCTGGATTCTGGAAGAGAATTCAGAGCATCATTGGGAGCGCCGCAATCCAAGGTGGAATACCCGGGATGTCGCGCTGCTCAGGTACCAGAATGAGGACTTTGAATTGAAATTTCTATCTGCTTGCCCGAGCCTTGAAATTTGGAGATTGCAGGAGATGGGCTACATCAAGAGCGAGAGGGAGAGATTTCGACGGAAACGTTCACGAAAACTATTCTTTAATAGCGGATCTTTACATAAAGCGATACGGCTAGGGCTTGAGAACGGGACGGTATTAGTTTCCGTAGCTGGGAAGGATTATGTAAAAGCTCTTGCATGTTCTAAATGTTCGAGTGCTCCTCGTTGCGAATGCGGCGGTAATTTGCTGGCAACCCCGAAGAATTTACTTCGATGCTCGCTTTGTATAAAGAATGTATCGTGGAAGTGCGATGAGTGCGATAGTTCGAAGTACAACATAATTGGTAAGGGTGCTGAAAAAATAAAGGAGGAATTCCGAAAGAGTTTCCCGAATATCGCTATTTACAGTTCAACTTCAGAGAAGGAGGTTAGTAAGGTTCCCCCTAATTCCATTGTTATCGCAACTAGCGGTATGGAACCTTCAGGGCCATTTGGTGGAATAGTTTCTTTGGATACTCTTTTTCTGCAAAACATACCGGAATTACGAGTGGAAGAGCGATTGCGTTCGCATCTATTTACTCTTCTCAATTCTCTTTCCGAGGGGGGAGTTTTTTACTCAGATTTATCGGCAAATAATCGGCTAAGTCGCGCTATTGCACTTGATTCGCCGCATCACGCTATTTCTGGCGAGCTAGCTGAGAGAGTAGAGGCCAAATTGCCACCAAATTGGAGAATAATTCGGATTGAGTGTGAAGGCGTATCTCGGGCAATTAGCGGCTTACTTTTAGAACATCCTGAAGTTCTCGTTTCTTATGAAAGCGCCACAACCGCTATTCTGCGTGCGGAAGTGTCGAAAACTGCAACACTATCCAACTCAATCAGATTGCTACAAACTTATCGGTCGCTCTCTCGAAAATCTCTTTTAAATATTGAAATGGACCCATTTAAGTTGTAGCCGAGTAGAATACAGAGATGACAATCCAACCGATACGTCTTTTTGGCGATCCAGTTCTCACGACTCCTTCGCAGCCGATAGTGGATTTCGATACAGAGTTACGCACTTTAGTTGCCGATTTGATAGAGACTATGCAGGCAGCGCCCGGCGCTGGGTTAGCTGCACCCCAAATCGGTGTTCCAGTTCGTGTATTCGTGTGGGATGTTGATGAAGAAATCGGTCACCTTGTTAATCCAGTTCTGAATTTATCTTCTGATTTACAAGAGGGTGAAGAGGGTTGTCTTTCATTTCCTAACTTGCAATTTAATACTCCACGCGCGATGCGGGTGGTTGCCAAGGGTTTCAACATGCATGGTGAAGAGGTTGAAATTGAGGGAAGTGAGTTGCTAGCGAGGGCTATACAGCACGAGACAGATCATCTTGATGGCATTGTATTTATTGATCGTCTGCCAAGAGAATTACGCAAACAGGCGATGAAAGAGATAAGGAAGTCAGAGTGGTTTATGGAAGCGACCGAAAAGGGTTATTCGCCAGAGATTCGATTTTCACCACATAAACAATCCGGAAAGTTGCTGTAATTTGAAAATCTGCATTGCAAGTACCTCCCATCTTGCAATACCGACGGTGGAATTGTTGCTTCGCGAAGGACACACGCTCTATTTACTCACCAAGCCGCGCAGTAAATCAGGGCGAGGACAAAAGGAGCAAAGAACTGAGATAGAAGTTAGAGCAGAAGAACATTGCCTCTCTGTCTTTTTTCATGATAGCGATTCAGAACTTGCTCACTATTTGACGGAAGAGGGATTTGACCTCGTTATTGCTATTGCGTATGGGAAATTAATTAAAGTTCCTATCCTTTCCATACCACGATATGGATGGTTGAATCTGCATTTTTCTCTTCTGCCAAAGTATCGTGGAGCAGCGCCTGTGCAACGAGCGATTCTTGCAGGGGAGAGTAAGACGGGAATCACAATCTTCAAGCTTGATAGCGGGATGGACACCGGTCCAATTTATCTTCAGCGTGAATTTGATATCTCAGATTTAAGCGCATCCGAAATTTTCAATAAATTTTCCGATGCTGGCGCACCATTATTGTCAGAGGTACTACGCGATATCGAAAATGGCGTAGTACCAAATCCTCAAGAAGGATCGTTCTCCTTAGCTCGTAAGATCTCCAAAGAGGAGGCTGTGATTAACTGGTTCAGCGAAGTCGAGATCATTCATAGACAGGTAAGAGCTTTCAACCCGAAACCAGGTGCTTGGACAAAGATTAATGGAAGAAGGATCAGAATCGAGAGAGCAAGTATTTCTGATGCATCTGGAGAAGCGGGAACCATCTTGAAATTGAACCCACTACTCGTTGCTTGCAAATCAGGAGCACTTGAATTGATCACAGTTTGCCCCGAAGGCTCACGAAGTATGTCTGCTGATGAATGGGTTCGTGGAGCACGAATCCTACAGGGAGCGAGTTTCGTTTGAGGCAATCCGGCGCTAGAAAGACTGCATTTGAAGTCTTGTACGAGGTCAATTTCAATAATCAGTACAGCAATATTCTCCTTTCGAAAATCTTTCGAGAGATCGAGCTGAGCGAGAGAGATCGTGGCTTTGTCACGGAATTGGTATATGGAACTCTGCGAAATAGGGCTCGCTGCGATGGTGCTATTCGTAGAACTTCTGATCGCCCATTTACGGAGATCGATCCGAAAGTGTTAGAAGTTCTTAGGTTGGCGGCATACCAAATTCTCTTTCTAAGTTCGCCGGCACATGCGGCTGTAAATGAGAGCGTTGAATTAGCCAAGGTTGTCGCTGGTAAAAGTAGTGCTGGATTTGTAAATGCGGTGAGCCGTCGCATCGCGGAATTGGGAGATTACTCTCTCGAAGGAATAGAAGAGGAGTATTCGCATCCCTCCTGGATGATAAATGCCTTTCAGGACGCTCTGAAAGACGAAACTAAGTTGCGATTACAGTTAGAGGCAGATAACAAGGCTCAGAGCGTCACCCTAATTGCTTGGCCGGGAAGATCTACTGTCGATGAATTAATTGATCTAGGTGGAGTAAGAATTGAGAGGGGCGAAAACGCGGTTAGGTTTGCGGGAAATCCTGGGAGTCTGGCAGCAATTCGAGAGCGACGAGCGGGTGTCCAAGAAGTTGGTTCTCAATTGGTTGTGGAAAGATTTTTTGAAACTGATACTGGTGATCTGCGTTGGTTAGATCTTTGCGCCGGCCCAGGAGGTAAGGCAGCATATCTGGATTCGCTAATAAGGAACGGGGAATTCATCGCAAACGAAATCTCAAGTGAGCGTGCCAAACTTGTTCAACAAGTAGTTCTTCGGGGAAAAGTCACTAGTTTTGATGGTACTCGTATTCCTGAATCTATGGGAGATTTCGATCGTATTTTGATTGATGCTCCTTGTACCGGAATCGGGGCGCTACGAAGGCGGCCAGAAATTAGATGGCGGCGAACGCCGTCAGACTTGCAGGAACTTGTACTTTTACAAGCAAAATTGCTGGAGTCAGCCTCTAAACATCTAAAACTTGGCGGAATCATTGGGTACGCAACGTGTAGTCCACATCTTGCCGAAACTAAATGGCAGCTACGCGATTTTTTAAGACGTAATCCGAATTATAAGCGAGTAAGGGTGACCGGAGATGCAGATGAAGACGGCGATCTGCAGTTATGGACCTATAAGGACGATACCGATTCTATGTATTTATCGCTAGTTAGAAGAGAGTCGTAGAATTTCGCCATGATTCGAATTTGCCAAAGTATTCTCAATGCAAATTTCGACGATTTACCAAACGAGATTGCCAAGGTAGCCAAATATGCCGATCTTCTACATCTCGACATCATGGATGGAAAATTTGTTCCCAATACGACTTTTAATCCGCAGTCGGCAAGAAGCATCGTAGAGAATTCTCCACTACCTGTTGATTTGCATCTTATGATTTCCGAGGCGGACAGAATGGTTCTGCCGTACACCAAAATGAATGCCGCGAGTATCTCGGTACATTTAGAGGCCCTCAGCGATCCGCGTGCAACTCTCCGGCTGATTAGAGATTCTGGGAAACGGGCAGCTCTTGCTATTAAACCCGGTACACCTATCGAATCCGTGGAACCTTATCTGCAAGATCTAGACATGATTCTCGTTATGACGGTCGAGCCGGGTTTCGGTGGACAACGTTTTATCTCTGAGATGATGCCAAAAGTGAGCCTAGCCAGAAAGTGGTTGACCCAGAATGGATTAAACGAAAAGTGGATTCAAGTGGATGGCGGGATTAATGAGACCACAATACGTGAAGCTTTTCTTGCAGGAGCTGACACTTTTGTGGCTGGCTCTGTGGTCTATAAATCCTCTGACCCCGGGGGAATGGTCGCAAAACTTAGAAGTTGCGCAACAGGGGAATAAGTTCAGTTAACGAGTGGGAAATTTCCTTATCTGCCGCATCTCGAAGGGCCGGTTTAGCTTTATAGGCGATACCCAAACCGGCGGCTCGAATCATTTCGATATCGTTGGCGCCATCTCCGATTGCTATGGTCTCTGCTAGTGGAATTTCAGTGAGTGCGGCAAAATCTATGAGCGCCTCTGCTTTAGCGGCTGCATCGATAATTCTGCCAACGAGCTTCCCAGTCAGGAACCCATCTTTTTCTTCAAGTTGATTGGCCCTTATGAAATCTAATTTGGTGGGTAGGCCCAGAGCCGATACGGCCTGCATAAACCCACCAGAGACAGCGCCAATGGGAATCGCTTTCAATCTGCAGAATTCAATCAATTCCAAAGCGCCATCTGAGAATCGAATCTCTTCGGCCAATTTTTCAAAGACTTTGACCGATAAACCAGATAGGTACGAAACTCTTTTCTGCAGAGCAGCCACAAAGTCCATCTCTCCAGCCATAGCTCGTTCGGTAATTTCCCTTACTTCGCTATCGCGTCCTGCTTCACGGGCTAGAAGATCTATTACTTCATCTTGAATCAAAGTTGAATCTAGATCCAGTAGAACAAGTCGGTAGGTCACTTTTCACCCTCTTGAATCTCAATCGCGACATCGAATTTCAATGGTTCCATAACTTTTCTGACATCTTCGAGAATTGCGGGGATGTGTGCCGGATCGCAATTTATGAGAATAGCTATTATCGAATGATCTGCGATATCAATTCTCTGCTTTTCTAAGACTTCGTGCAGAAATGGGATGAGCGCCTGAAGCATCAGAGTGTCGCCACTTGGTTTTAACGGTCCAGAGGCGAGAATAAGAACCTGACGTTTCACCGCCGGAGTTTATAACGGCACGGATGAAGGGCTGGGATGCAGAGACTTTTGGGGCTCGATGAAGTTGAAGTTTTCCGAGATGCGAAACGGATTCTTGGTCCTATTTCGTGGGAACTTCTGTCAGGCCAGCGTTGGGTAGTTCTTGGTCCAAATGGCGCGGGAAAGACGACTTTTCTGCAGTTGTTAGGCGCTTTGATTCACCCCACCAAGGGTAGGGTTGAAATTCTCGGCGCAAAATTGGGGCAGGTTGACCTCTTTGATCTACGTCCAAGAATTGGAATTTCATCAAGTGCATTAAGTGAGTTGTTGCCGAGCGAGGAGAGAGTAGTCGATTTAGTCCTCGCAGCAGCATATGCAATAACTGGAAGATGGTTAGAGGAATATGACCTCTGGGACGAATCCAGAGCGAAGGCTCTTCTGGATATTTTTGGAATCAGAGAATTGGGCCCTAGAAGATTTGGAACTCTAAGTGAAGGTGAACGTAAACGTGCCATGATTGCTCGATCGCTAATGTCGGATCCGGAAGTTCTCTTGCTTGACGAGCCAGCAGCAGGACTTGATCTTGGAGGTAGAGAGGATATTTTAGGAAGAATCTCAAGGTATTTAGATGAAGAGAACGCTCCCGCCTCGGTCATAGTGACACACCATATTGAGGAAATACCTAGAGGTACGACACATGTAGCGCTGCTGAAGAACGCGGAGCTATTTTCTAGCGGACCAATACAAGATACGTTGACATCAGATAATCTTAATATGGTTTTTGGAGTTAAAGTGAAATTGAGTTTCGATGGAGAACGATATTGCGCGACCTCTGATGCTCTTTGATCTAGTCCCTCCGCCCTGGAGAGATACGTTGATGGATGAAGTTGAGCGAATTAACGATATTGGTCGTGAATTGGCGAGAAGAGCAGATTCGGGCGAGCGGATTTTGCCGGATCGTGCGCACGTTTTTAGAGCTCTAGAAATACCGCCTGAATCTGTAAAGATTCTAATCATTGGGCAAGATCCATATCCAAATGTTTCGGACGCTTGTGGCTTGGCTTTCTCAGTTAAATCACGAAGTTCTGGCCTTCCTGGATCACTTCTCAATATTCAAAAGGAGATCATTACTGATATCGGTTCGACCACGACCAGCGATGGGGATTTAAGTCGGTGGGCCGATCAAGGCGTTATGCTGCTAAATCGAGTGCTTACTGTCAGAGCGGGAGATAGTGGCTCGCATGGCGATCTAGGTTGGCAGAAAGTTACGGAGAAGATTGCTCGGAAGTTAGCTGATTTAGATCGTATTGCAATTCTCTGGGGTAACACTGCAAAGGAGCTTGCCCCGCTATTTCCGCCGGAGAACGTTATTATCGGAGTTCATCCCAGCCCGCTTTCCGCGCACCGAGGTTTTCTTGGCTCGAAACCATTTTCAAAGGCTAATGAAATGCTTAAATCTAAAAACTTTTCAAGCATACATTGGTAAAAAATGAGCCCGGCGATTAACCGGGCTCATTTGATCTGATTATCCGATCCAGGTTGTTATTGGGTCATTCAAAAAGTAAATCATGAATAGACCCGCGACGAGTAGCAAGAGAGGGTGGATCTCTTTTGCCTTACCTTGGAAGACACGAATAACTACATATGAAACAAAGCCTGCACCAATGCCTACCGAAATGTTGTAGGTAAATGGCATCAATATGATTGTTAAGAATGCTGGAATTCCGATTGCGTAATCTTCCCAGTCAATTGATTTAATCTGTGTCATCATTAAGAAGCCAACGATTATAAGGGCTGGCACAGCGGCTTCGTAAGGGATGATTTTAACGATTGGCGAGAGGAAAGTTGTTAGCAAGAAGAGTAGTCCAGTAACTACAGATGCCAACCCGGTTCTTGCACCTTCTCCAACGCCAGATGCCGATTCAATGTATGAGGTGTTGCTGGAGACCGATGAGGCACCGCCAGCGACAGCTGCAAGCGAGTCGACCAAAAGAATTCGATTTGCATTTGGCGGTGTACCTTCGCGGTCATTAAGTCCCGCTTCCTGGCCAATCGCAGTCATCGTCCCCATGGTGTCGAAGAAATCTGCCAGAAGTAGTGTGAATACTAGAAGGAGCGCCGTAATTAGCGGAACTCGTTCGAAAGAGCCAAATAGGCTGAACTGGCCGATCAGACTAAAGTCTGGCGCAGCAACGATATCCGAGGGAACTGCTGGAACATTCAAACCCCAGCCCTTCGGATTGACATTTGTACCATCAAAATTCGGTCCAATTTTGAAAGCGCTCTCAATTGCTACGGCCAGTATCGTTGAAATTATTATTCCAAGAAGCAGCGCAGCTTTGACTTTGCGCACCATCAGACCAACCGTGAGAAATAGTCCAAATGCAAAGACCACTACAGGCCAGCCAACCAGTTCTCCACCGTCGCCCAGAGTTACTGGCACCGGACCAGCTGAAGTTCGGCGTACGAAGCCGGAATCAACAAGACCAATAAGAGCGATAAAGAGACCGATTCCCACAGAAATCGCAATCTTTAACGGTGTTGGAACAGCTCTAAATACCGCGGTCCTGAATCCGGTAAGTACAAGAACGGTGATGATGATTCCTTCGAGAACCACCAATCCCATGGCATCTTTCCACGTCATCTGCGAGGCAATTGCTACGGCTACGAAGGTGTTCAATCCAAGGCCGGTTGCCAGCGCTAACGGGAAGTTTGCAATAACTCCCATGAGGATAGAGAGGACGCCTGCTACTAACGCTGTAGCGGCAGCTATCAGAGCTAGATTTGGAGCGTCTCCACCGCCAATGTATTTTCCATCTCCATCTTTAGCTAGACCGATAATTAACGGGTTTAGCGCAACTATGTACGCCATTGTGAAGAATGTAACTACGCCACCGCGTACCTCTTGAGCTACTGAGGATCCGCGCTGAGAGATTTTGAAGAAGGTATCCAGCATTTTCTACCTTTCACCTCATCAAAGGATGAGAGATCGCTAATTTTTTAACGGTGGTGGTTGCGACACCGTGTGGAGGCGGTCCACAGGCCAGGGGAAGTCGTAAATCTAGAGGCTACTGATCGGAAAGCTGGGCAACGACACGAAAGGAGATAGCAACTGCCTGCCCTATCAGTAGCGCAAAGAGCGCAGTTCCGAGTCCAATCACCCCACCCAGGGCCCATCCGGTCAAAAGAACTATCAACTCAATAGAGAGCCGGACGCGGCCGATCGGAACTCCGGTACGGCGATGAAGCGCGGTCATCCATCCATCTCTTGGCCCAGATCCAAGTCCACACGTTATATACAGTGCAGAGCCAAGTCCGACCAAGGTAATACCGAGGAATACATAGAGTATTTCGAAGAAAAAAATTTCCTGATCAGGTATGAATCGCACGCCAACATCAATTGCTGCAGCGATAATCAAAATGTTGGCGATAGTTCCAAAACCGGGTTTCTCACGTAACGGAATCCAGAGTGACAGAACAAAAAGGCTAACCAGAAGTGTCGCACTTCCAACCGAAATATCTAGTTGCTTGGCAACCCCCTGCGACAGGACAGTCCAAGGAGAGTTGCCGATATTAGAGACTATTAGCAAAGAATCTCCAATGCCAAAGAGAAATAGTCCCAAAACCAGAATCGCAAATCTGCGAACTGATAATGACCACGGGGAGTGCGCAGTCCAAGGCGTCTTTGGCACTGTCTTGCTCGGACGTAAAAATGCTCGGAGTGTCCGGAGAAGTTCTTCCATAGCCCCGAGAGTACTTGAAAATTCATAGGAGTCGTCATGAAGGGCATACACTGGCGCGATGTTTCCAGGCATTGGTACCATAATTAACGTTACAGCGATAATCGTTGGTTCTATATTCGGTCGCTTCGGAGGCAATCGAATACCAGAGAGAACTCGCAACTTAATTACCGACGTTCTTGGGTTCATTACTCTGATAAGCGCTGGTGCTGCAATCAAAGAACTGTGGAACGGAGAATTGATTAGGAGAACGAACCAGGGTGGACCGATTTTAGCAGTCCTAATCTCACTGATAGTTGGCGCGGTTCTCGGTTCGTGGATAAATCTTGATTTTCGTCTTACTCAAATGGGAGAGAGTCTCAAGAACAGATTTGCCAAGGATGACAATTCGTTCGTTGAAGGTTTTGTTACCGCATCACTGCTATTTGTCATCGGTCCGTTAGCCATACTAGGAAGCATGAGCGACGGCATGAACAAAGGTATCGAACAGTTACTTCTAAAAAGTTCCCTTGATTTCTTTGCTGCGATTGCGTTTAGCGCTGCCTTTGGGCTGGGCGTTCTTCTCTCCTTCATTCCAGTGGGCGTATATCAGGGAGCTTGGACTGTCATCGCTTTTTTTCTTGGGAATATTCTTAGCGACGCCCAGGTCGCGGCTATGACTGCAGTTGGTGGCGTCTTGCTAATTGGAATTGGGCTAAAACTTCTTAATATTCGAAGTGTTTCGGTGGGAAATCTCCTGCCGGCCTTAGCCTTCGCTCCGTTACTACTCTTACTGTTTCAGAAATAATTCAGAAGGCCGATGCGTCAATTACAAATCGATACTTATCATCCCTCTTGATAGTTATTTCGTAGGCCATATTTATCTGATCTGGTGTAACAATCTCAACGTCGCTGACTATATTTTCTTTGGGACAGAAATCCATCATCTCTTTTAGTTCAGGCATGCCGCAAATCATTGAGCCAGCGATTAGGAGAAAGGGAGCGGATCAATAGATTGGTGAGCCTGGCCGGAGACTCTGGCTGTGACCTTTCGCATATGATGTCTGCGACAGAGAACTTCGTATGCGATGGTCTCGGCGCCGCCCGTATCACCGACAACTACCTGTTCACCTTCGGTAACCATTGCCCCATCGACTGTCCGGGCATTGTGCGTGGCTCTTTCGCCGCACCAGCAGAGAGCTTCCACTTGAAGAGTTTGCACCCGATCTGCCAGCTCAACCAATCTGGCTGAGCCTGGAAAAAGTCGAGTGCGAAAATCAGTCAAAATTCCAAATGCGTAAACGTCAATTCCTAATCCATCAGCTATTCGAGCTAATTGTTCAATTTGTATCGGCGAGTAGAACTGAGCCTCATCGCAAATTACATAGTCAATCTTCGCTCCTTGAGAAAGTTGCTCAACGACAAATTTGTGTATGTCGAGATCTTCTTCAACTTCTAAGGCTTCTGAGGTCAGCCCTAATCGCGAAGAAATCTTCCCGGAGCCGGCTCGATCGCGATTCGTAAACAGAAGGCCGGTTCTACCCCGACTCTGATGGTTGTGCGCAGTTTGAAGGGCCAAGGTGGATTTACCACTATCCATTGTGCCGCAGTAGTAGACGAGTTCAGCCATATTCAGGCTCTCAGGAGAGAAATGACTTCGATACCAGGCTTTGCACGTTGAATTGCTTCACGCCCATTAAGTTGCGAAATTTCGAGAAGAAATAGATGCGCAGCCGTTTTTGCTCCGGACATATCAACAAGTTCCTGGCAGGCAAGAACGGTTCCACCGGTGGCTAAAACGTCGTCAACTATGACGACAACTTTTCCCTTGGTTAGTAAACCTCGATGCATCTCTAGCGCATCAAACCCATACTCAAGTTGATAGTCTTTTCGATGAACATCCCGCGGCAATTTTCCAGGCTTTCTAACCGTTACAAATCCAGTATTGAGTGCGCGACAGAGCGCACCACCCAAAATAAAGCCACGACTCTCAATAGCTACCAGCGCATCAATCTTCTGGGGAAGACTTGTTATCGAATTGGCGAGAGCATCTACTACTAAACCAAAGGCGGGGCCATCCGCGAGAAGCGGCGTGATATCTTTAAAAAGTATTCCCGGCTTTGGATAATCTGGAACGTCCGCAATCAGCGAAAGGGCATTAACTAAACCGCGTTCTGCCATGGTTGGAGCATATCCTCGGTAAAGTAAATCCGTGTCCGAAAGGGGACTTGAACCCCTAATCTCTTTCGAGAACTAGCACCTCAAGCTAGCGCGTCTGCCAATTCCGCCACCCGGACTTTAGAAGGCATACTTTAGCCCATGGAATTGACTGCGGCGCTACAAGCGGAATTAGAAGCAGATGTAATTGAAATTTGCCGAGATCTGATAAGAATTCCTAGCGTCAATTATGGAGACGGCCGTGGTGATGAAGCCGAAGTATCGCGCTACGTTCAAAGAAAATTACAAGAGGTTAGAATTTCGGCAGAGATATTTGAAAGTGCACCAAACCGTTGCAATGTAATAGCTAATATCCCCGGAAGCGATAGATCTCTACCGGGTTTGGTTATGAATGGCCATCTTGATGTTGTACCAGCCAGCGTTGAAGATTGGACGGTCGACCCATTTTCAGCTGATGTTAGAGATGGCTGTATCTGGGGACGTGGTGCAGTAGATATGAAGGATATGGATGCCATGATGCTCGGCATTTTTAGACTCTGGGCTCGACACAACTTCCAGCCCAAACGCTCCATTGTTTTGGCCTTCTTCGCCGATGAAGAAGCAGGAGGTATTTTTGGTTCGCGTTGGATGGTAGAGAACCATCCTGAAATTTTCAGCAGATGTTCTGAAGCCGTCTCCGAGGTAGGAGGCTTTTCCGTAACTCTGCAAAATTCCAAACGGGTTTACCCCATTGAAACTTCACAGAAGGGGATTGAATGGCTCAATCTAACTGCTAAGGGTGTTGCGGGCCATGGTTCTCTATTAAACGAAAAAAACGCAGTTACTAGAATTTCAAAAGCGGTAACTGATATTGGTGAATATAGATGGCCCCAGCGTTTAACACGCACCAACAAGAAGCTCTTCCAGAAAATATCCGAGATTACCGGCATTCCATATAACGAAGAGAATCTACAGCCCTTACTTGATCAACTCGGACCTGCCGCAAAGATGATTGGTGCAACCCTTAGAAATACCGCGAACCCAACAATGCTTAGTGCCGGATATAAAGCGAATGTAATTCCACAGACAGCAAGTGCAGTAATCGACGGTAGAACAGTTCCAGGATTTGAGTCGGAGCTAATATTTACTTTAAAAGAAATTATCGCAGAAGATATTGAGATTAATGCAATCGTTTCAGATATTCCATTGGAAGCGGAATTTGAGGTCGATTTGGTGGATAAGATGAAAGCTGCGTTGTACGCCGAAGATCCTGAGGGAATAGCTGTTCCTTATGTGTTAAGCGGGGGAACCGACAATAAGGCTCTCGCAAGATTGGGAATAAAGGGCTACGGATTTAGTCCGCTGAAATTGCCAAGTGAAATTGACTTTACGGCGCTCTTTCACGGTGTCGACGAAAGAATTCCGATTGAGTCACTTAAGTTCGGCGCCAGAACTCTCTATAAATTTTTAATTCAAATTTGATTACTCAGTGGGTGCTGTCACTTCGTCTAGAGCCTCTCGAACCGGGGCTGGTAATACAATCGATTCACTAGTGAGGATTCCCTTTAATTGCGCCCCAGTTCTCGCCCCAATTAGAGCCGCGCTGACACCTGGAAGATCCCGAACCCAAGCAATTGAAATCTCTATTGGAGATAACCCGAGGCCATCTGCTGCAACTAAGACTGCTTCCACAATCTGTGCCGATCTCTCGGATAGATAAGGCTCAATAAAGCTTGAGAAATGGGGACTAGCTCCGCGTGAGTCCGATGGCATTCCACCTCGATATTTCCCAGTCAAAACTCCTCTACCAAGAGGAGACCAAGCAAAAAAACCAAAGCCCAACGCTTTGGCAGCGGCGAGAACTTCGTGCTCACACCTTCGATTAAGTAAAGAGAGCTCATTCTGAGTTGAACTAATTGGAGCCTTTCCGAACAAGGGATTTTGCAAAGTTACGGCTCGAGAAGTCTGCCAACCTGAAAAATTTGTCACACCGACATACCTGGCCTTTCCGCTAGATACTGCGCTATCTAGGGCGCTTAGGGTCTCCTCCAGAGGAACATCTTCATCCCACGCGCTGACCTGCCAAATATCGAGGTAATCCATTTCGAGCCTGGTCAGTGTGCGATCTAATTCTGAGAGAAGTGCCTTACGCGAGTTATCAATCTTGCGCTCACCTCCTCGAATAGAGATGCCAGCTTTCGATGCGATTACGAGATCATCTCTTTTCGCCATCGCCTCGATTAAGCCACCAAGAACTCTTTCACTATCACCATCGCCATAAATTGCAGCTGTATCAATGAAATTTCCACCTGCATCAAGAAAGAGTCGAAGTTGGTCTGCCGCCTCTTGTTCATCGGTATCCCGACCCCATGTCATAGTTCCAAGGCCAAGTCGCGAAACATGTAGGCCACTGGCGCCGACTGGTCTCTTCTCCACATCTATGACATTAGCAACAAGAACTCTCAAAGAGTGGGACGGTCGCTACCCTTCTGCTGTGACGCTCATCTATCTGCTTCGGCATGCTGAATCTGTAGCGAATGAAAAAGGGATTTTAGCGGGGCGAAGTGATGTGGGGTTATCTAAGCGTGGGAAATTGCAAGCTCTGGCGATCGCAAAATCGTTGAAAGAACTGAAATTGGATGGTATTTCAGTAAGTCCAATTAAGCGCTGTCACGAAACAGTCTCACCATATCTTACTTCCAGTTCCGGTAAAAATGTCCCTGTCGAAGTAAATAATGATTTTCAGGAAATGGATTATGGAACGTGGAGTGGGCGAAAGCTGAAAGTACTTTCACTCAAGAGAGATTGGCGGAAAATCCAGAATACCCCTGATAAATTCACGTTCCCGTATGGCGAGAGTTTTTCAGAAGCTTGGGATCGAGTTTCTCAGGGGCTACGCAATTTAGCTGAGCGCTTTTCCGGATCGAAAGTCTTGGTGGTTTCGCATGGCGACATTATCAAGATGGCTCTAGCACAAACGCTTGGCACAGAACTTAAGCAGTTTCAAAGAATTCACGTTGAGCCAGCAAGCCTAAGTGCGATTGAGCTTAGCAAGAAGCGCATCGTCTTATTCACAAATCGAACTGTAGTAAGCGGCACAGATCGTAATCACCGCTTAAAGCGAAATCGGAAATTCATCCTTGGAGGTGGCGGTTCATGAATCGTTTTCTCGGTGAGATTGAACTCTTACTGGTGGGGACTGTTGGTGTTCCCGGTGAAAGAGAATTCTTCTTGCAGATTCGAAAGAATGGCACGCTCTCGCTTGCGCTCGAGAAGAGTCAAGCCGCATCTCTTGCTGAGAAGATAATTCAAATCGCTCGTGAAATTGGTTTTGCAGTGAAAAGAGAGAAGATAGATATTCCTAACTTGGAGATGCCGATTGAGCCTGAATTTGTAGTTGGAGTGATCTCCATAACCTGGCTACCAAGTGAATCAAGATTGCGCATTGAGATAAATGCTGCCGAGGAAGAGCGAAATGAAGAAGTTGCTACTAGCATCAGCTTTGAATATGAGATGAGTAAAGCCGTTACGTTTGCACAATGTGCATTAAGTATCGTTGCGGCTGGCCGTCAACCTTGTATTTTCTGCGGCGGACCAATCAATGTCGATGGTCATCTCTGCCCTAGAGCAAATGGTTATCGCAGGCAAATATGAATACCAAGTATCTAGACTTGATCGAAACAGGAACGATTGAGATTGAAGGTAGATTAGTAGATGCCTCAAATGCGACTCTTTATGGCAGGATTTTCTCTTCAGAGGGTTCTCTCTCAGTTGTTTACAAACCGATAGCAGGCGAACGTCCGCTTTGGGATTTTCCAGACGGAAATCTAGCCTCTCGAGAAGTGGCCGCTTACCGAATAAGTGAGAGTAGATTTGATCTAGTTCCTATAACAGTTCTTCGCGATGGGCCCTTTGGAGTTGGAGCGGTTCAGTTATGGGTTGATACTCCCGTGGACTTTGATCCAGTTTCCTTTGGGGCATCCTTAAATCCCGATCTGCGGAAGCTAGCGCTCTTTGATGTAGTTATAAATAACACAGATCGAAAATTTGGTCATATTCTGCTCAACGAGAATGGGGAACTCTTCGGTTGCGATCACGGCGTCTCCCTGCATAAGGAGTGGAAATTACGAACCGTGCTCTGGCAATTTTCCGGGAGTGAACTAACCCCTGACGAAATTAGGCTTTTAGAGAGCACCGAAAGAGCGATTTCCAATGGCACATTAAGGCTTGATGATCTGATTCAAAGCTTCGAAATAGATGCGTTATCGGATCGTTTAAATCAACTCTTAATTAATAAGACTTTTCCTCAGCCGGATCAGGAATGGCCTGCGGTTCCATGGCCTCCAGTCTGATAGATGGGTAAGTACGCTTCCTTCATGGAGAGTTGGACCAGGCCATATTTACCACCAGCTAAATCGAAGTTTGTCACACTCAAACTCCGAGATAGCTATTCAGGAGAGTTGGTGGATGTTACTGGTGGCGGAATCTACCTCTGCGGAATTACTCCCTATGACGCTACGCATCTGGGACACGCTGCAACCTATTTATCTTTCGATTTAATTTCTAGATATTTAATGGCGTCTGGTAGCGAAATACGGCGCACCCAAAATGTTACCGACATCGATGACCCCCTTTTGGAGCGCGCAAATCGCGACGGGGTGCCGTGGAAAGAACTCGCTGAAGGTCAGATTCAGCTTTATCGAGATGACATGACAGCGTTACGAGTAATTCCTCCAGATAACTTTCTTAGCGTTTTCGAGAATATGAAGTTGATCATTTCCTACATCGAGAAATTGGTTTCTACAGGTAAGACTTATGTGATCGAAGGTGATATCTATCTAGATCTATCACTTATTGAGGGAGCGCTAGAAAATCTGCCTATTCCCTTAAGTGAAGCCATTCAGATCTTCAAGGAGAGAGGTGGTGATCCAGAGCGAGTTGGCAAGCGCCACCCTCTCGATACTCTGGTTTGGATGAAACAGAGAGTAGATGAACCTGGCTGGGAGAGCTCATTTGGCAAGGGAAGACCTGGTTGGCATATTGAGTGCGTCGCCTTGGCTCTCTCTTCACTAGATAACGGCTCGAAGTTCGCTTTAGGGATTCAAGGTGGAGGCAGTGATTTGAAATTTCCTCATCACTACATGACCGCAGTTCAAGCACAAGTGATTACTAGACGTCCATTTAGTTCCGTTTATGTGCATACCGGAATGATTGGATTAAACGGTGAGAAAATGAGTAAAAGCCGCGGGAATTTGATCTTTGTCTCGAGACTTCTAAATGATGGCATCGACCCGGACGTCATAAGAATTGCGCTAATACAGCGCCATTATTCAGAGGACACGATTTGGACAGATGCGACATTACAGAGCGCACAAATATTTCAAGGTCGGTTACGCAATAACCTAGCGAGAGAAGAGGTTGCAGCAACCGATCCGATCATTGCCAATGTTGTTCTCGCGCTGGCAAATAACTTAGATACGCCACAAGTTTTCGCTCTCTTAGAGTCATGGTGCGAGAAAACTGAGAGAGGAGAAATTGGTGGAAATGCTGGCGAATTGTCTAGAGCTTTGGATTTGTTGCTTGGTTTAGCGTTTTAGTTACGATTAAATATTATCTCGAAGGAAGCGCTCTACCTCTCGAGCGATGGAATCTCCGGTAGCTAATGGAAGCTCCGCGTCATCTTTAGATTTTTCTAACTCTTTGACATATTCACCAACTTCGGCATCGTCCGAAGCCAACTTATCTACCTGGGATTCCCAGGCTGTGGAACGTTCAGCAAGATCTCCGTGCGGAATTTGAATGGCTAGAAAATCCTCCAAGGAGTTGATCAACGCTAAGGTCGATTTAGGGCATGGCGGAGTCGAAACATAGTGTGGAACTGAGGCCCAGAGAGAAACCGCATCAATATCTCGTCGAAATGCGGCATCTTGTAATACACCGATGATTCCTGTTGGGCCTTCATATCGAGAGACTTCAACGCCAAGTCGCTTAGCTACATCAGGATGAGCGCCGCTACCGGTGACCACGATAGGCCTTGTATGCGGCACATCCGCGAGAAGCGAACCGAGTGCAATCGACATTCCTACTTCATAAACATCGGCCAAATCCAAAAGCTCTCGAGTGAAACTGCGCCATCTCATGGAAGGCTCTATACCTTTCACGACTAAAAAATCATTAGGTAATTGAGGGGCAGAAACTTCAAAGATAACCGTGTTCGGCCAGACAATTTCCCTCACAACTTTTGCATCTAAGGAAATTGAAGGTCTATTAACCTGAAAATCGTAATACTCTTCTGCATCCATCGTTGCCAATTTATGGTGTGACCACGAGGCAAGCAGGTGGTCTAAAGCTGCTGTTGCGGCTTCGCCCGCATCAGTCCAACCTGAAAAAGCTGAGATCATGATCGGTTCACGCAGCGAGAATCGGCTGTCGAAAAGATGCACAACGTAACCTTACGATAAACTCCGAACAATGGCCGAATCAAATAACTCATTTCGTGAGGCCCTAAAGACTCGTACCCTGGTCGCTGATGGCGCGGTGAGCACCATGATTCAAGCCGCATCACCAAGCCTTGAGGATTTCCAAGGGCATGAAGGTTGCAATGAGAGTTTCAATGCAACCCGACCTGACATAATCGCAGATATCCATCGGGCCTACCTTGATGCAGGCGTCGATGCCATCGAAACTAACACTTTTGGCGCAAATGTCGGCAATCTTGGTAAATATGGAATTGTTGAGGGAACCTATGAGTTTGCTCGAGCGGGCCCTGAAATTGCGAGAAAGGCAGTTAGTGAATATGCCGCACTAAAATGGGTGCTAGGTTCGCTAGGTGCGGGAACCAAACTTCCAACTTTTGGACATACAACTATTAGAGAACTAACGGAGTCCTATCGATTTGCAGCGTCCGAATCAATCGATGGCAGAGTCGATGCCCTTTTGATTGAAACTACCCAAGACCTATTGCAAGCAAAGTATTTCAATGCTCTTTAGTTCACCTACTGAAGTAAAGAGAGTTTTCCAAACAGTGCTATGGGATATGGATGGAACGCTAATAGACAGTGAGCCAATTTGGCAGGAAGAAGAGCTGGAGTTGGCACGGATAAATTCCATTCCTTGGAGTGAAAGCGATTCCCAAAACTGTATCGGAGGTCCGATAAGTCGGGTTGATTCTTATATGAGAGGGAGGGCTCCCGGAAGATTCACCGAAGGCGAATTGTCTAATCTACTAATTTCTCGGATTGCCCATCGACTATCGCAAGGGGTTCAATTTGCACCAGGGGCTCACCACCTAATTCGAGAGATGATTTCGGAAAATGTTAAGTTAGGTCTAGTAACCGCCAGCGCTCGAGTTATTGTTGAAGCGGCGCTCCCAAGTATCGGCGATATTTTTCATACCGTCATTAGCGCCGATGATGTGCCGATTGCAAAACCAGATCCCACTGGATATTTGAACGCTGCACGAAATCTTTTTACTCCAATTGAGGAATGTTTAATCATTGAAGATTCGCCAAATGGCATGAGAGCAGCGATCGCCAGTGGTGCTTGGATCCTGGGCTTGAAGCATGGCAAAGAACTTCCTGAGTCCCCCCGAGCGCGCTATCTTGATTCTTTAGACGGAGTAACCTTCGACCGTATTTGCAATCTTTTCATAGAGAAATAGGCCTGAGATAGTGAGTAACACGCCACGGTTCAAAGTAGGTGATCGCGTCCAGCTGACCGATGAAAAAGGCAAGCCCTACTCTTTTTACTTGATGGCCGACGCCCAGTGGCATTCGCATAAGGGATGGATCGACCATAACGCAATCATCGGGTTATTCGAAGGTAGTGTCGTACTTTCTAGCAATGGCACCAAGTATCAGGTAATGAGACAACTGCTTAATGATTTCATATTGTCCATGCCTAGAGGCGCCACCATTGTTTATCCAAAAGATAGCGCGTTAATTGTTGGATATGCAGATATCTTTCCCGGAGCGAAGGTTCTCGAAGCGGGAGCAGGGAGCGGGGCCCTTTCCATCTCTCTTCTTAGAGCCATTGGGCGAGAGGGGAAACTGGTATCAGTAGAAGCGCGAAGCGAATTTCTTGATGTGGCTCGCGACAATGTCGCTAAATATTTCGGAAATTCCCCAGAGAATTGGGAGACTCATTTATCTCAAGTTCAGGACATCGAAGTTGAGGGTGATTTTGACCGTGTCATATATGACATGTTGGCGCCCTGGGATGCACTAACTATCGCAGCGAAGGCGCTAAAGCCAGGCGGTGTCATTTGTTGCTATGTAGCTACAACCACGCAATTATCTAGAACAGCGGAGGCCATCAAGGAGTCAGGTCAATTTTCCGAACCAGAGAGTTTTGAATCCTTAATTAGATATTGGCATCACGAAGGATTGGCGGTAAGGCCACAACATAGTATGAACGCGCACACCGGTTTCTTGCTCATATCTCGAAAAATGGCAGAGCCACCGATTAAAAGAAAGCGACGCCCAGCCAAGGGCGCTTACTCGTTATTGCAAGGAGACGAGGTCAACAACGAAGATTAAGGTCTCATTTGGGCCAGAACCAATATCTTGTGCCCCATAACCCTTCTCTGGAGGAATGATTAAGAGACGGCGACCTCCCTCTTGCATTCCAGGTATTCCTTCTTTCCAACCTTGAATCAAGCCACTCAATTCCGAGGTGAATGGAGCGGAGCCCCAAGAACTTTGAAGAACTTCTCCATTTGACCAAGCCATCAACGTGTAGTGCACTGTCACCACTGAGTCGCTAGCTGCGCTCTTGCCATTGCCAACAATCACATCTTGCACGACCAAATTTGTTGGCGGATCTCCTACGGGCTTGGAAATAGCAGGTGCATCGCCGGAGTTACTGCTCACTGTGGGATATCCCGAATTCGCTGCTTCAGGGGATTGGGCGGGAGCGCCACCATCCGTGGTACATCCAGCAAGAAGCAACGTAACGACGGGAAGAAGGGCCAGAAGCTTTATCGGTTTCACATGGGCACCTTACACACCTATCAGCGGCTAATCTCGCCCTATGTCGAGTGCAAAAACTGAGCGATTGATAAACCTCACAATGGCGCTCCTGGCTTCACGACGTTTCATGCCAAAAAGTGAAATCTTCCGGCGAGTTGCAGGTTATGAGGGTGCCTCGGAGGCGATGGAGCGGATGTTTGAACGCGACAAAGATGAACTGCGCAGCATGGGAATTGAGGTTGAGGTGGCCAGTCACGATCCATTATTCGAAGATGAGGTTGGCTATCGAATTCTTGCTGAGCGCTACCGAATGAAACCGAATTTCAACGCAAGGGAGTTAGGTCTGTTATCGGTTGCACTAGCTGTTGTTGGCGGCGATTTGAATGGACCAAGCACCAATATGGCACAGAGATTGAATTCTCTTAACGTGACTCCCATTAGTCCAGAAGAGATATATCTCTTCTCACCTCGGACCATTGAAGGCAACTTGGTAGAAATCACGCGCGCAATCGCAAGTCGCTCCGAGATTCGCTTTCAGTATCAAAAGGACGGCGATCGACAGCCTGAGAGTCGAGCACTGAACCCTTTTGGACTTGGTGGTTGGCGAGGAGATTGGTATCTAGTTTGCGAAGACCTATCTCGAAAAGACATTAGGGTTTTTAGGATTAGTCGGATTACTAGCTCCATTACTGTTGATAAGAAGCGAAACACATTCGAAATTCCTGAGGACTTTCGGGTTCGCGATTACCTGATAATGATCAAGAAGCCGGACTATCAGGCAGAGATCAAGCTTCGTCATGGTTTCGGCGATGCATTACTAGCGAAGTATGCAACTCAGATCACCAAGTTGGCGAGTGATGATGACTGGCAGTCAATTACTATCAACTTTGAGGATATTGGTGAAGCCTATGAGGAACTCGCGGCCTACAGCTCAAATATCGTGGTGGAGAAGCCGAGTGAGTTAAGAGTTATGATGGCGAAAAATTTTAAAACGATTATGAACTCTCATGTCTGAAGCGACAACCCGAGTCATAAGGCTTCTTGACTTGGTGCCATTTCTTCGGGCCCACCCAGGCTTGAACTTGAGAGAAATTGCCGATGAATTTCGCATCTCCGTTAAAGAATTGGTTTCTGATTTAGATTTGTTGATGGTGTGTGGACTTCCAGGCTACACTCCCTTGGAGTTAATTGATCTCTCCACCGACGATGGTTATGTGGTGCTGCGTGATCCTCAAAATTTGAACTACCCGCGGAATTTTACCGATAGTGAGTTACTCATTCTCAAGATTGCACTGTCAGCATTATCCGAGGAATCACCTCCACAACTTCAATTAGAGATTGCGAATCTGATTTCCAAGTTAGAAGAACAGATGCCGGAGAATTTGCCCGCTGAAAGCATTAGCTTTGAACCTGATGCTATTGGATACCTTCGACGAATCGGCGATCAAGCGATAACTAAGAATAGTAAAATTGAAATTTCTTATAGGAATGATACTAAGGACGAGTTGACTAAACGGAAAATCAGTTTAATCAAACAGTACGAGAGTGACGGAGTTTTTCATTGGGATGCCTGGTGCCATCTCGTGAACGCGCGTCGCACCTTTAATCTGAAAAAAGTGGTAACTGCGAATATCTTGGATGAAGAATCTCAAGTAGGAGAATTCGCGGGAGAAACGGAGCCAATCACTATCAAACTCAAAGTTGAGGCCAATTCTGAATTCTTTAGAAAACACTGGAATTTACTTACGAAGACCGAGGAATCCGATGTATTCGAGCTTCAGGTGTATCAGAAGGAGTGGTTGGTTCGAGAGATCCTCAAAGGCGGAGGTCTAGCGATGGTAGTAAGCCCTAGCGACCTTCGAAATCTGGTTCAGAGTCGCGCCAATCAAGCGCTCGCCCTCTACCAATGAAGATCGCGTGATAGCGTATGTCGGACATCGTAGGAGGGGAAGTTGATGTTCGGTTTACGTGAGCCATCCCATTGGTTCTTCCTGATCTTGGTAGTTATCCTTCTTTTCGGCGCCAAACGCCTGCCGGACTCAGCCCGCGCTCTTGGTAGATCGCTTCGTATATTCAAGAGCGAAGTCAAGGAATTGAATAAAGATGAAAAAAAGAGTGATGAAGAGGGCAAGTCAGGGAGCTAACTCTCACCACACAAGGTAGGGGTAATTAATGGCAAGCCGGGGAACTATGCCGCTCCTTGACCATCTTAGAGAGCTGCGTTCTAGAACGCTCAGGGCTGCGTTTTTCATCATAATTTTTTCAGCGCTCGGCTGGGTAAATTACAACGAGATTATTACTCGACTCTCTGAGCCAGTGTGCGATCTAAAACTGGCACAGGAATCCGGTTTGAGTCAATGTGGCGCGCTCTTTATCTCTGGCGTTCTCGGGCCACTCAACCTCCAATTGAAAGTGTCATTTCTTTCTGGACTCATATTCTCAGCACCATTCTGGCTCTACCAGATCTGGGGATTTATTGCACCTGCGTTATCCAAAAAAGAGAAGCGAAATTCAATTCTATTTATTGTCGCAGCAACACCATTCTTCGCCGCCGGAGCATTTCTAGCTTTCTATATTCTTCCGTTAGCGATACGAGTCCTTTTCGGCTTTACCCCGGAAGCGCTCGGCAATCTTGTCCGATTTGACGATTATCTTGATTTTGTTCTGCGTCTGATTATTGTCTTTGGGCTGGCTTTCGAATTGCCAGTCTTCCTAGTTTCCTTGAATCTGGTTGGAGTGATCTCAGGTCGCTCGATACTCAAGCCTTGGCGTTTCGCTATTTTTGGCATTACCTTTTTTGTCGCAGCCTTCTCTCCAACCGCTGATCCGCTTTCGATGGTGGCATTGGCGCTCCCATTAATTGCATTCTATTTCGGGGCCGGTGGAATTGCTCTACTCCTAGATGCAAGACGAGATCGCAACAAATCGAAGATTTCTATCGATGAAACTGCTCCTATCGATCGCCCTGAATCGATCTAGAGTGCTCTTTCTAATTGTAAATCCCACCTCTGGAGGAGGTAGAGGCGCGAAGATGGGCAAATTAGTGCGAGATAGTTTGCATGCCAGGAATAGAACCTTTGAAGAGATTCATTCTTCGAGCGCCGAAGGTGCTCGATCTGCGTTAAGCAAACTTATTGACCGAAATATTCTCAACGAAGGTGTCGATGCAGTCATAGCTGTTGGTGGCGACGGAATGATGAATATAGCAATGCAGGCACTTGCGGAGACTAGAATTCCACTGCTTCCAATTAGCGCTGGAATTGGGAATGATTTTGTACGAACATTGGGGATACCTTTTGGAATACCAGCTTTAGATCTCCTGGATAAAGCCCCAATTCGCGTTGATTTGGGTAAAGTCAATGAAAGATACTTTGGAAATATTCTAAGCACGGGTTTCGATTCTTTAGTCAATGAGCGGGCCAACAGAATGAAGATTCAAAATCGCGTTAAATATAATTTGGCGATGATTTTGGAGCTTCCACTTTTTCGACCAAAGAAGTATCGCTTCATGGTCGATCAGGAAACTTTTGAAAATGAAGCCATGCTGATCGCTATTGGAAACGGACGTTCATATGGCGGGGGAATGCTGGTAACTCCTGAAGCTGATCTACATGACAATCTCCTCGATTTAATGGTCCTCGCTCCCGTATCAAAACCAGAATTTTTACGCGTTTTTCCGAAGGTTTACCGAGGAGCTCATATTTCGCATCCGAAAGTGAAAATTATGCGTGGCTCGAAGATTGAAGTTCTTTCTGATGCCGTTGCCTACGCTGACGGCGAGAGAGTTGGGAATCTACCAATAACTGCTCAATCTGTAGCAAATGCGCTTTTTACCTGGACAGCGTAATGTCGAAATCGCCTGCTGAACAATTTGCTGAATCAAAGCTTCGTGGAAAATACTCAAATCTCAGAACGTTTTCTGAAGGATACGCTTTCCCACTTGATGACTTCCAGAAGATTGGCTGTCGCCATTTGGAAGATGGAAAATCGGTCTTGGTTGCGGCCCCAACCGGCGCCGGAAAGACTATCGTTGGAGAATTCGCAACTTATCTAGCCACTAATCAAGGTATTCGATGTTATTACACCACTCCTATCAAAGCTCTCTCTAACCAGAAATATCAGGAATTCGTTGGCAAATATGGCGAATCGCGAGTCGGGTTACTAACTGGTGATACCTCAGTTAATTCAAACGCAGAAATCCTTGTAATGACAACTGAAGTTTTGCGGAACATGATTTATGCAAAGTCTACGGATATTGAAAACTTGGGATACGTAGTCCTCGACGAAGTTCACTATCTTGCAGATAGATTCAGGGGAGCTGTTTGGGAGGAGATATTGATTCACCTTCCAGAGCGCATTCACGTGGTTGCTCTTTCGGCTACTGTTTCAAACGCTGAGGAATTTGGCGAATGGCTAGGCAAGGTGCGGGGCGACACTGAAGTGGTGCTAAGTGAAACTCGACCCGTTCCCCTTTATCAACATATTCTCATTGGGAATCGCCTATTGGATCTCTTTGTGGATGAAGGGCGAGTTAACCCTGAAATCATTCGACTGGAGAAGAAATCCCGCGTATTGATTGGACAGCGAGGAAATTGGCATGAACGAGAGAGCCAGATTAACCAATTGACCCGTCCAGAGGTGATTGAAGTTCTCGATGATAGAAATTATCTCCCGGCGATTTATTTTATTTTCTCTCGGGCTGGATGTGATGCGGCAGTAGAACAAGCTCTGAGAGCCAACATCAACCTCACCAATCGAGATGAGCGACTTCTTATTCGGGAGATAATCGATCGAAAAACTGCAGAGTTACCTAGTGAAGATTTCGGGATCTTGGGTTTTGGTGCTTGGTGTGAAGCGGCTGAGCGCGGAATCGCGGCTCATCATGCCGGACTGTTGCCGATGTTCAAGGAGACGATTGAAGAGCTTTTCCAAAGGGGATTGTTGAAGATCGTTTTTGCAACCGAAACTCTCGCGCTCGGAATAAATATGCCGGCACGCACAGTATTTCTGGAAAAACTAATTAAATGGAATGGCGAGTCACACGCACCGGTTTCACCAGGGGAGTACACGCAACTGACAGGTAGAGCTGGTCGCCGAGGTATCGATATTGAGGGTAACGCTGTCGTGATGTGGAGCGATCAGATTGATAGTTCTATGGCCGCAAGTTTGGCGAGTACCCGAACATATCCTTTGAGATCATCTTTCAACCCAACCTATAACATGTCGGCGAATTTGATTTCTCGCTTTGGAAAAGAAAGAGCTCGCTCGTCACTTAGCGCATCGTTCGCTCAATTTCAAGCCGATCGTGGCGTTTCAGGATTGCTGCGTCAGATTGCTAGGAATCGAGACGCTATCGAAACGCTTCAAAAATCCGAAGTCTGCCACTTAGGGGATTTCTTGATTTATGCCAAGATGCGCGAGGAAATCTCCATTTTGGAACGCTCTTATCGTTCACGCGAGAAACGAAATAGAATTGAAATTGATACGAGAATTGGCGAACTGCGTAGAGAATTGAAATCCCATCCCTGTCATCAATGTCCGGAGCGAGAAAACCACGCTCGAAAGTTTGAGAAAGCATTTCGCCTTGAGCGAGAGACAGCTGGATTATCTGAACGAGTAAGTACAAGAACGAATGTCATTCCTAGAACGTTTGACCGTGTTGTCCACGTTTTGCAGAAGATGCACTACCTAGAAGATGAAAAATTGAGCGAGAAGGGTAAGACGCTTATTCGAATATACGCGGAATCTGATCTCCTCCTCGCGGAGATAATACATTCCGAGGTTTTTCCTAATCTGTCAGCACCAGATCTAGTGGCCGTTCTATCTGCTCTTGTCTATGAGGGTCGAGGCGAGAAGAGCAAAATCCCGCGAATTCCTAAGAGCGTTGAGATGCCGATGAAGGAGGTAACATCGACTTGGCGACGAATTGTCAATCTTGAAGATGAACACGGACTAGCCAGTCAGCGCGAACCAAACTTTGATTTGGCTTGGAGCGCCTATAGATGGGCCAATGGATATCAACTAAATTCGATCTTACGTGAGACTGAAATTCCAGTTGGAGATTTTGTACGAAATATGAGGCAAATCATCGATCTCCTAGGACAGTTAAGAGGAGTAAATATTTCTCTTAAAAATCTTGTTAAAGATGCCATTGTGCGAATAGATAGAGGTGTAATCGCGTATTCAGCGATTGTTTCATGACTCTTTTGTTGATTGATAGTGCGTCGCTTTGGTATCGCGTCTTCTACGGAATGCCCGATTCGTTAGTTTCGCCAACTGGAGAGCCAGTGAATGCAATTCGTGGATTTTTGGACGTGACCGCGAGGTTGATTAATTCTTATAGTCCAAATCGAATCGCACTCTGTTTAGATGGTGATTGGCGACCTTCATGGCGCGTCAAGCTTTTCCCAGAGTACAAAAACAATCGACTAGAAGATGATGAGAGCGAGGAGGAGCCTGACACGCTAACACCACAGATACCGGTCATTATCGATCTATTCGACGCTTTAGGCTTCCCAATATTGGGCGTTGACGATTATGAAGCAGATGATGTAATCGCCACCCTAGCCTTAAACCAACCAGGACCAGTGAGAGTTGTAACAGGAGACCGAGATCTCTTCCAAGTAGTTTCTGACAAAAAAGATGTAAAGGTAATCTATCTTGCAAAAGGAATCTCATCTCATGATTTAGTGGACGAGTCCTGGATAGCAAATAAATATCAAATTCCTGGAGATAGATATGGCCTATTTGCCATGATCAGAGGAGATCCTTCGGATGGCTTGCCCGGGATTCGGGGAATAGGGGAGAAAGGAGCGGCCCAACTTGCTAATCAATTTCAAAGTATGGATTCAATTATTGCTGATGTATCTAGTGAATCACCCAGGACTCCTGAGAAACTATCCAGGAAGATCCTTGATGATCTTAACTATGCAAAGAAAGCTACCAAATTGGTTTCCTGTGTGGCGGATGTTCGGTTACCCGAAGTGAATCTAGAGATTCCTAGCGGCCCAAGCGATTCCCAGAAATTGGCGCTATTAGAGGCGGAATTTGGTCTCAAAACTAGTGTCCAGAGATTAGTGAGCGCTCTTAAATGGCAATAGTTTTGGCAATACTTTCCGGTCTAGTTCTAAATTTAGCTTTTGCCCCCTGGAATATTTGGCCGGCTGCTTACCTAGCGTTGGGTTCACTCTTCTATCTTCTGCTTGATAAGGAACGCTTGACCAGAGTATCCATTGCAATTGCATTTGGCCTCTCCTTCTTTCTTCTTTTGCTCCATTGGTCGGGAAGTTACGTCGGTTGGTTTCCGTGGGTATCGCTAGCGGTTTTGCAAGCAAGTTTCTTCGCTCCTCTCGCTCTTATCCGTTTCGAGAGAAATGTTTATGGCGCTATCAGTTTTGCGAGCTGCTTACTCTTAGTTGAATTGTTGAGAATGAAGTTTCCATTTGGTGGATTTGGTTGGGGCAGAATTGGCCATACGCAAACGGCATCACTGTCTATTCTGTATCCTGTAGTAGGAGTTGCTGGAATAACATTCACTGTAGCAATTGCAGCAGCTTTATTAATGTTGAGGCAATGGAAGAATATTGCGGTTGTTGCTTTACTTCTCTCTTTTTCTGCCTTAGTCCCATCAACAGTGGATAAGAATGGCAAGGTGCAAGTTCTCGCGGTACAAGGGGGAGTTGATCAACTTGGTCTCGAATTCAATCAGCGAGCTTTAAGTGTTTTGCGACGTCATATTGCCGCGACTGAGATTTCGGAGAGCGCGCAATTAGTAGTCTGGCCAGAAAATGCCTCTGATCTAGATCCAGAGAAAAATCCAATTGCCAAGAGAGAGATCTCAGAGCTTCTACAGAAATTGGGCAAGCCACTGCTTGTTAACGCGATAGAGAGAGGTACTGCGGGACCGCTAAATGTCTCCATTCTCTTTAAACCAGATGGCTCAAAAACTAGATATATAAAGCAAGATCTAGCTCCATTTGGTGAATATATGCCGCTAAGAGGTTTCGCCGAAAGGATTGTCCCTGCCGCAAGACGCGTTGTCGATTTCCAACCTGGCAAACGCGCGGTAATCTTTACATTAAAGCAGAATACCTTCGCAACGCTTATCTGTTTTGAGATTCTCGATGATGACCTGGTCCGTAAATCAACTCTAGGCTCATCCTTTCTGGTAAATCAGACTAATAACGCCACCTTTGGCACGAGTAATCAGGCAGCGCAACAGCTGCAGATCGCCTCTGCTAGGGCTGCCGAATTGAAGAGAGATCTGATTGCGGTTAGTACAACTGGGTTCACAGCTCATATTGATAGCTCGGGGAAAACTCTAGATAAATTAGTTCAATTTAAGGCGGGAGGTTTAGCGGCTGAGATGGCGACCCATCAAGGAGGCAGTATTGCTAGTCATCTCGGAAGCACCTTCTGGATAGGCTTTGGCCTGCTGGCGATGACCACTCAGCGGCTTCGAAGGTTAAGCCGATAATTGACATTATGTAAACTAATTAATCGCGCGCGCGGTTATCGGCTCGCAGGAGCAGACGAGATTCCTATCCCCGTAGGCGCTATCAATTCGACCACTGGTTGGCCAATACTTGCCGCGCCGACCAATTCCCAGTGTTTCCGAGACCGGGAAAGCGGCGCTCTCTCGCGAATATGGTCGATTCCATTCGCTGGCGAGAACTGAACCTATGGTGTGCGGAGCATGGCGAAGGGCCGAATCCTCAATGGCAACTTTGCTACTCGCAATTTCCCTAATTTCATTACGAATAGTCTTCATTGCGCCGATAAATCGATCAAGCTCGGCAATATCTTCACTCTCAGTTGGTTCAATCATAAATGTTCCAGGTACTGGAAAACTCATGGTTGGCGCATGAAACCCAAAATCCATAAGTCGCTTAGCGATATCGTCGACAGTTACACCGGTCTCTTTTGTTATGCCCCGAATGTCAATAATGCATTCGTGTGCGACTAAATTCTTCTCCCCTGTATAGAGAGTTGGGTAATCATCAGATAGCTTCTTGGAAATATAGTTCGCAGAGAGAATTGCAACCTGAGTAGCGCGCCGAAGCCCGGCGGCGCCCATCATACGAATATAGCTCCAAGAAATCGGAAGAATTAGTGCCGAACCAAAGGGCGCAGCGCTAATTGGCCCCGGGCCCGTTGCTGGTCCAGCGGTCGCGTCAAGAGGATGGTTTGGCAGAAATGGCGCCAAATGTCTTCTGGCTATTACTGGTCCGACGCCCGGTCCTCCACCGCCATGAGGAATGCAGAATGTTTTATGCAGATTAAGGTGCGATACATCGGCGCCAAATTTTCCAGGCTTTGCTAATCCAACTAGCGCGTTGAGATTAGCGCCATCCACATAAACCTGTCCCCCGGCATCATGCACCATAGCGCAGATTTCGGTTATTTCCGACTCAAAGACGCCATGTGTAGAAGGATAAGTAACCATGAGCGCTGCTAGACGAGTGCCATACTCCTCAATCTTCTCCTTAATATCCGCAATAGACACATTGCCTTTATCGTCACATTCGATAACTACTACTTTCATGCCAGCCATGACTGCACTCGCCGCATTTGTGCCATGAGCACTCGACGGAATCAAGCAGATATCGCGTGAACTATCGCCAACTGAGTTCAGATAATTTTTAATAGCTAATAGCCCGGCAAACTCCCCTTGAGAACCAGCATTAGGTTGCAGAGATACCGCTTCATACCCAGTGATCTCTAACAACCACTTAGAAAGTTCTTTTACGATTCGACGAGTTCCAGAAGATTGCGAAGCTGGCGAGAATGGATGTAAGTTCGCAAACTCGGGCCAAGTCATGGCCTCCATTTCTGTTGTGGCATTAAGTTTCATTGTGCAGGAACCGAGAGGAATCATGGTGCGATCAAGTGCCAAATCACGATCTGAGAGTGTTCTCAAATAACGCAGCATTGCTGTCTCAGATTGATAAGAGTTAAAGATCGGATGGCTCAAGTAACTAGTTTTTCTAAGAACTGGAAGTGAACCCAGCATCTCTTTCGGGTCGTAACGCAACGCCCAAGCTTTGGCGAGTTTTTCAAGAAGATCTTCTTCCACAGTCTCATCAAGAGCAATCGAAATACCATTATCAATCTTGCGAACATTGATTCCTATACGCAACGCACTTTCAAATAGGGCGTCAGCGTTGGCGGCTCTGAAAGATATCGTGTCAAAAAAGGTATCGCTCAATAATTCGAATCCGCCCGAACGAAGTGATGCTGCAAAGGTGCGTGCCAGGCTATGCACGCGATAGGCAATCTCACGCAATCCTTCAGGGCCGTGCCAAGCTCCATACAAGGCAGCGATATTGGCGAGCAGTACCTGTGCGGTGCAAATATTGCTTGTTGCCTTATCTCTTCGAATATGTTGTTCTCGAGTTTGAAGCGCTAGTCGCAACGCGGGGTTACCATGACTATCGAGGCTCTGACCAACCAGGCGGCCGGGAAGCGCTCGCTCAAATCCTTCTCTAACCGACATAAATCCAGCATGTGGCCCACCAAATCCCATCGGCACGCCAAACCTCTGTGCTGAACCTACTGAAATATCGGCTCCCATTTCACCTGGCGTTTTAATAAGAGTTAACGCGAGCAAATCTGTTGCGAAAATAACTATGACATCACGAGCTTTGGCACGCGCAATAAGCTCGTCTAAAGCATTCGCTCTTCCATAAGTATCTGGATATTGAATCAAAAGCGCAAAACTCTTCTCCAAAATTTCATCAGAGACGCTCTGAAGAGGTGATTCAACTAATTCGATATTTAGAGGTTTTGCTCTAGTTGATATAACAGCTAAGTTTTGAGGATGCGAATTCTTGTCAATCAAAAAAATGGCATCATCGCATTTCTTGGATACTCTTCGAGCCAAAGTCATCGCTTCCGCGGCTGAGGTTGATTCATCAAGCATCGATGCATTGGATATCGGTAAACCGGTCAAATCTGAAATCATGGTTTGGAAGGCAAAAAGAGCCTCTAATCGACCCTGCGAGACTTCAGGTTGATAAGGCGTGTATGCGGTATACCAAGAAGGATTCTCTAGAACGTTTCTGAGAATCACAGGTGGCGTAATCGTCCCGTAATAGCCCATACCTATTAGCGAATTGTTAATCTGATTCGATTTCGCAATTTCCTTTAATTCTGAAATAACCTGCGATTCAGAGAGCGGACTTGGAAGGTTTGGACCAAAAATCTCATCCAATTTGATGGAATTGGGTAGAACGTCGTCGATTAAACTCTCTAAATCCGAGTAACCAAGCTCATGAAGCATGGTCGCAACCTGCTCACCGGATGGCCCAATATGCCTATCTGCGAATTCTCTTCTTACCACTAGAGAAGAATAGAGGGCTGAGCCGGCTTATGCGCCGCGAAGTTTCCTTCTAAGAGCTAGTTCGTCGGTGGCGCCATCAGCCACAATCTCTCCTTGAGAGTCTTCACCTTGAAGATGCGTCAAACTTCCCTCAACCTCATTCCATACTTTTCCAATGGCAATACCAAAGACCCCTTGTCCGCCTTGGAGTAGGTCGAAAATCTCCTCCGAACTGGTGCATTCATAAATCGATGCGCCATCGCTCATCAGAGTGATTTTTGACAAATCTTCTGCTCCCCTATCGCGAAGGTGAGTTACAGCGCTACGAATATTCTGGAGAGATACACCGGCGTCCAAGAGTCGCTTCACAATTTTCAAAACCAAAATATCTCTGAAACCGTAGAGCCTCTGAGAGCCTGATCCAGATGCTGAACGAACTGTTGGTTCAACCAAACCAGTTCTCGCCCAATAATCGAGTTGGCGATATGAGATTCCAGCAGCCGAACAAGCAGTTGCTCCGCGATAGCCAATCTGCATGTTCATAGAGGGAAGCCTTCCACGTCGGTGAGTCAACGGTAGGCCAGCTTTGTTCTAGATACCAGCACCGACACTCTAAATCTCAAGTATCGGTTGAGAGTTAAGCTTGAAAATCTTCTGGGTTGATTCCCTCCAAAAATTCTTTAAACCGCTCCACTTCATCCTCAGCCTGATCTGGAATCTCAATCCCGGCCTCGGCTAATAGATCTGAAGAGCCAAAGATCGGGGCGCCGGTGCGAAGGGCCAGCGCGATGGCATCACTAGGTCTGGCAGAGACGCTTCGCCCCCCTTCAAAATTAATTGATGAGTAGAAGACCCCCTCCTTGATCTCAGTGATTTGAATTGACTCGATCTTGGCATTGAGGCTCTCTAAGAGATTTTTCATTAAGTCATGGGTCAGAGGTCGCGGAGGAGTGACGCCTTGTTGTGCAAAAGCAATTGAAGTTGCCTCCACGGCACCAACCCAAATCGGTAGATATCTTGAACCACCAATTTCTTTAAGTAGAACTATCGGTTGATTAGAAGGCATTTCAACCCTCACGCCTATTACATCAAGAGCTAAGAGATTCATTTCGTACGATGAAGGCCGGCGCGAACGAACGCGGCATGGAGTCTTACTGAAAGCGAAGCAATCTCTCTTGAAACTTCCTCAGCACGCGCCTTGGAATCTGTATTCTTTTGACGCAAGAGCGGTGTAATTACCTGTTCGACCAGACCAACTTCCCGATCAGCTGCAGACTTAAATGCCCGCAGATGCCTCCCCTCAATACCAAAGACTGCCAACTCGGAGACAATTTTTGCAATCATCAAAGCATCGCCGTCGAAATATCGTCCTTTAATCTCAATTAGGCCGAAACCTTCGAGCTCTAAGAGCTGTTTATCTGTGATTCCCGAAGTTTCAAGCAATTCCTGTCTCGATAGCCGAAGTTCGCTATGTTCAGCAAAAGACGAGGGAGCGATTGCCGAATCTAGAGCCACCATTCTCGGTTTCGGACTAGAACCGGGAGATGGCTCCAAGCCTCTATCGAGAGCATTTAAATTCTCTTTGATAACTCTGAGTGGCAGATATTGATCCCGTTGTGCCAAAAGAACATATCGTAATCTCTCTAAATCGACGCTCGTAAATTTTCGATAACCACTTGGGGTTCGCTGAGGATCAATAAGACCTTCTGATTCGAGAAAGCGAATCTTTGAGATAGTTACATCCGGAAAATCTCCGCGCAATTTTGCGAGAACTTCGCCAATACTTAGATAGGCGCGGGCAGGAATGCTCATTTTCGCTTCTTACCTCCTGCAAAGAAGTGCATCCGGAATTTCCCGATTTGAACTCCATCACCATCGGATAGGACATTTTCAGAGGTCAAAATGCCATTTAGATAGGTACCATTCAAGCTTCCCACGTCTTTAATAGAGAAATTGAGATTGAGGCGCGTAATCTGAGCATGCTTTCTTGAAACTGTGATGTCATCGAGAAAAATTTCATTTTCAGGGGCGCGACCAAGTGAGGTGAGATCGCTATCGATTAAGTAGCGTGCGCCACGATTAGGTCCGATCAAAGAGATCAACATGGCTGAATTCGCATCCAAACCCTCAATAACGGAGAGCGCATCCTCCCCCGCTTGCTGCAAGAGAGAGAGAACAGGTGCTGAGACTGAGCGGAGTTGTGTTAGATGCATCGTGTTTGTGAGATCAGGATTTGGAGCGGTGTTCATCTAGCTCCTTTCCTAAAATTTCTAACTGAACAAGGCTCACCTTAGAGTGGAGATTGAGGCGAGTCAAGCAGTATGGGCTTGATAGTCAGTGCTGGAAAGCAGTTCGCCAGACGAGGTAATGTTAACTTCAGCGATCCAACCAGAGCCATAGGGGTCGGAATTGATTGTTTCTGGAGCGTTATCTAGCATTGAATTCACTCCGATAACTTTTCCGGATACCGGAGCAAAAATTTCAGAGACACTCTTGGTTGATTCAACTTCGCCACAGACTTTTCCGGCCTCTATAAGATCGCCCACTTTTGGTAATTGCACATAAACAATGTCGCCTAACGCACCCTGAGCATAATCGGTAATTCCGAAGCGAATAACCTTCGCACCGCGCTCTTCAACCCATTCATGTTCCTTGGTGTACTTCAAATTTGAAGGAGTATTAGTCATTTTAGACCTTTCGTAATTTTCTTATCCCGGTTGCGCCATACTGGATACCCGTAACAAGGTATAAACCTATCCCCCAACCCGCAAATGCCCAACCCAAGATAAATGAAATTTCACTCAAGGAGTCCGAAGTCCGCGTAAGAAGGAGAAGCGGTAGGGCATATAGAAGGTTAAAAGTGGCCGCTTTCCCAAGGTAGGTGACTTCTAAGGTTGGCTTGCCCGCTACTTTCAAGAAAAGTACAAGCAGAGCGAGCGCCAAGTCCCGCAAAACAATCAGGAGCAGTAACCAAATTGGCAACAATTCAGATAGATACATCGCTATGAGAACGCTTGCAATGTACAAACGGTCAACCGCGGGATCTAGTAGCGCCCCCAATTGACTCTCCTGATTTAGCGCCCGCGCCACTTTCCCATCTAGGTAATCGGTGGCTCCCCCAATCATCAAAGTGATTACTGCCCAGGAATATTTCTCGTTCAGTATGAAGTGGAGAAATACCGGTATTCCTAGGGCCCGGGCAAAGGTAAGTAGATTGGGAATGGTAATCATCTCCCGGCAAACCTATCTCACTGAATTGTCGGGACGACAGGATTTGAACCTGCGACCACATGACCCCCAGCCATGTGCGCTACCAAGCTGCGCTACGTCCCGTGTCGAAATAGTACCGTCGAGAGTTATTTCCTCAATCGGACCGAGATTCGTAAAGGAGTGCCAGCAAATCCAAAGTCCTCGCGAAGTCGCGCTTCGATAAATCGGCGATAGGGAGGTTCGATGAAATCAGATGCAAAAATGATGAAGGTAGGCGGTGCAATTCCGGCTTGAGTCGCGAAGAGAATCTTTGGTTGCTTACCACTTCTCACTGGCGGCGGATTTGCTCCGACAATCTCTCCTAGAAAGGCGTTGAGTTTCGCAGTTGGTATACGCGTCTCCCATCCTTGCAGAGCTCGCTCCACTGCCGGGATGAGTCGATCTCGATGCCAACCTGTTTTAGCGGATACATTTATGCGTTCCGCCCATCCAACTTGATCGAGATTTCGGTCCATCTCGCGATCTAATTGCAATCTGCGCTCTTGATCAACAATGTCCCATTTATTCATGCATACCAGCAGAGCTTTTCCCGAATCTTCGGCTAGCGAGATAATTCTTAAATCTTGCTCGGTCATTGTCAGCGAAGCATCGATCACAATAATTACGCACTCTGAGTTATCGATGGCCCGCTCTGCTCGCAGCGTAGCAAAATAGTCGATGCCATCCGCCTGGTGAGAGCGGCGCCTAATGCCCGCCGTATCAATAAAACACCAAGATTTTCCGTCAATCTCAACAACCTCGTCAATCGGATCTCGTGTTGTTCCCTCCGCATCATCAACAAGAGCTCTTGTCTCTCCTGCAAATGCGTTAAGCAGACTACTTTTGCCAACGTTTGGCTTTCCTACAATGGCAATTCTTCTAGCGAAATCTGATACATAGGCCCCTCCGAATTCAGGCAAGAGTTTCACAACTTCATCTAGTAGGTCACCAGATCCTCTTCCATGAGCAGCTGAAACAAATATTGGCTCCCCTAGGCCAAGATTCCAAAGAGAATGCGCATTTAATTCATCTCTTTCCGAATCAACCTTGTTTCCAATTAAGAGGACTCTGCGATTAGATTTTCGCAATAAATCAACAAGTGCTAGATCATCGCTCTGAATCCCAACCTTGGCGTCAACTACCAAAAGAATTAGATCAGCATCATAGATAGAGGCAGTTGCAGCATCAGCAATTTTGATCTCAATACCCTCGCCTGATGGCAACCAACCGCCGGTATCAACTATGCAGAATCGCTTGCCATTCCACTCGGTTTCATACCGCACTCGATCTCTGGTAACTCCAGGTGAATCCTCAATAATTGCCGATTTTGACCCCAAGATTCGATTAACCAATGTTGATTTTCCTACGTTTGGTCTCCCTAGAATGACGACTGTAGGTATCCCTATTAAGCCCCTTTGTCGCAGAATGTTCCATATGTATTCGACAGTTTCATCTAACGAGAGCAAAGTAGAGTCGACAACAACTGCATCATCAGCTTGGCGCAACGGAGAAATCTTTCTTGAGCTATCCATATTGTCGCGCTGTTCTAACTCCTTAGAAATCTCTTGATCAATTTCTAAGAGATTTAAATCGGCTAACTCTGATTTTCTCCGCTTTGATCTGGCGGCGAGATCTGCGGAGAGAAAAATTTTTAAATCGGCATCTGAAGCCACAACCGTTCCGATATCACGACCCTCAACCACGATCCCTTTTGTTGATTTCTCTATTATCTTACGCTGCAATTGAAAAAGAAAACTTCTTACCTCAGCCACAGCGCTAATCCGACTTACAGAATCTGTAACGTCCTTCGTTCGAATCTCCTTGCTCACATCTCGTCCGCTCAGAGTGATTACTGGACTCTTTGGATCGGCAGAGTAATCGATTTCAGCTTCCGACAACGTTTTTGATATCTCAGTCGCCGACAAATCTGATTTACCTTCGAGAGCAATAGTTGCAGCGCGATACAGCGCCCCGGTATCCAGATAGTCAAACCCACCAAGACTTGCCAGCGCCCTCGATGTTGATGATTTTCCGGAGCCACTTGGTCCATCGATCGCAATTACGATGGCATGTTTCATTGTTTATGAGCTTTCCAGCCTCGTTTAAGGAGATGCTGATAAAGCAGCTCCGCGTCACTACTGGAGAGGGCCAGGCGAATCAATCCTGTTTCTTGCTGAGGCGAATGTTCCAAAGCTAAATCTTCAACATTGACCTTGATGCTTCCACACTCATCAAATAGCGATGCTAATTGACCCGGTTTATCGTAAATCACCACATCGACAAAGGTATATTCTCTTCGTTTCATGCCGTGCTTGCCGCCGATTTTTTCTGGAACAAAGCCGGCATCATCAAACATCTCTCTAATGCGATGCTCGTCATCATTTTCAATCGCATCTTGGAGCACATCTAGTAGCTCTTGGAAGTCATCAACACTTGAAAGGACTTCATCTTTGTTATCAAGAAGAATCTGACTCCAAAGTGCTCCATCTGACCCCGCTAGCCGCAACATATCCCTAAGACCTTGACCGGCAAGGGATATCTCGGTTCCCAGTTCTGAGATACTGCTAGCGAGGGCAACGCTAATCAATTGAGGAAGATGTGAAATCTTCGCAAATAAAGCATCATGTAGATTTATAGACATTTGGTACGGAACAGCGCCCATGGCGGAAACAAAATCGCTTACTAATTTCAAGCGCTTGGGTTCAAGCACTTGAGACGGGGTCAACACCCAGGCTTTGCCGGCAAAGAGATCGCTTCGAGCCGACTGCGGTCCACCTCTCTCTCGACCGGCGATTGGATGAGTACCGAGGAAGCGCTTTGAAAAATCCGGAATAATCTCAACCTTAAGTTGAACTTTAGTTTTAGTGCTACCTACATCTATAACTGTAGATTCGGGGTGGCTCTCTGCTACCTCGGAGATTAGTGCTAGAGCAGAGTCTGGCGTGGTCGCAATTACTATAAGTTCTGGACTTTCGATATCTTGGTTTGAAGGGATTAGGTCCTTCGCGATCTGAAGTGACCCAATTGAAGAATCGATAAGCGAGACGGGCCATGAAAGCTCCGCGGCGCGCAATCCGATTGAGGTGCCGATTAGGCCAGTGCCGTAGATCTTTAGTGAGATCGGCTTCATTGCGCTAAATCGCTACGAAGTTGACTGGTGCCCCG
>VGAE01000010.1 GCA_016870975.1 Actinomycetota bacterium
GCAGTGATAGCCATCTTGCTGGGACCGCTTGGATTTAAGGGTGGCGCAGTTTACTTACTTGGGGTTGGCTGCGGCATCACTTACAATTTCTACTTTAAATTTAAGATTACGTCACCGCTACCTTACCTAATCGCTTGCGCCGCTCTTCCCGCCTCAATTTTTTATGCTGTTGATCGCAGTCCACCGATTTTGGTCCTTGTAATTGGGTCACTTCTTGGTGTGGCTTTTCATTTTGCTAATGTCTTAAAAGACCTTAATGCCGATAGAAAAAGTCAAATAAGAGGATTGCCTCAAAGGGTGGGACGAGAGCTTTCTATACTCTTAATTTTCTTGACTCTCATAGCAGTCTTCGTAATCTTAATCTTGAGTCCCGTTCTGACCGAATTGAGCACTTCTATATAAATTAGCAAGTTTCTGTTGGACCTGCCGTGCAGAAGGATTAGTCATAACGCTTCCATCGAAGAAAATTAAGGTGGGAACGGTCTGGTTACCCCCATTTGCTCTCTCTACAATTTGTGCGGCACCTGGAGTTACCTCAATATTGACCTCCTGAAAGCTAATGCTCATCTCGATTAACTGTGCCTTCAATCTTTTGCAATAACCGCACCAGGGGGTTGTGTACATCACGAATTCCATGGGAAAGGCTACTGTCCGGCGGGCATTCTGTTATCTTTTCGACATGAGATTTCGGGTTGCGTGCTTGTGTGTTACTGCCCTCTCTATTGTAATGGCAGGAATCCACCCGGCGCAGACCGCTCCCCCCGCCCCAACTCAACCTCAACCTCAACCTCAACCTCAACCTCAAACTCAAACTCAAACTCCAACTCCAACTCCAACTCCAACTCCAACTCAAACTCCAACTCCAACTCCAACTCCAACTCCAACTCCAACTCCGGCAAAATTAACTCTGGTCGAGCGCTTGGCAACCTCGCTTACTCTTATAGAATCAAAGAATTGGGTTGAGGCGGAGAAAGCTCTTGAGGAGCTGCGACGCGAAGATAGTAACAATCCGGAGGTTTGGAATCTTTCGGGATTCGCCGCTCGAAACATGGGGGATGTCAAGAATGCAAGCGTCTACTACCGAAGAGCGCTCTCTCTTGACAGTAAACACCTAGGGGCGTTGGAATACCAGGGCGAGCTCTTTCTTAAACTGAAGCGGCTTCGCCAAGCGAAAAACAATCTTGCTAGATTGAAGGCCATTTGTGGCACCTCGTGTGAGGAGTATCAGGAATTGAAGAATGAGATCGACGCGTATGAAAAATTAAGGCGAAAGTAAGAGAAGACTCTATCCTTTAAAGATTCCAATAATTGCAATAACAAAAAGGGTAACAAACGTGATTCTTTTCCAAGTTTTTTTATTTTTTTTAATTTCGTCATCTCGTAGCCGCTTTTTGTCCCTGAGGTCATCTTTCCAATCCTCATCATCGTACATACTATGGGAGGATACAAGAAGGACTCCGCATACATCAAATATCAGTAGGAAATCAAGGGTGACGCTCATCCGGTCGCCAGAAGGGTTCAAAAAAAATGGAATCCAAGGCCCCCTTTTTTCGGGATTTTTGACTCGCACCCCAAAATACTCAACGTGTTAAACGATGATTCATGTGTAAAGATTGCTTTTAGCACTGTAATTTGGCCCGTGAGTGACTAGTTAGCTAAAACTGCAAAAAATGTACTTTTTAGAAATGACGACTGCGAAGTAGTACTTTGAAAGAGTGAGGGATTAATTCTTTTAAACAAATTGCAATCATTATGCCTGCAACACCACTAAGAAGAAATCCCACAGACTGCTCACTTTGGAGAAGCGGTTTACTTAAGTAAACAGCGATGGCTCCCAAAATCTCTGCAAGCGTAGCGGTAAGTGTCAGATAAAATGCAATTCTGCGACCATAGCCTGCCATTAGGGCCGTCGCGCTTATGGCGATTCCTTCAGGAATATTGTGCAATGCAAGAACAATGGCTGTAGAGATCCCCGTTTGAACATTAACCAAAGTTGCGCCGATTGGAGCCGCGCCCTCGGGAAGGTTATGGAGACTGAGAGCAACGGTGATTAGAAGTGCCTGATTTTTTGCCCGTGAACCGTCCCTCTGGAGAGGAATTGAGGAAAACGAGAGCACGAGAAACAGACCGACCGTCATTGCGATAGCCACTTGTGTTTTATCAAGACCACTATCCAAAGCAGATGGAATCAGTTGTCCGGCGCTAATGGTCAGCATGACAATTGCCACGATAAGAAGCGTGATAGCTACAAGGCGCTCCGACGGATTCTTCCGAAGGCCAACAACACACCAGCCGATAAGAGTTGCAAGCCCTGACGCGAGGGCAAGGAGTAGTCCTGTATCTAACGAAGGAATATCGATCACCTTTAATTGATCTTTTGAGTTGCTACATCCTCCATGTTGGGCGCAGAGAGAGGGGGCTCGTACCACTTTTGTACTTTCACTTTCCTGCTGGCTCCAATTCAGGGGTCACAGGGGGCTCACTTGGGATAGGGGCCGGCGAAACTTCACGTTCACGCCGAACCACTCGCTCAGGTTGTCCAATCTCAGCCACAGAGACTCCTCAGTCATTGATCTAACGGGTCTCTAATGTAGCCAAATTCTCTGATTTGGCCACTTTTATCTCCCCGGTTCTTGGGAGGAAAAAACCAGCGCAACAGTGTTTACTCTTAGGGTGTCTTCAGCGGCCCTCAGGCGTGGCTTGATTCGTGGTGTTCGTCTTTATCCGATCCTGGCAGTGGGAGTTTTAGTTTTGGCTCACTTTCTCGGAGCTTTCAGTAAAAGTGAAAATCCCTTAATTTCGAGGAGCGTTGTGCTCAACTCGCTCTACGCCTTTGTAGGTCTCGTTCCGTTCCTTTTTATTGCCGGTTTCGTTTTCGTGGGAGCACGATCGGACCATGCCATGGTGCAGTCGCAGCGCAACAGAAAAAAATTAATCACATCCGATCCCTTTCTTCTTCCAAGTGAAGCCATGGTGGGATACAAGTTAGCGTTAATTACGAATCGCCCCCCCATGCTTACAGGCTTGACTGGGGATACTTATTCTGCAGATGACCATGCGAGATGCGATATCAAGGAGGAGCACATTCCTCCAATAGCAGATTGCGATTGTGGATTTTACGCCTATCGGGAGTATCGTGATGCAAAATTTGAATTGACGCTTAATCCTGGAGCCTTCTTAATCGAGGTAGAACTCTACGGAATGGGTTTTGTCTATACCAAAGGATATAGAGCGGAGGTGCAACACGTAAACAAGTTGAAATTACCAAGACGATGTATGAATTGTCACCTCTTACCAGCTCACACTTTTGTGGCTAAATATAAATTAGGGTACTACGCGAATACATTCTGGCAGTGGAAATTTTGCTGCACCCTCTGTAGTAGTGTGACAAAAAACGAGAATAAAATGACGGTCGAGGACATGAAGAACGCGCTATTAGTACCTTTGCGCTACTAGGACTGAGGAAAGCAAACGTTGGAAATTGCCACCCAATTCCCCTTTCACTTACTCCACAAGACTTCTGCTCTTTAATGGAATTAATTTGCTACCAACAACCATGGCGGCACCAATCAAAATCAAGTTCTTGACAATGTATTGACCCTCTAGGGTCAAGTTAAATGGGACGCTAGTGAAGCAGATCTCGGGACGCAGAAGCAAGGGCAAAAAAGTTCCAGGCATTTGTAACGCTAACAAAAAGAGGCCAAAGCGAATCCAGGGAGTAAAGAGCAGGCACAGGCCAATGAGCATCTCCCAATAACCCAAAATAGGGATGAAGATGTCAGGATCAAACCAGTAAATTGTTTTGACTATTACTTCGTTTGCGGGTGAGTTACCAAAAGGTTTTAGGGCCCCAAACCAGATAAAAACCACACCAAGGGATACTCGAAGCACAGGCATCGAGATTCTGCTCAAATAATTTATCAACAAAACGTCAAATGTTTTGATGTTGAAGTTCCTAATATCAAAAAGGTTTCGCATATCTCCCCTTATAAGCACTTATTTTCAGCATAGGTTAACAAACACGAGTCCCGTGTAGACAGAGGTCGGCGACACACACTAACCAACAGTTCATTCCCTCTGGTCCGTGCTTAACCCAAATACACTTTTTGGGAAGAGACAGTTATTGTGAGGAAAATAAAGCATGCGAAGAAAGGCCGAATGCTCATACCGAGAGAGTAATTGCCCCCCTCCAGGCGGAGAAGCTTTTGAGAGATTTACCGTGGGGATAGACGAGCCAGGGGTAGGGATAAGTCACAGCTCGCTGAGTAAACTTTTTAAATGACGGAACTGGGGCAAAGGTAATTGCTACTGGATTTTGTGTCGCAAATAGATAAGGATCGCCTAGAAAGACATTGAGCTCGCGTCGACAACTAAGATCCTTTAGAGTCTCAAGGTAAAAACTTATTCTCTTTGCGCTCAATTGTAGTTTTGCAAGAGCCATATGATTGAAAATGAACACTGCCGGAATCCCCGGATTGGCTATTAGCGCTGGGTCACCATCTCCCAAAGAATCAATGGTTAAAAGGACATATCGAGGCTTACCAAAAATTTCAGGCTTTTTTGGGCCGGTGGTGGCAGCCAAATCGTGATCCGACTCCAAGAGGGGCTCCCTGGGCAGTTGTTCAAGAATTCTTTCGTCCGGAAAGTTCTGAATTGGACAGCTGAATCTCAACTGACATCTTTTACACAACCCTGGCGCTCTTTTTTCCACTTGCCACCTGGCAAAGCCATAGACCCTGCCCGTGCTAGCTCCTACGCTCCATTGCCAACCAAGAAGATTTGCAGCTCTTGAGCCGTCGATCAAATGGCGAAACATTTCCTCTTGCCCATGTATCCAGCCTTTATCGTTGCGAACACTCCAGTGCGAGGCTAGCCACATCCGAGCTTGATTTACTAACCAGCCATCTGTTTCCAATTCACCTACAACGCTCTTGATACACAGCATCTCTGTCTCCCAACCGGCACCTGAGCTATCCCGGTTAACGTTATACCGTAAATTCTCAAAAAGCCTCACGCCGATTCGGGCGTAAAGATGGCGGGCATACTCTTGCCACAAAAGTTCATCTTGATATTTCAGGCGATCTTTGAAAGGCGCATTACTCACTGCCTCGTACACCTGCTTGAGAGTCAGAAGGTTGTGACGAATATAGGGTGAGAGCATGCTGGCTCCCCGCGCCTCTTTAGGCAATACCTGTGAGCGATCGCAGGCATACCCCGAGATGTCAAGGCTCTCTAGCGCCCTATTTGCCGCACTTTGTCCACCAGGGATGGGGCTACGACTAGGATTCCCTGAGTAAAGATTGACAAAATCTCTCTCAACTATCTCTAGTAAATCATCCTCGAGACTAATTGATTTCAGTGACGAGTTATCAAAGCCCACGTTTCACGTGGCTTTTCGCTTGAGAGAACTAAGGCGATGAACAACCCGAACAGAAGTCAAGCCCCCCTCTTTTATCAATCCAATCAATGCCACAGGTTCATCAGGGTTTGCGCTCAGAGAAAAATTTGAGTGAGGCAATTTTAATCGACCCTTTCTTACTATTCGTAAGATCTTTCCTGATGCCTTACCGCCACGGTGACGCCATGTCACAATTGTTCCTACACGAATTGGCTCCCTCCTCACCTTTCTTCCTTATGTCTCAGTCGTTGAAACTGCCGATAAGTTTGAAAGCAACCAATCATCAGCCCATTACTGCCAAAACAACCGAGGCGAAGGTAATCAGACCTAAGCCCACCACCGCCAAAGCGGTGAGGGATAGATGCTTACTTGATGACGCAACTTTTTTAGTGAGAGCCGTCGGATTCGTAACTTTGTTCATATCAAGTAGAAGCGCTTGTGCCTCGCGAATAGCCGCATATTGTGAGACGATTCCTAAAAATCCTGTAGCCGCCACCACCGCGATTGCCAGATAGCCCGCGGCATCATTTGCAGATGCGAATGTTCCTTGAGCGGCCAAGACCAGAACTGGAATTAACACGATAGTTGGACCAATTTGGGCGATAATGATTTGTAGACGCTTTTGATTCCATAACTGCAGGAAAACTCTTTCTTCCATTTCTTTCATCCTATCCCAGGCAGACGCCTGACTTATCCGAAGCCTACCTGCAAGGAGTGAGACGAGGTGGCTTTGGGACAAAAGTTAAACGAACGCCAGATGGTTCTTATTGAGCTGTCAAAAAGCCTTCTCTATGACTTCTTCCCTATAGTTTGCGTGGCAAAAAGCGCCCAAAGAATCAGGATTGGCTGGAAGAGTAACCGGAGTGCTCTATCCCTGTCGCTATTAAGCCCAAATGCATCAATCCCATCTATATATTGCCAGATATTCCCAGGAAAGATCACGACAAAAAACAAGGCAGTGACAACCCCGACTTGCTTTCGAATTTGCCAGAAGGTCACTAAAGCAATGCCAAGAAGTATCTCTATCGCTCCTGAGGCGACAACTACAAGATCTGCGTCAATCCCAAGCCAAGATGGTACTTGTGCCTGGAATTCATTCCGTCTTTTAGTCAGGTGCAGAATGCCCGTGTAACAGAGCATAAATCCAAGTAGAACCTGTAAGAGCTTCTGCATCTGAGGAATCTACCTCTTGTTGGGGATTCTAGAAATCGTATAGTACTACCGCTACTCTCTGCAGATGGAGTGCATTCTGTGGTCATCCGTTGCCTTCGTTCGTCGTTTCCAGTCTTCACTTCGTTTAGAAAAGGGAGAGAATGATCTCTAGGTACTTTGGCTCACTAAGAAAAACACTCAGGGAAGATAAGTCACTCATTCCCTCCACATTTATAGATAAGTTAGAGGACATTGTCCACGGTTTTCTCGGAATACTCATTTTCATTATTGCGGTACTCGCAGCCCTATTTAGTCTCCAGCGATTAATTGACACTCGCCCTTTTTTCCCAACTGGCATGATTCAAGGAATAAATGACATTCTACTTGTGGTAATTATTCTTGAGATTATGCGCACTGTTGTCGTTCGTTTTACTGACGGCATTTTTCAATTAGATAGTTTCTTGATTATTGGAGTGATAGCCGCGGTACGCCATATATTAACCGTAGGCGCCGCTCTTACAATGGAGAAGGACAAACTTGGTGAATCGTTTAATCGATCGCTCTACGAGATGGGTGTCAACACAGGAATAGTTCTGGCATTGGTATTTGCACTTTTCTTGTCTAGATCTGCTCGCAAACCAAAGTCATAATTTAGATCTAGATTTTCTACTACTCGTTGAAGTCTCCACCCCGACCGGTAATCTTCCGCGGAGGTTTAGTAGGGTGATCAACCCAATATATAAGGACCCCAATCAAGATCGAAAAAAGAGCAATAATCAAAATTACAATTTCCATTATTAGCCAAAGACTACTGAGGCGACAAGTGAAAAAACGATAAGACCGAAGGCTATTCGTGTCATAGTGGTTAAGGACTTAAACCCTTGAGATACAACCGCCCCTCGGAAACGATGTCGAGGACTTGCCGAGTTCCTGTGCCCAATCACCTTTCCATTTTATATTAGATTTCAGTATCTCAGACTTTAGGTTTTGGTGGTGACAAAGCGATAGCACTATAGGCAGAGAGCAAGTAGAGCCAGAATCGGGACTAGGGCTCCGGCATCCATGCAATAATGATGCCGCGGTGCTTGTAATCGCATTAGGTGGGTGCGAGGCTTAACTCGATGAAGCGAGTAATTGGACTCACTCGGTATGCGGTCTTTGTCCCTGCTCTGGCTTCGATTTTTGGGGCGATACTTTTGATGGCACAGGGCTCGATTGGGATTGCGATAGTCGTGGTTGATGCAATTCTGAATGATCTAGGTTTGAAAGAAATGATAGTTGAGGTTCTTACAGCCGTAGATGCAATTCTTCTTGGAACAGTTCTTCTAGTAATTGGGTATGGATTGTATGAGCTGTTTATAGATACAGAGATTGAAGTTCCGTTATGGCTGAGAGTTGAAGATTTGGATGACTTGAAATCAAAGCTAATTGGAGTAGTTGTCGCAATTCTCGCCGTAGTTTTTGTGGGCGTTTTTGTCGATTCAAATAGATCTGATGATGTGATTTCTTATGGAGTAGGTGCAGGCGCACTGGTAGTTGGTCTCGCAATTTTTGCGTTTGCAACTAAGAAGTCCGAAAAGACGTAAGTCTCGAATGATTATGACGGCCGCCAGGCATTAATCTGGCGAAATAGTAAAGTGCCGCTATGGAAGCTAAGCGTTATATCAACATGACAACATTTGATGAAATCGTTACATTATTGGGATCGGAGGCAGATAAACCAAATTCCGTTTCTAAAGTTACGACGCTACTTTTGGATTCAGGGATTGAGTACGAAAAGATCAAGAGTTCTCTTAAAAAGCGAACTACAAATTCACTATTGATTTGCCTTACAGGTCTCCCTGGCGCCGGAAAGTCATCGATTCTGAATTGTCTCTTAAAGCATAAAGATTTAATCAATTTCAAAGCAGCAGTTTTGGCATTCGATCCTTCTTCAAAAAAAGGAGGAGCGCTATTAGGCGATCGAATAAGACTGACGAGTGAACGTCCAGAGGATTCACTATTCTTTCGTTCAGTAGGACATAGAGGAAGTCTTACAACACTTCCAAGTAATCTTGACGCAATTATGGCAGCGTTGTTTCATTTTGGATATGACATCGTATTTGTGGAAACGGTCGGACTGGGACAGACCCAAGATAGTCTTCCGGAGATTTTCGATTTGATTGTGAACGTACAAACACTTACCAACGGTGACGAAATACAATTTGCAAAGTCTGGACTGATAGAAACTGGCGATGTAATATTCTTTAACAAAATAGAGAATGGACAGAATTTGAATCTCGTCAATGTCTTCAAGCAGCAACAGATGGCAAGTATCTCTGACGAGAGCAAACCGGCCAAGGTTCTCTCGGGATCTGCCCTTCAGAATCAAGGAATTGATGACTTAGTCTCAGAGATTATGGCTCTTCGTAATAGGGTGAAGTGAATATGACGAATAGCCATTCCGGAGCCAAGGAGATTCCATCAAGAGTCTTGATTTCCAAGATCGGACTTGATGGACACGATAGGGGTGCCTTAATTGTCTCTAGGTATCTAAAAGATCAAGGTTATGAAGTAGTTTATTCAGGGCTCCACAAAACTCCAGCTGATGTTGCCTCTATAGCACTCCAGGAAGATGTGCAAGCTATCGGACTTTCCATCCTCAGTGGTTCACACCTTCCCTTGATTAAGCAATTGAAGACTGAGCTAGAGAATCGAAACATTAATTCAGTAATTATCTTTGTCGGAGGAACAATTCCAAAAGCAGATGAAGCGCCGCTTCGTGAACTCGGTGTTGATGGAATATTCCCAACCGCTACGCCATTATCAAAAATTGGTGAATGGTTGAAGGATGAACTACAAAAAAGAAAAAGTCTTAAAAACTAGTTAGCCATCAATCGTCCGCCGTTAACATCAAGCACGGCGCCGGTGATGTAGGAAGAGGCTTCGCTGGCAAGGAAAAGAACCGGCTCTACACATTCCTCGATGCGCGGCATTCTCTTAAGCGGAATTCCATCAAGAACCTCTTTCTGTTCAGCTGGTGACATCGCATCAAACATTCCTTGAAGTCTTCCGGTTAGAAAAAGTCCAGGAGCTATTGAATTAACGCGAATGCCATCTCCGCCAACTTCACGCGCTAAGCGTCTCGTTAAACCGATAATTCCAGCTTTGGCAGCTGCGTATGCGACTCCGGTGACAGGACTTGCACTTCTTCCTCCAATAGAGGAAAAGGTAACGATGGAGCCACCGCCCCGTGACTTCATTGCAGGAATGACTGCTTTCGCGCAGTGAAAGGTTCCCTTGATGTTTACATCGATTACTAAATCTAAGTCTTCTGCAGAAATATAATCCAAGTCTCTTGGGGTTCCAAGTGATCCTCCGGCTGCAGCGATCAAAATATCAATGCCGCCGAATTTAGAGATAACTTGAGCGACGGCCTCTTCAACTGATTCTTGGCTGCGAACATTTACAACTTTGCCTAAAGCTTTCTTGCCATCAAGCGTCGATACAAGATTTGTAATCGCCTCAGAGTTGGTGTCGAAGATTGAAACGGTGGCACCTTCTTCAATCAGAGCTAGAACAATCTCGGCTCCAATTCCGCCCGCGCCGCCTGTGACGAGCGCAACCTTTCCATCGAACCTATTTTTCATTCTTGCGATATCCCTTCGAAGGGCTCAAGGGTATCCTTCCACGCGTGAAGATTCTGTGCATCGGTGGCGGACCCGGCGGTCTCTACTTCGGACTATTGATGAAAAAGCAGAATCCATCACATCAAATTACAGTCGTAGAGCGTAATCGACCTTATGACACCTTTGGCTGGGGCGTTGTATTTTCTGATGCGACGCTCGCTAACTTTGTTCGCGCAGATGAAGAGACGGCGCGCGAAATTCTTGGCTCATTCAACCATTGGGACGATATTGATGTTCATTTTAAAAATAAGAGCATTATTTCTGGAGGCCACGGTTTCTGTGGCATAGGACGGAAGCGATTGCTCAATATTCTTCAGGAGCGTTGCGAGCAACTTGGCGTTGAATTGGTATTTGAGACTGATGTCAAAGATGATCAAGAGCTAGCACTGAAATACGACGCCGATATTGTCATAGCTTCTGATGGACTAAATAGTGCAATTCGAACCAAGTATGCTGAAACTTTTCACCCTAATGTACAACTCAGAAATTGCAGATTTGTTTGGCTCGGAACTAAGAAGGTTTTTAAAGACTTTACTTTTCTTTTCGAAGAAACTGAGCATGGTTGGTTTCAGGCGCACATTTACCAGTTTGATGGAGACACATCTACATTTATCGTAGAAACTCCAGAAGAGACCTGGCTTAAAGCTGGAATAGATAAGATGAGTCAAGAAGAAGGAATTGCTTTCTGTGAAAAACTCTTTGCGAAGCAATTAGATGGAGCAAGACTTCTCAGTAATGCGTCACACTTACGTGGCTCTGCCATTTGGATTAAGTTCCCAAGAGTCATCTGCCAGAATTGGATTCATTGGAATGAAATAAGAGGTAAGCGTTATCCGACGATTTTGTTGGGCGATTCGGCTCATACGGCACATTTTTCGATCGGCTCAGGTACGAAACTTGCGATGGAAGATGCGATTGAACTTGCCAAGGCGTTCGAAAGCGTAGACAAGGGTCAAGCATCAATCGAATCAGCTCTGGCTAATTATCAAGATACCCGGTCTATTGAAGTCTTGAAGATTCAATCTGCTGCGAGAAATGCGATGGAGTGGTTTGAAAACGTTAAGCGATATGAGCATATGCAGCCACAACAGTTCAATTACTCTCTCCTTACTCGAAGCCAGCGAATTGGACATGAGAATTTAAGATTAAGAGATAAGAAGTACCTTGAAGAATATGAGAGTTGGTTCGCCACAAAAGCTTTTGCTGATGCTGGCCTAGCACTTCCAAAATCTGGAGCAAAAATTCCTCCCATGTTTACGCCTCTTAAAGTGAGAGATCTGGTCCTCAAGAATCGAATAGTGGTCTCTCCAATGGCCCAATATTCGGCTAAAGATGGAGTTGCGGGTGATTATCACCTGGTGCATCTCGGCGCGCGCGCGATGGGTGGAGCAGGCTTAGTTTTTACAGAGATGACTTGTGTTACTGCTGATGCCCGAATTACTCCGGGCTGTCCAGGAATGTACACAAAGGAACACACCGATGCTTGGACCCGAATTGTTGACTTTGTACATAACAACACCGATGCCAAGATTGCGCTACAAATTGGCCACGCTGGTGCAAAAGGTGCAACCAAATTAGCTTGGGAAGGAATAGATAAGCCGGTAGAAAAAGATGGCTGGCCGCTCGTCTCAGCTTCCGAACAACAATATCTCGAGGGAATATCCCAGAAATCTAGAGCAGCAACCAAAGAGGATTTGGAGCGCATTAAGGCTGATTTTGTACGCGCCACAATTGAGGGCTATAAATGTGGATTCGATTGGTTGGAATTTCACGCAGCGCATGGATATTTCATTTCCTCTTTTATTTCACCACTTACGAATAAGAGAACCGATGAATATGGCGGTTCACTCGAAAATAGGTTGCGTTACCCAATAGAAGTTTTTAAAGCGATGCGAGCCGCATGGCCGAAAGGCAAGCCAATGAGCGTTCGTATTAGCGCGCACGATTGGGTCGATGGTGGAATAACCCCTGATGATGCCGTAGAAATTAGCCGTGCATTTAAGGAAGCAGGCGCAGATTTCATCGACGTTTCATCGGGTCAGGTATCAAAAGAAGAGAAACCTGTATTCGGTCGCATGTTCCAAACGCCATTTGCAGATCGAATTAGAAATGAGGCAGGAATTTCGACAATAGCGGTTGGTGCGATCTCTGAAGCAGATCACGCAAATACCATCATTGCAGCAGGTCGGGCTGATTTATGCGCGGTAGCAAGACCACATCTTGCAAATCCTGCGTGGACATTAATGGAGAGTGCGAAGTCCGGTTTCTTAGATATCGGCTGGCCAAAGCAGTATCTCTCCGGCAAGGTGCAACTTGAGAGAAATCTCGAGCGCGAGAAATTAATTGCGGAGGCGGCTAAATCAAGTATGACCTTTGAGGAGATCCAAGCCAAATTTGGCTAGAGGTTTTGCGAAGAGTTAGCGGTATGGCGAGAAATCTGGTGGGCGCTTCTCGGTAAAGGCTTTTCCGCCTTCCTTCGATTCATCTGTTGCGGTATACAAATCCAACACATCAAAAGCTAGAGATTGAATTCCCATAATATGATCGGTATCTGCGTTAAATGAATGTTTTAGAGCCTTGATAGCGGTAGGAGATAAAGCAACAACTTTCTTCGCCCACTCCATTGCCGATTCCATTAATTTATCAGCAGGAACAACTCTATTTACTAGCCCCCAACGTTCTGCAGTAGTGGCGTCATACTGTTCGCAAAGGAACCAAATTTCGCGGGCTCTTTTCTCACCAACCACTCGCGCCAGGTAAGCAGATCCGAAACCAGCGTCGAATGATCCAACGCGTGGCCCAACTTGGCCAAAACGCGCACTCTCGGAAGCAATAGATAGATCAGCTAGAACATGTAGGACATGGCCACCGCCTATTGCAAATCCATTTACGGCTGCGATTACCGGCTTTGGGATTGCACGAATTATTTTATGGAGAGATTCAATTTCAAACATTCCAGTTTCAGTCTCACCGTAATTACCTTTTTCGGCCCGTTCCTTTTGATCGCCGCCGGTACAGAAGGCTTTCTCGCCCGCGCCTGTAAGAATTACCGCTCCAACTTTTTGGTCCACCCAAGCAAATTTGAAAGCCGATAGCAGTTCATCAACAGTGCGGCCACGAAGCGCGTTATACCGATCAGGTCGATTAATTGTTATTGTGGCGACGCCGTCGCTAATTTGATACTTGATATCAGTGAAGTTGGCTTTTTCAATCATGCCGAGATACTACTCTGAAGTTGTTTTAACCAGTAACTAGACTCGAATTGCAATTGCTACACCGAGACCTACGCCGATACATGCGGCCGCGATGCCGATGCCGCCGCCACGTCTTCGTAATTCTCGTGTTGTATCAACTATGACTCGTGCCGCAGAAGCGCCAACCGGATGGCCAATCGCAATAGCTCCCCCATTTACATTTACTCTGTTGCGATCGATCTCAGGAAGTTCCTTCAAAACTGTAAGTACCATAGAAGCAAAAGCTTCATTGATTTCCCAGATTTCAATATCTTTAAATGAGAGCAAGAGTTTTGAAAGAAGTCCGTTGATTGCATCAACCGGAGCCAAGCTAAATTCATCAGGAGAGCGAGCAACCACTTTACTTCCTAGAATTTCACCAAATCCACCCGAAAGATTGCTATCGATTGCTAAATCTTTGATGCCAGACTCATCCGTTAACAACATTGTGACAGCGCCATCGTTTATCGGAGAGGAATTGCCTGCGGTACCGGTGCCTCCCTCGGAGAACACTGAAGGTAGATCTGCCAACTTTGCAAGTGAGGTGTCTGTCCTTATCGACTCATCTCGAGTTAAGCCTCCGAATGGAAATACAAAACCATCGTGGAATTTTGAATTCCATGCTCGGTCGGCCAATTGATGTGAGCGCAAGGCCCATTCATCTTGTTCGACTCGAGATATTCCTAGTTTTGCGGCGACTTTTTCTGAACACCTGCCAAGACTCTCCGTCCAGTTACCTGGAAAATTTGGATTAGTCATTCGCCATCCGACCGTAGATTGATTTAGTTCGCCAATTTCAACTTTCTCTGGAAATTTCTTTTCAGTTCTTCGCACAATCCACGGAGCTCGCGACATGGATTCAACTCCACCAGCTATTAAAAACTTAGTGTCACCGGTCTTAATTGCTCGAGAACCTTGTATGACTGCCTCCGCACCCGACCCACAGAGACGATTAATGGTTACTCCGGGAACTGTTTCAGGAAGTCCAGCAAGCAGTGCGCCCATGCGAGCAACATTTCGATTATCTTCACCCACTCCATTTGCATCTCCAATAACTACATCATCAATTTTGTTCTTGTTTAATGATGGAGTTTTCGCAACCAATTCTCGTATGGTTGCTCCGAGTAGGTCATCTGGGCGAATATTTGAGAGCGCACCGAAGTGTGCGCCGAATGGTGTTCGAGCGGCCTCTGCAATGAAGACCTTCATGGGGATGATTATCCCTGATAAGTTAAGGCTCTCAGACAATTGAAGGATGGGAAGCTCGGTGAGCAACAATCAGCAACAGTTACGCGTGCTCATTACTGGTGCTGGACGCGGAATCGGCCGCGCAATCGTGAGCGAGCTCAAGACCTCTCCTCTAAAACATAAGATTGCAGTAACCGCTAGAACTGAATCCGAATTACAAGAGTCAATTAAAGGCGCAACTGGCGAGACTTTGGTTGTAGCTGCAGATTTGCTTGATCCAAAATCACCTTCTCTGATTATTGATAGTGTTGTAAAGAAATTTGGCGGATTAGATTTTCTAGTTTTAAATGCAGGAGATGGAGCATCTGCCAAAATTGAAGGAACTGACGACGCGTTATGGCATCGAACAATGGAATTGAATGCAACTGCGCCATTCCGATTCATTCGAGCGGTGGCCCCAATCATGCGTAATCAAGGCGGCGGAAAGATTGTGATCGTGGCGAGCGAAGCAGGACTTCAAGGCGCTCCAAATGTCGCCGCTTACACTGCATCAAAGCACGCTATCGTTGGATTAATGCGTAGCGCAGCTGCAGAATTATCTCGAGACGAGATTAAAGTAAATGCAGTCTGTCCAATCTTTGTAGACACCCCGATGATGCAACGAAGTGTCCAAGCGGCTGCTGCGAGAACTGGTAAAAGCGTTGAAGAAGTGAGGACCACCTTGGCTTCACGCCAACCAGGTGGCCGAGTCCTAAAACCAGAAGAAGTTGCCTCTGCGGTAACCTCATATTTGAATGTTGAAACTACTGGTGAGGCTAAATACCTAGACGGAAGCAAAACGAACGGAGCAACTAAATGACCTTCGAGCGAATCAATTCAGAGAATCTTACTGCCCCAATTGGCTTTTCGCATGCTGTAGCCGTTACCGGCAAGAAGATTGTTTTTCTAGCCGGACAAACTTCTATGGAACAGGGTGGAGCAATTGTTGGAAATGGCATTGTCGAACAATTTGAACGGGCGCTTTCAAATCTTTTGATTTCACTCAAAGCATCAGGTGGTACTCCTAATTCTTTAACAAAACTAACCATTTTTTCTGTCGATCCGGAAGATTATCGAGCTCATGCCAAAGAGATCAGAGTGGTCTGGAAGCGATTAGTAGGTCGAGATTATCCAGCTATGACGCTGGTCGGAGTCACGAGATTATGGGACAAAGAAGCGCTAGTCGAAATTGAAGGGTATGCCGCGATCTAATGTCGCAGGCAATAGCAAATCTCTGGCGTGCTAAATCAATCGCCATAATTGGCGCTTCGGCGCGCGAAGGAGCAATGTCGCGACTTCCAATATCTTATTTAAAGAAATACGGATTCAAAGGCGAGATCTTTCCTGTTAACCCTAAAGGTGGCGAGATTGCCGGAATTACCGCCTATAAATCAATAAAAGATATTCCTAAGAAAATTGAATTAGCTCTAATAATGGTTCCAGTGGATGCGGCTAAATCTGCCGTTAGAGAATGTGGTGAAGCTGGGGTTTCTATTATCACTGTGATGGGTTCCGGTTTTGCTGAGAGCGGTGAATCTGGCAAGCAACTTCAAGATGAGATCATTGCGATAGCAAAAGAATATGGAATGCGAGTAGTCGGGCCTAACTGCATCGGCTCAATTGGAAGCGAAGCAAAGCTCTTGGCCACCTTTTCACCTGTCTTCGCTTCGGATTCAACTGAGTTGGCGAAAAGTGGGTTAGCGCTAGTGAGTCAATCTGGAGCGCTTGGTTATGGAACTTACTCTCTTGGTGTTGATCGATCACTTCCCATTGGAATTGTCGTCACGACTGGTAACGAGGCGGATGTAACAGCACTAGAAGTTGCAAAAACTATCGCAGATGACAAATCCATAACTGGTTTGTTGATCTACGCAGAATCCATCGATGATTTAAGTGCACTGGAATATTTTGCCAAAGCAAAGCCAACCGCTATCTTGAAATCAGGTCGATCTGAAGCTGGTGCCCGCGCAGCTGAATCACATACGGGCGCACTAGCAACAAGTGATCGAGTGATGGATGCGGCAATAAAGCGTGCTGGCGCCGTTAGAGTAAATGATGTTGAAGAGTTGCTTGACGCTGGCGCCATTTTTGCAACCAAGAAACGATTAGCTGGAAATCGAATTGCAGTAATCACAACCTCGGGTGGTAGCGGAATACTCGCGGCTGATGCGATAGAAAAATATGGCCTGCAGTTAGCCCAACTATCGAAGAAAACAAGGGATGAACTTGATCAAATAATTCCTGCCTACGGCTCTTCGGTCAATCCAGTCGATTTGACTGCGGCCGTTATGGCCGATAAAAAGCTATTCAAGAAAGCAATCCAGGTATTAAGCCAGGATCCTGGAATCGATGCAATTGTTGCCGCCTTCTGTGTACTTGTTGGTGATGATGTAGAAATGATTGCAAATACCTTAAAGTCGATAAATTTCGAAGCAGGCGAAAAACTCCCGATTGTTATTGCGCGAACCGGATCACCATCACTTGCGCCCTCGGCTGTAAAACTATTTATCGATGCTAACTTACCGACTTTTCCAGTTCCCGAGCGAGCTGTTAGAGCGCTATCAATTTTGAAAGATGCTACTAAATCAAAAAGGAAAACTAGTTACAGAACACCGATCACATCCGCTATTCCAGAACCGAAATCGGGAGTTACTGAAAAGGAACTTAAGGAGCTATGGCGCCAATCAGGAATCTCAGTGCCAGAAAATGTACTAATTGAAAATTCCGCTAGAGCGAGCGAGGCGGTTAAGTCAGTTGGAGGCCGGGCGGTTATGAAAGTGGTTATCCCTGGAGTCATACATAAGACGGAAATTGGAGGTGTGCTTCTTGATATTGATGAAAAGACGGCTGAGAATTCAGCAGCAAAATTGTTATCGCTTAGTGAAGATGCGAAAGTTATGGTTGAACGGTTCATTCCCAAAGGAGTAGAGGCTTTGGTGGGTGTAACAACTTCTTCTATTGGAAAAGTGCTCACCGTTGGAGTGGGAGGCGTCCTTACAGAAGTCATTCGTGATTCAGCTATAAGAATTCTTCCGGTGAGCAAGGATGACGTTGAAGAGATGTTGAATGAAACACGTTTAGGGCAGTTAATTGAGGGAGTTCGTGGGGAGAAGCCAGGAAATCGAACCGCTTTGGTTGAGACTATCCTTCGCATAACTGATGCAACCGAGAAGTGGCAGGGAGATTTTGAATTAGATGTAAACCCAGTAACGATAACCGCCGAAGGTGCCTGGGTCCTTGATAGTGCTTATATCAGACGCGAGAATTAACGCAGAAAAGTTTGAAGGGAGATTTAAGTGGATGTCGGAACGATAGTTGCTCGCTCAATGCGGCGATATCGCGATCGCATTGCACTTGTCGGTCCCGACGGTACCAAGACTTACGGCGAAGTAGGATCAAGAATTTTTCAATTGGCTCGTGCGCTTCGCTCTTTAGGACTTGAGACAGAAGATCGAGTACTTGATCTGCAATCGAATCAAAACACTTATATTGAGACTGATTTAGGAATCTCCTCATCAGGTCTTTGCCGTGTTGCTTTGAATTATCGACTACATCCAAATGACTGGGTTCGCATCACTAAAGATTGCGGTGCCAAAGTACTAATCCTCGATGCGAAATTTTGGGATGACGCAGCGCCAGTTCGTGAATTCGTTGAACATATTATCGTCATTAATGGTGACGCCCAGGGCGCTATCCCCTACGAAAAGTTCCTTACGAAGGAATCAACAGAACCACTCAAAATTGATATCTCTCCCGATACTTTGGTTTCTCTCAACTACTCCAGTGGGACAACCGGAAATCCAAAAGGAGCGATTCGCACACATAGAAATAGAATGGTAAGTCTCGGAAATATCGTCACCGATATTTTCGGGCGTACGCCAAACGAGAATGACATCTGGGTGCACGCAGGTCCAGTAACTCATACCAGCGGCCTCTTTGTGCTGCCCTTCTTCACTTTCGGTGCCAAGCAAGTCATCCATGCTAAATATGAACCAGAGTTACTTTTGGAAGAAATTGAGAGTCGCGGAGCAAATGCAACGGCGCTCGTCCCGACTATGGTCGCAAGGCTATTGACGCTAGACGGAATTTCTCCCGATAGATTTAAAAACTTAAAGATGCTCGGTTATGCCGGCGCCCCAATGACACCTGAACAGATTCGAGAATGTTTCGAAAATATAACCACCCATATGGTCCAGTATTACGGATTGGTTGAAGCTATCCCACCGGTAACAGTCTTGAGTGAGGCCGACCATAGGTTGGGCTTAGAGAAATCGCCCGAAGTCTTAACCAGTGCGGGAAATCCCTGTACCACCGTTGAAATCAAAATAGTTGATGATTCGGGTAACGAGGTAGCGAATGGCGAAATTGGTGAAGTGATTACTCGCGGCGATCTCGTGATGCGTGGATACTACGGCGCAGCAGGTAGTGATCCGAACGTAACAAAAGTTGTCCGAGACGGCTGGTTACATACCGGGGATTTAGGTCGACTAGATAGCGATAATCGACTCTATCTTGTAGATCGAAAAGGCGACATGATTATTAGCGGTGGTTACAACATCTACCCGCGTGAAATAGAGGATGTCATAGCCGAAGTATCTGAGATAAATGAAGTCGCTGTATTGGGCGCACCTGACAAAGAGTGGGGACAGCGTGTTACAGCGTTTGTTTCTCTTAAACCGAATTCCACGTTAGACGAGAAGATTGTTGTTGAGAATATTCTTGAGCACTGCAAATCCAAGATGGCCTCATACAAGAAACCGAAGGATGTTTTTGTTGTAAAAGAGTTTCCACTGAACTCAACAGGGAAGATTTCCAAGAAAACATTGAAATTACAGCTCGAGAAAGATCGCGGAGTCTAAGAAAATGGAGACCCCTGGCCAATTCCCATACACACGAGGCATTAAGGCCGAACCTTCGGTTTGGACTATGGGCCAATACGGTGGCTTTGGAACACCGCAAGAGACCAATCAACGTTTTAAAACTCTTCTTGAACAAGGCTTAACTGGCTTTAGCGTGGCTTTAGATCTTCCAACACAACTGGGCCTTGATTCAGATCATCCTCGTGCCCTCGGAGAAGTAGGTCGTGTGGGTGTCGCGATTGATTCGCTACGTGATATCGAGATTCTAATGAATGAAATTCCACTTGAAAAAATTAATCAAGTACGAACTACTGCAAATTCGATTGGGTATATCTGGGCGGCGATGTTTATAGCCCTAGCGGAAATTAGAGGAGTTAATCCAAATAATTTTGGGATGTTCATTCAAAATGATGTACTCAAGGAATACATAGCAAGAGGTACACAGATTTTTCCGGCTGAAGCTGGTCTAAAACTCTCGGTTGACGTAATCGAATATGTTTCTGCCCATGTACCAAAGTGGGTTCCGCTAGCAATGAGCGGTTACCACATACGTGAATCCGGATCTACGGCAGCTCAAGAAATTGCATTCACGTTTGCAAATGCCCAGGAATATCTTGATGCCGCAATAGCAAGAGGTGTTTCGGTAGACCAAGTTGCACCGACTCTTTTTACATTCCTTTCTTCTCATATCGAAATTCTTCAAGAAGTCGCTAAATTTAGAGCAGCTCGCAGAGTTTGGGCCCAATTGATAAGAGAGAAATACCAAGCTAAAGATCCTCGTTCAGAGCAACTACGGATTTTTGCTTTTACTGCTGGATCATCGCTGACCTATCAGCAACCGATGAACAATGTGACAAGGACAGCCGCTGAGATGGTGGCCGCAGCATTAGGTGGAATCCAAACTATGCACGTCTCGGCTTATGACGAAGCTCTAGGTGTGCCTACTCAAGATGCTGCAACGCTCGCACTCCGCACCCAGCAGGTAATCGCTTTCGAGACAGATCTTCTAAAAGTAGCTGATCCTCTCGGAGGAAGCCCGTACATCGAGGGATTAACCACTCAGTTATGCGATGAGATTTGGGGACTGCTTAAGGAAATTGAGAATCGAGGTGGCGCTCTTTCCTGCGTAAATAGCGGTTGGTTCAGTAAAGAGTTATCGGAGCGCGCATATCGTTTCCAACAATCAATTGAGAATGGCGAGCGAATATTGGTTGGTGTTAATAAATTTGAGACTGACGAAGAAGAGAAATTTGTGCCCTTTGCAATTAATCCCGATAGCGAACGTGCCCAAGTATCGGCTCTCCAAAGCCTTAGAAGCTCTAGAGATGCTCTAAATGTTGAAAATTCTCTAAAGAAACTTCATGAAGATGCTAAAGCCAATTTGAATGTTATGCCGGCAACAATCGAAGCGATCAAAGCTTATGCAACTGTGGGTGAAATAGTCTCCGTCTTATCTTCCGTTTACGGAACTTGGAAACCTTAAGATAAAGAATTAGCGACAATCGCGCCGCTTGCCCCTCCGACGCCGCCTCCAGGCCAAGTTCCTGAACCGCAAATCCAGAGATTCTTTAGAGGAGTTCGATGTCGGCTCCAAGCTGGAAGTGGTCTCAAGAAAAAGAATTGCGAAATATGGTGACTTCCACCGAGAGAATCGCCACCAATAAGATTTGCATTAAATCGCTCTAAGTCTGTGGGTGTAAGAACAGCTCGACTCAAAATAGAAGATTTTGTACCTGGTGCGTAACTTTCAATTATGTCGATAACGTGGTCTGCGTATCTCTCCCCTTCTTTACTCCAATCAATTCCATGAGGTAGGACTCGAACTTGAATCCAGAGAATATGTTTACCTTCTGGTGCGCGAGAGGGATCTGTCAGCGTTGGCTGACCTATAACTAACGTTGGAGTACTAGGAAGCTTTCCGGCTGCAGCTTCGGCATAGGCCAGAGCCATGTCATCAATGTAAGGACCAATATGAACATAGTTGTATTCACGGGCTTCCTGGGCAGTCCATTGCGGCAATTTGTCCATCGCAAGATGAATCATCATTGTGGATAAACCTGGGACAAATTTGTCTATTTCTTTAATTTCAGGTCGTGATTGTTCTTCACGACTTAGCAAATTTGGAATCAAAGCTGGGTTGAGATTGGCAATTACATCCTTGGCTGAAATCACTTCTCCGTTCTCCAGTTTTACTCCAGTTGCCTGAGAATTTTCAGAAGTTATTGAACTAACTCTCGTAGAAGTTCTAATCTGACCACCATACTGTTGTATGACTTTAGAGAGTGCGTTTGGAATCACATCTGCACCACTTTTGCCAAGTACCATGCCAAACATCTGGCCGCCGATTGATTCTAGGAAAGCAAATAAAGCGCCGCCTGCAATATCAGGACCGTAATCGAGATGCATTCCCCAACTGGCCGCTAGCGCTCTTGTTTCACGTGCCTTGAAATTTTCTGCGGTGAAAGCTCGAGTTGATTGAAGTAAAAGGCGGATCAAAGATAGGAATTCTGTAGTTCCAAGAGTCCGCCAAGATTTCAGAAGGGCTTTAGCAACTTTAAATGAAGGTAATTCATTTCCAAGAATTGGAAGAATATGAGGGGCTAGTCGACCCAAGTTCTCTGATAAGGCCTTCCACGACTGGATATCTTCTGGTGCAATTCGCTTTAAATTCGCTTCAGTTGCAGCGAAATCTTGAATCACACCTAGAGCTTTTCCGTCCGGAAAGACCGAGCAGAAAGGTTTATTTGAAGGAACAAATTCCAAACCATTTTTAATTAAATCATCTTTTAGCTCAGCCATTATTGGCCCACCGGCAAATAGAGAGAGATTTGTGGCGAATAAATCATGGCGAAAACCAGGCAAGGTAACTTCTTCAGTTCGTATGGCGCCGCCACATTTTTCATTCGATTCAAGCAAGAGAACTCGCTTGCCGCGCTTTGCCAAAAGTGCTGCTGCACCCATGCCGTTAACGCCACCGCCAATAATTATTGTGTCAAAATCGCTCATGACCTCTATCTTGCCATGTGAAATCCCGCTTAGATAGGCCTTATGGCTAAAGAGACAATCATTGTTGGAAGTGGAATCAATTCCCTAGTAGCAGGCGCAATTCTTGCGCGCGCTGGGGTTAAGGTAAAAGTTCTCGAAAGAAATAAATACCTTGGTGGGGCAATAAGAACTGAGTCGGCGACTCTTCCTGGTTACGTCCATGAGCTTCTCTCAAGTTGGCATCCACTTTTTGTCGGCGGACCTGCATACGCCGAATTAAAAGAAGAGTTGGAAAAGCGAGGTCTCAGTTATAAGAACACTCCGATGCCGACTGGGGTTGTTTGTAAAGCTGGAAGCGCAGTTCTCTTTACCGATCCAAACCAACTTGGCGCTGAAATGTCACGCCTCGGCGATGGTGATAACTGGTCAAGCTTCATGGCTGAGTTTGGAAATAAAATTGATCTTGCTTTCGGTCTGCTCGGCACAGACTTCTGGCGCCCAAGTTCTCTCAAGCTTGCTCGTAATGCCCAAAAGAGATTAGGGCGTCGCGGAGTATTAGCGGCAGGTTCAGAATTATTGGAACCGGCAATTTCATGGTTAGAGCGAGAATTTAAATCAGAAGTTACGCGAGCGCTTCTTGCTCCATGGGCGCTACATAATGGTCTTGGTCCAGATGATGCAGCGAGTGCATTTATTACCAAAGTTATCAGCGCAGCAATTGCTTTTGGAGGAATGCCAGTTCCGCTTGGCGGCGGAATTCACCTTGTTGAAGCTCTCTCTCAAATAATTACCGATAACGGCGGAACGCTTGAGACTAGCGCTGATGTAGTCGAGATCCTGGTAAATGATTCGAAAGACGAAGTTGCCGGAGTTGTGCTTAGCGATGGCAGAAGATTTGAAAGTGTAAATATCATCGCATCAACTACGCCAACATCTTTATACGGCCAACTACTCGCTAAGCTTGAAAAGCCTAAAGAGGTATCTAGTTCGGTGGCGAGTTTTAGATACGGTAGAGCCGCGATACAAATTCATCTAGCGCTTAGCGGAAAACCGGAATGGAAAGATGATTCTAGGCTTGGCGATGTTGCGATTGTGCATGTTCTAGATGATATGAATTCACTTTCAGAGTCAGTTAATGCTGCAAACCGAGGTTTTCTGCCGAAGCGTCCAACCATCGTTGTTGGCCAACCATGCGCAGTTGACCCATCTCGTGCACCTGCCGGTGCATCTATTCTTTGGATTCAACTTCAAGAGAACCCGAGGGTCATAAAGGGCGACCTAGCTAGTGAAATCAGTTCAGGAGATGGAAGCTGGAATTCTGAGAGATTAAATGCCTACGCCGATCGCGTGATATCCCAACTTTCGGAGCGAATTCCAAATCTGGCTTCGATAACAAAAGCGCGATTAGTACTAGGGCCAAATGAGATAGAGGCAATGAACAAAAATCTCGTTGGTGGTGATCCTTACGCAGGTGATTGCCGAGTAGATCAATATGCGCCATGGAGACCTCTCGCCGCAGCTTCAGGACATAAGACATTTTTAAAGGGTCTCTGGCATATCGGTGCTTCTACTCACCCAGGACCTGGCCTAGGTGGCGGCAGCGGATTTATGGTCGCTAAGAGATTAACGAAGCGCTCTTTCATCGAGCGCGTTCTATTTAGAAAATAAAAATACCCCACCTAATTTCTTAGACGGGGTATTTATCAATTATTAATTAGCAACCAAAGCCAAAACTCGACATGGACTGCCCGAGCCTTTAACAATCTTCAATGGTGCAGCAATAACAATGGCTCCGGTCGTCGGCAACTTATCTAAGTTGCGGAGTTGCGTTAGGCCGTACTTGTTATTGCCAAGGAAGAGCGAATGGCATGGAAACGGAGTTGAGAATCCAAAGGCGGCGCCAGCATCAGTTCCAACTGTTTCAACGCCCATTCCGAGAATCTCCGTCTTAGTTGCAAAATATTCTGCAGCAGCCACGGAGAGACCTGGGGTATGCGGGCCATTGGCATCAGCATTCGCATACTTCGCAGCATCTTCACCAAATTTTGACCAACCAGTTCGGAACATGATCCAAGCATTTTTAGGAATTGCTCCGTTTTTCTCTTCCCAAGCTTTGATGTGTGGAACATCAAGCAGAAAGTCTGGATTGGCTTCTACCTCTTTGGTGAAGTCCAAAACACAAACCGGTCCGATGAGTCGTTGCGCAGGAACCTGTGAAACATCATCGAGATTCTTTCCAGTAACCCAGTGAATTGGTGCATCAAAGTGGGTGCCTGTGTGCTCACCGGTGTGGAAGTTGTTCCAGTACCAAGCTGGACCTCGATCGTCATAGCTAGAGATCTCTTCTAACTTAAACCGGGCTGTCTGGCCCATTGGTTCTGGCAACATCAAAATTGGAGTGTTCTCATCTAGTGGCGCAGTTAGGTCAACGACCTTAACTGAGCCGGCAACGATCTCCTTGGCGAGAGCGGATAAATCAGCCATCAATATCTCCTTAATCGGGGCCTTCCGGAGACCCAATCGAGAGTACAAGATGTCACCAATTCGATATCTCCACAAGGGGGTTTCCACTAGACATGGCGCACACCATTAGCGAGACTTCCCCATGTCCAGGCTAGGCAGATGCCCAGCCAGGTTAGTTAGCCGCATAAGGGGAGTAAAATGGCAGAACGGTCATTCCTAGAAGAAGTTAAGAAATTGCGCACCGGCGCTGGTGAAGAGTTTGCTGGCGAAGGCATTCTGGCTGTAACTAAAGCGCTGCTTCAATCAGGAGTTTCTTATGTCGGTGGTTACCAAGGCGCACCTATTTCACACTTAATGGATGTTCTTGGTGACGCAAAAGAAATCTTGGATGAATTGGGTGTTCACTTTGAAAATAGCGCCTCTGAAGCAACTGCTGCCGCCTCTTTAGCTGCCTCAGTTCATTATCCACTGCGTGGCGCGATTACCTTTAAATCAACGGTGGGTACAAACGTTGCATCTGATGCCTTAGCAAATTTAGCTTCTGGTGGCGTAACCGGTGGCGCTCTCATAATTGTTGGCGAAGATTACGGCGAAGGTTCCTCAATCATGCAAGAGCGTTCCCATGCATTTGCTATGAAATCTCAAATATGGTTGATGGACCCTAGGCCAAACCTAACTGCTATTGTCGATTCGGTAGAAAAAGGTTTTCAACTCTCTGAAATAAGTAACACTCCAGTTATGTTGGAATTGCGCCTTCGATCCTGCCATATGCATGGAAAATTTATTGCGAAAGAAAATATCACACCAGCTTTCAAGTTGAAGGATGCAATCGAAAATCCGAAGCAAGATCCAGCTCGAGTAGTTTTGCCGCCAGCTTCATTCGCTCATGAACAAGAGAAGATTCAGAAACGCTGGCCGGCTGCAGTTAAATTTATTAAAGACAATAAATTAAACGAATTTCTCAACGACGGTACGGAAGATATTGGAATCGCAGTCCAAGGCGGTCTCTACAACATCGTAATTAGAGCGCTACAGCTACTAGGCCTCTCCGATGTTTACGGAAATACCAAGATTCCGCTTTATGTAATGAATGTGACTTATCCCGTTGTTGATGATGAGATCGTCCAATTCGCCGCCAATAAGAAGGCATTTATTCTCGTAGAAGAAGGCCAACCCGACTACATCGAACAGAATCTTCATGCGGTTTTAAGACGCGCTGATGTCTCAACCAAGCTACACGGAAAAGATTTCCTCCCGGTCGCAGGCGAATACACACCGGCAGTGGTTACAAAGGGATTGCTTGAGTTCATTGCGAAATACCGCCCTAATTTGATTTCAAACGAAGAGGCTCTCCCCTCGGTTGTTAAACCAGCAGCCCCTCGCATCAAAGCGGAAAATATCCACGGCCGTCCACCTTCATTCTGTACCGGATGTCCAGAGCGACCTATCTTCACCGCGCTTAAACTTGCAGAGCGCGAGACTGGTAAACACCATGTCTCAGCAGATATTGGATGCCACCTCTTCTCGATTTTGCCGCCATTTAATATTGGAGCGACAACCATGGGATATGGCCTTGGTTCTGCTGGAGCTTCAGCTCTGCAATCAAAAGATACTGATCGCGCAACCATTGCCTTTATGGGAGATGGTGGGTTCTGGCATAACGGCCTTACCTCAGGCATTGGAAATGATGTTTTCAATAAGAATGGAACGCTTACAGTAGTTGTCGATAACGCATATTCGGCTGCCACCGGCGGTCAGGATCTGCTCTCGTCGAAAGCTGAAAATGAAATCCGTTCCACAAAACATCCAATTGAGCGTGCCGTTCGCGGTGTTGGAGTTAAATGGGCAAAGACGGTCACAAATACCTACAAGGTAAGCGAATTACGTGATTTGTTTATTGACGCTCTTAAGAAAAAGGATGATGAGCCAAAGGTGATAGTGGCGCAAAGTGAGTGCACCCTAAATCGCATGCGCCGTGAAAAACCAGCTATGGCTAAACGAATAAAGGAAGGTAAGCGCGTCGTTAAGGAGCGTTTCGGTATTGATCCTGAAACATGCACCGGAGATCATTCATGTATTCGTATTAATGGTTGCCCATCTTTGACTATTACTGATAACCCAGATCCGATGAGGAAAGACCCCATCGCCACAATTCTTTCAAGTTGCGTAGGTTGTGGACTCTGCGGTGAAGCTGCTCACGCCGCAGTTCTCTGTCCCTCCTTTTATAAAACTGAAGTGATTTCAAATCCAGGTATCTGGGATAAGTTTAAACTAAGTATTAGAAAGTCAGTTATTTCAATTCTTCAGAACGGAATTGATAAGCGATTAGCAAAGATTGAGGCTTATGCCTAAGAATTCGCGACCGATAACAATGGCAATCGTCGCGATGGGTGGAGAAGGCGGCGGAGTTCTTGCTGATTGGGCAGTCGACTTGGCTGAAAAGAGGGGTTACTGGGCTCAAGCCACTTCGGTTCCAGGCGTTGCTCAGCGAACTGGTTCAACCATTTATTACTTGGAATTTATGGAAAATGATGTATCGGGTCGAGAGCCAATTCTTTCAACCATGCCCACTCCAGGTGAAGTCGACATAGTCCTAGCCTCAGAATTGATGGAGGCAGGTCGAGCAGTTTTTAGAGGTCTCGTAACGCCTGATGTAACAACTTTAATTACTTCGACAAACCGTATGTATTCCATGCAAGAAAAGACGGCAATGGGCGACGGTCGAATATCTTCAGAGGAAATATTGGAATCTTGTGAAGCGGCGAGTAAGAGATTTATCGGTGACGATTTTGCCAAAGTAGCTGAGGAGTCTGGAACTGTCATCTCGGCCTCTTTATTTGGTGCGCTGGCTAGTTCCCAAGCGCTACCTTGGTCAAAAGAAGATTTCATCGCAGCGGTGGAGCGAAGCGGCGTTGGAGTTGCTAATTCACTTAAAGCATTTGAGCGATCCTTCGAAATGGCTAAAGCACCAAAGAAAACTAAATCAACTCCAGTTGCAATCGAAATTGGCAAGCGACCAGAAGAGTCGAAACCAACTGGCCTATCACCGCAGGAAGAGTTGGCATTAATTAGCAATCCCGCCTCCGGCGTGGGACCTGCGCTACGTGAATTAGCGGAGAGAATCAAATCTGAATTTCCTGAACCAGTGAGAATTATGTTGGTTCATGGCATTAAGCGTTGCGCTGAATACCAGGATGTTAAATATGCCTCTCAATATTTAGATAGATTGGCGCGCATAAAGGATCGAGATGAGAAACTCGGCGACGGTAGATACCAATTGCTCACTGAGGTAGCACGATATACCGCACTCTGGATGACATACGAGGACACAATCCGCGTCGCAGATCTCAAAGCGAGAAGAAGACGATTTGATCGAGTTAGAAAAGAAGCTAGAGCAAATGATAATCAGATCACTCAAGTGCGAGAATTCTTCCATCCTGGTGTTGAGGAGATAACAGATACTCTCCCCGGCCCAATTGGACGCGCGATTCTAAAATCCAATTACGCAACAAGAATCATCGAAAGAGTTACTAGAGATGGACTTAGGTTACACACGACATCCCTACATGGTTATCTACTTTTATATACCCTTTCCAGATTGCGCCCCTTGAGAAGGCGCTCGCTCAGGTTTTCACTAGAGCAAAATAGAATTGATACCTGGCTAGACCAGGTTTTTGATACTGCAAATGAGGATTACAACCTTGCGGTAGAAATTGCAGAAACGGCTAATGTAATAAAAGGATACGGCGATACGCATAAAAATGGTCTCAATAATTTCAATTCAATAATGCGAGAGGTAAATCAACTTAGAGCCAAGAAAGATTCTGGAGCCGCTTTACATATTGCTTCGCTGAGACAGGCAGCTCTCGCCGATGAGAGTGGCGCAAAATTGCGAGCTCTGCTCTCAACCTCTGCTTGATTTTGAACTTGTCAGTTTTGGAATTTTGAATTCTCGCCCGCCAGTCAATCCCGCAAATCGCCAGAGCAATATTCCTACAAGACTTCCAGCAATTATCAAGGAGCGGGCACCGTTGGGAAGATCAAATTGAATTCCGAGCACTGATTTTCCCTGCTCCCAGAGCAAAAGTATTTGGCCAACCGCTGTTACGACAAGAGTGCCTACGACCGCACCCCAAAGACTTGCTGAGCCACCGATCACAAGCATCGCGAGAGTTATAAAAGTGAAGACTAGGTAATAGTCCTGGACCTGCCACGTACCAGCAACATGTACATACATTGCTCCCGATATGCCTGCTAACGCTCCAGAAATAGTAAATGCGATCCAGCGAACTCTTTGAATACTTACTCCTAGAGCGGGAGCTGCAAGAAGATCTTCGCGGCTAGAGCGCAGACTGCGAGCCGTTGGAGAAATATTAAAAAAGTAAACTATGACAATCACTAGAAGTGCTAGAGCTAACGGCTCATAGATTCCAGAGAATTTTGGAACTGCCGGAAGCGCTTGCGAACCTGGACCAAACGTTATGTTGTTAAAAAAGAAGTTATACGAAAAACCAAGTAAGGCAAAAGTCGCAATTCCGGCTGCGAGTCCATTCAAGCGCATCAAGAAGGCTCCGGTAATCGCAGCAATCAGGGCGCCGACCAAAGCTCCGGCAATTATGGAAACGTATAGATTTAATTTGAATCCGACCAGTGGTTCCCATAAATCTTGAAGGGCGAGCGCGTTTCCTTTGACTCTTTCACTGGCGGTGCTCATGCCAGAAATCCAAGCTCCTGCCATAGCAAATGCTCCGTGACCAAAGGAGAGAACTCCAGAATTTCCAACAAAAATTTGTAAGGCTAGAACCATAACCATGTTGCAGAGTGCAAACTGAACAGCTAACTGCAAACTTGCCGAGATAGCTCCCACTCCAATAGAAAGTAGAATTACGGTTGCGAGGGGTCCGAGAAGTTCTTCGGATTTAAATCGAGTAAGTCCCAGTAACTTTTGATTCATCAGACTCGCTCCATTTCATTTCCTTTAGAAAGCAATCCACCCGGTCTGACCAAAAGAATAATGACAACCGCAAGGAAGAGGTACGAGTAGGCATAAACCCGAGCGTTGCCAAGGAAGGTATTGAGAATGCTGAGAATAAAACCAACAATAAAGCCACCAAGAGCGGCTCCGCGAAGCGATGAAATTCCACCAATCACAATCCCAACTAGAGCCAAAATAGTTATGTTCAAACCAAACATAGGATCAACTTGAGGATTTTCAACTACCAATATAAAACCCACAAAAGCAGCCAAGATTCCAGATATGGCAAATGCGGAACCTATTAATCGATTAGAGCGAACCCCTAAAAGTCTTGAGGTTTTAAAGTCCGTCGCTGCGGCGCGAAGTTGCAATCCAAGATTGGTTTGCTCTACTAGAAAGCCCATTGCCAGAAGTATCGCGACCGTTAGTCCAACTGTGACGATACTTGAGACAGTTATATTCAGTCCGGCAATCTCAGATGACCCAGTCATCCACGGCGCAACTGCTGCAGACCTCGGCAAGGCGCCAAAGATTAATTCAAATGATTTTTGTAGACCTACCGAAAGACCAAAAGAAGCAATCAGCATAATGGCTGGACCGGTACCGCGTAACCTGCGATAGATTGTCAATTCGGTAAGTATTGCAAGTAGTGCTGCAGTTAAAGCGGCGATACCGAAAGAAACAATTAGAGGTAAATCGTTAGTTACAACTATGACATATGCGGAAATAGTGATTAATTCAGCATGTGCAAAATTCACAAGACGCATCACGCCAAAGACGAGCCCCAGACCAAGGGCGGCTAACGCATAAGTGCCGCCGAGAGATATCGCATCAAGAAATGGTTGCATTATGAATTCGCTCCAAAATAAGCTCGACGTAAACCTTCTTCATCTTTCGCAGATTCAGGTGTGAGACTTGCTTGAATTTTTCCAGCGCGCAGAATCAATGTCTTATTGGCAAAGGCCGTTACGAGATGTGCTCGTTGTTCCACGATTACAACTGAAGTTCCTGAGGCAGTAATTTCTCTCAATTTTGAGAAGACATCTGCGATAACCGTAGGTGCGAGACCAAGCGAAGGTTCATCAAGTAGGAGAACTTTCGGATCAGCAACTAGCGCTCGTGCAATCGCAAGCTGTTGCTGCTGTCCGCCGGAGAGCATTCCCGCTTGGTAGTCAGCATGGGTGTTGAGAACGGGAAAGAGTGATTTCACTTGTTCAACCGCAGCTTTCGCTGACGACTTATCACGCCGTCCAGTCAATCCCAACATTAGATTTTCTGTAACAGTTAATCCACTAAAGATTTGTCGGCCTTCTGGAACTAGCGACAACCCAAGCCTCACAATATCTTCTGGCTTATTGCCAGTTATTGAGGCTCCTTGCAAATTTACCTCTCCCGATTTGGTAGTTATCTCACCAGCAATGGTTTTGAGTAGCGTTGATTTTCCTGCTCCATTAGGTCCAACAATTCCCAAAGATTCTCCTGCCTCCAATGTAAACGAAATTCCAAAGAGAACATCAACCTTTCCGTAGCCAGACTTAAGATCTCGGACATCTAATATTGCCATTAGTTGACCTTCCCAAATGTAGCGTCGCCAAGATAGGCACTCTTTACTTCTGAATCAGTAAGAGCGTCTTGTGGCGTTCCATTAAAAATAATTACACCTGTCGCCAGAACAATGACGCGATCGCATGCTTCAGCAACGAGTCCTACATTGTGATCAACTAAAAACATTCCGCAACCTATATTATTTCTAATTGTCGCAAGCGCTTCTAGAACTCCTGGTACTTCACTTTCATTAAGACCAGCTGCGGGCTCATCCATTATTAGATACTTTGGTTGTGAAGCGACCGCACGAGCAAGACCAACCAAACGCGCATTTCCATGGCTAAGACTTCCGGCTTGCTGGCTCGTGAGTTTTCCTAAACCCAAAATTTCAATAATTGATCTCGCACGCTCTTCTGCCACCTTACGAGATTCGCCGACTCCGAGAGCCCCTAGCGCGATATTTTCAGCTACTGTCAAAGAGTTAAAGAGTCTTCCGGACTGGAAAGTGCGAGCAATTCCGGCTCGAGCACGCTTATCTGGAGATAAGTTGTCGAGTGGAACGCCATCGGTAGTGACTGTTCCACCATCTTGTTTTTCGTATCCGGCCACAATATTTATTAGCGTGGTCTTACCGGCGCCATTAGGCCCAAGCAGTCCAACAGTTTCTCGAGGTTTGATGTTGATAGAAACATTATCTAGAACCTGGAGCGCGCCGAACGCTTTACTAATCTCACGAGCACTAAAACCCTGATGGAGCAATTAATTGGTCCCTCTCCACTTGAAAGTCTCACTTTAAAATAATTGAGACTCGAGTTGCATTAAGTATAAAGAACGGGGCGCACCGCTATTCTGCGGGCGCCCCGTTCATCGCTAATTGCGACTATTTACCCTTATAGAACTGGCTTTTCAGCAGCTCGGTATTCCACGAATTGGTGCTTGCCACCATTGACAGTAATGACAGCCATTGGTCGCTTCACGTTTACGTGAAGATCAGGTGTAAATGAGGTAGGACCTGCTGTTAGGTCCTCATTATCGAACTTGTTGAACTCTGCTGAAAGAGCTGCACCGTCAAATGACTTCGCGCGCTCCGCAGCAAGTTTGAAAGCTTCGATTGTTGAAGCACCGGTAATTAGACCACCTGTTGCAGCATCCTGACCTGTCTTCTCTTTGAAAGCAGCAAGCAGGTTTACTACCTTTTCATTTGGGTCATCGCCGAATACTGATGCGTAAGTGACGGTGTAGAAGTTGCTTAGGTTTGGAACTGCTCCAAGCCAGAAAGCGCCATCCATACCGAATCCGGAAATGACCGGAGTTTGTACACCAGCGTTACGAATCGCTGCTAGCGCTTGTGCGCCACCACCAGGATATGAGCAGAGTGCAATTACGTCTGCGCCATCCTTCTTAGCGTTTGCAACTTGAGCCGTTACTGGCTTATCAAGTGCTCCTGCTTGAGTTTGAGAGAACTGTTGAACAGACTTAATGGTCCCACCAAGTTCTGTGTAACGAGATTCGAATGCATCGCACTGTGAAGTTGTGTATGCAATTGACATATCTTTGAACAAAGTTGCGGTCTTGCCGAGTGCTTCGAAAGCATACTCAGCCATAATTGCAGCTTCGCCTGGTACCGCAGATCCCATTGAATAACCGAGATCAAGTCCATTGTCTGGACTCATTGCAGTTGAACCAACGCAAGGCGCTACAACTAGTACGCCTGCGTCATTTGCGACCTGCGATGACTTCGCATTGATGTCATAGTCACAAGTAACTAGCAGCAACTTCGCACCCTTGGCAATTAAATCTGTTGCAATTTGTTGTCCCTTATCAGGATTTGTTTCAGTATCAACTGCCTCGAGGACAACCTGGCAACCATTTATGCCGCCTTCGGCATTGATCTTATCTACAGCAATTTGCGCAGTAATGAGTGCTGGACCATCAAACGGTGACATAAAACCAGTCTGGGCCATGGCAGCGCCGATCAAAACCGGCTCGGTGCAATCAGTAGCTTCTTCGCTGCTATTAGATGAGCAACCAGTAAGCCCTGCAAGTACAAGCAATAGCGCAGAGATTTTGATTGCGAATCTCTTAGTCTCTTTCATCGACTCTCCTTTGAGTTAGTTGAACGCACAAATCGATTTAGCGCGCTCCTTACGGACCGCTGCAGAGTTTTGAGCTCTAGGCGGATGACTTATCCTCGCCCTAGAGCGCGACCAGGTCAATGTTTGCCCGAGGTGATTCTTATCAAAGGGTTGCGCTCTCACGCCTGAATCAGGTTTATCAGGCCCTAGGAGGGCGCAGAGCGTTGAAGTATTCTGATGCTATGTCATACGGCGCGGATCAAATACTGACGGGTCAGGGAAATAGCGATTACGAGCGCTATATAAGAACGGTTGATTTACTCAAACTACAACCGGAGCCAGATAGTTGGAAGCATCGAGACGAATTGTTGTTTACTATCGTTCATCAATCCTCCGAGCTTTGGTTGAAATTAGCGGTCGCGGAATGTGATGAAATCGTTATCAAACTTAAGTCTGGAGATATCCTGGCAGCACTTCGTTTGATGCCACGAATTCCACTCTGCATCACGAATGCGACCATTGCCTTGGACATGTTGGAGCAGATGTCGCCATGGGACTATCAACAAGTTCGCCGGGCGCTCGGTCATGGCTCAGGTTTTGACTCGCCTGGTTTTAACGCAATCCGCAGAGCAATTCCAAAATTGGGAGTCGAATTCTTCAGAATCTTAAATGAAGCAAAGATCACGCTGCTTCAAATGTATGTCAATCATGAGAAGCATGATGAGATCTATCGACTTGCTGAATCGCTCGTTGAAATTGATGAGCGACTTATTACCTGGAGAGCGCGCCATTTCAAGGTTGTTGAGCGCAGCATTGGGCTACATGTCTCTGGAACTCAGGGCACGCCGGTCGAAGTTATCGGAAAGTTAAGGGATAAGACTTTCTTTCCAGAATTTTGGGATGTCCGAACCGAGATTACAAATTACGCACTATCCGAAGAGAATAAATAACCGTTAAGCAAGTGCTGCATCTAGCGTGATAACGGCACTCGAGAAGAGTTTTGAAACTGGACAAGTCTTCTTTGCCTTTTCGGCATACGAAATGAAATCTTCGTTGGAGCAAGATTGGTTTTTGCCGCGCGCAACTAAATGGACCTCGGTAATGTAAAAGCCATCGCTTTTCTGCTCTAGAGAAACTCTTGCTGAAGTTTCAATCGACCCAACATTTAACCCAGCATCTTCCAAAATACTGGTAAGCGCCATCGAGAAGCAGCCAGCATGAGCTGCACCTAACATCTCTTCTGGATTGGTACCTGCATTTTCTTCGGTACGTGATTTGAGAGAGAAGGGAATTGTGGTTCCGTAACGGCCAAGCGTCATTGATCCAGTACCTGTGGGTACCGGCCCGTTCCAAATCGCGCTAGCGTTGCGAAGTATCTTCATATGCCGACCTTTCGAAAGGAGCTCGAGTTGGAGCCCGGAGTTGTTTATACCTCCCACACCCTAGCAAAGGATCGAGTTAAGCGTCGCGGCGATGCTACCTATTACGAAATCGTAAAAACTGATTTTTATGTAGAAGCATTGAGTGCAATTGACTTACATCTAACAGGAACCGCGCCTTCAATTACAGCAAATAAATCAGATGTCCTCATATTTGTCAGGGAAGGTAACGGCGCGCTCGAAACCGGTGGTGAAACTGTTGAACTTTCCAGAGGTACTGCAGTGCAGATTAGGAGTGGTGAGAGTTTTCAATATGAACGTGGCGAAAATTTGCGATTAATCGAGGTTTACATTCCAGATGCGAGCGGACCTTTCGGACGTAGATTAACTTCTCCCGCTTCTGGATTTACTCGATCTGTGCAACAAGGAATATCTTCAAAAGGAGCTGCTACCGGAAATCGCGAGTTTGAAGTGCTCTTTGATGCCGAGAGAGGGTGCGCAAGCGCAACCATGTTTGTTGGATTTATACCAACATCTGGCGCACCAGCACACTTTCATCTTTATGATGAAATCTGTCAGATAATTTCTGGTGGTGGTCGATTAGTAACTTATGGCAAAACTCAAGAGTTAGTGCCTGGTTCAACTTTTGCAGTTGTACCTCGAATGTTGCATTCACTGATAAACGATCGTGATGAAAATCTATGGGTCCTCGGGGTCTTCCGTCCGCAAGGCTCACCAGCGGCCGCTTACTACCCTGATGGAACGCCCGCACCGGGCTATACCGAGGTTTAGCCCGCTCACAGGCTTCGCTCATTTAACGACATTGCTTCTCTGGCTCATTTAAGGCACGATACGGGGGAATCCCTACACGAAAGGAATTTCTACGTGAAGCTTTTCTCCAAGCTCAGCGCGATCATGGCTTCAAGTGCACTTGCCCTAACAGGCCTGGTTGCGATTGCAACTCCAGCGAAGGCTGCAGACTGCACCGGAACTATCGCCATCATGGCGCCACTAACCGGTGGAGTTGCATTCATTGGTAAAGAACAATCAGGTTTTGCACAAGTTGCAATTGCTGATGTCAATGCCAAGAATGGTTCAAAAATTGATTTTAAAGAGTACGACACTCAACTTGATGCGGCTCAAGCAGCCACACAGGCACCAAACGTCGTTGCAAATAAGGGTGTAATCGGTGTTGTCGGACCTGCAGGTAGTCAGGAAGTTCTAGCTGTCGGTGGACTTTTCGGCGCAAATGACATTGCTGTCGTAAGCCCATCTGCAACTCGCACCAACCTAACAGCAGGAACTTATCCATCTTTCTTCCGTCCAATTCCAAATGATGGATTACAAGGTCCTGGTAACGCTCGCTATATGGTTCAGAAGCTAAAAGCTAAAGAAGTAGCCGTCATCGAAGAGAAGACAGCTTACGGAACTGGCCTCGCTCAAGAATTCTTGGCTGAAATGAAGAAACTCGGAGTCAAGGCAACTAATTTCGCGGTAAACGAAAAGAATGCAGATTACGCTGCTGTTGTAACTCGTATTTCTAAGACCGCTGACTTTGTATTCGTAACTTTCCAAGATGCTGCTAAGTCACAACAAGTTGCACAGGAATTAATTAAGCAGAAGAAGAAGGCTGTTGTATTCGGCTCCGACGGATCCGATCAACCAACCTTTAAGACTCCCGGAACTTATGTGTCAGGATTCGCACCTGATGTTAGCGGCTTACAGGTTGCTGCTTCAGCCGTCGCTGCTTACAAAGCAAAGACTGGCGCGACCAGCATCACCACATTCGGACCACCAGCTTATGTAGCAGCTCAAGTAATTGCTGAAGCTGCAGTTCGCGCATGTGCTGCTGGAAAGATTGGTGATCGCGCAACCGTTCTAGCTGAAATAAAGAAGACCAAGATTAAGAAAACCATCTTGGGCGGCTCACTTGAATTCACCGCCACTGGCGATGTGAAGGGTGGACGTTTCTATATCTTCCAGACACAGATGGACGGCTCACGCAAGTCAATTGGCTAATCGCTAATTGAATAAGTAGTGAACTAGGAGGCGGCAGTGTTAAATTGCCGCCTCCTAGTTCTTTTAGCGGAAGAAAGTGGATGGATTACCTCGGTCAACAATTAATCAACGGGTTAACGCTCGGTGGCGTTTATGCGCTGATTGCTCTGGGCTATACGTTGGTTTACGGCGTTTTACAAATTCTTAATTTTGCACATGGTGATGTGTACATGATCGGCGCATTCCTAGGATTCTTTGCAATGACCTGGCTAGGCGGCCCACTTGCTCCAACAGTTCCCATAGCACTGATGCTCTTAGTTATGTTCTTAATCGCCATGATGGGTACCGGATTATTAGGAATAGTTATTGAGCGGTTTGCATATCGGCCCTTACGAAATTCCACTCGGATTGCTCCGCTCATTAGCGCCCTAGGCATCTCAATTTTGCTTCAGAATGGTGCGCTGTTGATTTTCTCGCCAAGTATTAGAACTTACGATACTTCTTCTTACATACCTTCAACCTTAGGTTTTTCAATTGGTGAGATAACAATTGACTCGGTACGTCTCGGCGTCCTAGTTCTATCTGCTGTTTTAATGATTCTTTTAACTAAATGGGTAAATGGAACTCAGGTTGGGCGGGCCATGCGCGCAATTGCCTACGATAAAGATGCGGCGGTCATGATGGGAATCGATGTAGATAGAGTTATACGTTGGACATTTTTTGTCGGCGCTGCTCTTGCTGGAGCCGCCGGTGTAATGAATGGATTACTGATGAGGGGTGTTTCAAGTGGAATGGGATTGATCCCCGGACTAAAAGGATTTACTGCCGCAGTGATCGGAGGAATTGGCTCGGTTCCTGGCGCCATGCTTGGTGGCTTACTCCTCGGAGTAATTGAGAGTTTGGCGCAGGGCTATCTTTCGACCAATTTCGCAGACACCATTACATTTATTCTGTTAATTACTTTCATGCTCTTTAGACCTAACGGAATTTTAGGCCGACCGATGATGGTGAAGGTGTGAGCAATCTCAGAATTGGAACTGATGAGTGGGTTGCTCAGCATGAAGAACGTTTAGCGAGCCAATCACCCCTCAATAAATTATTTGCTCGAATTCCACTCTGGGCTAAATGGGGTTCTTTCTTTGTGATCGCCTTTGTTTTTGGGGCGTTTTCGGATAACCAGTACTTACTCCGAGTAGGTGTAAACCTTGCTCTATTCCTAATGCTCTCTTACGGATTAAATATTGTTGTTGGCTATGCCGGAATTCTCGATCTTGGCTATGTAGCCTTTTATGGTTTTGGAGCGTATGGATATGCGCTGCTTTCCTCAGAACAACTGGGCCAGCATTGGCCGACTTATATAACCGTTCCATTTATAACGATTTTAACCGCGATACTTGGTTACCTAATATCACTCCCATCACGGAGACTTTTTGGTGATTATTTGGCGATTGTCACGCTCTTTTTTGGTCAAGTATTTGTCCAATTAGTTTTGGCCTCAGATAACATTACGTTTCCGTGGGCTGATGATTATGTCGATATCACTGCGGGCTCAAATGGTATTCCTGGATTAGATACCTTTAACTTCTTTGGATTCATATTTGATGACATTAAGGATTATTACTGGTTGCTTATGGTAAGTGTCCTCATTCTGACGATTGCGATTCATCGAGTTAGCGCAACTCGTATCGGTCGCGCCTGGCGTACCGTTCGAGAGGACGCTCTAGTTTCAGAAGTTATGGGAGTTAGCGTCAATCGAGTAAAGACAATCGCATTTGTTGCCGGAGCAACTATTGCTGGTTTTGCTGGAACGATTTTTGCGGGAATGCAGACCTCGGTTTTCATTAACGGGTTCGATTTACCGCTAATGATCATGATCTATGCAGCCGTAATTCTTGGTGGTAGCGGAAGCCTGGCTGGAGCTCTAATCGGAGCGACCATTATGACAATCCTTCCGGAATTATTACGCGTTCCAAATTATGGTGCGATTCTGTTTTTTGTTGCTCTGACGCTTACTTTCTTTGTCATAAGCAAGAAATTCAATCGATTCTTGATATACGTTGCTTTAATAATCCTTATTGGTTTTGCTTTCCAGTTAGCAATGAAAGCTATAGGTGTTACCCAGGCAAATGCCGAAGATTGGATGGTTGGACTTACCGGTGACCTTCTTAAAAATTGGCTTTTCGTTCCCGAAAATAGAATCCTCTGGGGCAATTTTGCTTTCATTCTTCTTCTCACGTTGATTGCATTCTTCTCTATTGCTAAGCCAATCTGGAAGCAAGTGCTACTGCCCTTCATTGGTTTTACGGCGATTTTCCTCTGGGAGGTAAGGCTTATTGCTGACGTCAGCACCACGCGCCAACTAATAATCGGAGCCATGTTGGTTGTACTCATGATTCTGCGCCCACAAGGACTTTTTGGACAGACTAGAGTGGAAATCCTCTGATGTTAAAACTATCTAATATTTCGATGGAGTTTGGTGCGCTAAAGACGCTTAATGATCTCACCATCGAGTTGAAGGAAAAGGAAATTGTTAGCGTAATTGGTCCTAATGGTGCTGGAAAAACAACGCTGTTTAATGTGATAAGCGGCTTATACAAACCAACTAGCGGCAGCGTTAAATTGGGCACTGAAGAAATGTTGGGTCTCTCCCCTGCTGCAATAAATCGAGCTGGCATTGCCCGTACTTTCCAAAATGTACGACTCTTTTTAAATATGTCGGTCCTAGAGAATGTTATGTCTGCAACTTTCGGAAGAACTCGCTCTGGTCTGTTCTCATCGGCTCTAGGCTTAAAGCGAAGCAGAAAGGAAGAGGCTGAGGTTAAAGAGAAAGCTCAAGAATTGCTTAAGTTCTTTGGAACTCGACTCACAGGATATAGATGGGATCAACCAGCATTCTCACTTTCTTATGCCAATCGTCGTCGTCTTGAGATTGCAAGGGCGCTAGCAACTGATCCAAAGGTTCTGCTGCTTGATGAACCAGCAGCAGGTATGAACCCCAAAGAGACCCAAGAGATAACCGAAATTGTGGGAAGTCTAAGAGCCGAGAGAGGCCTCACGGTTCTAATTATTGAGCACGATATGCACGTTGTCGAGGGCGTTAGCGATCGAGTTGTTGCTTTAGATTATGGAGTAAAGATTGCTGAGGGAGACTTCGATCATGTTGCGACGCACCCTGATGTCGTAGAGGCTTACCTAGGTAAAGGGAGTACCGCGACCAAATGAGTAAATCATTATTAAAGATGGAGAATGTGGATACCTTCTACGGCTCTATTCACATTCTCCAGAAGGTGAATCTAGAAGTTGGCGTAGGCGAACTGGTATGTCTTCTAGGCGGAAATGCTTGCGGTAAATCAACCACTCTTAAAACAATTCTCGGGATTGTAAAACCAAAAGCTGGAACCATTACTTTTGCTGGCGAAGATGTAACAAAAGTAGGCACTCCTGGTCGAGTAAAGCTAGGAATGGCTGTTGTTCCTGAGAATCGACGCCTCTTTGCTCCGATGACGGTATTGGAAAATCTAAAATTAGGCGCATACGTGCTCGGTGAGGCAGATCCTGCTGATTTAGAGAGAGTTTTCGAACTATTTCCAAAACTTCGCGACCGCCAGAGTCAACTAGCGGGAACTTTATCTGGTGGCGAACAGCAGATGGTTGCAGTAGGACGCACCCTAATGTCTAGACCAAAATTGATTCTCATGGATGAGCCATCGATGGGATTAGCGCCAAAGTTCGTTGAACAGAGCTTCGAAATGATCTCAAATCTTCATAAGAGTGGCGTCTCAATGTTGGTTGTCGAACAAAACGCAAATATGGCTCTGGCCATCGCAGATCGAGGCTACGTACTCCAGACCGGGCGAGTAGTATTAACAGGAAGCGCACAAGAGCTATCAGGTCATGAGGAGTTACGAAAGGCATACCTTGGACGTTAAAACCGATTTATCTGTGAAATACCGAGTTGATTTTCCGGTATTCGAACACGTTACATATTTGAACTCGTGCTCACAGGGAGCCATCGCTAAATCAGTCCGCCAGAGTTTTACAACTTATCTTAATTCACTTGAATTACATGGTTCTACCTGGGGTGATTGGGCCGGTCAGCAAGAGAAAGTTCGAGGTCTCCTTGCAAAGTTATTTAATGTAACCCCCGGAGAAATGGCAATCACGACCTCTACTTCTGCAGCGGTTAGCTCACTCGCTTCCGCGCTAGATTTCTCAATGAAGCGCAATCGCATTGTCACAACAGATAATGAATTCCCAGCGATAGGCCAGATCTGGCATGCCCAGGAACGTCGCGGCGCCCGAGTTACTCATGTGCCGAGCTGTAGCGATAACACAGTTGACGTAGAAGCCATATTAAAAGAAATAAATGAAGAGACTCTTCTAGTCTCCATCACTTTACTCTGTTTCCGAAATGGTGCACTTACCGATATCGCTCCAATTATTGAAGCTGCTAATAAGGCAGGCGCCCTAGTTCTACTAGATTCCTACCAAGGTGCTGGCGCAATGAGCCTTGATCTCTCAAGAATTGGCGCTGACTTTGTAGTTGGTGGAGTTCTCAAATATATGCTCGGCGCTCCCGGCGTTGGCTATATGTATACGAAAGCAGAAACCACAAAGAACTTAATTCCAACTTCCACAGGATGGTTTGCAGCTAAAGATATTTTTAAAATGGGGATTCATGAATACGATCCTGCCTCGGATGCAAGACGTTTTGAGAGCGGAACTCCTCCAATCCCAAGTTTGTACCCAGCTGTTGCTGGCCTCGAATACCTTTTAGCGGTTGGAATGGATGAGATCGTGGATTACGTAAGTCATCTTCACGATGCCCTGAGAACCGGAATCGAAGAAATCGGCGGTTCCATCGCCACTCCTGCTCATGCCCATGCTGCTATGTTGGCGGTTAGATCTACTGACGAGAACGCTTTAGTGGCAACTTTAGAAACTGAAAAAATCATCACCTCTTGTAGAGATGGAAATCTTCGAATCTCTCCTCACTTCTATAACAATATGGAGGATATAGATCGCACTGTAAAAGCTTTAGCAAAACATAAGGTTCTGCTTAAAACTCCGTAATTAGAGGCGGCAAGAATTGATATTGCTGACCAGAATTCCTTTGGCGCCTAGTTGCCAGAGTTTGTCCATGGCTGAGTTCACTTCTTTGCGCTTTACCATCGCCCTAACAGCTACCCATTCTGAATTTTGAAGAGGCGAAATAGTTGGGGATTCAATGCCAGGCGTGATTGCGCAAGCCCTCTCTAAATCCTTCTTTAGAACATCGTAGTCAACCAAGACATACTGGCGAGCAATGACAACTCCCGAGAGGCGTCTAGCTAAGGTATCAACAGAAGTTTGATCGACTTTGCTATTGCCTTGTATTAGAACAGCTTCAGAATTTGTGATGATGTCCCCAAAGCTCTCTAAGTTCGCGGCACGTAGCGTGCTACCGGTTGAGACGACATCCGCTATCAAGTCGGCGACCCCAAGAGCGATTGCGCTCTCGACAGCGCCATCAAGTTCAACGATCGTGGCATTAATCTTCTTATCATCTAAATAATTCTTAAGTAAGCGTGGGTACGCAGTCGCTATCCTCTTATTTGAAACATCTTTAAGTTGATAATTCTTACCTTGAGGACCGGCAAATCTAAAGGTAGATTTTCCAAAGTCTAAGTCGAGAATTACGCGCGCTTGCGCTCCGCTGTCAAGGAGCAAATCACGACCAGTAATACCAAGATTTAATTCACCGTTTCCAACATAAACAGCGATATCGCGTGGTCGCAAATAATAAAACTCAACATCGTTTTCATTATCGATTAATGAGAGGTCTCGATCATCACTTCGCTGTCGGTATCCAGATTCTCTTAGAATTTGAGCAGCAGCTTCAGCGAGGCTTCCCTTATTTGGAAGCGCAATTTTCAATCTCATCTACAACTCCTTATAAACATCATCTAGCGAAAGCCCTCGAGAAAGCATCAGAACTTGTAGATGGTAGAGCAGCTGTGAGATTTCTTTGGCCAACTCTTCTTTGGATTCATGTTCGGCTGCTAGCCAGACTTCGCCCGCCTCTTCGATAATCTTCTTACCAATTTCGTGCACTCCCGAATCTAATTCGGCAACGGTCCGTGAGCCACTAGGGCGTTCTTCTATAGTCTTAGCGAGTTGTGCCCATAACTGGTCGAATGATTTCATAGTCAAGTTTACCGCAAGAAATAATTCTGTGAGTCAGAGAATTGTTTCTTCGAAACAGGTAATGGTCCCGTTATGACAAGCTGGTCCGGCGGGGTCAACCAAATAAAGAAGCGAATCACCATCACAATCAAGCTTTATCTCAATAATGCGTTGGAGGTTGCCAGACTCTTCACCTTTCATCCAAAGCTTATTTCTACTTCTACTCCAAAAAGTGGCATTTCTAGACTCAATAGATTTCTCAAGCGCTTCTTGATTTGCCCAAGCGACCATCAGAACTTGCTTAGTTGAACTATCCTGGACTACGACGCTGATTAATTCTCCGTCCTTAAATCGTTGAATTAGAGATGCTGGAATCATGTCAATATTCTCTCATCAATTAGTTAGTATTTTCCAGGCGAACCGGAAAACCACTTCTAACTAACTCTTCCTTTACTTGTTTGATGCGAATTTCTCCGAAATGAAAAATAGATGCAGCTAGCAGGGCATTAGCGCCGGCTGAAAGCGCATCTGGAAAATGATTCAAAGACCCTGCTCCACCGCTTGCGATGATTGGTAAATTTGAATGCTCTCGAGCCACTTTAATCATTTCAAGGTCATAACCAGATTTGACGCCATCCCGATCCATCGAATTCAAAAGAATTTCACCCGTACCTCGATCTTCAATTTCCTCAATCCAAGATCGCATATCTAAGCCAGTGCTTTTTTTACCGCCATGAGTGGTCACTTCAAAATCACCATTATTCGTTCTGCGTGCATCAACCGACAAGACAAGGACTTGGTTGCCGAATCTCTCACTTATCTCATTAATTAGATCGGGATTTGAAATTGCGGCCGTATTAATTGATATCTTGTCGGCGCCTGCGCGCAAAAGCGTATCTACTTGAGCCACGCTATTAATTCCACCTCCAACTGTTAAAGGAATAGATATTTCTTCTGCACATTTCTTTACAACTTCGATTGTGGTTGATCGACCATCAGAGGAAGCTGAGATATCCAAAAAAGTTAATTCGTCTGCCCCATCCGATTGATATTTCTTGGCCATTTCAACCGGATCTCCCGCATCTATAAGATTTATGAAATTAATTCCTTTGACGACTCGACCAGCATCAACATCAAGGCAAGGAATAATTCTTATTGCAAGGCTCATCTCATTTGCTCCCGTGAGCTAGAGCTAATGCCTCACGTAAGGTAAAGGCACCGGCATATAGAGCTTTTCCAATAATGACACCCTCAACACCTGATTCACTTAGCGCTGAGACACTTTTGACGTCTTGGATTGATGAGACTCCACCACTCGCAATAATTGGAGTGCTTGTGAATTTAGTGATTTGTCGAAGTAAATCAAGATTGGGTCCGATTAGTGTTCCATCTCTAGAGATATCAGTGACAACATAACGAGAGCAGCCAGCCTTATCTAATCTATCGATAGTCTCGAAGAGATCGCCTCCGCTTTTTGTCCAACCCCGGCTAGAAAGTTTCTGGCCTTTTACATCTAATCCAACAGCCACCTTATCCCCGAACCGCGCTATTACATCTTCTGACCATTCAGGATTTTCTAGCGCTGCGGTTCCAAGATTAATGCGATTGCATCCAGTTGATAGCGCCTTGATCAATGAGTCTTCATTTCTTATGCCGCCCGACAGTTCAATTTTTACATCGATGCTCTCAATAACTTTTTTAATAAGAGGGAAATTGCTGCCTTGTCCAAAGGCTGCATCTAGATCAACCAGATGTATCCATCGAGCTCCGGCAGCGGCAAATTCTTGAGCAACTTGAACCGGCTCGCCATATTGAGTCTCTGTGGAGAGTTCACCGCGTACCAGGCGAACTGCCTTGCCACCTTTGACATCTATAGCTGGAAGAATTTCGAATCCACTCATAAACTTTCAACCCAATTCCTTATCAATTTCATACCGGCGGCACTTGATTTTTCCGGATGAAATTGGACTGCTGACACTAATTTCGTCTCAACTGCGCTTATAAATCTGCCTTCATAATCAGTATACGAATTCAAGGCATCGTCGACTGGGTTTAGAACACCATAACTATGTACAAAATAAAATCTCTCTCTTTCAATGCCATTAAACAGAGTTGAATTCTCGCCAGTTTCAACTTGGTTCCAACCTATATGAGGAAGAATCTTCGCGGGCAATAACTCCACGTTACCTTTAAGAATGCCTAATCCTTGGCTTGTAATCTTTTCAAAACCTTTATTGAACAAGATCTGCATTCCTACACATATGCCGAGAATCTTTTTCCCAACAGCAATATGGCTCTCGATAATTTCCCCACCATTTATAGCTCGAAGTTGATTCATGCACGCAGCAAATGCACCCACTCCAGGGATGACCAGTCCCTTGGCACGTTCACAAACTTGCGGGTCTGAAGTGACTATTACTTCACGCGATGCTGTTGCAAAAGCACGTTGTACTGAGCGAAGGTTTCCAGATCCGTAATCAAGAATGGCTATCAAAGAGAACCTTTAGTCGAAGGTATCCCACCTACTCGAGAATCTAAAGACACAGCTTCTTTTAAAGCACGTGCAACTGCTTTGAATTGAGCTTCATAAACATGATGCGCATTTCTTCCCTCAAAAACTCTTATATTTAGAGCGATTCGAGCCTCTGCTACAAAAGATTCCCAGATATGACGACCAAGCGTTGTGTCGAAGGTTCCAATCAATTCAACAATATTTGGCTCTTGATGAACAAGATACGGACGACCAGAGAGATCTACCGCTGCTTGAACCAATACTTCATCCAATGGAACAAGGGCATCACCAAATCTTCTTATGCCTGACTTATCTCCAAGGGCTTCTCGCAACGCCTGTCCTAAAGCAAGCGAAGTATCTTCAACGCTATGGTGTGAATCAACTTCAATATCCCCCGTCGTATTTATCTCAAGATCGAAACTTGCGTGCTTACCCAATTGGCTCAACATATGATCAAAGAACGGCTCGCCAGTTGATATTTCTATCTTTCCAGTGCCGTCAAGATTTAACTTAACGGAGACGTCCGACTCTTTAGTCGTTCTCTTTACTGACGCTATTCTCATAATTCTCCTAAACGAGGTATTGAATTCTAGCGTAGAGAGGTTTTTAAGGAGTCAAGAAATTGCTCATTCTCATCAGGAGTGCCGATTGTGACTCGCAGATATCCTTCGATGCCCACATCTCTAATCAAAATACCTCTATCCAATATCGATTGCCAAAGTTCTTGGCTCTTAGGCTGAAATCCGGTGAAGAAAAGGAAATTTGCGCCACTTTCCATGACTCTAAGACCAAGCTTTGTCATCTCTTCGCGCAAGCGAATCCGCTCAGCAACAATAATTTGAATTTCAGATTGCATTAACTTCACGTTTTTTAGCGCAACCAGTGCAGCGGCTTGAGTTACAGCACTAAGATGATATGGCAGTCTTACAATCTTCAATCCCGAAATGATATTTGAGTCTGCTACTAGATATCCAACTCTAGCTCCAGCGAATGCGAAGGCTTTACTCATAGTCCTAACTACTGCTACTTGAGGATAATCTTCAATTAATTCAATAGCCGACTTCTCACTTGAAAACTCAGCGTAAGCTTCATCGACAATTAATAGTGTGCTTCTTCCTTTTATGTATTCGGCTATTTTTTTGAGGTCATTATATTCAACAACTCCGCCGGTTGGATTATTAGGCGAGGTAATGAAGATGAGAGAAGGGCTAGTCTCTTGAATTCTCTTTAGGAGGGCATTTAAGTCAATAGTGAAATCTTTTTTAAGGGGAAGCGAATCCCACTCAGATCCAGTTATCTGGGCAATTAAAGGATGGACTGAATATGACGGTGATAAGCCAATACAACTCGAACTCGCGTAGGCTAGGAAAACTTGTTGCAGAATTTCGTTGCTTCCGTTTGCTGTCCAGACGTTTTCCGTTGTTACATGCTCACTCGAAAGATAATTCGCTAGAGCCGATCTTAATTTAACCGCATCTCGATCCGGATATCGGTTAAGACTGGTAGCAATTGATGCAATCTCACTTGTAAGTTCTGTTACGACTGATTCAGGTAATGGATATGGATTTTCATTTGTATTTAATTTGACAACATCCTGAAGTTGCGGCGCCCCATAAATCTTGTTCGCCCTAAGTGCGTTCTTAATCGGTAACCAGTCAGGCCAGTTTGCCACTTGTTATCTCCCATCAAGATTGCGCTTCCGGAGCTAATTTTGCTCCATCTACGCCCCATGCACCGTTAATTCTAGACAATAGATATTCCATCCAATAAGCCTTGCCGTCATTTCCAGTCACTTTTACACCGAATACGAAGTAATCTTCACTTGAGTCACAAGAGTAAACTTCAAATTTTTCAAGGTCGAGCAGCATTGAATATTGATTAGCAATTATGGAAGCAAATTGGTCGATCGAAATCGAAGCGCGAAATTCGGCGGAAGCAAAACCATAGGCAATTTTTGGATCGGTGTCGCTAAATGCATTTAATTGACCTTTTATCCATCTCGACCCCTCTTCGAAATATGTTTGGTCGCAATTATTCTGGAGTTCCAACGCGGAGCTCTCTTCGATTTGCGTTGGCTCCTCAGCATTACTAGAGCATGAAGTAGCAATCAAGAGAGTGGCGAGTGATATCAAAAATACCTTAAACCTACTTGTGGCAGTCATTTTATTTACCTATAAAGTGAGTGAATGACCAACCCCATAGCCAAGCAAATGTAAAGACGCCCAAGATATAGAGAATGTTCATTGCTGAAATATCCATTCGGTAAGGGTAGTCGCCTAGACAGTAAGTGGCTTGCTAGAAGGTTCAATTGGTGAAGGGAGTTGGGTTCGACCCATCAGAAATTGATCTACTGCCGCCGCAGCGCTCCTGCCTTCAGCTATCGCCCAAACAATTAGTGACTGGCCACGTCCTGCATCACCGCAGACATAGACATTCTCTACATTAGTTGCAAAATCTTTATCTCGCTTGATAGCGCCACGTTCGTCGAGAGTTAGTTCCAGTTCGGTTACTAATTTATTTTGCTCCGGACCAGTAAATCCAAGGGCAAGCAAGACCATATCGGCATCCAGTACACGTTCAGTTCCAGGCACCGGCTCAAACTTGCCATTTTCATATTTCGTTTCAACAATTTTCAATCCAATTAAGTTTCCCGCGGAATCCTTTATAAATTCTTGCGTTGAGATGGCATAGAGGCGCTCTCCTGCTTCTTCGTGCGCGCTACTGACTCGGTAAACAGCTGGATAAGTTGGCCATGGTTGAGAAGAAGGTCGTTCGTCAGAAGGTCTCGGCAAGATTTCGATCTGGGTAATTTCGGCTGCACCTTGGCGAATTACTGTGCCTAAGCAGTCTGCGCCGGTGTCGCCACCACCCAAGATAATTACTCGTTTCCCTTTTGCAGAGATTTTAGGTCCTTCTTTTAATTCACCGAGCGCTTGCTTGTTCCCCCAGGGTAGATACTCCATAGATTGGTAGACCCCGTTTGCATCTCTGCCTGGGATATTTAGTTCGCGTGCTTGAGTAGCTCCGACAGCGAGCACAACTGCGTCATATCGAGTTTTCAAATCTGTTGCTGTTAAATCAACTCCGACATTTACGCCAGCGCGGAACTGGGTTCCCTCTTGCTTCATTTGATTGAGGCGACGATCCAATATGGATTTCTCCATTTTAAATTCAGGTATCCCGTACCTTAGTAAGCCCCCAATTTTGTCGGCTCTCTCATAGACAACAACGGTATGCCCAGCTCTTGTGAGTTGTTGCGCAGCTGCCAAGCCGGCTGGACCAGATCCAATTACCGCAACGGTCTTTCCTGTTATTCGATCTGGAGGAAGTGGGCGAACGGTGCCTGATTGAAATGCCTCTTCAATTGTCCGCAATTCAATCTGTTTTATGGTTACCGGTTCCTGGTTGATACCAAGTACACAGGCAGTCTCACAAGGTGCCGGGCAGAGTCTCCCCGTAAATTCTGGAAAATTATTGGTGGTATGTAAACGATTAATCGCTTCAAACTTTTCATTTCGCCAAATCAGGTCATTCCACTCTGGGATGAGATTTCCTAGCGGACAGCCCTGGTGACAGAAAGGAATTCCGCAATCCATACATCGTCCGGCTTGATTTCGTAGCGCACCAAATTCTTGCTCTTCGTAAACTTCCTTCCAATCTCTAATACGTACATCTACCGGGCGGCGTTTCGGAGTTTCACGATTGAAGCGAAGGAAACCTTTGGAATCAGCCATTAAGCACCTCAATAATTGCGGAATCAACTGACTTACCTGAACTTTCGGCGTTTGAAATTACCTTTAAGATTCGCGCGTAATCTCGAGGCATTAACCGAGTAAAGCGAGTGAGTGATTTCTGCCAATCTTTCATCAGAGAATCTGCAATTTTTGAGCCAGTTTCAGCAAAGAATTTTGAAACAATGGCAAAGAGCCGATCACTATCTTCGGCGGGAACAGGTTGCAAGTCAACCAATTCAGTATTGATCAGGCGCGCATCTAGATCTAATAGATAAGCCACACCGCCAGACATTCCAGCTGCAAAATTCCGACCAGTCTTTCCTAGAACTACGACCGTTCCACCAGTCATGTATTCGCAACCATGATCACCCGTGCCTTCTACGACTGCAGTTGCACCCGAATTTCTTACACAGAAGCGCTCGCCTACTACTCCTCGGACAAATATCTCACCACTGGTTGCGCCGTAACCAACTACATTTCCAGCGATTATATTCTTTTCGGAATCTAATTTGGCTTTTTCATCAGGTCGCACAATTAATCTACCGCCAGAAATACCTTTTCCAAGATGATCATTGACATCTCCATACAAGCGAATCGTCAAGCCACGAGGAATAAATGCACCCAAGGACTGGCCAGCTGAACCGTGAAGCGTTACATCGATTGTGTCTTCAGGCAGTCCCGCGCCACCATAACGCTTAGTGATTTCAGATCCGAGAATCGTTCCGACAGTTCGATTTCTATTTGTAATTGGCATTGAAATTGTCGTGTGTTTACTGGACTCTAGAGAGGGTTTCGCTAATTCCAGAAGTTTGAAATCCAAAGCGCCAGCTAGACCATGATCTTGCGATATTTCACGTTTACGAGCCGGGAATTTACTCTGGCTCGGAAATTCCAGTATTGGAGAGAGATCAAGTCCAGAAGCTTTCCAGTGATCAATCGCTTTCTTGGTATCAAGTAACTCGACCTGACCAATAGCTTCATCTAGCGAGCGGAAACCTAACTTGGCAAGCCATTCACGGACTTCTTCCGCAATATATTCAAAGAAAGTTTCAACAAATTCCGGTTTTCCAGTAAATCGCTTTCGCAATTCGGGATTCTGCGTTGCAACTCCAACGGGACAGGTATCGAGGTGACAGACCCGCATCATCACGCAACCTGATACGACTAGCGGTGCCGTGGCAAAGCCATATTCTTCAGCACCAAGTAGCGCTGCGATAATCACATCTCTACCAGTCTTCATCTGTCCATCGGTTTGAACAACGATTCGATCACGTAATCCATTTAGAATTAAAGTCTGTTGAGTTTCAGCCAATCCCAATTCCCAGGGTGCACCAGCATGCTTTAGCGAGGTCAAAGGTGATGCTCCAGTTCCCCCATCATGTCCAGAAATCAAAACCACATCTGCATGGGCCTTGCTTACTCCGGCAGCAACCGTTCCGACACCGACCTGAGCTACTAATTTCACGTGAATTCTGGCATCACGATTTGAATTCTTTAAATCGTGAATCAACTGGGCTAAATCTTCAATGGAATAAATATCGTGATGCGGTGGAGGTGAAATCAATCCAACGCCAGGAGTTGAATGTCGGGTTTTGGCAATCCACGGATAAACCTTGTTACCTGGTAACTGTCCGCCTTCTCCAGGCTTCGCGCCCTGTGCCATCTTTATCTGAAGATCATCAGCATTTACTAGGTATTCGCTAGTTACTCCGAATCGCGCTGAAGCGACCTGCTTTATAGCGGAGCGTTTGGAATCTCCGTTAGACATCTTTATGTAGCGCTCAGGATCTTCTCCACCTTCTCCAGTATTTGATTTACCACCGAGGCGATTCATCGCAATCGCTAGAGTTTCGTGCGCTTCTTGTGAGATTGATCCATAAGACATGGCACCCGTAGAGAATCGCTTTACGATGGAGCTAATCGGTTCAACCTCATCAATTGGGATGGGCTTACGCGAGCCCTCTTTAAAGGTAAATAGACCTCTCAAGGTCATTAGAGATTTAGCCTGCTCATCTACGCGCGAGGTGTAGCGGCGAAAAATGTCGTAGCGCTTAGCTCTCGTGGCATGTTGTAGAGCGAATACCGTTTCTGGATCGAATAGATGTGGCTCGCCATCGCGACGCCATTGATATTCGCCGCCAATTTGCAGGCGCATCGTATTTGGAATTTCGCCGCCAGGTGGATAGGCAATGTGGTGGCGCTTGATAGTTTCTTCGGCAATTACATCAATTCCGACTCCACCTAACCTAGAGGTTGTTCCTGCGAAATATTCATCAATAAGTTCTTGCGATAAACCAAGTGCCTCAAAAGTTTGAGCGCCCGTGTAAGAAGCAATTGTTGAAATACCCATCTTGGACATCACTTTCAAAACTCCCTTGCCGAGGGATTTGATTAAGTTATAAACCGCAGTTTCAGGCGTTACATCGGTGATTACACTTTGGAGTGCGAGATCTTCAGCGCTCTCCATCGCAAGATAAGGATTTACCGCAGCTGCTCCATAACCAACCAATAGCGCAACGTGGTGAACTTCTCTTACTTCTCCAGACTCGACAACTAAGCCAACCTGAGTTCGCGTCTTCTCGCGAATTAGATGGTGATGAACTGCGGCGGTCAATAACAATGACGGAATCGGCGCATTTTCTGCATCACCATCGCGATCAGATAGAACAATTATGTGCGCCCCATCCTTGATGGCTTGCGAAACTTCACGTCTAATCTCTTCGATTCGGCTCTTTAACCCCTCGCCCCCTTCAGCGATGGGGAATAGTCCCTTAACTTTGTAGGCAGTTAAACCCGGATGATTTCCATCCGCATTTATATGAATAATTTTTGCTAACTGATCATTATCAATAACGGGAAAATCAAGAGTGATTTGACGGCAGGATTCTGGGCCGGGATCAAGAAGATTGTGTTCTGGTCCGATTGAAACACCGAGCGAAGTGACTAACTCTTCTCGAATTGCATCCAGAGGTGGATTAGTAACTTGCGCAAAAATTTGGCTGAAGTAGTCAAAGAGCAGTCTTGGCTTTTCGGAGAGAACTGCAACCGGAGTATCAGTTCCCATAGAACCAATAGGTTCTGCGCCAGTTCTTGCCATTGGAGTGATGATTAGACGTAACTCCTCTTC
>VGAE01000011.1 GCA_016870975.1 Actinomycetota bacterium
AGAAATTGCACCGGAAATGGAGACGAAGTTGACCTCAAGGGTTCGCCTCTCAACTTTGGATATTTCGATATCTAATCCAAGGCTTTCCGCTACCCCAGGTAGGAGATTTACCAGGTGTGATTGGCAGTTAATCGACTCTGGCATGTAATGAAGATACCCCAGATAGAATCGCTAGCAAATGCTTCCACGAATCGTCCTGGCCTCAGCTTCACCCTCAAGAGAGAGATTATTGCGAAGCGCCGGGTTGAATCCTGAGATAAGAGTTAGCGGAATTGATGAAGAAGATTCTAGATATCAAGATTTATCGCCCAGAGAACTAGTCATCGCGCTTTCGATAGTAAAGGCGCACACAGTTCGCAAGGAGATTAATTTCCCTGCGTTGATAATTGGTTGCGATTCGACCTTTGAATTTGAGGGAAAATCACTAGGTAAACCACTTACCTCAGATGTCGCGCAAGAGCGAGCTCGAAAACTTAGCGGAAAATCAGGCTTGCTTCATACCGGGCACTGCATTATTGATACAACAAATAAAATTGAATTGAGCGATGTTGCGACAACGAGAGTTCATTTTGCAGAAATGACTGATTCCGAAATTAACGAATATGTCTCCACTGGTGAACCGTTAAATGTTGCTGGTGGATTCACTCTAGATGGAATCAGTGCTCCGTTCATTAAAGCAATAGAAGGTGATCCCGCTAATGTAATTGGCCTATCACTTCCCTTGTTGCGGAAAGCTTTGATGGACTTGAGATATAACTGGTTTGATTTTGTGAGCACTAAATGACTCTGTATGCAGCATATGGTTCGAATCTTGATCCAAGACAGATGCTGCAACGCGCGCCTCACTCTCCACATTTAGGAACTGGTTGGCTGCGAGGTTGGCGCCTAACTTTTGGTGGTGAAGAAATCGGATGGGAAGGTGCTGTTGCAACTCTCGCTGAAGATGCCACCGCCAGCGTATTTGTCTCAATCTACGATCTGACTAGACAAGACGAACAAGCGCTCGATGAGTGGAAAGGAGTAACTACCAAGCTTTACTCAAAAATTAGAGTGCGAGTGGATACTTTAAATGGCGCTCAATTATGTTATGTCTATGTTCTTAATTCTTTTGAAGGCGGCACGCCATCAAATCGCTATTTGGAGATCATGATAAGTGCGGCTCTAGAGGCTGGTGCACCCGCTGATTACATCGATACATTGAAAGGATTTGGCGAATCAGAATGATTTCCGCAAATTTGCGCGCTGCAGTAATTTCGTGGATTGGGGAGGATCCAGATCCCAAGACGCGTAATCAATTACAGAAATGGCTTGAGGAAGATGCGGTATCTGAAATTGAAAGTTGCTTCCAAGGATTTTTAGAGTTTGGAACTGCCGGGCTTCGAGGCGCGCTCGGACCAGGTCCATCAAGGATGAATCGTGCCGTTGTTACAAGGACGGCTCTTGGACTTGGCAAATTCATGAAAGATCGAAATCTTCGCAGCATCGTGATTGGTCGTGATGCTCGCTATGGATCTGAAGACTTCACTAGAGATACCGCTGAGATTATGAGTGGATTTGGCTTTGCTGTTTATGTCCTTCCCAGGCCCCTCCCAACACCAGTTCTGGCTTTTGCGGTAAAGAAGTTAGGTTGCGATGTGGGTGTAATGGTTACTGCTTCACATAACCCACCGCAAGACAATGGCTACAAAGTTTACTTAGGGGGTCGCGTTGATGGAATTGATTACAACGGTTCTCAAATAATTTCACCAACTGATTCCGCAATCTCAGAAGAAATATCTAAAGCCCCAAATCTAAATCTGGCAAAACGAGGTTTGGACTGGCAGATTGTTGGGGAAGAGCACATCGAAAGCTATATCACTGCTACAGCTTCTTTAATAAATCCTAAAACGCAAATTAAGATTATCTACACCCCCCTTCACGGAGTAGGTAAGGAAATATTGGTAAAAGTTTTCGCACGTGCCGGTCTTGAAGTAAGCCTGGTGAGCGCTCAAGCCGAACCAGACCCAGATTTTCCGACGGTTGAATTTCCAAATCCGGAGGAACCTGGCGCTATTGATTTGTCCCTAAAGTTGGCCGTAGAACAAGATGCCGATTTAGTTATTGCTAATGATCCAGATGCGGATCGCTGCGCTATTGCCATTAAAGATAATGGATGGCGCATGCTTCGAGGCGATGAAGTAGGTGCGCTTCTAGGCGAATACTTAGCAAACAAATATCAAGGCAACTTAGTTTTCGCTAATTCAATAGTCTCTTCATCAATTCTCGAAAAAATTGCGAAGGCTCACCAGATCAAATTTCAGGAAACCCTAACTGGATTTAAATACTTATCAAAAGTAGAAGGTTTGAGATTTGGCTATGAAGAGGCGCTTGGGTATTCAGTAGATCCGGATTCGGTTAATGACAAGGATGGCATCAGCGCAGCTGCAGTTCTCGCTGAGATAGCAGCCGAAAGGAAAAGCACGGGAAGTTCGATATCTGAAATGCTAAATGAGGTCTGGGCTAAGTACGGTTTTCACGGAACCCGACAGGTTTCAATTAGGACTTCTCACGTAAAAGAGATTACGAAGATCATGCAAAGTTTTCGCACTAACCTTCCTAACAAGATTGGTGACTTCAAAGTTACAAAGTTCGATGATCTCGAGCATCCATCAAATGGCTTACCTCCCACAAATGGGGTTCGAATCTGGCTCGATGGGCAATACCGAGTTATCGTGAGACCCAGCGGTACTGAGCCGAAAGTTAAGTGTTATATCGAGGTGGTCACAGAGAATGAAACTGCCGCAAAACCAATTATTGATCAGATCGAACTCGTATTTCGCTCACTTATGAGGGTAGCGTAGGTATATGCGGGATTTAATCGATGGTAGCGAACGCTCGTTACTAACTTTTTTGGAAAATTTACCCGGTGTAGACAAAGTCGGCGCCGATAGTCGGGCAGCAATGTTAGGCACGCGCAGCATTAAGACTTCCAGTAAAGCGATGGCTATTGATTTGGCAATAAGCATGATTGATTTAACAACTTTAGAGGGCGCCGATACGCCAGGAAAAGTTAGATCGTTGGCTGCTAAAGCCGTCCGCCCAGATCCAACTGATTCTTCAGTTCCTAGCGTTGGCGCAATCTGCGTTTACAACGACATGGTAGAAATTGCCCGAAAATATTTAGATGAGTTTGGCGGCTCTCATATTCCAGTTGCCGCAGTCTCTACCGCATTTCCATCCGGAAGAGCTTCAATGGCGGTGAAAGTTCAAGATACTAAAGATGCAATTGCCGCCGGTGCGAGTGAGATTGATATGGTGATAGACCGCGGTGCTTTTCTCTCCGGAAGATTAATGGAAGTGTTTGAAGAGATTAGAGAGATTAAGGAGGTTTGCTCAGATAGCGCTCACTTAAAAGTAATTTTGGAGACTGGAGAACTTGCCACTTACGACAATGTGCGACGCGCTTCTTACCTGGTTATGTTGGCAGGAGCTGACTTCATTAAGACTAGTACGGGAAAGGTTTCTCCAGCAGCGACTCCTTCGGTAGTTCTAGTGATGTTAGAGGCAGTCCGAGACTTCTATCGACTTACCGGCAGGAGAATTGGAGTTAAACCCGCTGGCGGAATCAGAACCACTAAAGATGCCATAAAACAATTAGTCTTGGTAAATGAAACAGCTGGAAGTGATTGGTTGAATCCAAAACTTTTTCGAATCGGAGCCAGTGCGCTATTGAATGATCTGCTGCTTCAACGAATGAAGTTGCGGACTGGCCATTACTCAAGCTCCAATTATGTGACGGTGGATTAATGACGAATTTATTTGAATATGCTCCGGCTCCAGAATCTAGATCTGTTGTAAAAATCGAAAAAGATTACGACTTATTCATTGGTGGCAAGTTTGTCTCAGCTAGCTCTAAGAAGCGCTTAGCTACGATAAATCCAGCTACTGAAGAGATTTTAAGCAAAGTTGCCTTAGCTGATAGTAAAGATGTTGATCGCGCCGTGAGGGCGGCTAGAGCTGCTTTGAACAAGAGTTGGGCAAGAACCAAGCCAAAAGAGCGTGCAAAATATCTTTATCGGATAGCAAGAATTCTCCAAGAGCGCGCACGCGAATTTGCGGTTCTCGAATCGCTAGATAATGGCAAACCAATCCGCGAAAGTAGGGATGTTGATATTCCCCTGGCAGCTGCGCATTTCTTTTATCACGCAGGTTGGGCCGATAAATTAGAGTTCGCCGGTTTTGGAAATCGCCCCCGCCCTTATGGCGTCGTGGGTCAGATAATCCCCTGGAATTTCCCACTTCTTATGCTCTCTTGGAAGATTGCACCAGCTCTCGCAACTGGAAATACCGTAGTTTTGAAACCAGCAGAGACAACACCATTAACTGCGCTTCTATTTGCTGAAGTATGCCAACAAGCCGGACTTCCGGATGGAGTTGTAAACATAATCACCGGTGATGGAACAACTGGGGCGGCCCTGATTAACCATAAAGATATCGACAAGGTTGCATTTACCGGCTCTACCGAAGTCGGCAAGTTAATTGCTCGTTCGATAGCAGAGCGTGGAATACCGGCTACTTTGGAACTTGGCGGCAAAGGCGCAAATGTGGTTTTTGACGATGCGCCGATTGATGAAGCAGTTGAAGGGATCGTAAACGGCATCTTCTTTAATCAAGGCCATGTTTGTTGCGCTGGATCTCGTCTACTCCTGCAAGAAAATATTGCTGATGAATTCTTACTCCGGTTAAAGGAGCGAATGGCAAGAATTAGAGTTGGTGATCCGCTTGATAAGAACACTGATTTAGGAGCCATAAACTCCAGCACACAGCTAGCGAAGATTCGTGAAATTTCAGATACTGGAAGTAAAGAAGGTGCAACTCTTTGGAGCGCCCCCTGCTCGCTACCAACTAAAGGTTTCTGGTATCCACCAGCAATCTTTACCGGAGTCACTCAAGCTCATCGAATAGCGCGAGAAGAAATATTTGGACCTATTCTCTCAATCTTGAATTTCCGCACGCCACAGGAGGCGATGGAGAAAGCAAATAACACTCCTTATGGATTATCCGCTGGACTTTGGACTGAAAAAGGTTCAAAGATTCTCTGGGCCGCACAACAATTGAAAGCCGGCGTTATTTGGGCAAATACCTTTAATAAATTCGATCCGGCAAGCCCATTTGGCGGTTATAAAGAATCGGGTTGGGGACGTGAGGGTGGTCGCCATGGTCTAGCTGCATATTTAAAAACTGGAGGGGCCAACTCATGAGACTAGATGTGAAAAAGACTTATAAATTGTTTATCGACGGCGCCTTTCCGCGAAGTGAATCAGGGCGCTCTTACGAAATTAAGAATTGGCGCGGCGCATTCATAGCTAACCCGGCTCAGGCGTCACGAAAAGATCTACGTGATTCTGTACTTGCAGCGAAGAACGCTCACCCTGGTTGGTCAAATGCCACTGCATTTAATCGTGGCCAGATTCTCTACCGAATAGCGGAGATGCTTGAAGGTCGAACTTCACAATTTATAGATGAAATAGTTGCCACCACAGGAGTCACGAGCAGCGCAGCGAAGCAAGAAGTAGCCGCTGCAATAGACCTCTGGGTTTGGTACGCTGGTTGGTGCGACAAGATCACATCTGTTAGTGGTAACAACAATCCAATCGCCGGCCCTTACTACAACTTCACAATTCCAGAATCCTTAGGAGTAATAGGAATTATTGCTGAAGAGAAAGAATCTCTTCTTGGATTAGTGCGAAGCCTGGCCCCAGTTATCGCTGGCGGTAATACCTCGGTCATTATTGCGAGTCAGAGTCGACCACTTGCCGCGATAACGCTCGCCGAAGTATTAGCGACCTCCGACTTGCCTGCTGGAGTAGTAAATATCCTCACCGGAATTAAAACCGAACTTGCCCCATGGTTGGCTAGCCATATGGAGATCGATGGACTGGATGTTTCCGGAATAGATAACGTCACCGAACTTCGAAAAAGTGGAGCAGAAAATCTAAAACGGATACATGCTTTTGAAAAAGATGTTTCGCCGGAGCGGATTTTTACATTTATGGAGTTTAAAACTATCTGGCATCCCGTCGGGATTTAATTAATCCGATCTAGTACCAATGGTAAGCGTTGGACTTTTCCATAAGTTACCGCGCCAGCAAGTGCTGACTTCGCTCTTTCAAATCGTGCTGATTCATCAGTGTGAAGAGTGAATAACGGTAACCCCTCTTTTATGGTGTCTCCGGGTTTCGCATGAATTTCAATTCCGGCACCAGCTTGAACTTTCTCTCCTTGGCGTTCGCGACCCGCTCCGAGTCGCCAAGCCGCAATACCAACTTGCAAGGCGTTCATAGTTGAGATTTCACCGCTGGCTTCAGCGTTGATTACTAGTTTTTCTCTAGCCGTAGGAAGTGGCGCATCGGGATTGCCGCCTTGAGCGGTAACCATGCGACGCCAATAATCCATAGCGCTGCCATCTCGAAGCGCTACTTCTGGATCTTTTCCAGATACACCGGCGGCATCAAGCATCTCTCGAGCAAAGATCAAAGTAAGTTCGACGACATCTTTCGGACCGCCACCCTGTAAAACTTCTATTGATTCTCTAACTTCAAGGGCATTTCCTGCAGTTAAGCCAAGCGGGACATCCATCGCAGTTACAAGCGCCCGGGTCTTTACGCCAGCGCGCTTACCAAGTTCAACCATAGTTTTAGCTAATTCTTTTGCTTGATCTGGAGCTGACATAAATGCGCCATTACCAGTTTTTACATCAAGGATTAGTGCGCCTGTTCCTTCGGCAATCTTCTTACTCATTATTGAGGATGCAATCAGTGGTATCGCTTGCACTGTTGCAGTCACATCACGTAGGGCATATAACTTTTTATCAGCCGGCGCTAAACCACTACCGGCAGCGCAGATAACCGCGCCGCAATCTTGCAATACTCTAAGCATCTCATCATTCGATAGCGACGCCCGCCAACCGACTATCGCTTCCATCTTGTCCAATGTCCCACCGGTATGGCCTAATCCACGTCCAGAAAGTTGCGGAACGGCGGCACCGCAGGCTGCAACTAACGGTGCAAGTGGCAAGGTGATTTTGTCACCGACTCCTCCGGTTGAATGTTTATCTACAGTTGGTCGAACTAGCAAATTCCAATTCATTCGCTCTCCGCTATTAATCATGGCATCGGTCCAACGAGAGATTTCGCGTGAATTCATTCCATTCAAAAGAATTGCCATCAATAGCGCTGACATCTGTTCGTCCGCGACAATGCCACGAACATAAGCATCGATTACCCAATCAATCTGGGGATCGGTTAATTCGTTCTTATCTCTTTTGGCAGAGATAATTTCAACTGCGGCGAAAGGCTGGCTCATTAATTCAAATCTTTCGGACCAAATCCCCACGGAAGAATCTCAGTCATATTCTTCGCGCCATCTGGTGTGAGAAGTTCTAATTTCTCTCCACCGTGTTCGAAGAGTAATTGCCGGCAACGGCCGCAAGGAGACAGTAGATCTCCATTCTTATCCACGCAGACCGCGGCAATCAATCTTCCACCGCCACTCATAATCAATTCAGAGATGAGTGAACATTCCGCGCAGAGTGTCAATCCGTAACTTGCATTCTCGACATTACAACCGCTGATGATGCGTCCATCGTCTACTTGTGCAGCGACTCCGACTGGAAATTTTGAGTATGGCGCATATGCTTTGCGCATCGCAAGTTCTGCCTCGCTCTTTAACTTATTCCAATCAATTGAACTCATCTTGGGAATCCTCCTGCTACGCCACCATCGACTGGAATTACTGAACCGGTTGTTCGCGATGATTCATCGGAGAGCAGATAAGCAACGGAGCGTGCCACATCCTCAGAACGAACATGCACCTTTAAAAGATTCCGTTCTGCATAGAAATCCTCAAGCTCTTCTGGTTTGACGCCATGTTCCTTAGCTCGTTGTTCTCTCACGCCACCCTCCCAAAGTTTGCTGTTATCAAAAATAGCGTCGGGGTTTAATGCGTTGGCACGGATACCAGCAGCACCACCTTCTAAAGCTGCAATTCGCATTAGTTGAATCATCCCTGATTTCGATACGGAATAGCCACCAAATCCTGCTCCTGGTGCAAATGCATTCTTACTTGCGATGTAAACCAGACTACCGCCCATGCCTTGAGTGCGTAGCACCCTCATTCCATATTTAGTTAATAGGAATGCCGAAGTTAAATTAACTTCCAAACCTTTCCGCCATGATTCAGGAGAAAGATCTTCAATTGTGCCTGCGACTGGAATACCGGCATTTAGAACCAATCCATCCAGCCCGCCAAAGTGCGAGATAGTCCCAGATATGGTCGACTCAACAATAGATTCAGTACTTTGATCGCCAACAATTAATAGCGGCTCTGAATACTTTCGCTCGCGCATCTCTTTTGCGGTCACAGCAAGCCCATCTTTATCAAGATCGGCCAGAGTTAAGTTAGCTCCCAAACCTGCTAAATACAGGGCGATTCCACGACCAATTCCACTACCAGCGCCAGTTACTACATAAATCGCTCCTGCAAGTAGAGCTGGTTTGGGTTTCAATTTCAATTTGTAGAGCTCCATCGGCCAATAATCGAAACCAAAAATTTCGCTATCTGGCAGCGCCCGCGGTTTCGCGAAGCTATCTGCGACTAGAGCAGCAACCGAGTGGGAATGGAAGGCAATATCAGCCAACATCTTGGTTTCACTACTTGTTGTGGCCGCTGTAATTGCTCCTAGCCCTGGAACAAGAAATACTCGAGGATCGTTGCCATGGCTAACGTATCCCGGAGGCAAGAGCGAGCGATTCGCTTCAAAATAATCGCTATATCGTTTCTGGTATAAAGTTACTGATTCTTCGAACGTATTTAGTGTGGTTACGCAAGACCAAGGTCTGATGCGGAGCATATGGTCAGCACTCGAGGTGCCAGCTGCAATTACTTTAGGAAGATCTGGTCGATCCGCTACGGCTCTCAATCGTGTATCCGTTCTAAGAATTTGTCGCTTCCCAAGTTTGCCGCGCAATTTAAGTAGCAATTCTCTTATTTCAAATTCACTCAAATCTTGATGCTTAAACTCTGCTTTCGGTGGATTTTTAAGTGAATCGAGATACCTCTTTGCTTTAGCAACGGCAACCAAATTCTTCTCATAGCACTTATTGCTATCGTCATCCCAAACAATTAGTCCATGGTGCGCTAGAACTACGCACTCATAATCTTTAAGTTCTCCGACTGACTTTGATAATTGGAATCCAGGTCTGATCCAATCAACATAGGCAAAACCCTCGCCTAGCGCTTCTCTGACAGCCGCCCTGCCATCTTCGTGATTAGTGAGTGCGCAGATTACGTCAGCATGGACATGATCGATATGGCGAGCCGGCAGAAATGCGTGAAGCAGAGTCTCAATTGAAGGTCGGCGCGCAGTTGGATCAACTAGCGCTCTTGTTACATAATCGACCATAGTTTCATCATCTAATTCATTCATCTTATTTAATGCGATTAACTCTTCAAGATATAGAGCTGGGTAATCGACCGCTTCACCATATTGCATATCGGCGCCTGAACCCTTTACCCAAAGCACGGCTCTATTTCGTCCTAGATGATCTTGAATCTCACCTTTTGCTGAAGTGTTTCCGCCGCCGTACACAACTAAATTCTGATCAGCGCCAAGTTTCTTAGATCGCTCAACTAGATTTTGCAATTCACTCATAGCGCTTCGCCCTCTTTAACACGATAAACCCTCTTGTCTGTGATTACCGCGGTTATGTATCTAGCGGGAGTTACGTCAAAAGCTGGGTTGTAAGTCTTTGAGCCAACCGGCGCCGTATTTACTCCTGCAAAAGAAGTTACTTCAGAATCAGAGCGGAATTCAATTTCAACACGGTCTCCGGAATCAATACTGCGATCAACTGTGGATTCAGGCGCAACAACCAAGAATGGAACCGCAACTTGATCTGCAGCGACGGCAACGGATAGCGAGCCTATTTTGTTCGCGCTATCACCATTTTTAGCGATGCGATCTGCGCCAATCAATACCGCATCGATTAAGCCAGAGAAGAGGGCGCTAGCGGCCGCCCCATCTGGAAGTATTCGATACGGAATGCCTGCTTGTGCTAACTCCCAAGCGGTCAACCTTGAACCTTGTAGCAGTGGTCGGGTCTCGTCTGTGAAAACTTCCTCTATTAATCCGCGCGAGTGCAGTTCCCTCACAACGCCCAACGCAGTTCCCCATTCGGTACTTGCCAGGGCTCCGGTGTTGCAATGAGTTAGAATTCGAAGTTTCTTCTCTCCCAATTTATTCACTAGGAAATCAGCGCCAATTCTTCCCATCTCACGACAAGAGTTGGCATCATCATCCGCCAGTGCTAAAGCTTTCTCTAAAACTTTTTTAGATCCGCCTTCAATAAGCGGCTCTACTTGAGAGACTCCCCAAGCAAGATTTACGGCAGTAGGCCGGGCGTTCTTCAATTCTAAAATTGATTTCGCAATTGATTCTTTACTCCAATTTTCAGCTTCGGCATTACGAAGAATTAGTGCGACACCTAGCGCGCCAGTCACCCCAAGGGCTGGTGCGCCGCGCACTGAGAGCCTCTGGATTGCTCCAACTAATTCTTTGGGATCTCTAATTACGAGTTCACCAATCGTTCCGGGAAGTTTGGTCTGGTCAAGGAGATGGATGCTCCCACCATTAACTTCGCTCCAAGAGATCGTTCGCATACGGAGAGCCTAAACCCAGAGTTGAAGGTTTTGAACCGGTGCTTCGTTACATGATTGTAATGGGACGCGCATTTTTGAGAGGGCTCCCCTCTCTCGCCGGATTTGTCTCTTGGATAGGATTTCAATAACCAACCGACCTCTCCCCGGGGATGTTGGAAATCGATCGATTACCTGATGCTTAAGTGCATCATATGAGAGGAGATACATGTTCAAGCGCATTACAGCTGTACTAGCTGCATCTGCACTTGCGACCGTAGGTTTTGTTGCACCGTCACAGGCAGCATCAGAGGCAGACTGCGGTAAAGGAATTCGTCTATGCATCGGTCTCGTCACCGACACCGGAAAGGTTGATGACAAGTCATTTAACCAATCCGCTTGGAAAGGTGCACAAGATGGCGCGCAAGCAGTTGGTGGTTTCGCAAAATATATTGAAACTATCGATCCAAAAGACTATGCAAGCAATATCGGACAGTTTGCTACTAAGAGCTATGACGTAATTATTGGCGTCGGATTCTTGATGGCAGAGGCAATGACAACTGCAGCAAAGCAGTATCCAAAAATTAAATTTATCGGTGTCGATCAGTTCCAGGGTGCAACTATTTCCAACCTAACTGGATTGGTCTTCCCAGAAGATAAGGCTGGATTTCTTGCTGGTTATCTCGCTGGCCACCTAACGAAGTCTGGTAAAACTGGCGCAGTGCTTGGAACCGATGTCGTTCCACCAGTACGTTATTTCGGTGAGGGATATCGAAATGGCGTGGCATACGCTGCTATAGAGCTTGGTAAGAAATATCCAGCTACTCGACTCATCTACCACGCACCAGATAACGCATTCAACGACCCAGCATGGGGCGGTTCAACTGCACAGCAGTTACTCTCTCAGGGATTTGATGTGATCTTCGGAGCTGGTGGAAACACTGGTAACGGTGCTCTGCTCCGAATAGCTAAGAAGAAGAATGTCTATTGCATCGGTGTTGACTCTGATCAATGGGGAACTCTTCCTGAAGCGCGTCCATGTCTCGTCACTTCCGCAATGAAGTTGATTGATAAGGGCGTTGCCACTCTGATTCGACAAGCAAATAAGGGAACTCTCGCCGGCGGCAACTACTTTGGCGCTGTAGGGCTTGCTCCTTATCACGACTTCTCACGCAAGATCCCTGCTTCGGTTCAGAGCAAGGTAAAAGCGATTACTCCAAAGGTTTTAAATGGGACCGTCAAGACCGGAGTTAAGCTCTAAGAAGTTATAAGTAAGAATATGGCGGGTGCGTCTCGGCTCGAGGCGCACCTTCCTTATTCCCATAATTCAGAGATATAGTCCGCGAAGTAAATTCGAGGAGTTAGATGAAATCTCAGAAGTCCAGTTCGCTATTACTTGGACCATTTCTAATTCCCGTCCTATCTGTAATTGTTGCTCTAGCAATTGGTGGCATCCTGGTTTACATGCAAGGATCAAATCCGTTGCTTGCTTATCGAGTTCTCTTTACAACTGCTTTTGGTTCTCTAGACGGAATAGCAACGACGCTGGCAAAAGCTACTCCGCTAGTTCTCAGCGGATTGGCGGTGGCAATCTGCCTTCGCGCTGGCTTATTTAATATCGGTGCACAAGGCCAATTGATTTCAGGCGCGCTCGCCTCCGCTTGGGCGGGATATAACTTTGTTGGCCTTCCTATGTTTGTTCATATTCCGCTCGCTCTCTTGTTTGGCGCATTTTTTGGAGCTTTGGTCGCATTGATTGCAGGTGTTTTGAAGGCTTATCGAGGAGTCCATGAAGTCATAACCACAATCATGTTAAACAGTATTGTGATTGCGCTTGCCGATTACCTAGCGAGTACGCCTTTTAAAGAGCCAGATCAACCTTTAACTCGAACTCCCAAAATTGAGGATAGCGCAAGAATTCCTGATGTATTTGGACTGCCACTTGGCTTCTTTATCGCCGTTATTGTTTCTTATATTTTCTGGTGGATTCTCAAGAACACGACAACCGGTTTCCGAATTGAAACTAATGGGCGTAACAAGAACGCTGGTTGGTACGCTGGAATTTCCATAAAAAGAGTAATCATTTTGAGTATGGTGCTCGGCGGCGCCGTAGCAGGAGTAGCCGGTGCGATTGAAACGCTAAGTATTGTCGGCAGATTCGAACCGGCTTTTAACGCCGGCTTAGGTTTTGATGGAATCACAGTTGCACTCCTTGCTCGTGCAAATCCTTTAGGCGTGATCCCGGCCGCGATTGTCATCGGCGGAATGAGAGCAAGCGGTTCAACTGTCCAATTTGAAGCGGGAGTTGCTCCAGAAATTGTTGATCTTTTATTAGCTTTGATTCTCTTCTTTGTCACCGCCCCACTCCTTGCCAAGTTCTTCCGGAAAAAGAGTGAGGAAGTTGCTGTTGCTAGCGGATGGGGTAAGTGATGCGAATCCAAACTAGATATCTTGTGGCGATTTTCTCACTTCTTGCTTTTGCTTACTTTTATTCACGCGATGGTTTAGTAACGACTTCGGTCGTCTATACCGCAATTCAATTTGCGCTACCGCTCGCTCTGGCAGCGATGGTTGGTGTTATGTGTGAACGGACTGGCGTTGTTAATATCGGGATTGAAGGAACGATGCTGATCTCGGCCTTCTCAGCATTTTTTATTGGTGCCATAGTTCAGGACACAGTAATTGGTCTAGTCACCGGAATCGCGACTGGAATGGTCGTAGGATTACTGCTGGCCTTGATGTCGGTATCTTGGAAAATGGATCAAATTATCGCTGGGGTAATCATAAACATTATGGCGGCTGGTCTTACTTCATTTCTTTACAGCCAAAATTATTCAATTCCATCTACGCTCTCTCCGATTGATATCCCGATAATTGGAACTTGGCCGATTATCGGACCGATCATCTCTTTCCATGGACCAATCACTTACTTTGGAATACTTTTCATCATCGGTCTCTGGGTGGCTCTCTACAAAACGCCTTGGGGCTTGCGATCCCGCGCCGTTGGCGAGCATCCTTCTAGCGCGGACACTGCCGGAGTATCGGTAATTAAATTGCGATATCTCAACGTAACTTTGGCCGGAGCTGTTGGCGGCTTAGCGGGTTCATATCTTGCACTCGAAGCAGTTGGAATTTTCGAACGTGGCTTTACCGCTGGAAAAGGTTTTACGGCGCTAGCGATCATGATTTTTGGACGCTGGAATCCCTTGGGCGCATTTGCTGCCGCAATTTTCTTCGGTCTCGCGCAAGCTGTAACAAACCAATTAATGATTGATGAAGTTGTCCAGATTCCACAGCAATTTATAAATATGTTGCCATATGTTCTAACGATCGCGATTTTGGCAATTTCTGCTGGAAAAGTGCGGCCTCCGGCAGCCGAAGGTATCCCTTATGAGAAGGAGAAGGCATGAGCCAACTCCTTGAAATTGAAAATCTCACTAAATTTTTTGGCAGCGTTCATGCTAATGACCAGATCTCTCTATCAGTAGCGCCCGGTGAAATAGTTGCACTTCTCGGTGAGAATGGTGCTGGTAAGTCAACGCTAGTGAAATCTGTCTTTGGCTTAGTCAAACCTGATTCAGGGACTATTAAAGTAAAAGGAAAAGAGATTCCATACGGCGATACTGCGACCGCAATTACAAATGGAGTAGGTATGGTCCATCAGCATTTTCAACTCGTACCTGTGATGACTGTGACTGAGAATCTAATCCTCGGCGATGAACCAACTTCAACTGGATTTATAAAAATGCGAAAGGCTCGAAAAGATGCCGAAGAGATTTCAGAGCGTTTTGGACTCGCAGTAAATCCTGATGCGGTGATTGAAGATCTCCCCGTCGGTATGGCGCAGCGGGTTGAAATCTTGAAGGCGCTACGGCGCGATGTGAGCTTGCTTATTCTAGATGAGCCAACCGCCGTGCTGACTCCACAAGAGACTGATGAACTATTGGAAGTATTGCGAAATCTTGCGAAGAAAGGTGTGGGGGTTCTCTTCATCACTCATAAGTTACGTGAGGTTATGGCAGTTGCAGATCGTGTTGTCGTCTTGCGCAACGGAAAATTAGTTGGAACGACTTCTCCAAAGGAAAGTAGTGAGGCGAAGTTGGCCCAGATGATGGTTGGAAGAGAAGTTGTTCTTGATGTTGAGAAAGATATTGCAACGCCAGGTCAGGCCGCTCTAATTGTCTCTGGAATGAGCGTTCTTGATGATCGTAAATTGGAGGCGGTAAAGGCGATCTCCTTCGAAGTGAAATCAGGTGAAATTCTGGGAATAGCCGGTGTTGAGGGAAATGGTCAGCGTGAGTTGGTTGAAGCAATCTGCGGCATGCGGAATCGCATTTCAGGAAGTGTTCGCTTACTCGGAAGCGATCTACCAAATCTAAATCCAAAGGCGGCTCATCAGGCCGGAATTTCGCATATTCCGGAGGATCGAGAGAAGCATGGCCTAGTGAGCTCATATTCCATCGCTGAGAATCTCGTACTAAATCGATACGACGAGATACCTTTTGCGAATGGTTGGTTAAGAAACCTTTCTGCAGTTTCAGATAATGGCGCGAAACTAGTATCCGATTTCGATATAAGGACTCCTTCAGCCAGCCTTCCAGCAAGTTCACTTTCTGGCGGAAATAAACAGAAGACCGTGGTTGCTCGCGAGTTAAGTCAGGACAGGAAAGTTGTTGTAGCTGCGCAACCAACGCGTGGTGTTGACGTTGGTTCAATTGAATTTATACATAAGCAATTAATTGCTGCCCGAGATAAAGGAGCGGCAATACTTTTGGTATCGGCCGAATTAGATGAGGTGCTCTCGCTCTCTGATCGCATTGCTGTCATTTATGGTGGAAAAATTGTGGCGACCTTTAATTCAAAGAGTGCCGACCGTGCTGAAATTGGCCGGTTGATGGCAGGTTCGCAAGCTTGACTTGCCGAATTGCGCTCCTGGCTGGAACTGGCTTTTACGACCTGCCAGCTCTGGCTGGCAAATCTCCGCAACGAATTGAGACACGTTACGGATCTGCTGAAATCACTATCGGTCAATGGCAAGGAGCCGAATTAGTTTTTCTTACTAGACATGGTGGCGGTCACTCAATCCCACCACATAAGATCAATTATCGAGCAAATATCCAAGCTCTGAAGGATCAAGGCGTTTCGGCAATTATTGCAATTAATGTGGTCGGTTGTATCGACACCACACTCGCGCCAGGAGATCTCACGTTAATTGAAGATTTCGTGGACTTCACCTCCGGACGAACAAGTACTTTTTTTGATGGCGAAGATGGCGTGCGACATATTGATATGACAAATGTTTATTCAAAAACGGTGCGGACAGCGCTCAGTAATGGAGCCAAGAAATTAGGGATTCCGCTTAGAGAAGGTGGAATTTACGCAGGATTTAATGGCCCGAGATTTGAGACTCCCGCTGAGATTCGGTTTGCTGCACTTGCAGGAGTAACTGTCGTGGGGATGACTGGCTGTCCAGAAGCGGCTCTAGCTAGAGAAATAGGAGTACCTTACGCTGCTATCGCGTTAATTGTAAATCCGGCCGCCGGCCTATTTGATGGTGAAATTAGCGAGGATGATATTAAAGATGTACTGGTTCAAGGTAAGGCTAAGACTTTAAGTGTTATTGAAGCCGCCCTTCCCGAATTGGTGTCGATATATGCCTGAGTTAGATCAAGCAATTAATAATGCTAGATATCTCGTAACATGTAATAGCTCTGGTAAAGTTTTTGAGAATTATTCAATTGGAATACGAGCTGGCGAGATTGTCAAAATATCAAAATCTCCCCTTGAAGCTACTTCCACTTATGATGCTAGTGGAAAGTTGATAGCACCGGGATTAATTAATACCCATACCCATCTAGCCATGACGCTCTTGCGCGGATACGCGGAAGGTGTAGATCTACAAGGTTTCTTAGAGAGAGTTTGGGCCGCTGAGGGGGCGATTATGGATGGTTCTACTGCCGAAATGGGAACCAAACTTGGCGCTCTAGAGGCGTTACTTAGCGGAACTACAACAACATTGGATATGTATCTTTTCCCTGAAGATACGCATCGAGGTGCGGTGACGGCTGGATTGCGTCATGTCGCGGGACCAATCTTCTTTGACTTTCCTGGCTTAGATGCAATGGAGTGGCCTGCACGAATCGAATTCGCTAGAAGTTGGCCAGATAAATTGCGGAAGATTGGCGGTCCGCAAGTTCCGATTTACTTGATGCCGCATGCAACTTATACCTGTTCGCCGGATCATTTAACCGAGATTGCAGCTCTTGCTAATGAGTTTGATGCCAATATTCATATCCATATCTCTGAAAACAACCGAGAAAATGAAGATGTAGCAACGCGATATTCAAGAACTCCGACTGATATTCTTAAAGATTCAGGTCTGCTAAATCGACATTGTGTATATGGGCACGGAGTGCACTTAAGTGACTCTGACCTGACAAAGATGAGTGGTAATGCAGCAGTTGCACATTGTCCAGGTAGTAATTTAAAACTCTCTAGCGGCATCGCCGATATAACCAAATATCTCAAGCATGGAATTACCGTTGCTCTTGGCACAGATGGTTGCTCCTCCAGCAATGATTTAGATATGTGGCCAGTAATGCGCTTGGCGGGCTACTTAATTGCCCAAAATTGTGGACCCCAAAATTTAGAAGCCGAGAGAATTTTCCGAATGGCCACGATTGAAGGTGCTAGAGCACTTGGTATGGCCGATTCGATTGGAAGTTTAGAGGTTGGAAAACAAGCGGATATCATCGCAGTTGAATTAAATAGTCCACATTTAATTCCGATTCATAATCTATTTGCTCAATTGGTTTTTGCCGCTGGACGATCTGATGTAAGTGATGTATTTGTAGATGGTGAGCAAGTAGTTAAGAATTATCAATCTACCAAACTAGATTTTTCCCAGCTACAAAAAGACGTTACGAATCGAATCGCACAACTTTGATGAATCCCGATTCATTGATTAAGTCATTAAAGCTTGAGCCACTCGAGGGCGAAGGCGGATTGTGGAGCCCGATGTATCGCGATGCTGAAAGCAACGCTATTTATTTCATGATGAGAGACCCAGATTTTTCGGCTTGGCATATTCTTGATGAACCAGAACTCTGGGTTCATCTCGCTGGTTCACCTATAACTCTTTTCACAATTGAGTCCTGCAAATTGCTAACAACCGAACTATCTAGAGAAGCTGGAAATTTTTCATATCGAGTTTCCGCAAAAACTTGGATGGCAGCTCGCCCCAACGGCGCCTGGTCACTTGCGCTCTGCGCTCTTACCCCGCCTTTTTCCCAGATGACACTTGGCAAATCAGCAACGTTACGAGAAGAATTTCCACACCTAGAGATACCAGAGTTATTCCATGAGTGAACGCGTTCTGATAACCGGTGCCAATGGCCTGATTGGTCGTGCTCTGGTTGATAAGTATGTTTCTAAGGATTACCAAGTTGTGGCTCAAGTTCGGAATTCACAAAATCTTTCACCGCGGAAGAGTCTCGAGATTAAGACCTTTGATTTTGATAAATCTTCTGGAGCAGATCTCTTAGCAAATATTGGCCGGATCGATATCTTGATTAATAACGCTGCCAATCAAGAAGTGATTCCAATTTCCGACATCTCTAGATCGAAGTTTGAGGAGATCTTGCGCGTTAATGTAATTGCACCGAGCGAGTTAGCAATTGCGGCAAAAACGGCTGGCGCCAGCCGAATCGTGAATCTGACCTCGGTGGAAGCAGATGTTGCTAAAGCTGGCCATGAAATCTACGGCGCATCGAAGGCCGCGCTAGAAGCGCTCACTAGAACGCTGGCTAATGTTTTAGCGCCTGTGAGAGTAAATGGCATACGTCTTGGGTTAATTGGTGAGCCCGAATTAGCTTCTCGTTGGCCAACCGGAGTGACTAATTGGAAGAACGCCGTTGCAGCAAAACGCTATGCCAGTCCAGAAGAAGTTGCAGATTTCGTCTTTCAAGTTACCGGAAAAGAATTTTCCTATTCAACTGGAGCTATTTTCGATTTTGATGGCGGGAAAAGTTCTAGCGCTGGTTGGTAATCCCAGGAACTAGTCCAAGCGCATCGTAAACTCGATTTAACGTTTCTACTGCAACTGCTCTCGCCTTGGCACCGCCTTCATCAATAATTGATTGAAGTGCTTTTTCATCTGAGAGTAATTCTTGAGCACGCTTTCTTACCGGCTCGAAATAACTTGTGACGACCTCGGCAACTGCCCCCTTAAAGTCCCCATATCCTTTACCCTCGAATTCGGTCTCTATCTCACTTATTTTCTCTCCAGATAACGCGGAATGAATCGAAAGCAGATTTGATATTCCTGGTTTATTCTTTTCGTCAAACTTTATTTCTTTACCAGTATCAGTAACTGCGCTCTTAATCTTTTTGATATTAACCTCAGCGCTATCCAAAATATCAATTACGCCCGCATTTGAAGAGGCAGATTTACTCATTTTCGAGTTTGGATCTTGTAAATCATTAATCTTGGCAGCGCCCTTAATTATGTGCGCGTCGGGGACTGTGAATACTTCACCATATTTCGAATTGAATCGTTGAGCTAAATCTCTAGTCAACTCAATATGTTGTCGCTGATCCTCACCAACTGGGACTTGATTTGCTTGATATAGCAGAATGTCAGCGGCCTGGAGTATCGGATAGGTGAACAGTCCGACCACAGTTCTATCCGAACCAGATTTTTGAGATTTATCCTTAAATTGTGTCATGCGACTTGCTTCCCCAAAACCAGTGATGCACTCCATAACCCATCCCAATTGGTTGTGTTGAGGAACTTGAGATTGCACAAATAGCGTGCAACGCTTTGGATCCAGGCCGAGCGCAATTAATTGAGCAGCAGCAGCCAAGGTTCGTTTCCTCAGCGTTTTTGGCTCAGTTTCAATGGTGAGAGCATGTAGATCAACAATGCAATAAAAGGCATCGTTACCTTCTTGCAGAGCAACCCACTGTTGAACGGCGCCGAGATAGTTGCCAAGGTGGAGCGATTCGGCGGTTGGTTGGATTCCAGAGAGGATCCGTTTCATCTTCCTATCCTCTCAAATTCGCTTCAATTGCAAGGTTCCTACGCGCTTTCCTTCCATAGAAAGTACCTTGATTCTGGCTCCTGGAATCGCAATCTCATCATTCATTGATGGTATTCGCCCTAATTCGTGCATAACAAATCCACTCAGGGTTTCATATGGACCTTCGGGGATTTCGATTCCCGTTTCTTCATGTAAATCTTCGAGGGAAATTAAGCCATCAATTTTAAACTCTCCGCTATTTGGACTGGAAACTTCTACTTCATGCGAATCGTATTCATCGTGAATATCTCCTATTAAAGTCTCTACCAAGTCTTCCAGCGTCACAATGCCATCTGTACCGCCATATTCATCAAGCACAATAGCAATCTGTTGTCTTTGGGCACGCATTTCAGATAAAGCTGGTAGGACGCCTTTTGTTCCAGGCAAAAACATAATAGTTCGAATCAAATCCATAATGGTCTTACTCGAATCAGCGCTAGAAGGATCTAGTAAATCTCGAACGTGAATGAAGCCAATGACCTCATCACTGTTTCCTCGAACGACTGGGAAACGCGAGTGAGCTTTCTTCTTTGCTATCTCTATCGCTTCAGCAAAAGTAAGGCTAGCGTCCAAGAAATCAACTCTCGTTCTTGGCACCATTATTTCGTGTACCAATCGTTCACTTGCATTAAAGACTTCTTCAACAATGTCGCGTTCTTCTTCAGTGAGAGCTTTATGTCCCGTGACTAGATCTACTAATTCCTCTTCGGAAATTTCCTCGCGTGAAGCTTTAGGATCTATCCCTAAAGCGCGCAAAATCAAATCAGATGAGTGCGCGAGCAACCAGATCAGTGGCTTGAAAACTCTTGAGATAACTGCGACTGGTGTGGCAACGGCTAGCGCAATTGATTCCGTCTTATGTAAAGCGATTCGCTTTGGGACTAACTCTCCTAGCACTAGCGAGAAGTAGGCAATCACTAAGGTAAGTAGAACTAGTGATAAACCGGCGCTCACATCCTCGCTCAGTCCAGCGCTCTCTAAAGCCGGAATTAGGTAATCGCCAAGTTGGTCTGCGCCAAAGGCAGCGGATAGAAAACCGGAGAGAGTTACGCCAACTTGTACAGCTGCTAGAAATCTATTTGGGTGTCCGGCCAATTCAGCGACTTTTCGTCCGCGGCGGCCAAACTCTTCCATCGCCTTTACCTGTCCCTCTCGTAGGGAGATTAAAGCGATCTCAGCGGCAACAAAGACTGCGCCCAGGAAGATAAAGAAAAAGACTACGGAGAGGTCGAGAGCCAGGCTACCGACGGAGAAGGCACCACCAGGGTCATCCATAGAGCGCCCTAGATTAGCCGACCGCTTGCCCACCCCGCCTCTCTCGCCTAGCCTTTGCGCTCACTTGCTTCATCCAACGGACCGTCGGGCACGTACCTGCCCGGAGAAGGAAGAAAAATGGCTTCAGTCGTATTTAAAGATGCCTCTCGCATCTATCCCGGAACTACTTCGCCTGCTGTAGATAAATTAAATTTAACCGTTAAAGATGGTGAATTTTTAGTTCTGGTTGGACCATCTGGATGTGGAAAATCAACTTCGCTTCGCATGCTTGCTGGTCTAGAAGAGATTGATAATGGCGCGATTTTTATCGGTGATCGCGATGTCACAAATGTGGCGCCAAAGGATCGCGATATCGCGATGGTTTTTCAGTCTTATGCACTCTATCCGCATATGACAGTTGCTGAGAATATGGGATTTGCTCTGAAAATTGCAGGTATAGCAAAAGAGGAGCGCGATCGTCGAGTTCTTGAGGCCGCCAAGCTTTTGGATTTGGAGCCATATTTGGAGCGCAAGCCAAAGGCGCTATCTGGCGGGCAACGACAAAGAGTTGCTATGGGTCGTGCGATTGTTCGTGAGCCACAAGTCTTCTTGATGGATGAACCGCTATCCAACTTAGATGCCAAATTGCGCGTTGCAACTAGAACGCAAATTGCAGCGCTACAACGCCGCCTCGGAATTACTGCGGTCTATGTGACTCATGATCAGGTCGAAGCTATGACTATGGGAGATCGTGTTGCCGTACTTAAGGATGGTCTTCTTCAGCAAGTCGATACGCCACGAAATCTTTATGCTCGCCCCGCAAACGCCTTTGTTGCTGGTTTTATTGGTTCACCCGCTATGAACTTATTAGTTGCTCCAGTTTCTGGTGGTAAAGCCAAGCTTGGGCATCTTGAAATTGATGTGCCTGCTAGCGCGGGAAATTTGGTAATAGTTGGAATTCGCCCCGAAGGATTCGCTCCGGCTGCTGCTGGTTTTGAAATTCAAGTAGAGGTTGTTGAAGAACTTGGCGCAGATGCCTTCGTATACGGAAAGCCAATCGATACTTCAGTTAGATTTAATAATGCTAGCGATGAAAGCGCCCAAGTAATTGTGAGATGGGATCCGAAGTCGCCACCTAAATCCGGCCAGAATGTTACGGTTTCTGCAAAAGGCGATGCGATTCATCTCTTTAGCGCAACTAATGGCGAACGGATTAACTAGCCCTGTTTCTTCTCAAGATTCTCGTCAAGTGCGGCGAGAAACTCTTGAGTATTCAACCAAGGCGCATCGTTGCTTATGAGCAACGCTAGGTCTTTGGTCATCTTTTCGCTCTCAACTGTCTCAATACATACCTGTTCAAGGGATTTTGCGAAATTGGCAACTTCAGGGGTGTTATCTAACTTGGCGCGATGCTGTAATCCTTGAGTCCAAGCAAAGATAGAAGCGATTGGATTTGTTGAGGTGGCTTTACCGGCCTGGTGATCACGATAATGGCGGGTAACCGTTCCATGAGCTGCTTCCGCTTCTACAGTTCTGCCATCTGGAGTCATTAATACCGAAGTCATCAAACCAAGAGATCCATAACCTTGTGCGACCGTATCACTCTGTACATCGCCATCGTAATTCTTACAAGCCCAGATATATCCGCCTTCCCAACGAAGCGAGGTGGCAACCATGTCATCAATTAATCGATGGTCATATTCAAGACCGAGCTCCTTAAACTTAGATTTAAATTCGCTCTCAAATATTTCTGCGAAGATATCTTTAAAACGTCCATCGTAAGCTTTCAAAATTGTATTTTTTGTTGAAAGATAAATAGGGTACTTACGAGAAATTCCGTAGTTGAATGAGGCACGGGCAAAATCGCGAATTGACTCATCGAGGTTGTACATCGTCATGGCGACGCCAGATCCAGGGAAATCAAAAACATTAAATTCCATCGGAGCCGAGGCATCGCTTGGAGTAAAAGTTACGGTCAATTTGCCTGGACCTGGAACTTTAAAATCTGTTGCTAGGTATTGGTCACCAAAGGCATGACGGCCGATAACAATTGGCTTACTCCAGTGTGGAATTAACCTTGGCACGTTCTTGATAATGATTGGCTCACGGAAAATAACGCCGCCGAGAATATTTCGTATAGTGCCATTTGGAGATTTCCACATTTGCTTTAAATTGAATTCTTTAACACGAGCTTCATCCGGAGTAATCGTCGCGCACTTAACGCCTACGCCATGTTTTTTTATGGCATTAGCACAATCAATAGTTACCTGGTCATTTGTAGCATCGCGATGCTCAATTCCAAGATCATAGTAATCGAGATTGATGTCAAGATAAGGAAGAATTAGCTGTTTCTTGATGAAGTCCCAGATAATTCGGGTCATCTCGTCGCCATCCAATTCAACGACAGTTCCCACTACCTTTATCTTTGACATTTATTTTCCTCTTATAGATCTTTCACATCTGCTTGTTTAGTGCGAACTGCTTCAGCAGCTTTCTTTAACTCATCTAATTCCGGTGGAGTTAGGGCGCCTTCAACAACTTTTACAATTCCGCCTCGGCCAATCTCGGCCTCGACGCCTAGATATACATCCTTGATTCCATATTCGCCAGTGACCCAGGCGCAAACTGGCATTACTAATTTGGCATCTTCAATAACCGCCCGCGCCATCCGCGCGGCCGCAGCTGAAGGCGCGTAATAAGCCGATCCGGTCTTGAGTAGCGCGACGATTTCTGCACCACCATTTCTAGTGCGAGTTACTAATTCGTCAATATCCGCTTGACTTAAAAGTTCGCTGAGCGGTTTTCCATTTACGGTGCAACGGCTCGGCACTGGAACCATCGTTTCGCCATGTGATCCCAAAGTTAGAGTCTTCACACTCGAGACAGGCAGATTTAACTTCTCAGCTACAAAATGAGTGAAGCGCGCAGTATCAAGCATGCCTGCTTGTCCCATAACTCGTTGATACGGGAATTTACAAGCGATTTGAGCCAACGCGGTCATCTCATCAAGAGGATTTGAGACAACTATAAGAACTGCATTTGGTGAATACTTCGCAATATGCTCGGCTACACCGCGCACTATGCCGGCATTTACTCCAATCAAATCCATGCGACTCATTCCCGGTTTACGAGGTAAGCCAGCGGTGATAACAACGACATCAGAATTAGCTGTCGCTTCGTAACCCGCACCTTCCGCTGTTGTGGTCTTTCCAATTACCTTAGTTTCAAAACCCTCAATAGATCTTGATTGATTAATATCAAGTGCCAGACCTTCAGATTTACCCTCGACGATATCGGTGATTACTACCGATTCAAATATGTCATATTCGGCTAAGCGAAGAGCTGTTGTGGAGCCATAGTAACCGGCACCGACTACTGTGACTTTTCCTGATCTACTCATGCGGCAGAACTTACCTGTCACCTACGTGGAAGCGCCAATGCGACTGTTATTAGAGACACAATTAGCGCGACGGGAACCAATTTCTCAACCGTTCTGCAGCTCCGGAAATCTGGAATGGTGTAGAGAGTTAGCGCGATTGCCAAGGTAATTGCACCAATTCGAACAGAGTAGAGAAATGCTGTAATTAGTCCAATTAGAGTTAATATCCAGGAAATCTTACGAATCATTTTGACGCCAATTCCAGAAGGTTCTGAAGCAACACCGCTCGGGTAACTGGTCCAACACCCCCAGGAACCGGAGTAATCCAACTTGCAATATCAGAAACTCCTTCCGCAACATCACCTACCAAACCCTTATCCGTTCTTGTAAGGCCAACGTCTACCACAATCGTACCCGGTGAAACCATCTGTGGTGTGAGGAAATTCGGCACACCTACCGCTGAAATCACAATCTCGGATCGCTTGGTATGTGCGCTTAAATTATTTGATTTCGAGTGCAAAGTGGTGACGGTTGCATTTATCTGCTTCGAGGAAAGCAACATCGATAGTGGCCGTCCTACCGTCGTACCCCTTCCAATTACCGCGATTTCGCGACCACTTAAGTCAATTTCATATCGTTTTAGTAATTCAATTATCGCAAGCGGCGTACATGGTTTTATTCCGTCTTGATCTAAAACTAACCGTCCTAGATTTACTGGATGGAGACCATCTACATCCTTGGAGGGGTCAATCGAGCTCATAATTGATTCCACTGAAACTCTGTTTGGTAATGGGAGTTGCACTAAAAATCCAGTGCAAGATTTATCGTTATTCAATTTCGCAACTGCGGACTTAATATCATTTTCATCGGCGTTTGCTGAAAGTTCTATCCGAGTACTTTTAATTCCTAACTCAGCACAGTCCCGATGTTTCCCATTTATATAAGTAATAGAAGCGGGATCATCTCCAACTAAAATAGTTCCAAGTGTTGGCGGATTTTCAAATTTTAGGATTTTCGCTTTTATGGATTCTTTGATAGCGGTAGCCGCTGCACGCCCATCAAGAAGTTTCGCCATGGCGCGATTGTAGTTGGCGAATTGAACTAATTAACCGTGGCGTCAAGAGATAAAGAGCGCCACCTAGGCCAATTTGAGCGGTAATAGCAATTGGCATGGCCCACCAAATTGGGCCAGTGGATTTAAGGTTTGAAGAGAGTAACTCGCCGCTACTTAATCTCGCTAAAAGAAGTGAAATCAGTAGTACAAAAGCAAGGGCACTATAAAGATATCGATCACGTTCTGGCCTGGAGTAGCTCTCGACCCCGTATCTAGTTATCAAGGCGCCTGCAACTACGGGTAGAGCTATCGCTAATAAAAAAATTGGAATACTTGAGGTGGGTATTGCTCCAAGTAGTGGTATCGCGGGAAGTTCATCAATTTGATAAGAAATCGGTGAGATATAGCTATTTATTCCGATCTCAAAACCACTTCCAATCAAATAACTCAACGTGGCGATAGCGATATTTGGAAGATAAAACAGTTGTATTAGGGCCAGCATTATCCCACCAAAAATTCCCGGTTCAACGACGCGCGTTACGGTCAGTACCGTGTCAAAATGCCAAATTAGAGACCCGGCGAATACCAGGAAACTAACTCCAACCAAGGCGGAAAAAGCAATTACTGTTGCGCGGAGCGATCGTTGCCATGGGAACTGGGTAGCATTTCTTGGCGAGATGCCACTTGTTAGATACGCAAAGAAAGTTGAAACCAAAAAGATTATCGGTATCGTTATATAAAATGGCGACGAAACCGTTCTATTCAAAGCTGGAATCGAAATGAGATATAAAATCAAGGAGTAAGAAATTGAGAAAGTTAAGATGTAGCCTCGGCGATCACGAGTTCCGATTGCACCCAGAATTCCAACCATCCTTTGGATTCCGCTCTTGACTGCAATGTAGGGAATAAATAGTGCGCCTAGCGGAAGGAACGTTAGATAACTAGAGTTCAATTGCAATGGCACTTGGTGAGCAACCAATATTGACCAGAGAGCGGCTCTTATGGGGTCGGCGGTATTGCCTGTTGAACTTCCGGATGTTGCCCAGACAACTAAAGCCATAAATGAAATCGGAAGAAGAAGTAGAATGATGCTGCGGATGGCTTGTTGTAAGCCAACGCGCAGAATCTCAAGCATTACGAAGTAGCTCGCGCAGTAGTCGCGCCGTCTCGCTAGGTGTTTTACCTACTTTTACTCCGGCTGCTTCTAGCGCTACTTTCTTAGCTTCAGCGGTTCCAGATGAACCAGAAACTATCGCACCAGCATGTCCCATAGTTTTACCTTCGGGAGCGGTAAATCCTGCGACATATCCGACGACTGGTTTAGTTACATATTCCTTTATAAATGCGGCAGCACGTTCTTCGGCATCGCCTCCAATTTCGCCAATCATAACTATCGCTTCGGTTTCTGGATCGTCTTGGAAGGCGCGCAAACAATCGATATGGGTCGTTCCGATAATCGGATCACCACCAATTCCGACTGCAGTAGAAAAACCAATATCTCTCGATTCATACATCATCTGGTAGGTCAACGTGCCAGATTTAGATACTAAACCAATTCGACCTGGACCAGTTATGTCCGCAGGAGTGATTCCGATATTGCACTTGCTGGGGGAGATTAATCCAGGGCAATTTGGTCCGATAATTCTCGTACTTCCTTGTTGAGCATATGCAAAAAAAGCTGCGGTATCGTGGACTGGAATTCCCTCAGTAATCACGACGACTAATGGAAGCTTTGCATCAATCGCATCAATTACTGCTGCTTTGGCAAACTTTGGTGGCACGAATACAACCGAAGCATTTGCACCGGTTGCGGCTACCGCTTCGCCGACCGAGTTAAAGACTGGGAGTTTCTTACCCTCTATTTCAACTTCTTGTCCGCCTTTTCCAGGCGTCACGCCACCAACAATCTTTGTGCCGCTTGCCAACATTCTTCCGGTGTGCTTTGTTCCCTCAGAACCAGTCATGCCTTGGACGATTACTTTTGTGTTTTCGTTAATAAAGATAGTCATCGTTGTACGGCCAATTCTGCGGCGCGAGCAGCGGCGCCATCCATGGTATCTAGCTGTTGAACGAGCGGATGATTAGCAGATTGAAGAATCTTTCTGCCTTCAACAACATTATTTCCATCTAATCTAACAACTAATGGTTTAGTGGCCTTGTCGCCGAGTATTTCTAGCGCTTGGATGATTCCGTTCGCTACAGCATCACAGGCGGTAATCCCACCAAAGACGTTTACAAAGACAGAGCGGACTGCGGGATCTCCCAAAATTATCGAGAGACCGTCAGCCATAACTTGGGCGCTGGCGCCGCCGCCAATGTCTAAGAAATTAGCCGGTTTTACTCTATATTTCTCGCCAGCATATGCCACAACATCTAGCGTGCTCATCACTAGCCCTGCGCCATTTCCAACGACGCCCACTTCGCCTTCTAATTTAACGTAATTTAAATCCCTCTCTTTGGCTAAAGCTTCTAGTGGATTTGTGGCGGCATGATCAATAAGTGATTCATATTCTGGATGGCGAAAAGCAGCGTTATCATCAAGAGTTACTTTTCCATCAAGAGCGATTATCTTGCCATCGGCCGTTTTTACCAGCGGATTTACTTCAACCAGGGTGGCATCCGATTTTTGGAGAGTCTCCCAAAGTTTTATTAAAACATCTGCCACCTGAGTTTCAACATCGCGTGGAAATGCCCCGGCGCGGACAATCTCAAGAGCTTTTGTTTTATCGAGACTGGTATTTGAGTTTACATGTACTCGCGCCAATTTTTCCGGAGTTTTATGGGCTACTTCTTCGATATCCATACCGCCAGCAACTGAGGCCATTACTAAAAAGGATCTAGCGGCACGATCTAGAAGTATTGCGAGGTAATACTCACTCTCAATGGGAGCAGCTTGAGCAATCATTACTTTGCGAACTAAATGGCCTTTGATATCCATTCCTAGGATTGCCTTAGCTTTTTCATAAGCATCGTCCGGAGATTCTGCGAGTTTTACACCACCAGCCTTACCTCGGCCGCCAATCTTTACCTGGGCCTTTACAACTACTTTTCCACCAAATTTCGCTGCCGCTAATTTTGCTTCTTCAGGAGTCATAGCGACTGCGCCACCTAGAACTGGTATTCCATTTGCCTCGAAGAGATCGCGCGCTTGGTGCTCAAAGAGGTCCACGGGTCATAACTTATCTACTGGCGCATATCGGAGCAACAAACGCTTATCTCCGTAACTTCCGAAATTGATAGTCGCTTCTGATTTTTCTCCTTCACCTGAGACCGCAATCACAGTTCCTAACCCAAAAGTGTCATGAGATACCCGATCGCCAATAACAAGTTGCAAGGTAGAACTCTGTTTTCCGGTTGCTCGCGGTGATGGTGTCGTTGATTTTCTGCGAATAATTGGAGGGGAGGTAAATCCACTCGCTGATTTATTCCATTCCACTAATTCATCAGGTATTTCTTCAAGAAAACGTGATGGTGGATTGTAATTTGGCGTACCCCATGCAGAGCGATATTCAGCGCGTGATAGATAAAGTCTTTCTCTCGCACGTGTGAGTCCCACATATGCTAAACGTCGCTCCTCTTCTAACTCTTTTTTCTCACCGAGAGTTCTCGAGTGTGGGAAAACTCCCTCCTCCATTCCAGTTAGAAATACCGTAGGAAATTCCAAACCTTTTGCAGTATGCAGAGTCATTAACGTAACAACGCCACCGTGATCTTCTCCTTCTGGAATTTCATCAGCATCTGCGACCAGGGAGACTTCCTCAAGGAAGCCAGCAAGCGTGGGAGTTTCACTTTCTCCAACAATTCGCTCTTCATACTCTTCAATTACCGCCACCAATTCCTCTAGATTCTCTACGCGCACCTCATCTTGAGGGTCGCCACTGGCACGAAGTTCCGAGAGCAATCCAGATTGTTCGAGTACCGCCGCAGCAATTGTTGCCGGAGGGCGATTGGCTTCAACTAGAACTTGGAGTGCGCTCATCATGGAGACAAACGCAGAAATTGATGCGGATGCTTTAGGAGTTAGCTCAGAACTATTTGCTCTAGAGAGTGCACTCCAAAAAGTTATAGATTCTGACTTAGCAACGCCACCAATGACATCAAGAGCGCGATCGCCGATACCTCTCTTCGGCGTATTAATAATCCGTTGCAGCGAAACTTCATCACTTGGATTCACTAGAACACGAAGGTAAGCGAGGAGATCCTTAACCTCTTTTCGCTCATAAAAACGGACTCCGCCAACAACCTTGTAGGGAATTCCAGAGCGCATAAAGGTCTCTTCAAAGACACGGGATTGGGCATTTGTCCGATAGAAGATTGCGGTATCGCCATGGCGCGAAGCTCCCTCATCAATTAGACGGCGCATTTCATCTCTGACGAATTCAGCTTCATGATGTTCATTTTCAGCGACAAAACCGATGAGTTTTGCGCCACTTCCAGATTCAGACCATAGATTTTTCTCTTTCCGTGATTCATTTTTTGCAATGACTGAATTAGCAGCGCTCAATATATTCTGGGTTGAGCGATAGTTCTGTTCCAGTAATATTGTGGTCGCATCTAGGTAGTCCTCTTCAAATTGGAGAATATTTCGAATTGTGGCACCGCGAAATCCATAGATGCTCTGGTCGGCATCTCCGACGACGCAGAGTTCGGCTGTTGGAATTCCTTCTCGATCGGTTCCAACAAGTTCTCTTATCAATATATATTGAGCATAATTGGTATCTTGGTATTCATCTACCAAGATATGTTTAAAGCGATTTCTATACCTCGCTCTCGCCTCGGGAAATTTCTGTAGAACTTCCACAGTTTTCATAATTAAGTCATCAAAGTCCATAGCATTTGATGTTGTTAATCTCTGTTGATAGACGGCGTAAATTTCAGCGACTATTTCTTCAAAATATGTTGAGGTGCTGTTTCGATAATCGGCCGGACCAAGTAATTCGTTCTTAGCATTAGATATAAGAGCCGCTACCGCACGCGGGTTATATCTTTTCTGGTCGATATTTAAATCTCGCATTACGAGCGTAATGAGTCGGACGCTATCGGATTGGTCATAAATTGAATATGAAGTTGTGAAGCCAAGGCGTGAACCTTCTTGTCGAAGGATGCGAACGCAGGCGGAGTGAAAAGTTGAGACCCAGATTGCTTTTGCGCGATTTCCAACTAGCGAGGCAACTCTCTCTTTCATCTCTCCGGCAGCTTTATTTGTGAAGGTAATAGCCAATATCTCAAATGGTTCAAAGCCGCGTTTTGCGAGAAGGTAAGCAATTCTTCGGGTTAATACTCGCGTCTTACCTGAGCCCGCGCCAGCTACGACAAGGAGTGGACCTCCCTCATGGGTTACGGCAGATTGTTGTTCTGGATTGAGTCCGTCGAGCAAAGTAGATTGCAAACTCTCGGACATGTTAGAAGTCTAGAATACGGCGGTGACTCCGCTAGCTGATGAAGAGATCAAACGCATATTGGTCGTAATGGCCCATCCAGATGATTGCGATTTTGGCGCTGGCGGCACCATTGCCCTCTGGACTAAAAAAGGAATTGAAGTTTCCTATTGTATTGTTACCAATGGCGACCAAGGTGGCGAAGCCTCAGAATTCTCACTCGAAGAGATAGCAAAGGTAAGGCAGCGCGAACAACGCGAGGCTGGAAAAGTATTGGGAGTTTCGCGAGTAACTTATTTGAATTATCGAGATGGATCGCTCGTTCCTACACTTGAACTTCGTAAAGATATTGTTCGCGAAATTCGGCGAGCTAAACCTGATCGAATGGTAGTTCAGTCTCCAGAACGCAATTGGGAGCGAATTTTCGCAAGTCACCCAGATCATCTTGCAGCCGGAGAAGCCGCAATCCAAGCGGTTTATCCAGATGCCAGAAATCCATATGCATTTAGTGACTTAAAAGAGTCTGGATTTGAACCATGGCGAGTAAGAGAGCTTTGGATAACCGGATCGCCACAACCAAATCACTTTGTAGATATCACCGAAACTTTTCCGAAGAAGATTGATGCGTTAAAGGCACATGTAAGCCAGACCGCACACAACCCAGAATTAGAGGCGATGGTAAGAAGTTGGGGCGAGAAGAATGGCGAAGCAAGTGGTCTCGCTGCTGGAAGAACTGCGGAAATTTTTAAAGTTGTAAATACCGATTAACGAAGAACAGCTCGCTCAATAACCAGCGGGCGCATTGGTTTGCCATCAGTTCCGCCCTCTTCGATACCGCCTTCTGAAATAAAGTGCAATATTTCCATGCCACTTACTACTCTTCCCCAGACGCTATGGTTTGGTGAAAGCGTTGTCTCTTTATAGAAAATGAGGAATTGGCTGCTGATTCCATTTCGATTTTGAATGGCAACAGTCCCCTCGCGATATTTTCCAAAGCGTTTCGGAAGATTCTCTTTCTGGTAGGTAAATACTTTGTCCCCCATTCCAGTTCCTGTGGGATCGCCACATTGAATGAAACTTGTGACGTCGGTAGTTAATCGATGGCAAGAGGTCAGATCAAAATACTTCTGTTGAACTAGCGAGCTCATAAATGTTACGGCGACTGGCGCCCCTCCAAATTCCGGGCGAATCGTAATCACCCCACAATTCGTCATTAGATCGATAAAACGAGGTGGACGCTTCAATAGCTGGCTCGGTAAGGCGACTTTCTTTATTTCATTTGCTCTTGCTACCGCCGGCTCATCGACACAAACCACATCCTCTACAATTTGTGCTTCTTTCTTTCCATTGGTATCAGCGCTAGCAGGAATAGATATTGATATAAAAGAGGAGCAGAAAACAGCCATCGTGGCGACTTTGAAACGCATCGCTGCTACTCCCATTCAATGGTGCCTGGCGGCTTCGACGTTACATCGAGTACCACTCGGTTTATTTCTCGTACCTCATTGGTGATTCGATTCGAAATCTTGGCAAGTACTTCGTTTGGAACTCGGTACCAATCTGCCGTCATCGCATCCTCGCTTGACACCGGGCGAAGAACAACGGGGTGGCCGTAGGTTCGACCATCACCTTGAACTCCAACGCTCCTTATATCGGCAAGCAATACGACTGGGCACTGCCAAATCTCGCCATCGAGACCAGCCAATTGTAATTCTTCACGCGCGATAAAGTCAGCCTCGCGCAGAATTCTAAGTCTTTCTTGAGTAACTTCACCGACGATTCGAATCGCAAGACCCGGACCTGGGAATGGCTGACGCCAAACTATGGGAGAAGGAAGTCCTAATTCCATTCCCACTTGCCTCACTTCATCTTTAAATAGATTCTTAAGCGGTTCAATTAATTTAAATTTGAGCTCGTTAGGAAGTCCGCCGACATTGTGATGTGATTTGATATTAGCTGTTCCTGTGCCGCCACCTGATTCAACAATATCTGGATAAAGGGTTCCTTGAACGAGATATTCCACTTCTCCAGTTGTAACTAATTCTCTAGCCACATCTTCAAAGGCGTGGATAAATTCTCGTCCAATAATTTTTCGCTTCTCTTCCGGGTCCGTTACCCCAGAAAGCGCGCTAAGAAATCCCTCTTGAGCATTTACTACAACTAAATTGACTCCAGTCGCTGCAACAAAGTCACGTTCGACCTGGTCGGCTTCACCTTTTCGTAAAAGTCCATGATCAACAAAGACGCAGGTGAGTTGAGCTCCGATCGCTCGTTGAACGAGTGCGGCCGCAACTGCGGAATCAATTCCGCCTGATAAGCCACAGATTACCCGCTTGTTACCAACTTCGGATTTTATGTTTATCACTTCATTTTCGATTATGTTCTCAGCGTTCCAATTAGGTCGCAATTTAACGGTCTCAATTAACCAACGTTCTAGGATTGCTTGTCCATTTTCGCTATGCATGACTTCAGGATGAAATTGCACTCCGGCAAGAGTTCCATCCTCATTTTCGAAGGCTGCTACAGGGGTACCATTTGTGCCTCCGATGGTCTGAAATCCACCAGGAGGTTGAATCACGCTATCTCCGTGACTCATCCAAACATCGAAATTGGATTCAAGTCCTGCAAATAATTTTGAGGTTAGATCTGCGGCGAATTTCGTTCGACCAAATTCAGACTTACCTGTCTTTTCGACAACGCCTCCAAGAGCTTGTGCCATCGCCTGAAAGCCATAACAAATTCCAAAAATCGGAATTCCACTTTCAAAGAGTGAGCCATCGATTTGAGGCGCACCTTCAACATATACCGAAGCTGGACCGCCTGATAGAACTATGGCGCGTGGGTTACGCGCTCTAATCTCATCTACCGACATGGTGGAAGGCACAATCTCACTGTAAACACCAGCTTGTCTGATTCGCCTCGCAATTAATTGTGCGTATTGAGCGCCAAAGTCGATTACTAAAACATGATTGCCCCGTGAATTAAGCAATTACTAGCCTCGATTCAAAACAATTTCAACACGCTGGAACTCTTTCAACTCGGAGTAACCGCAGGTTGCCATTGCGCGACGGAGCGCGCCAAATAAATTCATCGTTCCATCAGCTGAATGAGATGGACCAACAAGAATTTCAGTTAGCGAACCAGAGGTGCCGACATGTACTCGGGTTCCGCGAGGCAGCTCAACATGATGTGCTTCGGTTCCCCAATGCCAACCTCTTCCAGGCGCTTCCTCCGCGCGCGCGAGTGGTGAACCGAGCATTACGCCATCCGCGCCACATGCAATCGCTTTTGAAATGTCGCCGCTCTTTCCAATTGATCCATCAGCTATGACATGAACGTATCGACCGCCGGATTCGTCAAGATATTCACGACGTGCGGCTGCAACATCTGCGACCGCGGTGGCCATCGGAACGGAAATTCCTAACACTTGACGGGTGGTATGTGCCGCTCCGCCACCGAATCCAACTAAGACGCCAGCGGCACCAGCGCGCATTAAGTGTTGGGCGCTCTGGGAGGTTGCGCATCCGCCGACAATCACCGGTACATCTAATTCATAGATGAATTTCTTTAGATTAAGCGGCTCAGTTTTAGCGGAGACATGTTCAGCGCTCACCGTAGTGCCGCGAATTACGAAGAGATCAACTCCGGCATCGATAACCGCTTTATGAAATTCTGCAGTTCGTTGTGGCGAGAGCGCGCCAGCCACCGTTACTCCGGCGGCACGAATCTCAGCGATTCGCTCTTTAATTAGTTCGGCACGGATTGGGGCTTTATATAACTCTTGCATACGCGCAGTCGCTTGTTCCGCTGGAATTGAAGAAATTTCACCTAGCTGGATTTTGGGATTTTCATATCTCGTCCAAAGTCCCTCTAAATTCAATACGCCAAGGCCTCCTAAGCGACCGATTGCGATAGCGGTTTCTGGAGAAACTACCGAATCCATCGGAGCAGCGAGTAGCGGCAAATCAAATTTGTAGGCATCGATCTGCCAGGCAAGAGAGACATCTTGGGGTTCGCGAGTTCGTCGAGACGGGACAATGGAAATATCATCAAACGAATACGCGGTGCGTGCACGTTTACCCTCAGAGATTTCGATATCAACCATGGCGTTCTTTCTGGTAATTAGGTGCGTCGGCTGCATCCAATACATCATGAGGATGGCTCTCTTGAAGTCCGGCGCTGGTAATTTGAATCAATCGACCACGACGTTGCAGATCTGAAATATCAGGAGCGCCGGTATATCCCATTCCAGAACGCAGTCCGCCAACTAATTGATGTACTACCGAAGCCACGGCGCCACGATAAGCCACTTTTCCTTCGATACCCTCCGGAACTAATTTATCTTCAGAGAGAACATCATCTTGCATATAACGATCTTTGGAATACGACTTACTCTCACCGCGAGATTGCATTGCGCCAAGTGAACCCATCCCGCGATATCGTTTAAATTTCTTTCCAGATACTTCTAGCAATTCACCCGGTGATTCATCGCAACCGGCAAGAAGTGAACCGAGCATTACCGTGTCAGCTCCGGAAACAATCGCTTTTGCGATATCTCCTGAGTATTGCAATCCGCCATCAGCAATTAATGGAACATCGGCTTTCTTACATGCTTTGGCAGCTTCCATTATGGCGGTAACTTGTGGAACACCGACGCCGGCAATTACTCGAGTAGTACAGATTGAACCGGGACCGACTCCTATTTTCACCGCATCTGCACCAGCATTAATTAAGGCCTGGGCTCCAGCGCGAGTCGCGACATTTCCCCCAATGATTTCTTGTTCAGGATAACTCTTCTTGATTCGCTCAATCGCATCTAGAACAGCTCGATGGTGGCCATGAGCTGTATCAACAACAACTACATCGGCTCCTACTTCAATTAAAGACCGAGCTCTTTCAAATCCATCATCGCCGACGCCTACTGCGGCACCTACTCGTAAACCAGCGCCCTTCACTAATTTTGCGTGGGTAACCTGTTCGGCAATTGGAAGGTTTCTATGAATTATTCCTATTCCGCCTAGCTTTGCCATTGCTATCGCCATCGCTGATTCGGTTACGGTATCCATAGCCGCAGAGACCAATGGAATATCGAGTTGAATTTTTCGAGTCAAGAAACTCTTGGTATCAACTTCAGAGGGAACTACTTCAGAGGCATCAGGTAGAAGTAACACATCATCATAGGTAAGGCCCAGCATTGCGACTTTCTCATTTACAGCCTCTGCCATGCCGAAACCCTAATGGGTCAGGTATTCAAGCTCCAACTGCCCGTTGGATTTCCTCGCAAGCCTCTACAAGACCTTCGACATAAACCGCACTCTGTGGATCAGATGTTCTCCAGCCACGACCACCAATAACAATCCTTGGCGCAGGTCGCACATTTGGTAACTCCGCCAAGATATCTAGGTCGCCATTTTTATTTAATTGCGCCCAGAGAAATATCGCGGGTGGCGCAGAACGTTTCACAATTGCACTAATCGCTTCTATTGGAGTTCGCGCACCTAAAAATTGCGTCTGAATATTTCTCTCCGACAGCGCTGCGGCCAGCGCATGTAACGGAAGTGAATGCATCTCTTCGCCGATACAAGCAAGTAGCACTGGGCGGGCATTTATCGGATTAGTCACATTCTCATGATTTGCATGAAGCAGCCGTTTGATAATTTCGCTCACCAAATGTTCAGTCTCAATACCGGTGCCTTGATCGGCCCATTCATCGCCCAACATGATTAACAGTGGGACAATGACCTCATTCCAAGTTGAAGTGATTCCACTTGAGGCAATCTCAGTTCGCAACAACTCTTCAACAAAAGAGCGGTCGTAGGCATGGGCGGCTCGGTAAAGGGTCTCAACAAGCTCTTCGCGAACTTTTATCTCTCGGTCGACCGCTCGAGTCCCATCGTTCTCTAAGCCTTCAAAGGAGAGGGCGCGCTGCGCCGCCTCTGCCGGAGAAGCACCTGAGATAACTAACTTTCGCATCAGGGTTAACCGCGCCAGATCTCTGGCGCTATAGCGACGATGTTCGCCTGAGCTATGTTCTGATGGGCCTAAGCCATAGCGACGGTCCCAAGTCCGGAGAGTCGCTGGCGCAACGCCTAGACGGCGAGCTACCGCAGCCACCGTTAAAAATGTGCTCTTAGTCATACCCCAATCCTCACCTAAGCGCGCCACAGCGGCATCTTGAAAAGAAGGTACTTGAACAACTCACGGCGCGATTGTATCTTTTGTCCATGACCGAGATGACCCGCCTACCAAAGCCCGTTGCGAGCAACTGGGAGTGGCAGTACGAGGGCGCATGTAGATCTCTGCCAACTGAGATGTTTTTCCATCCAGAAGGCGAGCGTGGACCAAGGCGTAGAGCGCGTGAGATTGCAGCAAAGGCAGTCTGCGCCTCTTGCCCGGTAATTGCACAATGCCGAGCCCACGCACTTGCTGCTCAAGAGCCATATGGGATTTGGGGCGGCTTAACTGAAGATGAGCGATTAGACATTATTAGTAAAGCCACTCGCCAAGCCCATAGCTTGAACGCTTAAGTAATCACGCCAGGTTTCTGGCGCAAACTAATAACAGTTGTAACGGCAAGCGCCGAAATAATGACCCCAAGCGAGACCGCTAAGGAAATATGTGGAATCGTGTAACCGAAGGCCTCGTGTATTCCAATTCCATGAAGAGCTTCAATTATTAATTTAACTCCGATAAAGCCCAGCACAATCGATAGTCCTTTTGATAGAAAAATTAACCGCTTTAAGAGAATACCTACTAGAAAATAAAGTTGGCGAAGGCCCATTAAAGCAAATGCATTAGCCATAAAGACAATATATGGATCGCGTGTTAATCCGAAGATAGCCGGGATTGAATCGAGTGCGAAAAGTAGGTCGGTAGTTCCGAGGGCAACTAAGGCGAGTGAAAATGTAGAGAGGCCTCGTTTGCGAAGTGCGGTAATGATTCGATTCTCTCGCCACTCATCTTCCTCAGGATCTTCGGTGATTAATTTATAGGCCGTCCAGAGCAAGATTGCACCAAAGAGGAAGAAAATCGCAACAAAACGCTCGACGACAGCGGCTCCGATAACAATAAAAATTCCGCGCATAACTAGCGCCATCAGAATTCCGAGTAGAAGTACTAGTTGCTCCTTTTCTCTCTCAATTTTCAGTCTGGTCAAAATAATCAAAAAGACAAATAAGTTATCGATGGAAAGAGAGTATTCGGTTATCCAACCAGCAAAGAATTCCGCACTTGCGGTTGGCCCATCCCAACTTCGCATTGAAATTCCAAAAGCTATTGCGGCGCTTACATAGATTGCGGTCCAAGTAGCGGCTTCGCGAAGGCTGGTTACCGTATCTCTTCGATACCAAGCCCAAGCTAGATCGAAGAGAATTACAACACTAACTACTGCAAAAGTAATTAGCCAGACAGTTAGCGAGACATTTACTGTTTCAGTGGACATTGGCGTGAGTGTAATGAGAAAGGGCCCCGCAGGGCCCTTTTCAAATTAGTGGCTATGTCCTCCGGGACCATGACTATGTCCATGTCCACCAGCAGCCTCTTTTGGCTCTTCTGGCTTCTCATAGACAAGTGCTTCAGTCGTAAGGAACATGGCAGCAATTGATGCAGCATTGGCAAGCGCGGATCGCGTCACTTTAACTGGATCGATTACGCCAGCTTTAACTAGATCGCCATACTCGTAGCTAGCAGCATTGAAGCCTTCGTTGCTCTTCATATTTCTTACCTTTGAGACAACGACGTAACCTTCTTGGCCCGCATTTTCTGCGATCCAACGAAGTGGTTCTTGGCAAGCTTTCGCGACCAGACGAACACCCACAGCGGCATCGCCCTTATAACCAAGATCGCTATCCAAAACAGTTGCGGCATGAACGAGAGCAGCGCCGCCGCCAGCAACGATTCCTTCTTCTACAGCCGCGCGAGTCGCAGAGATGGCATCTTCAAGGCGATGCTTCTTCTCTTTCAACTCAACCTCAGTATGTGCGCCGACTTTGATTACGCAGACGCCGCCGGAGAGTTTTGCTAAACGCTCTTGGAGCTTCTCGCGATCCCAATCAGAGTCAACGACATCGATTTCGCGACGAAGTTCAGCGATTCTGCCCTCGACATCTTTTTTAGAGCCAGCGCCATCAACGATTGTCGTGTGATCTTTCGTTACGACAATTCGGCGGGCTTTACCCAACATATCGATCGAGACCTGGTCCAGTTTGAGGCCAACTTCTGCGGAGATCACCTGGCCACCGGTAAGAATCGCCATATCTTGGAGCATCGCCTTACGACGATCACCAAAACCTGGAGCCTTAACGGCTACTGAGGTGAATACGCCGCGGATTCGATTTACTACCAGAGTAGATAGCGCTTCGCCTTCTACATCTTCGGCAACAATCAAAAGTGGCTTGCTGGTCTTTGCGACCTGTTCTAGTACTGGCAAAATGTCAGCAAGCGCTGAGACTTTTCCAGCTGAAATCAAGATATACGCATCTTCAAGAATCGCCTCCATACGATCTTGATCAGTTACGAAATAAGGCGAGATATAGCCCTTATCGAACTGCATACCTTCGGTGAATTCGAGTTCAAGTCCAGTAGTTGAAGACTCTTCAACGGTGATGACGCCATCTTTACCGACCTTGTCCATCGCTTCGGCGATTAATTCACCGATGCCACGATCTTGGGCTGAGATTGTTGCGACATCTGCAATCTGTTCTTTTCCAGAAACCTTTGTGGAATCGGAGCGAAGCTTCTCGACAACTGAAGTTACTGCAGCTTCGATACCGCTCTTGATTCCCATTGGTTGGGCGCCAGCAGCAAGATTGCGTAGACCTTCTTTAACCATCGCCTGGGCAAGTACGGTCGCAGTCGTTGTACCGTCACCGGCAACATCGTTTGTTTTTTCTGCAACTTGCTTAACGAGTTGTGCGCCCATGTTCTCAGCTGGATCAGAGAGTTCAATTTCCTTAGCGATTGTGACACCGTCATTTGTGATGACTGGTGCGCCAAATGATTTTCCAATTACGACATTACGACCCTTAGGTCCGAGCGTCACCTTTACGGTGTCAGCGAGAATATTTACGCCACGCTCCATGCCGCGACGAGCGTTCTCGTCGAAATGCAGTGCTTTGGCCATATTTATTTCTCGATTACAGCCAAGATGTCACGAGCAGAGAGGACTAGGTATTCCTCACCGCCGTGCTTAATCTCGGTGCCGCCATACTTGCTGTAGAGAACCACATCGCCGACTTTGATATCCATCGGGACGCGTACGCCATCATCGAAACGGCCCGGTCCAACTGCAACGACGGTGCCTTCCTGTGGCTTCTCTTTGGCGGTATCTGGGATTACTAGACCGGAAGCTGTCTTCTCTTCGGCCTCGCTAATCTTTATAACGATTCGATCTTCTAGTGGCTTAATGGCAATGGCCATCGTCATACCTCCTTCGTATCTAGAACTGCTTAACTGATTCGGGCGACTTATCACTCTCACCCGGCGAGTGCTAACGGCAAGCCTAGGGCGAGTTATTCCACCGCTCAAATTGGCGCTCAGCAGGCCCGAACCTGAGCTGGGCCCGAAAGCAAACGTTGTCGAGCGCGAGCGAGACGGTTTGCGAGGGCCTAGATCAGGGGCAGATTTGCTGCCGCATTTGAGGAGGCGGTTAGACCGAGGGTGGATGGCGGTTTGCCGGCTGAGAGGGCTAGCGACCCGAGCGCTGCCACCATCGCACCATTATCGGTACAGAGTGCTGCCGGCGGAATCCGTAGTTCAATCTTTGATTTTTCGCAACGCATTTTGGCCACTTCACGCAACCTTGAATTTGCGGCAACGCCACCTGCGATTAGAAGTGAATCAACTCCAGAGTCAATAGCTGCTTTTATCGATTTATTCAACAGCACATCGACGACCGCTTCTTGGAAAGATGCAGCAACGTCATTTCGATTGGCCTTGGGATTTGCTACGAGATAACGTGAAACTGCAGTTTTTAATCCAGAGAAAGATAGATCGAAAGGTCGCTCCAACATATCGCTTGCTTGAGAGAGTCCACGGGGAAAATTAATAGCCTCCCTATTTCCATTCATGGCCTCCCGATCAATTAACGGTCCTCCGGGAAATCCAAAACCAAGTAATCGCGCAACTTTATCGAAGGCCTCTCCGGCTGCATCATCAATCGTTGCGCCAAGAATTGCGATATCTTCAGTCAAATCATTTACTTGCAGGATTGATGAATGGCCACCGCTAACTAGTAGTGCAATAGTGGGCTTGGCATTATTCTCTAAATTATCTACGGCAATATGTGCTACAAGATGATTAACGCCATAAATTGGTTTATCTAAAGCGAGCGCTATCGCATTTGCGGCGGATAGTCCAACTAAAAGCGCTCCAATTAGACCTGGGCCGGCGGTTACCGCAACCGCATTGATATCCTTTAGAGAGACTTTTGATTCGCTCAGCGCCCGTTGAATAACTCGCTGCATAGCTTCTAGGTGAGCGCGCGAAGCCACCTCTGGGACTACGCCGCCGAATCTTGCATGTTCTTGAACGCTCGATGCAATAACATTAGCGAGTAACTTTCTGCCCTTTACTATGCCAACAGAAGTTTCATCGCAAGAGGTTTCGATTCCGAGAACTAGCGGTTCACTCACTGCTCACCTCTTTGCGCATAATTAGCGCATCCATCCCTGGTCGGTAATAATCTTTTCGCTTGGAGATAGTGCGATAACCGCGCTTTTCATAGAGCTGTTGCGCATCAATATTTCCTTCGCGCATTTCTAACATCAGCGCTGCAACGCCCTTTGCAATCGCCCACTTCTCCAATTGCTCAAGCATCTGGCTGGCTAAACCAGCTTTACGGTGAGATGGAATTACAGCGAGAGTATGGATATCTGCAACATCGCCCACAATTGCAACTCCCGAATAACCAACTATCCGCCCGGATTCAGTAGCAACGAGGTACCGATGGGTTCTCGGAGCTCCCGCCAGCTCCTCTTTGAACTGTGCGGCACTCCATGGCGATTCCGTAAATATCTCACGATCAAGACCAACTAGGACTGGGACATCAACTATCGCCATCTCTCTGATCTCAATCTGACGCGTTGCAGTTGGTTGCGCGTCGGGCCTTCTCAAATAAATAGGACTTGTGAAACTTTCATGATTGGCTGCTTCTAGAAGTTTTCCTGGGCTTGGAAAAAGTGGTTCGGTGAATCCGTATCCAAAAGCCTTTTCAGAATTAGAAATATCTTTTGGAGTACCAACAGCAGGCCCCAATACCCGTCGATTATCTTTATAGCGAGCCCAAAAAACTTCTTTTCGCCGCGCATCTGTTGCCACGAGATATTCATCCGCAGCTACTTCGATTCCATCTAAAGAACAGACACCAATCCAGGGTATCTCTCTTGCGCTGGCAAAAGTTTGCGCAAAGACAATTCCAACTCTAAGTCCGGTAAATGGCCCAGGTCCCATTCCAACTATTACCCGATCAATTTTTTCATTTTTGTTGAGGGCTTTTGCAACCAATTTAGGAAGTACCTCAGCATGTTCAGTCGCGCCATCTTTAAACCCAGAATAGATCAGCGATTCGCCTTTAAAGAGAGCGCAGCTCGTTCGATCAGTTGAGGTATCTATAACCAAGGTATTCATAATTTAAATCCCTGCCATCTTGGGCCGTGCGGGATGAAATCTAGAGATCGCTCGGTATCGCTGATAAATTCAATTGTTATCTCAAGAAATTCATCTTTTAGTAGCGGTGCTAAATCACTTCCCCATTCAATTACTGTGACGACCTCGCTCATCTTTGAGGGAAGATCGAGGTCTTGAAATTCGAGTAATACGCCCGGAGATTGAATTAAACGGTAGGCATCGACATGAATTAGAGGAACTCGTCCATTATGAATTCTTGAGATAACAAAGGTCGGTGAGGTGATCTCGCTGATCCCAAGCCCACGGCCAATTCCCTGAGATAGCGCAGTTTTTCCGGCACCAAGTTCGCCACTGAGAATAATTAAATCGCCAAGTTTGAGTTGGGCGGCAATTTTTTCGCCAATGGTACGCATCTCATTTACTGAACTGACCTGAATCACCACATAAGGCTAGCCGGGAAAGCAAATGGGGCCCGGTCTCTCGGGCCCCATAAGCCTGATCAGCTTTACTTCATTTTACTTCTGGTAGAACTTGAGCAATGGTGCAGTGAAGGTTGGATCGTAAGTGATTCCTCCCGCTGCCCTAATTACTTTGCGTACAGTCTTTGTATTAACCGACTTGCCGCTTGACGAAGCTGCTAACAAATCAACTATTGCCAAGTGTTGATCGACAGTGGTGTTGCAGTGTCCAGTTCCATTAATGCCAGCTGGAGTTACTGGTGTGGCTCCGCTGAACTTAGTGTAAGAACTTGGAGTGCGCTGCCATAGGGCAAGAAGGTTCTTGCTCTTCTTCGCAGCCGCAGCATCGATTAACCATTGCTGGTTTCCGGCTGGAGTTACGTTATCTGCAGTAGCTGCAAGGCTGATTGTTGGAACCTTGAAGTCACCCTCGTGAGAGAGCAGCGTGCGCATCTTTGCAATTGCAGTTGCATCACCCTTCATTCTTGGGTATGCCGCTAGATAAGCAAGCATCGCATTTGTGGCATCGCTGCCGCTAAGTGCTGATGCATATTCGCGCTTGGTATCACCAAGCTGCGCTGCATAATCAGTTGCAGTGTTATCAAATACTGGGCCACCAGAATCTCTCTCGAGATCATAGGTAGCTAAAACGCCAAGCGTTGCTGCATCAGCCAAGTTCTGAAGTGCGCCAAGTGCTGGCGAAATTCCAGAAGCGAATTGGAATGAAGTCAATACATCGCCAGGACCAGAAGTTCCATCAAAGCTCTTGCTCTGGGTTGGAACACCTGACATTGCAGCGATCATTACAAGAGCAGAACGTGATGGAACTAATGCCTTCAATGCGGCCGGCGCTCCAGATGTTGCAGGCCAAGCTGGGAAGGGTGCGTTAGCAGTAATGTTCGCCAGCATTGTAGTAAGCGCATCAGAGATCTTGCCCATATCCGAGTAAACCTGAAGCACAGACTTGTAATTGCCACCTTGGATTGTTGGATCAAGGAAAGCTTTGATTCCCCAGAGCGCATCTCCGGCCATCTTTAATTCAGCCTCAACGCTTCCAGCTGCTGGACAGAGAAGTCCGGCTGCTGAAATTAGTTTCGTGTTTCGCTCAGAAAGTCCTTGAGTTATGTATGCGCCGAGAGAACTACCCCAAGCGATAACTTTCTTTATCTCAGGAAATTCTTTGCGGAGCATCTCTATCAACTCAACATTGGTCTTTAGCGCATCATCTGCATTCCATCCCTTGCGAGTGAAACCAGATCCGGCAACCGCGTGACCCTTTGAGAGAATTCCGGTAGCAACCTCGGTAATTTCCGCAACAGTTCTACCTGGAGCCGGTTCTGGGGTCTTGCCAACCTTGTAATCCAAAGTTGGGATATCTACTGGGTAGCGATATCCATGGGTGTATAGGAAGAGGGTGCCATTAAAGGCTTGTTCCAATGGAAGTTGAACAACATATTGAGCTCCATCAGAAGTGACGCCAACGCATTCGCGGTATAACTGATACGGAGTGAGGTTGAGATTGATCTTCTCTGAGCAGACTGGCGCAGCAGTAGCAACACTAGGTGCTGCAATCAGCGCAGTTGTTGAGAGCACGAAGATCGCCGAGACGGCGAGAATCCGCTTCTGTAGATTATTGGTTTTCATGAGTTTGTAGGTATTCCCTTCGCTGGCAACTTCGCTCTCTTTGGAGCAACTTTATTTACTGGACCTGCAGCTGAATCAGTCACATAAATCGTGCGACCAGTATCAACTGGGCTCAGTGCACCCGATGCATTGAATTTACCGATCCAGAAACCGGTATATCCAGCATGGGTTGAATCGCTAACTCCGTAAGGTGCAAAGGCGGCGCTTACAAAGGTACGACCCTTAGTTTCAATCGCATTAATCAGCGATTGACGGGTTGGATTGCTTCCAGCGGCGCGAAGCGCTTGTACAGTCAACATACCGGCATTCATACCAACCATTACGTTGGCATCGAAGTCGACATTGTTGTTGTACTTCGCATTTACTTCACGGAAGAACTTAACAAAGCGATCGCTGGTGTCGGCTGCGTCAGGTAGCCAAGAAGCGCTGATTGCATTACTTAGCAGAGCAGCGGCTTGTGGGTTACCGGATGCGATGCGGATAGTCGTTGGGTCGGCGCCAACGGATCCAAGGATCCACTGTGGCGCAAACTTAAGCGCAGCTGCAGCACCAAGTAGAACTGTGGTGGCAGTTGTAACGCTGAAGGTGACTACAACTTCGCACTTAGCGCCGGCAAATTTCTGTACCCAACCAGCTGCAGCAGCAGATGATTGAGAGCCGGAGACGTAGCGAACTGTTTCACCAAAAGTAATTCCCGCAGTTGCAAAACCTCTTGCAGCATCATCGCCGAAATCATCGGCTTGTGCTAACAGACAAGCCTTCTTACCTGCGAAGTTATCCTTTATGTAGGTTGAAAGTACTTTTGCCTCAGTTGCATATGAAGGGAAATGCATAAAAGAGGTTGGATATTTGGATTTATCAGCGAATTCGCTAAAACCAGTATTCAAAAATAGAGATGGAACGCCACGTTTAGCGAGCTGAACTTTGCTTGCTACTGCAATGTGGTTTGCGGTTCCAAGTTGGCCAACAAGTGCGAAGACCTTATCTTGTAGAAGTAGGTCGTTAGTAGCATCGATTGCAGACTGGGTCTTATAACCATCATCCTTAATGACTAATTTGATCTTTCGACCGTAAACTCCGCCACTTGCATTTATGTAGTCAAAGTAGGCTTTCATCGCCGGCGCTACCTTGTTGTAACCGGTCGCAGCAGGTCCAGTCTGCGGCACGGTAATGCCGAGCTTGATCTCTGTTGCAGAGACGCCATCTACTGCGTTAGCTGGTACCGCGCTCGCAACAAGTGCAAATGAGGTGACAGCGACGGCAGCCAGAACGCTCTTCTTCCGTCCTAAGCTGATCATTTATTTCCTTCCATCGAGGGTTTGTTCTTCAATGTTTTGCGTGTGCCTCGCGACGTTTTCTCATCGCCTCGGCCGGACCGTTTGGCGAGAAGAGAACTGTCAGGATTAGCAACGCGCTAACAATGAAGCCTGGCAGGTTCGTGCTGATCTTTTCGGAATCACCGAGGCGATGAGCTATCGCGTCGGCGATCTCGGGGACCACCACGAGAACTACGGCGCCTAGCATGCTACCTAGGAGGCTGGTTACGCCAGCCAGCACGGCTCCGGTAATTATTGTGAAAGAGAGGCTCAATGGGAAGGCGCTCGGGGCAACGATGCTGATCATCCCTAATAGGGCCCCGGCAAGCCCGGCTACGCCCGCGCTGATGGTGAAGGCGAGGATCTTGGAGGAGGCGACATTCACCCCGGCGAGGGCTGCTGCCGTTGGGTTAGCTCGCAGCGCTTTCCAATTTCGACCAAACCTACTATTCAGTAGATTCCGAAGAAGGAAGATAGAGATTAAGACAACTAGAGCAGCAATCCAGAAGAACCATTTATAGAGAGTGAACTCCTCGCCAAATCTTGCTGGCGGTGATCCTGCGTCATAGACCAATCCAGTTTCACCGCCAAGAAAAGCAAATTGATTTGCCAGTGTTGGCAGCCCAACTGCGAGTGCCAGAGTTGTACCGGCAATATATGGACCAGATAATCTCCCGGCAGCAAAGCCTAAAATAAAACCAAAGGCTGCTGATACCAAGATTGCAATTAAAAAGGTAAACCAAAATGGCGAACCCCAATAACTCTGGGCGATCGCAGCTCCATAGGCGCCGATTGCTAGAAATGCGCCGTGACCAAGTGAAACTTGACCGGAATAACCCGTTAGGAGAATGATCGAAGCAATCGCAAGAGTCAGAATCGCGATTGTGGCTCCTTGATAAACCCGAAGTTCACTAACTCGATCGGCAACTAGAACTAAGGCCCATCCAAAGAGCGCATACGCGATAAAGGCTTTCTTGGTCGATAACTTATGCAATACGCACCCGCTTCGATCCTATTAATCCATTTGGTCTTAAAATCAGAGAGAGAATCAAAACAATAAAGACAGAAGGGAATACGAGAACCGTACTAATATAATTAGTTATTAACGCAACTCCGATTCCAAGTGCTAGACCACCAACTACCGCTCCTGGCAAACTCTCTAAACCGCCGATTACTGCCGCCACGAAACCAAAAACTAGAAGCACATCTAACGAATTCGGAGAGAGGATGTCATTAGGCGTAACCAAGACTCCCGCAAATGCGCCCGCAGCTCCGGCAAAGACCCAACCAATAGTTCTAATTGGTCCCACTCGAATTCCAGCTAATCGAGCAATCTCAGGTTGGAATGCCGACGCTCTTAACGAGAGTCCGAGATCAGTTTTTTGGAAAATGAAAGAGAAGATAATCATCACAATAGCGGCGCCAATAATTACCACTAAGTTCAACATCGAAAATGGCAACGGTTGGCCATTAAATACGAAACCGGTTGTTGAAACGGGTGGCGCAATCGATCGGAACTCATTCCCCCAGATCATTCCCACAACGCTACGAATTATCCCAAGAAGTCCAAGTGTTGCGATTACTGGTGCAATTGCGGCAACGGGTCCTTCATCAGCATGGCGGAAGAGAGTTCGCATTAAGAAATATTCAATACCGGCGCCGAGTAACGCTCCCGCAACTACCGCAAAGAGAATTGCGAGCCAGAAAACGCCGGTGCGATTAATGATTTCATAGGCAATATAAGTGGTGAGAATTGCTTGACCAGCTTGCGCAAAATTTATAACTCGAGTTGAGCGCCAGACAAGAACTAGTGCCAGTGCCATCAAGCTATAGATAGAGCCAAGTGTTATACCTATTAATAGCGTGCCAATTAACTCTCTCATCAGAACCCCAAATAGGCAGATTTAAGCGCGGGATCTGCCAAAATATATCGCGCATCCCCGGCGGCGATCAATTCGCCTAGGTTGAGGATTACACCTGTATCTGCAACAGCCAATGCGCTGACTGCATTCTGTTCAACTAAAACTACCGTCATGCCCATGTCCTTTCGCAATCGCTGGACTACGGTAAAGATTTGTTCGATTATTAAAGGTGCCAAGCCAAGTGATGGTTCATCAAGTAGAAGCAATTTCGGTCGCGAGACCAGGGCGCGTCCAATCGCCAACATCTGGCGTTCGCCACCAGAGAGAGTATTTGCGCTCTGTTCCATTCGTTCGCCCAATCGTGGGAAGAGTTCAACAGCTTCAGCAATCGCTTTATTAGTATCGCTTCGATTTCGTCGCCATAAGCCACCCATCAATAGATTTTCGTGTACCGATAATTCGGGAATAACCGATTTACCTTCCGAAACATGTGAAATACCAAGTCGCACTAAATCTTCAGGCTTCTTGTTAAGAATATTTCGTTCTCTCCAAGTTACAGTTCCATTTGATGGTGATTTCAATCCAGAGAGGGTGCGTAACAACGTAGTTTTGCCAGCGCCATTTGCACCGATTATCGCGGTTATCTCGCCTTGTTTAACTTCAAAGCTAACATTTGAGAGCGCCCGAATAGCGCCGTGATCCACAGTTAAATTACTTACCAACAACGAACTCACTTGGCACCTGCTTCGTGGGAGCCGAGATAGGCAGTTATAACAGCTGGGTCATTACGTACTTCTTCTTTGGTTCCCGAGGCAATTAACTCACCAAAGTTCAAAACTGAAATGCGATCACAGATCGACATCACAACATCCATATGGTGCTCGACAATGATGATTGAAGTTGTGCTTTTCAAATTCTTAATCAGACCGTTTAGCCATTCAATATCTTGTGGACCAAGTCCGCCGGCTGGTTCATCAAGGAGAAGTATTCTCGGTTCACTTACAAGAGCCCGCGCAATTGAAACTCGTTTGGTATCTGGGTAAGCAAGAGTGTCGGCTCGACGTTCGGTAAGACTTCCAGAATACGCTCGCTCTAACGCTGATTGTGCACGTTCTTTCAGGCCGCGCTCATCTTTACTCGTTACGCCTAAGAAGGATTCGATTAATCCTGATTTCGCCAAACTGTGGGCGCCAACCATTACATTCTCTTCAACAGTTAGATCTGGAAAAAGTCCTACCCCTTGCAGAGTGCGCGCAATTCCATGAGAAACGAGTTGGTGTGGCTTCGGCCAACTAACTTTTCGCCCATAAAGCTCTAGTTCACCGCTTGCTGGTGTAATTAACCCCGAAAGTGCATTAAACACAGTGGTCTTACCAGCACCGTTTGGGCCAATGAGGCCGAGGACTTCGCCTCGATGGAGATCGATATTTACATTTGAAAGCGCCTGTAAACCACCGAAGTTAACCGAGAGGTTCCTAATAGAAAGGACTCTCTCTTGTGACATCAGAGACGCTCCTTCTATCCAGTTCTACAAACTAGTTGCGACAACTAGTTGATATGTACTAGCGGAACTCTGGGACCAATTCGCGTCACGATCTCATAATTGATGGTGCCACAAGCTCGTCCCCAAGCGTCGGCAGTGTATCCGTCACCGCCTTCCGAGCCAATGAGATAAGCCCAATCTCCCGTGCGCGCTATCGAATCGTTACCTAAATCAACAACAAATTGATCCATCGATACGCGACCCAGTATTGGAGCTTTCCGGTTACCCACACGCACGCCGGCTCTACTATCCGCATTTCTTGGAACGCCATCGGCATAACCCATCGCAACAACTCCAACTTTTGTCGCTGCTGATGTTATTGCAGTTCCACCATAGCCAACCTGAGCACCGGCTGGGACTTCCTTAACCAATTGCAGCCGTGCTCGTAACGACATGACTGGCTGTATTCCTAATTTTGTAGAATCTCCAAGATTTTCGACATCAGGCGATAGCCCATACATCGCAATCCCCATGCGGACTAAATCAAAATGAGATTTCGGATCAATTAGCGTTGCCGCTGAATTACTTAAGTGGAGAATCTCTGGTCTAATTCCTAACTCTTCTGCTTCTTTAACTCTAAATTTAAAATTACTAAGCTGTTCCTCATTAAATGGATGACCGGGCTCATCGGCTCTGGCAAAGTGAGACCAGATACCTATTACCTCAACTTTCCCCTTCTTAACTGATTCTGATACTGAATTGAGAAGCGCCCGCCATTCCGAGAGCGCACCCCCTCTTGTCATTCCAGTATCTACTTCGAGATGAATCCGTGGAGTAATGGAAGTTCGCGCTGCTGCTTTTTCAATTGCTGCCAAATGATCAAGTGAAGGGAGAGCTAGATCGATTTTCTTTTTTAATGCGCTTTCGAAATCATCTTGAAGCGGAGTTAGCCAAGCCAGAATGGGAACTTGGATTCCGCTCTCTCTAAGTTTTAGCGATTCCTCTAAAAGCGCAGTACCTAACCAAGATGCGCCAGCTGCTACAGCTCGCTGCGCTACTGGAATTAGACCATGGCCATATGCATCAGCTTTTACAACCGCTAAACCTTTACCTTTAGAGATTGAGAGAAGATGGCGAACGTTTGACTCGAGCGCGCTCAAGTCGATTAACGCTTCAGCCCGACTCACGCCACAATTCTAAGTCTCTTCTCATAAGGGGGCTGGCTCGGCTCTCCTTCATTGAAGCTTCCTCTAGGTTGGCGAGTTTTCCGGCACGCTTTGCAATAAGCAGTGGTTTCTTCGCCTCTTCGACAAGCGCTATTCCAGCGGAGTCATAACCGCGATACTCAAGTCTTCGGAGCCCTTCAATTATTTTAGATTGCGCGGAATCGGAACCGGTGTAGCCGATGATTCCGCACATCTTCTACTCCTTTAAATAGAGAGTTCTGATTTTACTAGCGCTGCGATTGATTCTGCGAACTCGGTTGCGCTCTTTTCTTCGGCGGCTTCCACCATGACCC
>VGAE01000012.1 GCA_016870975.1 Actinomycetota bacterium
CTTGACCCGTTGCCGGGTTAATCAAATCTTGCGTTTTATCTGATGTTGAAGGAACGCTTTTTCCATTGATAAAATTTTGAAGTGTTTTCACGCCATTCTCCAATTCTTCGGCTCAGTTGACGGGAGTTTAGTTATCGGTGCGGGTTGGTATCAAGGTCTCCGACGCGGCAAGTTGCCCGCAGGCACCATCTATCTCGCGACCTCGAGTATCACGAACTGTTACCGGAACTCCATAATTCTCTAAGATTCGCACAAAAGCTCGCTCGTCCTCCTTGCGCGAGGCGGTCCACTTTGATCCAGGAGTCGGATTTAAAGGAATCAAATTCACGTGCGCATTACGATTTTTCACAAGCCTGCCCAACAAATCCGCGCGCCAAGCTTGATCGTTTATATCTCGAATCAGAGCGTATTCGATGGAATAACGGCGACCAGTCTTATCAGAATACTTATCCGCAGCTGCAAGAACTTCGCTAACTTTCCATCTCTCATTTATGGGAACTAAGGTATCTCTAAGTTCATCATCCGGCGTATGTAGTGAAACCGCCAAAGTGACCGGTATCGATTCTTCAATAAGCTTTTCGATTCCACTAACAATTCCCACTGTCGATAAAGTCACCGAGCGTGCACCGATACCAAGACCATCGGGGATTGCTGTGGTGATATTTCTGATGCTTTGAAGAACTGCGTTGTAATTTGCGAGCGGTTCACCCATTCCCATGAACACAACATTCGATAATCTAATTGGACCACCAGCAATCTCTCCGGACTCACAGGCACGAGCTGCAGCGACTACTTGAGAAGTGATCTCACCGGCTGTGAGGTTTCTAGTCAGTCCCACTTGTCCTGTTGCGCAAAATGGACAATTCATGCCGCAGCCAGCTTGTGATGAAATACAAACGGTTGCCCGATCGGTATATCTCATTAGAACTGACTCAACTAAGACACCATCATCTAGTCGCCAGAGATCTTTCCGGGTCTTTCCACCGTCGCAAGTAATTGACCGTACTGGAGTTAGCAATTTTGGTAAGACCTTCTCCTTAACCAACTCGCGAGCATTCATTGGAAAATCACTCCAAGTATCAGGATCATCATTATGATGTTGAAAGTAATGTGTGGAGATTTGATTGGCCCGAAATGCTGGCAAACCTAAGTCTTGTATCCAACCCCTTCGATCCTCTCTCGAAAAATCTGCGAAGTGTTGGGGTGGTTTTGCTCGACTCATCCGAAGCGCTTTAGTAGTTCAATCATGCACCACATAATTGGAGCTACGAAGAGAACTGAGTCCAATCTATCGAGCATTCCACCATGGCCAGGGAGTAATTTCCCCATATCTTTTAGCGCAAGATCGCGCTTTATGGCGCTCTCAACTAGATCTCCGATAGTGGCAGCGAGTACGCCACAGATTGCAGCAAGCGCACCAATAATTGGCTCTTGATCTAAGAGATAATAGAAAGTAAGTGCAGATCCAATCGCAGCAAAAATAAGTCCGCCAACGAAACCTTCCCAACTCTTCTTGGGAGAAATCTTGGGAGCGAGTGGATGTTTACCAATTAGAACTCCAGTTAAATAAGCAAAAGTGTCATTACATCCGACTAAAATTACTAATGCCACAATATATTCAAATCCATCTCCGGATCTTGCCAAAAGAAATATGAACCCCGATAAGAATCCGGGATATATAAGTGCAAATATTCCACCGGTAGCGTTAGTAATAAAGCCAGAAGTTCCCCTCAGTAGAGCTAGAAAAAGAACTGCAATTACAGATAGCACTATCGATACAGCAAGTCCCGGCAGCCCTGCGAACCAAGTACTTCCAATTACCCCAGTGGTAAGTAAGGCATGCTGCTTAAAGTCAATATTTATCAGACGCGATTTGAAAGCTATAGACATTTCCCGTAACGCCAGTAGGACCGCGGTTAAGACAAATACCGCGAATAGAAATGGAATGTATGCCATCGTGGAGAAAATGATTGCAAGAAGTCCTAGGCCTACCAGGATTGAAGAGATTAAACTTCGCCCCGCGCGTTTATTAATCGCCTCATTTATTGAGTGCAGGTCGCTCATATTGGCGTTCTCGATCAGACTTCGAGAAGTTCACTCTCTTTATATTTGAGTATCTCATCTATTTTATTGACGTGATCAGAGGTCACTTTTTCAAGCTCTTTCTCGCCTCGAGTTAATTCATCTTTGCTTACTTGACCGTCCCTTTCGAGTTTTTCCATCGCCTCCTTAGTGTTTCGGCGGATGGCGCGAATTGAAACTTTTGACTCTTCAGCCTTGGATTTGGCAACTTTGATGAACTCTTTGCGCCGCTCTTCGGTAAGTTGTGGAAAGTTAACTCGAATTACATTTCCATCCCCACTTGGATTTACCCCGAGAGCTGATTCTCGAATCGCCTTTTCTATTGACGCAGTTGCGCCTTTATCGTACGGAGTAATTAACGCTAGTCGAGCTTCCGGAACCTGCACAGTGGCTAGTTGAGCTAGCGGCGTGGCAGTCCCGTAGTAATCCACCATGATCTTGGCAAACATGGATGGGTGCGCTCGTCCGGTTCGAATTGCTGCAAAGTCCTCCTTTGCAACATCTACCGCTTTATTCATCTTGCTATTGGCGTCAGCTAGAACGCTTTGGATTGTCATATTTCTCCCTTGTCCTAGTTGACCAGGGTTCCAATCTTCTCACCACGTACGGCAAGCGCAATATTTCCTTTTTCAAGGAGGTCAAAGACGATGATCGGAAGCTTATTTTCCCGGCAGAGGCTGAAAGCTGCTGCGTCGGCTACTGCAAGTGATTTTGAGAGAACTTCATCGTAGGAAATTTCGTCATACTTCTTGGCATCTTTATCTCGACGAGGGTCCGATGAATAAACGCCGTCGACTCCGCTCTTTGCTAGAAGTAATGCATCAACTCCGATTTCCAGAGCGCGTTGTGCGGCAACTGTGTCAGTAGTAAAGAATGGCATTCCGGCTCCAGCGCCAAAAATTACAACTCTGCCTTTTTCAAGATGGCGGATGGAGCGGCGGGGTATATATGGCTCGGCAACCTGTCCCATTGTTATTGCGGTCTGCACTCGGGTATCAATTTCCTCTTTCTCAAGAAAATCCTGAAGCGCAAGACAATTCATAACTGTGCCAAGCATTCCCATGTAATCGGCTCGTGCTCTATCCATTCCACGTTGTTGTAGCTCAGCGCCGCGGAAATAATTTCCACCGCCGACCACAATTGCTACTTGAACACCAGTGCGAACTACATCGGCAATCTGCTTTGCAACATCATTCACTACATCAGGATCCACCCCGAGACCTTTATCGCCACCAAAAACCTCACCAGAGAGCTTTAGTAGAACTCGCTGGAAGCTCTTTCGCTCTTTTGTCATAAAACTTACTGGCCCACTCGGAAACGATAAAACTTAGTTACGGTACTTCCAGCTTCTTTGAGAATTTGGTCTACCGTCTTCTTTTGATCTTTTGCAAAAGACTGTTCGAGCAATGAAACTTCCTTTACAAAACCTGTGACACGACCCTCTACGACTTTGGCAATCGCAGCATCTGGTTTGCCTTCGTTGCGAGCGGTTTTTTCAGCAAGCCGTCGCTCATTAGCTATTACCTCGGCCGGGATTTCGTCACGATTCAGATACTGAGGAGCAAAAGCAGCAATATGTTGAGCAATATCTTTTCCAGTTAGATCATCGCTCTTGCTTAGTGCAACAAGAACACCGATCTGCGGCGGTAAATCCGGGCTTGTCTTATGAAGATATAAAGAATTTGGGCCAGCAATTACCGCAATTCTTCGTAGTTCAACTTTCTCACCTGAGGTGGCATTTGCTTCATCAATTGCCGCTTGGACACTCTTTCCCGAGGAGAGATTAGAGGTAGTGAAGGCTGCCAGATCTGAAATTTTTGATTGGAAAAGATGAGAGGTTAACTCTTCTGCAACAGCTTGGAATCGCTCTCCTTTTGCAACGAAGTCAGTTTCGCAATTTAATTCAAGCATTACGGCAACCTCGCCACTTGCTTTGGCAGAAATTAAGCCATTTGACGTAGCTCGACCCTCTCGTTTAGTCACACCTTTAAGACCTTTTACTCGTGTGACTTCAATAGCTTTATCGAAATCACCACCAGTCTCATCGAGCGCCTTTTTACAATCAAGCATTCCGGCAGCGGTAACTTCGCGGAGTCGCTTTACATCATCTGCTGTATAGGCCACTTACGAACCTGCGCTCTCGCCAAAAGTTTCCTTGGCGCCGAGTAATTCTTTCTCCCAATCAGCCAGAGGTTCACCAGCGGCAACTTCCTCTACGCCAGCTTTCGCTGCGTTCGCGGCTTGCTTAACAACATTTGCCGATCGTGCCTGAAGGCCCGCGGCAACTGCATCAGCGATAACTCGCGTTAAAAGGGTTACGGAGCGAATTGCATCATCATTTCCAGGAATTTTGAAATCTACTTCGTCTGGATCGCAATTTGTATCCAAAATAGCGATGACGGGTATGCCAAGTTTTTTAGCTTCGGCCACCACGAGGTGCTCTAGTTTGGTATCAACTACCCAGACGGCTGACGGCAGCTTGGTCAGATTACGAATGCCATCCAAATTCTTATGTAATTTCTCTCGCTCACGGCGGAGCAATAACAATTCTTTCTTAGTTAAAACCTGGTCGTTGGAAGCCTCAAGAGCCTCTAGCTCTTTCAAGCGCTGAATTCGCTTGTAGACAGTAGGGAAATTAGTGAGCATTCCACCAAGCCAGCGCTCGGTAACAAATGGCATGCCAACTCGTTTAGCTTGAGATTGAATTGGGTCTTGGGCCTGCTTTTTCGTTCCCACAAAGAGAACATGTCCACCTTTGGCAACTACGTCCTGGACAAAGTCATATGCCTTATCAATCAATGAGAGTGATTGTTGGATATCGATGATGTAGATACCGTTGCGCTCGGTGAAAATAAAGCGCTTCATTTTTGGGTTCCAGCGACGGGTTTGATGTCCGAAATGGACTCCGTTGTCGAGGAGTTCTCGCATTGTTACTACCGCCATGGCGGCACGCTCCTTTGTGCAAACTTAAGTTCGCATCGGTTATGGATCAACGATTTGTTGATCCGCTAGCGTCTAGAGACCGACCGGTTTTCACCGGACCGAAATGGTTTCCCGTGTCACTCGCGAGCGGCGAATGAGCGGTAGACGCGTGAATTCACAGAGTTTCTTTGTGCGGTCGGAATAATACCTGAAATTTAGGTGTCAAAAAATCCAATCAGGCCCGCGGGTGCGCCTGCTCATACGCCTTCTTAATGCGCTCTTCCGTGACGTGTGTATAAATCTGTGTAGAGGAAAGGGATGAATGTCCCAGTATTTCTTGGACTGTTCGAAGGTCTGCTCCGCCCTCCAATAAATGAGTTGCCGCCGAGTGACGCAAGGCATGTGGGCCGAGCTTGGTCTTTGCGCCAATAAGCGAAGTTGCCTCATATACAACTTCTCTAACGATTCTTTGATCTATTCGCTTACCTCGCTCGCCAAGGAATAGCGCTACTCCAGAATTGTTATTAGCTAATTCTGATCGTCCTATTGAAAGATAACTTTCTACAGCACGTAATGCAGGAGCTCCAATTGGAACAACACGTTCTTTTTCACCTTTGCCAATTACTCTTATGGTTAGCCGCTCGCGATCAATGTCATGCAAATTCAATCCGACTAACTCAGATACGCGAATAGCACATCCATACAAAACTTCAATCATGGCTAAATTTCTAATAGAAATCGGAGACGGCTCCTCGCTTGCGCGCGATGTCATACCTGCGATTGCCAGTTCTGCACTAGCGACGTCGAGAATCTCTGGAAGAATTCGCTCTGGTTTCGGTGCGACTAGATCACGCCCTATATCTCGAGATAGCCAGCCATTTCTCGCTCCCCAATAAGTCAATGCTCTTATAGAGACAACTCTTCTTGTTATTGAAGATCGCGCACCGCCCCTACTTTGTAGATTCGCGAGCCAAGATCGTATGTGGTTGATATCTAACTCTGCAAAACTTGCTATACCCATCGCGTTCAGGTGAGTCACTAAAGATTCGAGGTCGGCAAGGTAGGCGCGAATTGAATTCTCCGAGAGATTCCTATCGTTGCGCAAATGATCCGTATAGGAATCTGTAAGACCCTGATCTAACGCCATGAGTAAAGACTACTCAGCCTCCGCAAAAAAATCTGTCTCCATGAATAGATACAGCGTTGCTAATGCGCAACACTTCGTCAGCGACAAAAAACCTTGTTTGTGGAGTATCCAGAGCCTTTATGACATGAAGATGAAGTAATTGCACTGAGCGAAAGGAGTCTGGTGTTGATAGAACTAATAGTTGACGATAATTGCTTTGTTCCTGAGATTCGGCGTGACCAGGATCGGATAAGCGTTGTAATGGGCCGAAGTCACGACTTCGACAAGATTCTCGATCTATGTAGTGGGGTATTGACGAACGAAGAATTATCACTGGGCCACAAGCTCTGGGCGGACGATAACTGCCCGAGAACTTTTACTCGCGAAGGTGAGGCGCTAATAATTCGCGCCCGCGATTAACGCGATTTTCGCTCGATCGCACCGAGCGCCATTAATAAGGTCTCGGGCGATACTTCCAGAGCTCTCCATTAAGGAGCGATCGCATCGATACCGGCATTTCTTTCTTGTCGAAAATATCTTGAGATTAATCCTTTATCTTTGCCGCTTTTGCGCTGTAGTTCGTCCAGCCCCGATATACCGAGTTGATTCATCTTGGTGCGGAGCCATTCCACACTTTCTTGCGGACTAGGCCTTACGCCACGTTTTGTTGCCGTCATCTCTACTTCTCCTACTCCGTACTAACGCCCTTCCGGATTAGCCCATAGGTTAGAGCATCTGCCAGCGCCATAGCAGAGGCAGCGATAACATTTTCATGGACGCCGACTGTGTTCCACTCCCCGTTTCCATCGCTGGTTTCTACAAGAACGCGAGTCACCGCGCCTGTGCCGAGGCGTCCCTCCAAAATTCTCACCTTGTAATCGGTTAACTCTAAATTGAGTAACTCTGGAAAAATATTGCCAAGTCCGCTGCGGAGCGCATTATCGATTGCATTGACCGGTCCATTTCCATTTCCGCTTGATTCAATACGGCTTCCTCTAGCAAAAACTACAACTGTTGCTCTTGAGGTTACTGAGCCATCCGGATTCCGATCAACTGTGGTCTCCCACTTCTCGATCTCAAAGTATTTCGGTCGTTTGCCATCGACCTCTTCTCGTAAAAGTAATTCAAATGAGGCATCAGCGGCTTCGAAGGTGAACCCTTTTGCTTCGAGTTCTTTTACTCGCTCCACAATTCTCGAAGATATTGCCTTATCTTTGCCAAGCTCGATACCCAATTCCCGTGATTTCAATTCAATCGAAGCGCGGCCTGCCATATCAGAGACCAACATTCGCGTGTCATTTCCTACTCGCTCCGGATCTTCGTGCTGATAAAGGGCAGGATCGACTTTAATTGCTGATGCATGAAGTCCAGCTTTATGGGCAAAGGCAGAAACTCCCACGTAAGGCTGGCGAGCGCTCGGAGAGACATTTGTTACTTCAGCAACTGCGTGCGAAATTCTGAATGCTTCCTCTAACTTTCCAGGTGGAAGAACCTGTTGATTCCGCTTAAGTTGAAGGTTCGCAATTATTGATACCAGATCAGCATTGCCCGTTCTCTCTCCATAGCCATTAATGGTTCCTTGTACATGGGTTGCACCGGCAGTTACCGCGGCAAGAGAGTTTGCGATTGCGCATCCGGTGTCATTGTGGCAGTGGATGCCAAGTCGAGCTGAACTCATGCCAAGTACTTCATGAACCACCTGTGAGAGCTCATCAGGCAACATGCCGCCATTTGTATCGCAAAGCGCCACAACATCAGCGCCAGCCTCTGCGGCTACTCGCACTACTTCTAGAGCATAATTTGGATTAGAGCGATATCCATCAAAGAAGTGTTCTGCGTCAAGAAATACCCGTTGGCCTCCATCACGAAGAAACTTTATGGAGTCCCGAATCATGGATAAGTTCTCATCGAGTGAAGTCTTTAACGCAAGATCGACATGACGGTCGTGAGATTTGGCAACCAAGGTAACTGCGGGGGCGCCTGAATCTTGAAGCGCTCGAAGGAGGAGATCATCTGAAGCCGCAATATTTGGACGTCTCGTAGCTCCAAAAGCTACAAACGTTGCGTTCTTCAATTTTAATTCACTCTTGGTCAATTTAAAAAACTCAGTATCTTTTGGATTAGCTCCTGGCCAGCCACCTTCGATAAAACCAACGCCTAGATCATCTAGGTGTTGGGCAATCGTCAACTTATCGTGAACAGAAAGATTAAGTCCTTCTTGTTGTGCACCATCCCGCAAAGTCGTATCGTAAACATGAAAGGAGTCAGAGATCATGAGCAGACTTTTCTCATCCAGCCATGCTTATCAGGAATCGTTCCGTGCTGAATTCCTAATAAATGATTTCTTATCTGCATCGTAATTTTCCCAGGGCTACCATCGCCGGTTACCCAAGTACCCTTTACGCTCTTAGCAGTTCCAACCGGTGCGATGACGGCAGCGGTTCCGCATGCAAATATTTCAGAGATTTCACCTGAGGCAACGCCATCGCGCCACTCTTCAATACTTATCATTCCTTCTTCTGTCTTATAACCAAGATCTTTGGCGACAGAGAGAATTGAGTCCCGAGTGATCCCTGGCAATAAAGTTCCGGTCAGTTTGGGCGTAAAAATTGTTGCATCTTTGCCTTGACCGCGAACGAAGTAGAGGTTCATCCCACCCATCTCTTCAATCCAGCGCCGCTCAATGGCATCTAGCCAGACAACTTGATCGCAACCTTGCTTCGCCGCTTCTTGTTGAGCGAGAAGTGAAGCAGCGTAATTACCGCCGCATTTAGCTTCGCCGGTTCCTCCTTGCGAGGCACGGACATATTCAGTAGAGATCCAGACCGTGACAGCTTTTTCCGCATTGAAATATGCGCCTGCCGGGGTGGCAATTATGGAAAACATCGCCTTATTGGATGGACGCACACCAAGGCCCACTTCGGTTGCAATCATAAATGGCCGCAGATACAACGACTCACCTACTTTGCTTGGAACCCATTTTGATTCCAGCTTGACCAACTCTTCCACGCATTTAACGAAGTCAGCGACCGGTAACTCTGGAAGTGCAACTCGGGCAGCGCTCCTCATAAATCGCGCGCCATTTGCATCAGGGCGAAATAGCGCGACGGAACCGTCCGGTTGGCGATACGCCTTCATTCCCTCGAAAATCTCTTGGCCATAATGAAAAACCATAGCCGCTGGGTCTAATGAAATTGGGCCGTAACTCTTTAGCTCTGCATCATTCCATCCCGAATTTTGATTCCATTCCGCTATCAACATATGGTCAGTGAAATACTTTCCAAAACCCGGTGCGGCAACAAATCGCTCACGGTCAGAATCTCTTACCCGATTTGGATTTGGCTGGATATTAATCTTCATTTGATTGCCTCTGCTAGCGCTTGACCAATTTCAGATGTGCTGCGCTTCTTATCACCACGGTTAAATAGATCGTGAGCCACAGCTTTTTCTACGTCAACAGCTGCAGATTCCTGACCCAAGTGTCGCAGCATCATCGCTACTGACATCACGGTTGCGGTTGGATCTGCGATTCCTTTACCTGCGATATCAGGAGCTGAGCCGTGGACTGGTTCAAACATTGATGGAAATCTACCCTCGGGATTTATATTTCCAGATGCGGCCAATCCAATTCCACCACAGATTGCTGCCGCGATATCAGTCAAAATATCGCCAAATAAATTATCAGTGACAACAACATCGAATCTATCCGGATTAGTCACAAAGAACATAGAAGCCGCATCGACGTGGAGATAATCTGTCTTTATCTGTGGAAAATCCTTTGCGATTTCAGTAAATGTACGAGTCCAAAGTCCGCCAGCTCGAGTGAGCACATTATTTTTATGCACCAGGGTTAACTGCTTGCGCGGTCGCCCCATTGCTTTATCGAAGGCGTAGAGAATTACTCGTTCTGCTCCGCGGCGAGTATTTAAACTCTCTTCGGTAGCTATCTCAGAAGGGGTTCCTTCTGCGAGAACGCCTCCTGCTCCCACATATGATCCCTCTGTTCCCTCTCGCACAACAATAAAATCAATTGGTGAATGAGTTGCAAGTGGACCAGATACGCCAGGATAGAGTCTGGCTGGACGAAGATTTATGTAGTGATCAAATGCAAAACGCAACTTTAAGAGCAAGCCACGTTCAAGAACTCCACTTGGCACAGAAGGATCGCCCACTGCGCCGAGAAGAATTGCGTCAAAATTAGTGAGATCGGTAAGAACAGAATCGGGAAGCGTCTCACCCGTTTTATGCCAGAACTTAGCTCCTAGTTCAAATTCTTTCCGATCAAAGGACAACTTGTACTTCTCACTTACTTTTTCAAGAACTCGTAACCCTTCAGCGACAACTTCAGGGCCGATGCCATCGCCGCCTATAACTGCTAGTTTAAATTTACTCATGACCTTAATGTGACCGTTCTGACAAGATTTGCTTTTGTAGCATCGCCGACATTTTTGACTAGATCTTTGGCAACCGCCGAATCTATTGTGATTGCCATCAAGGCATCTCCGCCAGCTGAATTTCTAGCAACTTGCATGCTGGCAATGTTGATTCCGGCTTTTCCAAGAGTATCGCCGACAATGCCTACGACACCTGGTCGATCTGTGTATCTCAAGAAAAGTAAATAATCAGCTGGTTGTAAATCTAGATCAAATTTGTCAATCGCAATAATCTTCTCAACTTGTCTAATACCCATAAAGGTACCTTCAACAGAGATATGTGCGCCATTACTAAATGCTGCTCGAATCTCAATCGCATTTCGATACTCAAGACTTACTGGATCTGCGATTAGGTTTGAAGTTAATCCGCGTTCCTGCGCCAAACCAGGTGCGTTGACATAAGTAACATCCTCGGCACCTGTCGCTGCTAGCGCACCCTTCAAAGCAGATGAAGCAAGCACAGAGCAATCATGGGCACTTATTTCACCTTTTACCAAAACTTCAATAGCAACAGGTAACTCATCAATTAGCGCTGTGGCAATTTGAGCCAATTTCTCAACTAGTGGGAGCGCAGGTCTAATCTCTTCGTGAATTATTCCGCCTTTAACATTTACAGCATCTGGCACAAGCTCACCGGCTAACGCTTTTCTAACGGATTCTGCAACAGCGATGCCCGCTCGCTCTTGCGCTTCGTCGGTAGATGCGCCCAGGTGAGGCGTTGCAACTACATTCTCTAAAGTAAAGAGTGGCGAATCGATACATGGTTCAGTCGCGAAAACATCAAGGCCCGCGCCAGCCACTCTATTTTCTTTAAGCGCTTCGAAAAGTGCATTCTCATCCAAAACGCCTCCTCTGGCCGCATTGATAATTCGCACTGTCGGCTTAACTTTCTTTAACGCCTCAACACCAATCAAGTTAGCAGTCTCTTTAGTCTTTGGTAGGTGAATGGTTATAAAGTCCGATTTGGCTAATAGATCGTCTAGCGATACTAAATCCACTCCGAGTTGTGCAGCCCTGGCTGGTTGAAGATATGGATCGTATGCAATTACATTCATGCCAAATCCCTGCATGCGATGCGCCACTAATTGACCGATTCTTCCAAAACCTACGATGCCTAGGGTTTTTTCAAAGAGTTCAGCGCCGGTATATTTAGAACGAGCCCATTTACCTTTTTTTAATGTTGCGAAAGCTGGTGCAATGTTTCGTGCCGATGCAAGAAGCAGAGCAATCGCTAATTCCGCAGCGCTTACAATATTTGAGGTGGGAGCGTTTACAACCATAACGCCGGCAGTTGTTGCGGCTAGAATATCGACGTTATCAAGTCCAACGCCGGCACGCGCAATGACTTTCAAACCCTTGGCAATACTTATCGCCTCACTATCCATCTTGGTAGCAGATCTAATTAGGACAGCATCAACTCCGCGCTTCAATTCTCCTAAGAGTTCGTCGCGATCAGACCCGTCACAATTGCGAATTTCGAAGTCAGGGCCGAGCGCACTCACCGTGGCCGGACTCAATTCCTCCGCTATCAAAACAACTGGTTTACTCACGCGCAGCAGAGCCCTCTCGATAATCATCCTTTGCTTTAACCCAAGACATCATTGAACGAAGTTCTCGTCCAACTTTTTCAATTGGATGATTTTCTCCTTTTGCTCGAAGCGCTTTGAATTCTGGGGCCCCTGCATCTTGGTCGTCGATGAATCTCTTTGCAAAAGCACCGCTCTGAATTTCCGCTAACACAGTCTTCATATTTTCTTTGACGCGTGGGTCAATAACTCTTGGTCCAGAAACGTAATCTCCATATTCAGCTGTATCAGAAACTGACCATCGTTGTTTTGCAATTCCTCCTTCGTACATCAAATCGACAATCAATTTGAGTTCATGAAGACATTCGAAATAAGCCACTTCGGGTTGATATCCGGCTTCAATCAAAGTCTCGAATCCATGCATAACCAATTGAGAAGCTCCACCGCAGAGGACTGATTGTTCACCAAAGAGATCTGTTTCTGTTTCCTCGGTGAAAGTTGTCAGGATGGCGCCAGCGCGAAGTCCACCCATTGCTTTTGCGTAAGAAAGAGTTAGCGGCCATGCTTTTCCGGTTGCATCTTGCTCAACGGCCACAATGTCCGGCACGCCTCTTCCTGCAACAAACTCACGGCGCACCAAATGACCTGGCCCCTTCGGTGCAACCATACAAACATCAACATTCGCAGGAGGTTTGATGTAACCAAATCGGATATTGAAACCATGGCCGAAGAAGAGAGCGTCACCAGCTTTTAGATTAGGTTCAATTGATTCCTTGTAGATGTGGCGCTGCTTGTGATCAGGTGCGAGAAGCATTATTACCGTAGCTTCCTTAACTGCATCTGCAACCGAGACAACGCGAAGACCTTCTTGCTCTGCTTTCGCTCGAGATTTTGAACCCTCGGCTAAGCCAACGCGAACATCTACTCCACTGTCACGCAAATTCAGTGCATGAGCATGACCTTGAGATCCATAGCCTATGACGGCCACTTTCCTTCCTTGGATTACAGATAGATCCGCATCTTCGTCATGGTAGATGGTTGCCATCTTCGCTCCCTCTTTCCTCTAGTTGTTTCTTCTATTTGGTTTCGATTTAGTTCTGATAATCCTCTAATTGAGATTGGTTATCCGAGCTTGCTAGTCCAGTCTCTCGCGCAGTCTGCTCGACCAATGTTTGGCTACCCAATTCAATTGCAATTGCACCAGATTGTACTAATTCCTTGATGCCTAACGATTCTAGTCTCTTCAATAGAGCAACTAAATCCTTATTGTTGGCTACTACTTGAACAATCGAGGTGCCGGATTTTTCTTCGACAATTTCTGTTTGATATCCGGCGAGCAATGGCTCTAATTTGCCACGATCAGCAGCAATTTTCACGAATGCTAGTTCACGCTGTCGGGTATCTGAATCTTTCATCTCTTGAATACCAATTACGTTCACTAATTTAAATAATTGGGCGCTAACTTGATCAAGAGCGTGACCCTCTAAATTCAAAACAATAGTCATACGCGAAACTTTTGGATCCTCCGTTGGTCCGACCGCTAGAGAATCAATGTTGTAACCGCGACGGGAAAACAATCCTGCAACGCGAGCAAGTACGCCTGGGCTATTTTCAACGAGAACAGAGAGTGTGTGTTGTGCCATTTATAGCTCCTGTGAATCCCAGTCTGGCGCTAGCTCTCGTGCAATCATGATGTCATCATTTGAAGTCCCAGCTGCAACCATCGGCCAAACCATGGCATCGCGATGAACATTGAAGTCGACTACGACTGGTGCGTCATTTATTGCATTGGCTTCCTTAATAATCTTGTCTACATCGCCTTTGCTTTCGCAGCGAAGGCCCACGCAGCCCATCGCTTCCGCCAACTTTGCAAAATCAGGAATGCGTTTTGAATGCAGGTCGGTGTTCGAATATCTACCTTGGTAAAAAAGTGATTGCCACTGTCGAACCATTCCTAAACTTTCATTATTTATAATGGCAACTTTGATTGGAATATTATTCAAAGAACATGTAACTAGCTCTTGATTTGTCATTTGGAAGCAACCATCACCATCAATTGCCCAAACCGGAGTATCAGGTGCGCCAACTTTGGCACCCATGGCGGCCGGAACTGCATATCCCATAGTTCCTAAGCCGCCTGAATTGAGCCAGGTTCGAGGCTTCTCATACTTGATAAATTGCGAAGCCCACATTTGATGTTGTCCCACGCCGGCGACATAGACGGCATCTGGGCCAGTAATCGCTCCGATAAGTTCAATTACATATTGAGGAGAAAGCGAGCCATCTTCCGGCTCATTATAACCGAGTGGATAGGTAGAACGGAGTGAATCCATTTGGCGCCACCAAGTCGAATAATCTGGTTGCCTCTTCTTAAACTCAGCGGTGACCGCTGGGATTAATGCACGAATCGTAGGACCGAGATCTCCGATGATTGGTACATCGGCATAACGATTTTTTCCAATCTCCGCGGGATCGATATCTGCATGGATTATCTTGGCACCTATAGCGAAGGTACTTAGCTTTCCCGTAACTCGATCGTCGAATCGCGCACCTAAGGTAATTAAGAGATCCGATTTTTGAAGAGCAGTTACAGCCGCGACTGTGCCATGCATGCCCGGCATTCCCAAATGTTGGCGATGGCTATCAGGAAATGCCCCGCGTGCCATCAACGTTGTGACAACCGGGGCTCCTACCAATTCAGCGAGCTTGAGTAAGTCTTTAGCGGCATTCGCTTTTATTACGCCGCCACCGATATAAAGGACTGGTTTTGACGATTGCGCAATTAGTGCTGCCGCATCACGAATAGATTCTTCGTTAGGCTCGACTTGTGGACGATAGCCTCGAAGTTCTGGTCGTTTCGGATAACTAAATCCAGTCATCTTTTGCAGAGCATCTTTTGCGACATCCACTAAAACTGGCCCTGGTCTTCCAGATTTAGCGATATAGAAAGCCTCTGAGATGGCTCGAGATATCTCATTTGGATCAGTAATTAAGTAATTATGTTTAGTCACCGGCATAGTAACGCCACGGATATCAGCTTCCTGAAATGCATCAGTTCCGATAGCTGGACCAGGCACTTGGCCGGTAATTGCGACCATAGGCACAGAGTCCATATGCGCATCTGCGAGTGGAGTTACCAGATTAGTTGCGCCCGGACCAGAGGTTGCGATACAGACTCCAACTTTTCCTGTTACTTGGGCATAACCAGTCGCAGCATGGCCCGCTCCTTGTTCATGTCTCACCAATATGTGTCTGATCTTGGAGTCGAAGATTGGATCATAGGCAGGAAGGATTGCGCCGCCTGGAATGCCGAACATAACTTCAACCCCGGCGCTCTCAAGAGACTTAACAAGTGATTGCGCACCAGTGATCTGTTCGCTCATCTTCTGCTCCTTTCTACTAAATCTAATTTGCCCCACTAATGCAAAAACCCCCAGTTTCCTGAGGGTGCGCGTGACCTCTAGTTTAGATCACGCGCAACGAATCACCACCACTGAAAGTGAAGATGTCTTCGTTGTCATGTGAGCATTATTCCGCGACTAAATAGTGATAGTCAACCCCTGAGATACCTATCTCAGGATGTGGAATTAGTCGCAGACCGCCCCGCGCGAGGCCGAGCCGACTAATTTCACATATTTTGAGAGGACCCCGTAGTCATATCGGCTTGGGAGTGGCTTGAAGCTTTTTCGTCGTTCTGTTAATTCTGAATCATCAATTAAGAGATCCAGCTTTCTATTCTTGATATCAATACGAATGCGATCGCCATCTCTCACAAGTGCAATTGGACCACCGTCTACAGCTTCGGGAGCAATGTGCCCGACACAAAGACCTGTTGTGCCGCCAGAAAATCTTCCATCAGTAAGTAAGAGGACTGACTTTCCTAATCCGACACCTTTGATTGCGCCAGTAATCATTAGCATCTCACGCATTCCAGGTCCGCCTTTTGGACCTTCATATCGGATTACAACAACATCACCAGATTGAATAGTTCCATTTTCTAAGGCGTCCATCGCACCTTGTTCGCGATCAAATACTCGAGCTGGACCTTCGAAAATATCCACGCCAACACCGGCAACTTTTGTGACAGCGCCCTCTGGTGCTAAAGATCCGCCAAGAATTGTTATACCGCCGCTTGAGGAGAGCGCGCTCTTTGTAGCTTTGAGGATGTCTCCATCTGGATCGGGTGGCTTAATCTGTGAGAGATTTTCGGCCATCGTTTTCCCTGTAACAGTTAGGCAATCACCATGAATCAAACCGGCATCCCAAAGTGATTTAAGGACAACTGGTACGCCGCCAACTTTATCTACATCGTTCATAACATATTTGCCGAAGGGCTTGAGATCGCCAAGTAAAGGAACTTTCGCGCCAACTCTATGAAAATCTTCGAGGGTCAAATCCACCTTTGCTTCATGAGCAATAGCAAGAAGATGAAGTACTGCGTTGGTCGAACCTCCTAAAGCCATCAGAATGGTTATGGCATTCTCAAATGCTCTCTTGGTCAGAATATCTCTCGTGCGGATTCCCTTTCTAATAAGTTCGACTACCGCAGCGCCAGATTTGATTGCGTAATCATCTCTACGCCGATCAATGGATGGGGGCGAGGCCGAACCTGGAAGTGAAAGGCCAAGAGCCTCTCCAATAGATGCCATGGTATTTGCGGTGTACATACCGCCACATGCGCCCTCACCTGGGCAGATAGCTCGTTCAATCTTCTCAACTTCTGCTTCACTTATTAACCCGCGCGCGCAAGCTCCAACTGCTTCAAAAGCATCGATAATAGTTACATCTCGCCCATCAACTTTGCCCGGCATAATTGAACCCGCGTATACAAAGACACTAGCGACATTTATTCTTGCGGCAGCCATCATCATTCCTGGAAGCGATTTATCGCATCCAGCAAACGTGACCATTCCATCTAAGCGCTCGGCTTCCATTACAGTCTCGACTGAATCAGCAATCACTTCGCGTGAGACTAGAGAAAAATGCATTCCTTCATGTCCCATAGAAATGCCATCAGAAATTGAAATTGTGCCAAATTGCATCGGAAATCCGCCAGCTTCAATAACGCCCTTCTTAGAGGCTTTGGCAAGACGGTCGAGTGAGAGATTACATGGAGTTACTTCATTCCAAGATGAAGCAATTCCAATCTGCGGCTTTTCAAAATCCTCATCCTTCATTCCAACAGCACGCAACATGCCGCGAGCCGGCGCGCGTTCAAGTCCATCCGTAACAAGGTAAGACCTTGGTTTCATCGGATTACGCGCCATGATTCCTATTCCCTTTATGAATCTCGTACTAGCCTTGCCCTAAATGTCTTAGAAGCAATTCTCTAACTTTAGCGGCATCTGCCTGACCTCTAGTCTCTTTCATAACCGTGCCAATCAACGCACCGGCCGCCGGAATATGTCCTCCCCGGACTTTCTCAGCAACCTCAGGTTGCGCTGCGATCGCCTTCTCAATGGCAGCTGATAGCGCAGAATCATCACTCACAACTTTTATGCCACGGCTTTCAATGATGTCTTTCGGCCTACCTTCTCCGTTTATAACTCCTTCTACGACTTGCCGAGCTAATTTGTCCGTTAATTCTCCTGCTTCAATAAGTGAAACAATTTCAAAGACATCTCTTGGAGTAATCGGAAGCTCACCTGCAGAGACTTCGCGTTCATTTGCAAGTCGGGCAATTTCCCCCAACCACCAGCCGCGTGATCTCGTTGGATCAGCACCCAGTTCTACTGTAGTAGCGACGAGATCAAGTACGTCAGCATTAATCATGGCCGCCATCTCTTTATCAGGAACTCGCCAATTCTCTTGTAGACGCTTTCTTCGGATTGAAGGTTTTTCAGGGAGTGAAGAACGAATTTTTTCGATGAATTCTTTACTGGGTGTAATCGGAGCTAAATCTGGTTCCGGGAAGTATCGATAATCCTCTGCCTGTTCTTTCGAACGTCCGGAAGTAGTCTCGCCAGTGTTCTCATGAAAATGTCTTGTTTCTTGGATGACTCGCTTTCCATCAATTAAGAGTGAGCCATGACGCAACAGTTCGCTTCTAACTGCACGTTCAACACTTCTAAGTGAATTAACGTTCTTCGTTTCACTTCGTGTGCCAAATTTACTCTCTCCGATCGGTCGTAGAGAAACATTTGCATCGCAACGGAGTGAGCCTTGCTCCATTTTCACATCGCTGACACCAAGAGCTCTTAAAATATCTCGCAACTCCGCCACACACGCGCGCGCGACTTCAGGGACAAGTTTTCCAGTCCCCTCGACTGGTTTTGTGACTATCTCCACTAAAGGAATTCCAGCACGGTTGTAATCCAATAGAGAGTAGTCAGCGCCGTGAATTCTTCCCGTAGCTCCTCCCATATGTAAAGACTTGCCTGTGTCCTCTTCCATATGAACTCGTTCAATTTCAATACGAAAATCTTGCATTCCATCTTCAGTTTCTACTGAAATATCTAGAAATCCGTTGGAGCAGATTGGTTCGTCATATTGCGAAGTTTGAAAATTCTTGGGCATATCTGGATAGAAGTAGTTCTTTCGCGCAAAGCGAGAATAAGGTGCAATTGAGCAATTTAACGCCAATCCAATCGCTATCGTGTATTCAATTGCTTTCTCGTTTACAACTGGCAAAGATCCAGGAAGACCTAAACAGACAGGACAGGTTTGAGTATTTGGTTCCGCTCCAAAATTTGTGCTACAGCCACAGAACATCTTTGATTTTGTTCCCAGTTCGACGTGGACTTCTAGTCCCAAAACTGGTTCATATTTTGTAAGTAAATCCTCGTAAGTTAATGCCATTACTTTGCCACCAATTTGGGAGCCTTACCGAGAATACCGCCGCCCCACTTTTTCGTCAGAGCGCTCTCTAAAGCTGCGCCAACTTTATAGAGTCGATCATCCTTCATCGCACCTGCCATTATTTGAAAACCGGCGGGCAGTCCATCCTCTTCCGCTAAACCTGATGGCAGAGACATTCCGCAAACTCCTGCTAGGTTCGTGGGTATTGTCGCAATATCATTTAAATACATGGCGATTGGATCATTTGATTTCTCACCAATCTTAAAAGCTGTAGTGGGCGCGGTTGGCGAGACTAATACATCAACTTTCTCAAAAGCGTCCTTGAAATCTTGCGAAATTAGCGTTCGAACTTTTTGGGCACTTCCATAGTAGGCATCGTAATAACCACTGGATAAAGCATAAGTTCCTAGAATTATTCTCCGTTTTACCTCTTTACCAAAACCAGCAGATCGCGTTGAATTCATAACTTCTTCAGCAGAACCCTCTCCGATGCGTAGGCCGTATCGCATTGCATCAAATCGAGCTAAGTTTGAAGAGCATTCACTTGGGGCTATTAGATAGTAAGCGGCTAAGGCATAGTCAAAATACTTACAAGAAACTTCAACAATTTCAGCGCCGAGCTTTGCTAATTCTTCAAGAGATTGATTGAAGAGCTTGAGAACTCCTGGTTGGTATCCATCACCTTGTAGTTCTTTGATTACGCCAATTTTCATTCCCTTCACATTGCCATCTTTTGCAGCAGCGACAATCGGCGGGACTGGAGCGTTAATCGACGTTGAATCTAATGGATCATGTCCGGCTATTGCTTCATGAAGGTAGGCGACATCTAAAACTGTTCTGGCACAAGGGCCGGCCTGATCGAGAGAGGAGGAGAATGCGACTAACCCATACCTGGATACTCCACCATATGTTGGTTTAACTCCAACGGTTCCGGTAACTGCAGCCGGTTGTCTAATGGAGCCTCCGGTATCTGTGCCGATTGCTAACGGTGCTTCATATGATGCTAGTGATGCAGAAGAACCACCGCCAGAACCGCCAGGGATTCGAGTTAGATCCCAAGGATTACGGGTTGGAAAGTAAGCAGAATTTTCGGTCGATGAGCCCATCGCAAATTCATCACAATTAGTCTTTCCAAGAATTACTACATCAGCGGATCTGAGCTTTGTTACGACAGTTGAGTCATACGGCGGCCGCCAACCTTCTAGCATTTTTGATCCACAAGTTGTCGGAATACCCCGTTGCGTCATCACATCCTTAAGGGCAAGCGGTACCCCGGCAAGCGGAGATAGATTCTCTCCTGATCGGCGTTTAGCATCGACTAATTCAGCTTGCGCTAAAGCACCATCATGATCAACAAAAAGAAATGCTTTTACTTGGCCATCAACTTCACTAATTCTGTCGAGATGAGCCCTAGTTAAATCTACAGATGAGATTTCGCCATTATTGAGAAGTTGCGACATCTCCATCGCACTCTTGTTTACAATCACTCTTCACCAAGTATCTGCGGAACCTTAAAACGCTGACCTTCGCTCGCCGGAGCCCCAGAGAGAGCATCCTCTGGAGAGAGGCTTGGTCGATTTTCGTCGACTCTAAAGACATTACTCATCGGAATTGGGTGTGAAGTTGGTGGCACATCAGAATTGGCTACTTCTTGAACCCTCGCCACTGCATCGAGAATTACCGATAATTCACTTGCTAGATGATCTAGTTCTCCATCTGTCATATTAATTCGGGCCAATTTGGCCAGATTCGCAACATCTTCACGAGAAATCATGGGGTTACCTTACCGAAACCAAATCACTCTCGGATTTGGCCTTCGCCTCTCACTATCCAAGTCGTAGTAGTCATCGCTTCTAGACCCATTGGGCCGCGAGCATGAAGTTTCTGGTTTGAGATACCAATCTCAGCTCCAAACCCCATTTCTTCACCATCTGTGAATCTTGTCGAAGTATTTACCATAACTGCAGCACAATCTGAGAGCGATATGAATCTCTCAATGGTGGGCTCATCTTCGGAAACTATGGCTTCCGTATGTTGTGTTCCGAATTTGTTTATGTGTTCAATAGCCTCGTCTACATTTGAAACAAACGCGATATTCATCTCCAATGTTCCGTATTCAGTACCCCAAGATTCGCTAGATGCCATCGACGCCGCGATCTTGTTCCTTTTCGCAACTTTTAGTGATTGAGCATCGCAATTAAGCTTAACCCCACGGGAGCTCAATTCGTGGAGAGCTTTAGCTAAGAAATCATCCGAAATAGCTGAGTGAACTAGAAGTGTCTCGGCTGCGTTACATACCGAAGGACGATGGGTCTTAGAGTTAACAATTATCGGAATCGCTCTCTCTAAATTCGCATATTGGTCGATATAAACATGGCAAACTCCGGCACCAGTTTCAATTGTGGGAACTAATGCTTCATCAACAACTTTTCTGATTAGAGAGGCGGATCCACGAGGAATGACCAAATCAACTTTTCCTCTTGCATGAAGAAGAGCTCGAACAGTATCTCTGTCATCTGATTGAATTAGTTGGATTACTTCAGGTGAAATACTCGTCTTAGTTAGAGCATTCTTCATGACTTTAACGAGAATCTCGTTACTGTATCTTGCAGTAGCAGATCCCCTGAGGAGGGCAGCATTTCCTGACATTAAAAGGATGACCGAGGCATCGATAGTTACATTTGGGCGAGCCTCATAAATCATTCCTACTACTCCGAATGGAACCGTAACTAAATTTTGTTTCAATCCGTTAGGCAGCGTTCCCGATTTCAAAATTCTGCCTAATGGATCGGGAAGAGATGCGACCTTTCTATTGCTTTCAACTATTCCGGTAATTCGTTTATTTGTTAACTCCAACCTATCGAGAAGGCTTTCCGAAAGGCCTGCAGACCTCTCGCGATTCATATCTTCCTGATTGGCCGCCAGAATCTCGTCCACATTACTTTCGAGCGCACCGGCAATTGCGTGAATTGCTGCCCGGCGGGATTCGATACTACTTCCCCGCAAAGTAATGGAGGCGTTTCTCGCTTTTCCAGCCAAATCAGCGATTAACAAATCATTACTCATAGCAGTACCAAATCATCTCGATGAACTAGTTCACGTTCAAATTCGGCACCAAGTTCATCTTTCAATGCGCGAGTTGTCTTGCCTAACATCTGAGGAATTTCTGTGGAATCAAATCCGACTAAACCACGTGCAATCACTTCTCCTGTGGGGGCAACAATTTCAATTGCATCGCCGGCATTGAATTCACCTGTGGCTTTCGTTACGCCTGCCGCCAACAACGAGACCCCTCTTTCACGAAGCGCTTTAGCTGCACCCAGGTCTACATGCAATTGTCCACTTACGGTAGAGGCGTGTGCTAACCAAAGCAATCTTGAAGGTTGTTTCTTACCCGAACCTCTAAAGAACGTTCCCACATTGTCGCCATGTAACGCACTTGCCGCATTTGGAAGTGAAGTCATTATGGTTGAGATACCGCCAACACTGGCAATTCTTGCCGCTTCTATTTTTGAAGCAATGCCACCACTTCCAATTCGCGAATTGGATCCAATGCGAATGTTTGAAATTGCATTAAAATCCTCTACCTCGCTAATTAATTTAGCCCCTGCGACTGTTGGCGCCGAATCGTAGAGGCCATCAACATCAGTAATTATAAGTAATAAATCTGCACCAACCAGGTGTGAAATTAGTGCAGCTATCCGATCATTATCACCAAAACGAATTTCTTGAGTTCCCACCGAATCATTCTCATTTATCACTGGTACAACTCCAAGCTGCAATAATCTATCCAAAGTCTGTTTTATATTTCGATAGTGTGATCTTTGGACAATATCCTCAATCGTAATAAGAACTTGGGAACCGATTAGTGAGTGGCGAGCAAGAGATTCCGTGTATCGATGAATCAATAGACCTTGCCCCACTGCTGCTGCTGCTTGTTGTGTAGCCAAATCCTTTGGCCTGGCTGCCAAACCTAATGGCGAGATTCCGGCCGCAATCGCGCCAGAAGATACAATAACAACATCGATTTCTTTTTTTCTAAGAGTTGCTACCGCATCAACCAAAGTATCTACGGCAATGGGACTTAAGTTTTCAGCATTCGCTCCGGTTAATGAGGAAGAGCCAATCTTTATAACTACTCGATGTAGTTTGTTGAATCTCTCGCTCATCGAATCTCGCCTTCAATTCTTGGTGTCGTTGGATTAGCAACTTGATTTTCCCACTGCAGAGCTAGTTCTTCATCATCAAGTTGGTCGATTGCTTCATCGTCAAACTTCTCCCACCCACGTGGAATTCTTAGGTCATCTCCTCTAGGCCCGGCAAGTAGTTCTGCGCCAGCCTCAATGGTGGGTTCCCAATCAAAAATTACTGCTTCTTTACCGTTTCCAATTCGGACCTCACTACCAGCCTTTGCTCCTTTTTTGAAAAGTTCTTTTTCAACTCCGAAGCTGGCCAAGCGATCCGCCAAATATCCAATTGCTTCGGCATTTGAAAAATTGGTTTGATGAACCCAACGTTCTGGCTTTGTTCCTAATACCGTAAATGATCCATCATCGTTCACTATTACTTCAAAGCCACGATCATCCACAGGCGTTGGCCTAAGAACTATCCTTGCTTTCTCATCAAATTTCTGGGCCGCTCGGTACTCATTTACAGTTTTTGCCATTGCAAAAAGAAGTTCCGAAAGCCCAATTCGAGCTGCTGCCGAGACTTGAAAAACTTGAAAACCGCGAGCTTTTAATTTGGGTTCCACCATATCTGCGATGGCTTTGCCGTCAGGTAGATCTATCTTGTTAAGTGCTATTAAACGTGGACGGTCACTTAAATCTGCTGAATAGTTCTTTAATTCTGATTCAATGATTTCGAAATCCTTTATCGGATCTCGATCACTCTCTAGCGCTCCGCAATCCAGGACATGAACTAATGTGGTACACCGTTCAATATGTCTAAGAAATTCTAAACCTAGCCCTTTGCCGACCGATGCGCCTGGGATTAAACCTGGGACATCTGCAACGGTGAATCTGGATTCTCCTGCTTGAACGACGCCTAAATTTGGTGCCAAAGTTGTGAATGGATAGTCCGCTATTTTGGGGCGGGCAGCAGAAATAGCCACAATTAATGAAGATTTACCTGCGCTGGGAAATCCAATTAATCCGATATCTGCAACCGATTTAAGTTCTAAAATCAATGTTCGTTTTTCGCCCGGTTCTCCTAGAAGAGCAAAGCCCGGTGCGCGTCTGCGCGATGAAGATAATGCAGCATTACCCAATCCACCTTGTCCGCCTCTTGCCGCCACAAATCTTGAACCCGTTCCGACTAAATCAGCCAACACCTTTCCATCTTTTGTAAGCACGACAGTTCCATTTGGCACGCCTAAAATTAAATCATCACCATCGGGTCCATTCTTGAGTGATCCATAACCTTGCCGACCAGAAGTTGCATTTCGATGTGGCGAATGATGAAAATCCAGAAGAGTTGTTACGCCTGGGTCGACAACTAGTATCACATCGCCACCTCTGCCACCGCTGCCACCATCTGGGCCGCCAAGAGGTACAAATTTTTCACGATGTACTGACACACAGCCATCCCCACCTTTTCCTGCGGCAGCATGGAGCGTCACACGATCTACAAATGTAGCCATTGCGCTCCCTCCTCAGAAAAGCGAAAACGGGCCCGTAGTTACGGACCCGTTATTAAAAGCCCGTTAGTTTATGAAACCGGAACGATGTTTACGACGCGTCGACCACGTGCGCTTGAAAATTCGACGGCGCCAGCGGCAAGTGCGAAGAGAGTGTAATCTTTGCCAATTCCAACGTTCTTGCCTGGGTGGAACTTAGTTCCGCGTTGACGTACCAATATCTCTCCGCTGTTCACTACTTGGCCATCAAATCTCTTGATACCAAGGTATTGGGGATTCGAATCGCGACCATTTCGAGTCGAAGATACGCCTTTTTTGGATGCCATCTCAGCTCCTTACGTTATTAATCGCGGTGATTTTTACCCGCGTGTTCTTGGAACGAAAACCTTGTCTACGTCGATACCCAGTCTTAGCTTTGTAGCGGAGAATATTTATTTTCGGACCCTTAACTTCAGAGACAATCTCTCCGGTTACTTTTACTCCGGATAGTACTTTTGGATCTGAAGTTACTGCGTCACCATCGACAACGAGTACGGCAGGGAAAGTGACAGTTGAACCTGGAGCAGCGTCGATACGATCTACAAAAACAGTATCGCCTACCGCAACTTTCTCCTGGCGTCCGCCAGCCTTCACTATCGCGTACACGGTTTCCTTCCCCGATCAAATTAGGAGGCTAGGTTAGAGATTGATGGTTGTTAGGGTCAAACTGAGTTCATGATTTGGGCGTAAGTACCCCTGATGAAGCAGCTCGTCTTCGTCGTCTTCCAAACCGAGGGCGAACGTCTTCGCTCTCCTCTTTTACTTCGGGAATTGATTCAGGATTCGCCTCAGCTGAATCTAATTCGACTCCAGATTCAAAGGTTGGCGTAATTTCACGGTCTAATTTCTTCTTATCAACAGGTTCCATATGAACATGGATACCTCGACCACCACAATGGTCACACGTTGTAGAGAACGCTTCAATCAAGCCTTGGCCAACTCTCTTTCTTGTCATTTGTACAAGGCCAAGAGAAGTAACTTCAGCAACTTGATGTTTAGTGCGATCCCTACCTAAGCATTCGACTAATCTCCTCAAAACTTGTTCTCGATTAGATTCTAAAACCATGTCGATGAAATCGATAACAATAATTCCACCTAAGTCTCGAAGTCTAAGTTGGCGCGCAATCTCTTCGGCCGCCTCTAGATTGTTCTTAGTAACGGTTTCTTCGAGATTGCCGCCTTTGCCGATAAATTTACCGGTGTTGACGTCAATAACCACCATTGCTTCAGTTCTATCTATAACTAGTGAACCGCCGGATGGAAGAAATACTTTGCGGTCTAGGGCCTTCGCCAGTTGTTCATCAACACGGTGTTCAGTGAATACATCTTTAGAGCCGGTCCATTTTTCAACTTTATCCATCAACTCTGGAGCAATATGGCCAAGATAATTTTGAATATCATCCCAAGCATCGACACCTTGGACTGTCATCTTTCGAAAATCTTCATTGAAGATATCTCGAATCACTCTAATCGTCATATCTGGTTCGCCGTATAGAAGTGATGGAGACTTAGTTGGAGATGTCTCAGACCTCTTCTTAATGTCTTCCCATTGAGCTTTTAACCTAACGACATCTCGAGTTAATTCATCTTCAGAGGCGCCTTCGGCTGCAGTTCGAACGATTACACCTTCTTCATCGGTGATTAAATCCTTCAGTACATCTTTTAGGCGATTGCGCTCACTATCTGGAAGACGTCTGGAAATTCCGCTCATTCCACCACCCGGTACATAGACTAAGTACCGACCAGGGAGTGAAATCTGACTTGTTAATCGAGCGCCTTTTTGGCCAATGGGATCCTTGGTTACTTGCACCAATACTGATTGTCCAGTCTTTAAGACTCTTTCAATTTTCCGTTCTTTGTTCTCCGATAGTCCAGATTCATCCCAATTAACCTCACCGGCGTAGAGAACCGCATTTCGACCTTTGCCGATATCTACGAATGCCGCTTCCATAGATGGAAGAACATTTTGAACTTTACCGAGATATACGTTTCCTACATAAGAGATATTGCTGCTTCTATTTACGTAATGCTCTACCAAAATATTATCCTCAAGAATAGCAATTTGAGTGCGGTCTCCAGTCTGCCGAACCAACATCTCGCGATTGACTGATTCGCGGCGCGCTAGAAATTCTGCGTCGGTAAGAATGGTTCCGCGGCGGCGTTTCTCCTTATAGTCTCCGTATCGCCCACGCTCCCGACCTCTATCTCGCTCTCGGAATCTTTCTCTCCGATCGCGACGTTCAAAATTCTTTCGCTCCTTGGGCCGCTCTTGCTGCGGTCGGGATTCTCGTACTTTAACTACAGTTAGTACGCCATCTTCTCCAACGCTCTCTCCAGGAGTTATTCCATCTGATCCTGATCTGCGACGACGGCGGCGTTTCTTGAATACCGGCTCACCGGCAACCTGATGTTCATTCTTTTCTTTTGTAGTTGCGCCTTCTTCTTTTGCATCCAGCCCTTCTTCACGATCGGATCGGCGGCGTCCGCGTCCACCGCGCCGGCGGCGTCTGCGACGATTCTCGTTCTCTTGGCTCTCAGCACTTTTCTTTTCCCCTGGGGGAGCTGTAGTTGGAGCTTGGAAAACTGGGGTCGGAATTGCTGAACTACTCTCTCGCTCTGACTTCTTTTCACTTTTTTTATCAGATGACTTTTCAGTCGCACCTGATTCAGTAGCGGTTTTTTTAACTGCGCGCTTACGCTTCTTTTTTGGCTCATCAGCCATAACAAAATCCTTTTTTTGCACCCTCTGGGGTGAAATCTTCGGTTGCGCCTTTAGTCCGGATCAGCCGACCGCACCTATAGAGCGGTCTGGCGACCTCTTTCGAGGCGATTACTAGAGAAGTATGGCATAGATATGAAAGTCGTCCTAATTTCCGCGTTTCTAACAGGAATTTGGCGTTATCTTGATCGCTGGTAAACGTTCTGCAGTAAGCCAATACCAATCATATTTGCGAACATACTTGAACCTCCATAAGAGAGAAATGGCAATGGAACGCCGGTCATTGGCATTAACCCCATAGTCATTCCAATATTTTGAAAAATTTGAAACGAAAACCAGGCAATAACTCCGACTGTAACATTTTGTCCAAATATTTCATTACTGCGTCGAGCAATTGCGAAAGCCCGCATAAGAATCGATAAATAGAGGATGAGAATCAGCGAAGATCCTAGAAAACCAAGTTCCTCCCCTGCGACGGTAAAGATGAAGTCCGTCTGTTGTTCGGGCACGAATCTGCCATTGGTCTGGGGACCTTCGAATAAACCTTTGCCAAATAATCCACCTGAACCAATAGTTATTCGAGCTTGCCGTAGTTGATAACCGGTTGCTTGTGGATCAGCAAATGGATCTACAAACGAACGGAGGCGATTAAGTTGATATTCACTCACTTCACCGCTCACGACAGCTAAATAAGCACCTAAAATTCCCAGCACAATCAAACCAATCACCCAACGAAGTTTTGCACCAGATGTTGCGATTATTGCGATTACGGCAGCAGAAATAATTAATACAGTTCCCAAGTCTGGCTGAGCAACAATAAGTAGAATTGGGACCGCTGCTACCAACAGTGAATAGAGAACTTGTCGATCAGTTGGATGCTTTGCGCCCGCATCACGTTCGGCAAGGATTAGCGCCATTCCAACGATAATCGTCAACTTTGCAATCTCCGCAGGCTGAATTTGAAATTCACCAGGAAATGAGATCCAGGATCTTGCCCCGTTGACAGTACTTCCAACTCCTGGAATTAGGACTAGAAGCAAACCGAGCACGCCTAGCCCCCAAATAATCGGTGTGTAAGCACGTAATAGTCGATAATCGACCAATGTAACGCCAAATGCGAGCGCCAGGCCAATAATTACATTCAATAATTGTCGCTTTAAGTAATACTCTGGATCTTGCCCGTTTGCGGCAAACCAGTCTCGCGTTGCCGCGTAGACCAGCAGAATTCCAATTCCCGTCAAGAGAAGTACAGAGATGTTTATTACCGGATCAGTCCCGAGTAAGAAGCGTTTGCGCTCTACTCTTCGAGATGGGTTAGTCGTTTGCATTACGAAGTCTTGCTATCGATAGTTGGAATCTCTGTAACTGGTCCATTGGGAAATATAGCCTTCTTCCCACCTTCACCAAATATGTGTTCGTAAATTCGACGAACACCGGCACCGCTTATAGTTGCTCCAAATCCTCCTTGGCTGACCATCATCACGACAACATATTTGGGTTTCTTGGCAGGGGCATACGATGCAAACCAAGAAGTGTCGTCCTTTGCTGAGCCATCTAAATTCCTTCCAAATACCTGACCGGTTCCGGTCTTTCCACTTACTTCTGCTTGCAATCCCGAGAATACCCCTCGCGCAGTTCCTGAAGTTACTACTGCTCTCAGTGATCGCTTTAGGAGATCTAGCGTCAAAGAAGAGACTGGTAATTCACCTGTAATCTCAGGCTCCATCTCTTGAATCACTCTATTTGTCGGTGAAACAATTGCTCTGGCAATTTGAGGTTTCATTAATTTTCCTCCATTCGCAATTGCGCCGTACATAACCGCCATTTGGATAGGAGTCATCAATACATCTCCCTGCCCAATTGAGAAGTTCACCATATCTCCTGCTCTGACGCGGTCACCATCTAGACAATTTTCTCGAGCCAGCGCAATCAAATATGGAGTTAATTGTGATTTTCGGGCTCGGGCTTGGTAGTCGCAGAAAAATTCCTTATTGCGCGCATACCAGGAAGTTTTCCATTCTCGACCTGGTAAACGACCTTTAACTTCAGACGGCAAATCAATTCCGGTTCGCCTACCAACACCGAACCCGGCAGCAGCTTTGAAGAAGTGGTCGTTTGGCGTTGGCTTTGGCTTTAGTCCGCCATCTCGAACCCACTCATCGTAAGCAATTTGATACCAAATCGAGTCGCATGAAATAGCCATTGCAGTTACTAAATTTATTCTTCCAGCAGGTTTACTATCGTAATTCCTAAATGTCCGATCTCCGAACGTGACTTCACTGGGACAGTTATACGTGTTTGCCAAGTTGTAATTGGCAGCGCCTGCGGCAGCTAATGAAACTACTTTGAATGCCGAAGCTGGTGCAAAACTGCCTTGAATAGCTCGGGAAAGTGCAGGAACGCCACTCCGCTCGCTATATAACTCTTTAGCTTGTTTAACCGTAATGCCATTTTCCCAAATATTTAAGTCATAGTCCGGATAGGACGCCATCGCTAAAACTCGACCCTTCAAATCCATGACAACAGCGGCACCAGAATCGCCACGATATCCATTTGATCTGGCGCGAAAAACTGAATCTCGAAGTTCTTTTTCTACCGCAGCTTGCAGCCTGGCGTTTATATTTAGAACAAGATGGTTTCCTGGAATTGGTGAAATATTTCCTGATTCTCTTGTGACAGATTCCTTGTTGTTTACTATGACAGTGCGAACTCCAGGAACACCGCGCAAAGCATCGTCATATTGGAGCTCAATACCTGCCTTACCTACCAGTTCGTTTCGGTAATACTTCTTTCCTAATTCGTTGTTTAAATCATCTTCCGTTATTGGTCCGACATATCCGAGAATGTGAGTTGCACGCTCATCCGATTTGGATGGATAGTTGCGGATCGAAACAGGTTCAGCCCCAATGCCCGGGAATTGATCTGATCGCTCAACGATTCTTAGTACCTGTTTCTCGGTGGCTTCTTTCGTGATTGGGATGGGTTGATATCTATTTCCAGTCCAACACCCGTTTCGCTCCTCTTTTGGCAATTCGCCACATAAGCGAGTTCGAACGTAAACATCACTGTATTCCAACTTTAGAATTTGAGAGACCCGCTCAAGAACCACTTTGCCGTCGTCGCCTAGCTGATCCAGAATTGAGCGATCTGCTGTGACCATTAATCCAGCCTTGTTTGTAGCTAATTTTTCTCCAGTGCTATCTACAATCAGGCCACGTAAAGCAGGAGTAACAATATCTCTGCTTTGAACATCCAAAGCTGCTTCCTGATAACGAGGACCATCTGCAATTTGAAGATAAAAGAGTCTGCCAAAAAGTGCAATCATCAATGAAATTACAAAAATTTGAGCGACGAGAATGGCGATGGACGTTCTATCTCTCATCTCTCCCTCGCAGTCAGCGAAAGTTTATAGAACTTGATTGTCACGGGAATATAAACAGGAGCTAATACAAGACTCCAGAGTGTGTTTCCGATTATCTCTGTTAGTAAAATGCTTATGGATGAAAGTTCTTGGCCGAGTATTGCCCCAACCGCAATGAATAGTATTAAGAGAGCAGCCGAACTGGATGCGGTAACTAGTGTCATCTGTAACGGACTTAGCTGTGGATCCAAATTCCCTCTAACTGTGGTCGCTAGAAAATAGCAAAATCCTGTGAGTATTAATGTCCAAAGACCAAAAGGTGATTCTAAAGTTGGCGAAAAGTCAGCAATGAACCCTGCAAAAAATCCGATCAGCATCGCATTGCTAGGTTCTTCTTGAAGCGTCCAAGCAATTACAAGGACGAGATAAATAGAGAAGCCGCCAACCAAGAAATTGATCCTATTTATCAAAGCTTCTTGCAAAACAAATACGCCAATTAGTGTTAAGAAGATATACGGAATCCGGGCTATATTCATGGATTCAACATGGCTTCATTCATTCGGCGTGGGAGTAACAAATACAGTCACTGTTGGCGCAGGCTTCGGCGCCTTGGAAACAAGTGCATCTCCTGGATCACCGGCGACGGATTCGAAAACAACGCTAACAACTCCGAGAGAATTGAAATCTACGTAAGGCTCGACCTTAGCTCGTTTAGTTAGTTGTCCCAAACTGTTTTCAACAAAACTAACTCTGCCGACAGGTACCCCCGGTACAAATGGTTTATCTCCCGAACTTCCCCTGGATAGCAAAACATCGCCCACGCTTAAGTCAGAAGCGGCACTCAGCATCTGCAATGAATAATTCTCTCCTCCTTCACCGGAGAGTATCCCCATAAATTGGGAGCCTGCGACTCTTACACCTAATCTAAAATTTGGATCACTCATCAACATAACTATTGAGGCGTTGTTACTGACTGACTTAACAACGCCGACCAATCCACTTTCAGAAATCACCGTCATGTCAATAGTAATTCCAGATCTGCTTCCCTTGTCAATGATAATTGTTTCACCAATTGACGCAGTACCACCCTTACCAATTACTCGAGCACTTACAGTTTTGTATTTCGCCTTTCCGGCAAGATCTAGGACTCCCTTGAGTTGCTTTAATTCACCTTCTACATTTCGATTGAGAATGTTCGTATTTCGTAGTTCTCGATTCTCTTTTTCAAGTTCTGCAACGCGACTTTGAGCAGTTCTCAAGCCGCCTAAATCCTCTAGGAAATTTGAGATAGGTGTGAGCATAGAAGTGCTTAGTGATTGAAAAGGTGTAAGTGCGCTCTGGGCGGCGGTACGGAGCGATGAAATAATGTTAAGTCCACGTAAATCCAGTGTGATTAAAAATAAAGAAGTAACCAGAAGCGAGACCAAAAGTAGTCGAGTGCGATTGGTCCACTTAGTCGTCATTACTTCCTATCGACGAGGCTCGGAGATTAGAACTTTCTCTAGCGCTTCGAACTCCTCGATACACTTTCCAGAACCTTCTACAACAGCCAACAAAGGTCGTTCAGCAATATTAATCGGGATATTGGTTTCGTGGCGCAATCTCTCATCTAGGCCTCGAAGTAGGGCTCCTCCACCGGTTAAGACGATTCCCCGGTCCATCAAGTCTGCGGCAAGTTCAGGTGGAGTCTTATCTAAAGTTGCTTTAACCGCATTTACGATAGCGGTAACCGGTTCCTCAAGAGCTTTACGAATTTCTTCCGCAGAAATAACAATTGTCTTTGGCAATCCAGATGCAACATCTCTTCCTCGGATTTCAGCATCAGGCTCATCTCTTAATGGGTATGCAGAGCCAACGGCCATCTTTATCTCTTCTGCGGTACGTTCACCAAGCAGCATTGAATACTCGCGCTTAATCCAGGTAATGATTGCTTGATCTAATTCATCCCCGCCTACGCGGATTGAACCAGCAGAAACGACTCCGCCCATTGAGATAACAGCAACTTCCGTAGTTCCCCCGCCGATATCTACCACCATATTGCCTGTGGGTTCATGAATCGGAAGATTTGCACCTATAGCGGCTGCCATCGGCTCTTCAATTATGTAAACCTTGCGAGCTCCCGCTTCGTATCCCGCATCTTTAACGGCGCGCTGTTCTACACCAGTGATTCCTGATGGGACACAAATAACAATTCTCGGTTTTGCCAGATAAGTATGTTTGTGAACTTGGCGAATGAAGTATTTTATCATTAACGCAGTCGTATCGAAATCTGCAATTACCCCATCTTTTAGTGGACGAATTGCGACGATACTTCCAGGAGTTCTGCCGATCATTCGTTTTGCCTCAGCACCAACAGCAAGAACGGCTCCGGTAACTTGGTTAACGGCGACCACGCTAGGTTCATTCAAGACAATACCTTTGCCTCGTACATATACCAATGTATTGGCAGTTCCAAGATCAATAGCCATATCGCGGCCAAAGAAACTACCTCGAGATTTCATGCCGGCCATTATTTCACTCCTTGTAGTTCGGGAAAGAAAATCAAAATTTCGCGCTGGGCTGACTCCTGAGAATCTGAACCATGCACGAGATTTTGAACAACTTTAGTTCCTTGGTCTCTTGCCAAGTCACCGCGAATGGTACCGGGTGCGGCATTTGTAGGTTCGGTAGCGCCTGCTAGAGATCTAAATCCTTCAATGACTCGATTGCCAGAAACGACCATGGCAACAATCGGACCACTCTGCATAAACTCAAGAAGAGGTTCGAAGAAGGGTTTACCTTCATGCTCTTGATAGTGTTTTTTTAATTGACTAACTGAAACAAATGACATCTTTAAGTTTTCGACGACATAACCTTTGGCTTCAATTCGACGGATAATTTCACCTATTAAGCCACGACGAACTCCATCTGGCTTAATTAGAACCAGTGTTTGCTCTTTCGGGGAGGTCATCACGGGCATGAGTCTATTGTGGATTTTCCCCCTGGCGAGCCCGCTTGAGCGCCTCTCCTTTTCGGCCAATCACAATCGCACCAACCCAAAGCGCGAGAAATAGTGCTCCCATGAAAAACATAGAAAAAATGTAAAAGCCATAAAGAATTATCCCGAATTGAAGTATCCAACCCAGTATCCATCCTGTTTTGTTCCTCAAAGTTCCCAGAGCCAAGATAGCGATTAAAACTAATGCAAGCCCAAGCCACAAGCCTTCCCTTGAATCAAGGTCTTTCGCGAGAAGAAGCGCAAATCCAAGAAGAAGGATTTCCATCGATAGAACTGAACGCGCTAACATTCTCATTTGCTATTCATGCCTTCCTTTTTATAAGCGATCTCATCTCTCCAGCAGTTACTACAGATCCAGTAACTAGGATCGCAACACTGCCGGAATCTTGCGTCGCAGAGGCCCTCGATTTGGCCAGTTGCAGAGCTTCCTCGAGATTTGCTGCAGTAGAAATTTGTGCATCCTCAAAGATATCTGAGGCGAATTCTCTAATCTGATTAATTTCGGCACTCCTCGGAGAAGAATTCTTAGTGATTATCACTTGGTCAATTATTGGATACAACTCGGCAAGAAAGCCTGGAATGTCTTTATCTCCCATAGCGGCAAAAACCAAGATGATATTCTCTAAACTGAACTCACTAGTGAATGTCTCTTTGAGCGAAATCGCTCCGTGTGGGTTGTGCGCCGCATCGATAATGATTGTTGGATCTCTTGAAATAATCTCACAACGCCCCGGAGAAGTTGCATTCGCAAAAGCATCAGAAACAATTTCTTGCGATATTTTCGTTTCCCCAGCAAATACCTCAACTGCGGCAAGTGCAGTTGCCGCGTTACTTGATTGATGCTTGCCGTGCAGTGGAAGAAATAAATCTTCATAAATTCCATATACGCCACGGATAGTAAGGAGTTGACCGCCGACTGCGACATCACGTTGTATCACTTCATACTCAATTCCCTCGCGAAGGGGCGTTGTATTCATAATGGCGCATCGTTTCAAAAGAGCTTGAGCCGCTTCGCGCTCCTGGCGGGCAAGCACCGCAAACTCCCCCTTTTTGATGATCCCGGATTTTGTCGTTGCGATCTCTTCAAGCGTATTCCCCAAATATTCCATATGATCAAATCCAATTGAGGTTACTACGGCAACTTTATTATCGATAACATTTGTGGAATCCCATTCTCCTCCCATTCCGCATTCAAAAATTCCAACATCAACTGGATGTTCTGCAAAGGTCACAAAAGCAAGCGCAGTCATAACTTCAAAAAATGAGAGTGAATTCGGCATTTTCTCATCGACAAGAGATAAATAAGGTTCGATATCTTGATAGCTCTTAGCGAACGTCAGTTCATCTATTGGGATCCCATTTATGGCAATTCTTTCAAGAATATTCTCTAGATGTGGACTAGTGAACCTGCCAGTCCGTAAACCCAATTCTTGGCAGAGAGAGTCAATCATCCGAGAGGTAGAAGTTTTCCCGTTTGTGCCGGCAATATGAATAGTCGGATAAGAAAGTTGGGGTGAGCCGAGAAAGTCAACTAAATGCTCAATGCGATCTAGGGTTGGATTAATTTTTGTCTCCGGCCAACGCGCCACTAAAGCTCTCTCAATCTCCTGAAAACTCTTAATCGACATAGCTAGGATTTTGGTAGCGCTGTGAGCAGAGTCTCTATACGCTTAATTTCAGCGTCACAGACTGCTACTCTCTCGCGAGTTTCAGAGACAACTTCCATCGGAGCCTTCTCCATAAAGTTTTCATTGCTCAATTTAACTTGCGCTGTCTCGCGGTCCTTCTTGATGTTTGCTAAATCTTTGGTAAGACGAGCTCTTTCTGCCGCCACATCAACACTTCCGATTAAATCAAAGGAAACGGTAAATTCTCCAATTTCTATCTTCGCACTTGGTGAAAATTTCTCTCCTGGCTCATCGAGACGAACGAGGAATCTGATCGCATCTTCATACTTGGCCCCAGGACCGGTTAGGCCAGATATCTTGGCGTGGATTCGAGCCGAGTTTCTTATACCTTGATCGCTCCTAAAGCGACGAATTTCGGTGATTAGTTGCTTCATATCATCAACCACTTCTTTGGCTTCAGCATCTTGAGCAAACCCAGATGTGGAAGGCCATTGTGCAATTACAAGCGACTCTCCACCAGTTAATTTAACCCATAGCTCTTCTGAGATGAATGGCATATTGGGGTGCATTAATCTCAATAGGTTGTCCAATACGTGACCAAGAACGCGCTTCGTATTTCCCGCCTCTGGTCCACCTTTTGCAAAAACATCTTTAACCAATTCTAGATACCAATCACAAACCTCATCCCAGGCGAAGTGATAGAGGATTTCGCTGGCCTTTGCAAATTCAAAATTTTCATATAGTTCATCGACAGAGGTAATTGTGCGATCTAATTCATCCAATATCCATCGATCAATATGGTTTAGCGAGCTTTTCTCAGGCAGTGCACCATCTACAGATGCGCCATTCATTATGGCAAAGCGAGTTGCATTCCATATCTTGGTAGCAAAATTTCGTGCTCCGGCAATCCACTCTTCAGCAAGAGCTTGGTCTGTTCCAGGATTCGCTCCTCGGGCCAACGCAAATCTGAGCGCATCCGATCCATACTTATCCATGAATTCCAGTGGGTCGATGGCATTTCCCCTCGATTTCGACATCTTCTTACCATTTTTATCTCTTACTAAACCATGTAGAGCGATTACGTCGAAGGGGTGCTTTCCGTCCATTGCAAATAATGAAAATATCATCATGCGCGCGACCCAGAAGAAGAGAATGTCATAGCCAGTTACAAGAACTGAAGTTGGATAGAACTTCTTTAAATCTTCAGTTTGATCTGGCCAACCTAAGGTGGAAAACGACCAAAGTGCAGATGAGAACCAGGTATCCAATACATCTTCATCTTGAACCCAGCCTGTTGGTGCGACTTCATCAGGTCCAACAATTTTCATTTCGTCGTTAGGTCCGTACCAAACTGGGATGCGGTGGCCCCACCATAATTGTCTCGAGATACACCAATCATTCATGTTGTCGACCCACTCGAAGTAACGTGGCTCCATTTCAACGGGTGAAATCTTTACAACGCCATTGCGAACGGCGTCGCCCGCTAGTTTCGCTAAAGGAGCGACTTTCACAAACCACTGTGAGGAGAGTCGAGGTTCAACAATCGTGTTACAGCGTGAACAGTGGCCAACGCTATGTTTATAAGGGCGCTTCTCCCATCCAAGTAATCCATCTTCACGCAATTTCTCAACAAGAGCCTTGCGAGCTTTGAATCTATCCATTCCATCAAATTGAGTGCCCGTTCCCTCCATAACCCCAGCCTCATTCATAATCACGATCATGGGCACACCGTGACGCATCCCCATTTCAAAGTCATTGGGATCATGCGCTGCAGTCACTTTCACCGCTCCAGTTCCAAATTCTGGGTCGACTAATTCATCAGCGATTACAGGAATAATTCGGTTTACATAAGGAAGACGAACTTCTTTGCCAATCATGGATTTATATCGATCATCATTTGGATTTACCGCTACCGCACCATCACCAAGCATGGTCTCAGGACGAGTCGTTGAGATATAAATATGATCGCCATCTAAATCCCCGTATCGAATTTGAACGAATTCACCATCAATTTCTTGATAATCAACTTCGATATCAGAAAGTGCCGTCAAGCAACGAGGGCACCAATTAATGATTCGTTCCGCTCGATAAATTAACCCTGCGTCATAAAGTCGCTTGAAAATTGTCAAGACTGCGCGTAATAAACCTTCATCCATGGTGAAGCGCTCGCGACTCCAATCAACGCTATCTCCGAGCCGTTTCATCTGGCCGAGAATTGCGCCGCCGTACTCGGCTTTCCAGTCCCAAACCTTCTTAATGAACTCGTCTCTTCCAAGATCATGTCGAGATATTTTGCTCTCAGCTAACTTCTTTTCAACTACGTTTTGAGTAGCAATTCCTGCGTGATCCATTCCAGGAAGCCAGAGTGTTTCAAATCCCTTCATACGTTTCATTCGAATCAATAAGTCTTGAATTGTGTGATCTAAGGCGTGGCCAATATGAAGACTTCCGGTGACATTAGGTGGTGGGATAACAATTGAAAATGGCGGCTTCTCCGACTTCGGATCAGCTTTGAAATATCCGGCGTCCAGCCACTTCTTGTAGAGAGCAGACTCAATCTCGTGAGGGGCGAAATTGGAGGGCAGCTGAGACATAAGACGCAATGCTAGCGAGCGCTACGCGGTCTTCTCTTCTCCGCGCTTACCGCTGCGCTTCACGCTATTTGGTCCACGTTCCACATAAACCGGTGGGGTTTTAGAGCGAATAACCTCAGCATTTACGATCACTTTGCTAATCTCTTTCTTACTTGGAACCTCGTACATCACCGGTAAGAGAATCTCTTCCATAATCGCTCGCAGACCTCGAGCGCCAGTTCCTCGCGAAATTGCTTGGTTCGCAATGATACCCAGCGCATCATCCGCAATTTCAAGCTCGACATCATCCATCGAGAAAAGGTGTTGGTACTGCTTAACCAAAGCGTTCTTTGGTTCGGTAAGAATCTGTAGTAGAGCTGCGCGATCTAAACTCTCAACAGATGTCATGATTGGAAGACGACCAATGAACTCTGGAATCATTCCAAATTTCAATAAGTCTTCAGGCATTACATCACCGAACGGATCATTCTTTTCATTCTCTTTAGCGACCTTTAACGCTGCATTAAACCCGACACCAGCTTTACCTTTGCGAGCTTCAATTATCTTCTCTAGCCCGGCGAATGCTCCTCCGACAATAAATAGAACATTTGTGGTATCTATCTGTATAAATTCTTGGTGAGGGTGCTTTCTTCCGCCTTGGGGGGGAACCGATGCAGTCGTGCCTTCAATAATCTTGAGGAGCGCTTGTTGCACGCCTTCACCGGAAACGTCTCGGGTGATTGAAGGATTCTCGCTCTTGCGGGCAACCTTGTCTATTTCATCGATATAAATAATTCCAGTTTCGGCTTTTTTGACATCGAAATCTGCGGCTTGGATTAACTTCAAAAGTATATTTTCTACATCTTCGCCTACATAGCCAGCTTCGGTAAGTGCGGTCGCATCGGCGATCGCAAATGGGACATTTAACATTCTTGCCAAAGTTTGGGCTAGCAAGGTCTTGCCACATCCGGTTGGACCGAGGAGCAGAATATTGCTCTTAGCGATCTCAACGCCTTCTTCGCGATGGCGGTCGCCAGATTTGATTCGCTTATAGTGGTTGTAGACAGCTACAGATAAAGATTTCTTTGCACGCTCTTGCCCAATTACATATTGATCTAGAAAATCAAATATCTCTGTAGGTTTAGGCAATTCTTGAAGGCCGAGGCCGGCTGCTTCGCTTAATTCATCTTCGATGATCTCGTTACAAAGGTCAATACATTCGTCACAGATGTATACACCTGGACCTGCAATCAACTTCTTTACTTGCTTCTGGGTCTTGCCACAGAAGGAGCACTTGAGGAGATCGCCGCTTTCACCGATGCGAGTCACGTCTGCCAACTTTCTCTAGGGAAGGCTCCAATGGTAAATCGCGAGCACGCGCGAACGTCGGATATTGCTGTTCGCCTAGAGAGGAATTAACGCCTAAGCGAGGCTTTGCGGCTCGCCAATATTTGGTCGACGAGTCCATACTCAACCGCTTCAGCTGCAGTAAGAATCTTGTCTCGCTCAATATCTTTGGCTATTTCTTCTTGAGATTTCTTGGAGTGCTTGGAGAGCATTTCTTCGAGAAGTTCTCGCATGCGCAAGACTTCCTTTGCTTGAATCTCAATATCAGAACCTTGTCCGCCGCCTTCGCTATATGGCTGGTGAATAAGAATTCTTGAGTGCTCCAACGCCATTCGCTTTCCTGCGGTACCGCCAGCAAGAAGGACTGCAGCGGCAGAGGCTGCTTGACCAAGACAAATTGTCATCACATCCGGACGAACGAATTGCATCGTGTCATAAATTGCTGTTAACGCAGTAAAGGATCCGCCAGGTGAATTGATATACATCATGATGTCGCGATCCGGGTCCATAGACTCAAGAGTTAGTAGCTGGGCCATAACATCGTTTGCGACTGTGTCGTCAATTGCCTGTCCGAGGAAGATGATGCGCTCTTCAAATAGTTTTGTGTAAGGATCTAAACGTTTATACCCATAAGAGGTGCGCTCTTCGATAGTTGGAAGAACATAACGATTTTCTGCTTCGTATTTACTCATCGAACAGTTCCTCCACTTCCAGATACTTGGCCGGCTGACTTAACAACATGATCTACAAAGCCATACTCTCTCGCTTCTTCTGCGGTGAACCAGCGATCGCGATCCGAATCAGTAGTGATGATCTCTACTTTCTGACCAGTATGGAAAGCAATCAAATCCGCCATCTTTTTCTTTGTGAAAGACATCTGCTCGGCTTGAATCTTGATATCAGATGCAGTTCCACCAATTCCGCCAGAAGGTTGGTGCATCATGATTCGAGCATGGGGTAGCGCATATCTCTTTCCGGGAGCGCCCGCGCAAAGTAAGAACTGGCCCATAGAAGCTGCTAGCCCCATAGCCACAGTTGCTACATCATTCTTTACATATTGCATCGTGTCATAAATCGCCATACCGGCAGAGATTGAGCCGCCAGGAGAATTAATATAAAGGTAGATATCTTTCTCAGGATCTTCGGCTGCTAACAAAAGCATCTGGGCAGCGATTGCATTCGCCATTGAATCTTCAACGACGGAGCCAAGGAAAATAATTCTCTCTTTTAAGAGACGGTTGTAAACCTGGTCGTCTAATCCACCAGCGGGGCTAGCCGCAAGGCGCGGGGTAATGAGCTCCAAGAAGTTCCTCCTGAGATTGTTATGACGTGACCCTAACGCTCCCGAGCGGTTTTTGCCTCCCAATAAGCCGCTTGTTCGCTTAGAGCGGAGAGCTATTCAGCCTTTACTTCAGCAGTTGGCTTAGGGCTCAATTTCGAGAGATCAACGCTCCGTCCAGATGAGTCCTTAATCTTTACTCTCTCAAGTGCAATCGCAAGCGCCTTCGTGCGAGCAACTTCTGCCATAAGAGCGGTTATCTGGCCTGCCTGAGTCAACTGTTGTGCAAATTGTTCCGGCGTCATTCCATATCTGGAAGCAGTCCGGATCAAATATTCAGTGAGTTCAGCCTCGGAAACTTGAACCTCTTCGGCTTTGACAATTGCATCCAATAAGAAATCCGCGCGCACCGATCTAGTAACTTGCTCAGTTACTTCATTTCGATGCGTCTTATCTTCAAGTCGATTCTGTTTCTCAAGATGGTTATGCACCTCATCTTTTAGAAGTTGTTCAGGGACTTGGATTTCAACCTTATCCAATAAGTATTGAAGGAGTTCGTCGCGAGCCTGAGCTCCTTGTTCCATAGACTTCAATCGAGTCAATCGCTCTTTAGTATCTTTCTTCAATTCTTCTAGAGTCTCAAACTCGCTTGCTAATTTGGCAAATTCATCATTTAGGTCTGGCAACTCTCGCTTTTTAACGGCTTGAAGGGTTACCGTTACTTCGCCCGTTTCGCCTTCCTTCATTCCAACTAATTGCGCTGTGAAATTCTTCGATTCTCCCACCTTCATTCCCTCGAGGGCAGTGTCAAGTCCATCAATCATTCGGTTTGATCCAACCTCATAGGAAATGCCATTCGCACTTCCACCTTCAACTTCTTTACCTTCAATCTTGGCAACTAAATCAATAGTCACGAAGTCGCCAGAAGCTGAATCTTTTTCAATAGTCACAAGAGTTCCGAAACGGATTCGAAGCGCCTCTACTTGGTCATCGACATCTTTCTCGCTCAATACAACGTCAGGAACCGTTAATTCAATTTCGGAAAAGTCCGGAAGTTTAATCTCCGGACGAACATCAACTTCGACCTCAAATTTAACTATTTCGTTGTCCTTTAGCTCTTTGATATCAACATTAGGACGACCAACCATGAGAACTTCGTTTTCACGAGCCGCTTGGGAGTAGAACTCGGGAAGCGCGGTATTTATCGCTTCATTTAGAACGGCTCCCCGGCCAACACGTTGGTCGATTAGTTGTCGTGGAACTTTTCCTTTACGGAAGCCCGGGATAGAAACTTGTTGTGCGAGCCTTTGGTAAGCAGTTGCAACATGTGGCTCAAGATCTTTGAAATCAAGATCTATAGAAATACGAACTCGAGTCGGTGAAAGAGTTTCAACAGCGCTCTTCACAAGACTCCTCACATTTTTGAATTACTGGTCGGGGCGGAGGGACTCGAACCCACGGTCTTCTGCTCCCAAAGCAGACGCGCTAGCCACTACGCTACGCCCCGCGGCGTAGGTGGCAGAGTCTAGATGAAAAATTCACATCTCATTACCTCAGCCGATACCGTATGCCCCTTAGGAAAAAGCCCTAAGTGAGCAAACATTGCGGGTGTAGCTCAATGGTAGAGCTCTAGCCTTCCAAGCTAGCTATGCGGGTTCGATTCCCGTCACCCGCTCCAGTCTCGAACATAAATAATTACGTAGAAACGCTTCCAATTAGTTGTCCCGAATATCCCCCACCTAAACTAATTTTATCTGACTCCGCGATTGCAAAACCAGTTGCGACTGTAACTGCCAAGAAATCGGAAGCAAAAGCAATGAAGAATGCTTACTTGAAAGTAGTCACCGACACTTTGGGAATCAGTGAAGCGGATCTGCTTTCAAGAATTAAGGCAGGTGAAAATCCTGCAGCTATTGCCGGAGCAAAGAAGTATGCCTTGGTTGGCGCATTTTCACGTTCCGCTCTAAGAATGTTGATAGCGCTTTAGCCGCGGGGCGAATTACCGCTGAACAAGCAACTAAATTGAAAGCCAATCTCGAGGAACGAATCACCGCTGAGGTGAATCGAGTCAAAGGCCTAGGAAAAATCAAAGGGTTGGATTTCATGGGCGGAAGAGGCCGCGGGAAGGGTCCTCGTCCGTAACAACTCAAATTCCCAAAAGTTAGGCACTACCTCCTCATAGAGTAAGAACCCCCAGTGGAAACACTGGTGGTTCTCCTATTTTTCGGTGAAGTTTTGAGAGAGTGTGCTCATGAAAGTCCATGTAGGAAGCGATCACGCCGGACTCGAATTTAAGAACAAGATAGTTGCCCACTTGAAAGCCAAGGGTCATGAAGTTGTCGACCATGGACCTCACGCATTTGACCCGCTAGATGACTATCCCGTCTTCTGTTTCCCTGCCGCTGAAGCAGTTGGAAAAGAGCCCGGTTCTTTTGGAGTCGTTTTGGGAGGCTCCGGCAATGGCGAGCAGATGGTCGCAAATAAAGTTAAAGGAGTTAGAGCCGCTTTGGTCTGGAGTGTCGAAATCGCAAAGCTAGCCAGAACACATAACGATGCAAATGTAATCTCGCTAGGCGGACGTATGCATGACGAAACTTTATGCCTTGAGATGGTTGATGTATTTCTAAATACCCCATTTAGCAACGATGAACGTCATATCCGTAGGATTGGAATGATTTCGAAGTACGAGAAAGATGGATCTCTTTAACGTTTCCGATAATGGAAATCTGAAACGATGTGTTCTTTTGAAATTCCTTTACCTTCAAATTTAGTGACTGGACGCCGATCTGGTCGCCTAACAGCCCCTCCTTCAAAATCTGGATTTGCGGCAAAGTTGCGTCCAATTTCTTGCGCGTAAGGCAGCCAATCTGTTGCAATAGATATCTCTCCTCCATGCTTTAGCTTTCTACTTAACAACGAGATAAAAGGGGGCTGCAGAAGTCGCCTTTTATTCTGTTTTCTCTTATGCCAAGGATCGGGAAAGAAGATATGGAAGCCATCAATTAGATTGTCATCTACATGATTTAGCACATCCAAAATATCAGCATTTATAATTCGTAAGTTTCTAATAGAAAGTTCTTCGGCTCGAATAATTAGAGCACCGATTCCGGGACGATGAACTTCGATGGCGACGTAACCTATCTCTGGATTTGCGGCAGCAATTTTTGCGGTTGCTTCACCCATTCCGCTTCCGATTTCAAAAATAACTCTCTTAGGCTTAAAAGAATAGAAAATATCTCTCGGATCGATTTTGCCCTGTAGCGGTATCTCATATCTATTCCAATGATTGGCGAGCGCCTCAGCCTGAGCTCTTGTCATACGATCCCCGCGAAGTCGAAAGCTCCTTAATCGAAATGTAGATGGGCTCTGACTTTCCATAGTGGCAAATATTCTCATTATGGTTGGATGAGCGCATGCCAGGTAACAATCTCTCCCGCGCTGAAGCCTTCGAGCGCTCTAACCTACTTAAGGTAGATAACTACCAAGTGACTATTGATGTCACAAAGGGTAGCGAAACGTTTTACGCAAAGTCGATAGTGAAGTTCCGCTGCAACCAACCGGGCGCTTCTACCTTTATTGATACCGTTGGGAAAAAACTGATTTCGGCGACTTTGAACGGGGCTTCTATTCCAGATTCAAAATTTACAGGCCAATCTCTTCAATTAGATGAATTGAAATCTGAGAATGAACTAATTATTGAGATAGAGGCCGTTTACTCAAAAACGGGCGAAGGTCTGCAGCGTTCGGTTGATCCGGTTGATAATGAGGTCTATCTCTACTCTCAAGGTGAAACTGCATTTATTAGAAATATGTACCCCTGCTTCGATCAACCAGACCTAAAGGCAACGTTCGATTTTAAGGTTATCGCGCCGTCCCATTGGCAGGTAATTTCAAATAATCCGGTCAAAAGTTCTCTTGAATCCAGAGACACAAAAACTTGGGAGTTCACTACAACTCCGATTATGTCTACCTACATAACTGCCGTGGTAGCCGGACCTTACGCACATGTTCAAGACGAGTACAAAGGCGCAAAGAGAATTCCATTAGGTATTTACTGTAGAAAATCACTTTTTCAGCACTTGGATGCTGACGAGATTTTCTTGATTACAAAGCAGGGCTTTGAATACTTCGAGAAGGTTTTCGGTCTCGCCTATGCGTTCGATAAATATGATCAAATTGCTGTTGTAGATTTCAACTGGGGAGCGATGGAGAACGCGGGTTGCGTGACTTTCCGAGAGGAATTGTTGGTTTTCCGCTCCAAAGTTACGGAGCGCATGTACAACGCGCGGGCAAACACAATTCTTCATGAGATGGCTCATATGTGGTTTGGAAACCTAGTAACTATGAAATGGTGGGATGACCTCTGGCTCAATGAATCTTTTGCTGAATGGTCCTCATATCTAGCGCTTGTAGAAGCCACCAAGTTCACGAATTCTTGGGCTGGATTTAATGCAGAGAGAAAGAACTGGGCATATCGCCAAGACCAACTCACATCCACTCATCCAATCGCTACCGATATGGTCGATATTGAAACCGTAAAGGCTAATTTTGATGGCATCACGTATGCGAAGGGCGCATCTGTTTTACAGCAACTGGTTGCTTATGTTGGTCGAGAGAATTTCATTTCAGGTCTGCAGACCTACTTTGCAAAGCATGCCTATCGGAACACGAAATTGAAGGATTTATTGGGAGAACTGGAAAAGACCAGCGGTCGTCGACTTGATCCATGGGTTGCTACCTGGTTAAAGACTTCAGGGGTAAATACACTTAGACCTGTCATCAAATTAACCGGTGACAAATATGATTCAGTTTCAATAAAGCAAGAGCCGCCAACTATTCCAGTTGGTTCGAGAGACCTTAGACCTCATCGTATGGCAGTTGCTCTCTATGATTTGAATAATTACAAATTCGAATTACGTAAGTCGATAGAGATAGATGTTTCTGGTGAACTAACACAAGTACCTGAATTCTCCGGTGAACCCGTAGCAGATTTATTGCTGATTAACGATCGTGACTTAACTTTTGCAAAAATTCGATTTGATGAAAAATCTGTCGAATCGCTCAAACGCAATCTAGGAAAGTTAAATGATGGTCTCACTCGCGCTCTCTGCTGGTCCGCATCGTGGGACATGCTGCGCGATGCCGAGCTATCTCCATCAGATTATGTAGATATTGCGATCGCAGGACTCCCGGGTGAGAACGACGTCACAACAATTTCTGCAATCGGAACCCAACTTCATTCGACAATCGAGGTTTATGCCTCGCCAAAAAATCGAGATGTATTACGAGAAAAAATATCTACAGCTATTGAGAAGCTACTTGATAAGGCAAGCGCCGGAAGTGATCTGCAACTGCAGTACGCAAGAATTTTCTCCTCACTTGCTCACACTCCGCAACAAGGTTTAAGAGTTAGAGAGCTACTCGAAGGAAAGTTAACTGGTTTGGTTATCGACGCAGACTTACGTTGGCATCTACTGCTCTCTCTCGTTGAACGGGGCATAGCTTCAAGAGCAGAAGTTGACGATGAATTGAATCGAGACAATACGCTCACTGGCCAACTCGCGCACGAACGCTGTCTTGCATCATTCCCAGACATCTCTGCGAAAGAAGCAGCTTTTACTAAAGCTACTGAGAATTTTGAGATAACAAATTGGATGAGGCTCTCGGCCCTGCAAGGATTTGCTCGACCATTACATAGGGACCTACATGAAAAGTTTATCGATCGCTACTTTGCCTTGATTCTCGACATCTACAACACCAAGTCTTATGAAGAATCTTCAAGCATCATAGATATTCTGTTCCCAAATTATGTTGCTACCAAAGAAACTTTGGCAAAAACAGTAAATTGGCTAGAAGGTCCAGGAAAAGATGCCCATCCCACATTACGAAGGCATCTAATTGAATCTAAAGATGCTCTGGAGCGAGCTTTGAGGGTTCAGGCGATTGACCGCTAAGTTATTCAGGAATTTGAGTCAGTAGTTCAGGTTTAGCTTTTCGTTTCTTTGCCTTAGTTAAATTCTCGCCAGCTACCACCAAAAGCCAGACAACTAAGAAAATAGTAACCGGGACTACGAAGAACCAAATCACTCCATTCAAAAACGGAAGTGGATCTCCGGGCAATGAACCATCTTCACTGAGCGCAAGATTCATGGAGAAAAGTCTATGCAGTTGCGGCAGCCACGCCAAATGGTTCTAGATACGGAACCCAGCGAGAATCTGCTCTGCCAGTTCCAAGAATTCGCCAGGCAGCGCCAACTGGTTCTCGAGGAATTGATCTCAATCTCCAACCTAATTCTTTAAGTGTTCTATCCGCTTTTAAATGATTACATTTATGGCAAGCGCTAACAACGTTATCCCATGTGTGATCGCCACCCCGACTCTTGGGAAGAACATGATCGATTGATGTAGCTGCCCCTGCGCAATAAACACACCGACCACCATCACGAGCAAATATTGCTCTTCGAGATAACGGGACTGTATGACGGTAAGGGATTTTCACAAATTTATGGAGTCGAATTACTGCGGGTAACGAAAGTGAACCTGTTGCATATCGAAACTCGATTCCCGAATCTTCAACCATGGTCGCGCGATGATTTAAAACTAAGATGAGTGCGCGTCTATCAGAAACGACACCCAGTGGCTCATAGGTGGCGTTTAGAATTAAAGTCCTTCTCGTCATCACCGACATTTTGTCTAAACCCCTTAATCCAACGCGTGGCTCGCGCCGAGGAGGAAATCCTGCCCGAACTCCGGCCAAATTGTGGGGAATTAAGGTCAATTTCTTATAAAGTCCGTCTCAGATGGAGCTTGATTTGAGCGCGCAGGAACTCTTGGACTGGTTCCTCGGTGCTCCCGTTCGAATTATCGTCGTACTCGTAATCGCCCTAGTGGTTCAAAGAATTGCTTCACGTGCCATTATTCGCACTTTGGGCAAGGTTGCTAAAGCCGATTTCATCCCAGGTGAGCGAACCCAAGGCAACCGGCAACGGGAACGGGCAAGGACTGCCGCAACAGTTCTATCGAGTTCATCAAAGGCGCTGATTGGCCTTATTGCTGGTGCGATGATTCTTGGTGAAATGGGAGTTGACTTAGGACCACTTGTTGCCTCCGCAGGTGTTGTTGGTTTTGCAGTTGGCTTGGGTGCGCAAACAATTATTAGAGACGTTTTCTCGGGAATCATTATGTTAATTGAAGATCAATATGGGGTCGGTGATCGGGTTGATGTTCTTGAAGTTAAAGGACGAGTTGAAACTGTAGGATTGAGAATCACCACCATAAGAGATCGAGCCGGAACGCTCTGGTACTTAAGAAATGGCGAAATACTAAAAGTTGGAAATCTCTCTCAAAAACGGCGCGGTTGATTAACCATTGAATTTGCAGCCATAACCAAATATTCCCAAAGTTCATTTTTTAATTCGGTGCCAATCTCAAGCTCATCAACTGCTGACTTCATATTTCTCAGCCAGGCATCACGCTCCGCTTCGCCAATTTCAAAATTAGCATGGCGCATTCTTAATCTGGGGTGACCCCTCTGCTCACTATAAGTTGTGGAACCTCCCCAATATTGCTCCAAGAACATCAATAATCTCTCAGCCCCTCCCTCTAAATCCTCCTCTGGATACATTGGACGAAGTACTGGGTCGACACTCACCAGCGCATAGAAATGCGATACCAATTTTTCGAAAGTTTTCCTTCCGCCCATTTCTTGGTATTTACTCACGCTAACCTCATCCAGAGCG
>VGAE01000013.1 GCA_016870975.1 Actinomycetota bacterium
CGACCGTAAGCTCAACTTCTACTGGAGCATTTAACGGTAGCTCTGCAACACCGACTGCGCTTCTCGCATGTTTCCCGGCTTCACCCCAGATCTGAAGAAATAATTCACTCGCGCCATTAATTACCTCAGGTTGTTGGGTAAATCCGGCCACACTATTTACATAACCAACTACTCGTACAACTCTTACGATTTTATTAATTTCGACTACAGTTTCAACCGCGGCAAGTGTATTAAGAGCACAGATTTCAGCTAATTTTTTCGCTTCTGCAATAGAAACCTCGCCACCAACTTTTCCGGTTTTAGAGAGCGCGCCCTCAACCATCGGAAGTTGTCCCGCAGTGAAAACCATGTGTCCAGTTCTAATCGCAGGTACATATGCTGCAACCGGTTTTGCAGCTACCGGAAGCGTTAATCCAAGTTCCGCTAACTTTGCGCGAACTTCGGTCATGGCAGCGGACGCTTCATGTAAGCAACGAGTTGATCGCCGCCACCGGGAGCTGGGATAACTTGTACTAACTCCCAACCATCAGATCCCCAGGTATCGAGAATCTGTTTTGTAGCATGAGTTAAAAGCGGGACAGTTGCATATTCATATTTCATTGAGCGCCTCCGGTTAGTGCAGCTTTGACTAAAGCTGAGACAGTTCCGCCATCAGCTTTTCCTGCAATCTTTGGTTGAAGCACTCTCATTACTAACCCCATTTGCGCTGGGGTTGCAGCACCCGACTCTTTAATTGCGGCAGCAATAAGATCTTTTATCTCCGATTCACTTAATTGTTTTGGAAGATATTCTGCAATTACGCCGCCTTCAGCTTTTTCAGTCGCAGCACGATTGTTTGCTCCGGCTTGCTCAAAGGCTTCAGCAGCTTCGCGACGCTTCTTTCCTTCGCGCGAGAGAACTGTGATGATCTCGGCATCGCTTAATTCGCGCGCCTTTTTTCCGGAAACCTCTTCGTTCTTGATTGCGGTGAGAACCATGCGGATTGTGCTCGAGCGAAGTTCATCTCGAGAGCGCATCGCATCAGTTAAATCGTTCTGCAGTTTTTCTTTGAGGGACATAGCGGTATCTTCTCACGCCTATGGGATTCAAACTACGCGAAGCTACGCTACCTATTCTTCCTAAAGGGAGCGCTCCGCTGCGAATTCTGCATTTCTCAGATCTTCATCTCACGCCAAAACGTAGGCGGCTGATTAGCGATATCAGCAGTTGGCGGGATTTAAATCCGGATTTAATTATAAGTACCGGTGATTTTCTCGCCCACCGTGATGCGATTGAAACTACGCTGGCTGCGCTCTCGCCGCTCTTTAAATTCCCCGGCCTCTATGTCTTCGGCTCCAATGACTACTTTGGGCCTACGTTTAAAAATCCCTTCTCTTATCTAACCCACGATACCCGTGAACGTAAATTGGGTGAGAAATTGCCGATTGCCAAATTAGATAAGGGTCTGAGTAGAGCTGGCTGGAAAAACTTGAATCAAGTAAAGATAAAGTTGAAGATTAAAGGGATTTCTATCGAGGCGCGCGGTACAGATGATGCCCATCTTAACCTCGATGATTACTCACTTGTGAAAGGTAAGCGGGGCAAAGTAGATCTCTCAGTTGGAGTTACACATGCGCCTTATAAGAGAGTTTTGGATGCGATGGCGAAAGATTCTCTTGATTTGATATTTGCCGGCCACACCCATGGTGGCCAAGTTCGTCTCCCGTGGTTTGGTGGAAGTAGATCGCTCACCACCAATTGTGATTTGCCAAATTGGCGATCTCGCGGGTTAACCAAAGTCGCGGGAGAGCCCTACTTAAATGTCTCGGCCGGGATGGGTTATAACCCATATACCCCGATTAGATTTTTTGCTCCGTCGGAAATCTCGCTACTTACTTTGCAGCAAATTCCTTAGCAACAAGTTCTGCGATCTGGGCGGTATTCAACGCCGCGCCTTTTCGAAGATTATCGCCACAGACGAAGAGCTCAATCGCATTTGGATTATCGAGAGATTTTCTAACGCGGCCGACCCAAGTTGGATCGGTACCGACAACATCAGCCGGGGTTGGGAATTTATGGTTTTCGGGATCATCCACTAACTTCACACCGGCTGCGTTCTCAAGTACATCTTGCGCAGCTTTGCGATCAACTTCATTAGCAAATACCGCATGAACTGCAAGTGAATGAGTTGTAATAACCGGAACGCGAACGCAAGTTGCTGAGACTTTTAAGTTTTTCAAACCTAAAATCTTCCGTGATTCGTTTCGCACCTTTAACTCTTCAGAAGAATAGCCGTCGTTCCTTAGCGAGCCCGCCCACGGAATTACATTCATCGCAAGTGGTGCAGGAAATGGGCCAAGATCGCTAATTGCCGTTCTTACGTCGCCAGCTTTATCACCAAGACCTTTACCGGAGACCTCATCGATTTGAGAACGGAGCGCATCGATTCCAGATTTTCCCGCGCCTGATGCCGCTTGATAAGAAGCAACAACTAACTCTTTTAATTCATATTTTTTATGGAGCGCACCCATTGCGACAATCATGGAAAGAGTTGTGCAATTTGGATTAGAGATAATTCCTTTTGGTCGACGCTTTACCTCACCTGGATTGACCTCTGGAACAACTAGCGGAACTTCTGGATCCATCCGAAATGCACCAGAGTTATCGACACAGATTGCGCCGCGAGCGGCTGCAATTGGAGCCCAGTCTGCGGAAACTTCATCTGGAACATCAAACATCGCAACATCAATGCCATCGAATGCTTCTGGTGAGAGCGGAACAACAGTTAATTCTTCGCCGCGACATTTCAATTTCTTTCCCGCACTTCTTGCTGATGCAATCAGACGGATCTCGCCCCAGACATCAGGACGAGTTGATAAGAGATCAAGCATAACGGCACCGACTGCGCCAGTTGCGCCAACAACAGCTAACGATGGTTTCATCGACCGCTACCGCCGTAGACCACCGCTTCAACTTGGTCTGCATCCAATTCAAAGGCGGAATGTGCCGCCTTTACCGCGCGCTTTAAATCAGCTTGGCGGCAGACGATTGAGATGCGAATTTCAGAGGTTGAGATCATCTCGATATTCACTTCAGCATCAGCCATAGCAGCAAAAAATGTTGCAGTAACTCCGGGATGGGAGCGCATACCGGCACCAATTAATGAGAGTTTGCCGATCTGATCATCGTATTGAATAGATTGGAAACCAATCTCACCTTGTAACTTCTGGACAATTCCCGTCGCTTTAGAACCTTCAGTGCGCGGCAGAGTAAAGGAGATATCGGTAAGTCCAGTTGCTGCAGCAGATACATTTTGGACGATCATGTCGATGTTGATATCGGCATCTGCAATTGATTGGAAGATACGAGCAGCGACGCCGGATCGATCAGGTACTCCAACAATGGTCACCTTCGCTTCACTTTTATCGTGTGCGATACCCGAGATGATTGCTTGCTCCATATTTCCTCCTTCAGGCTGGTCGGCGACCACCCAAGTTCCTTCGAGATTTGAAAATGATGATCGGACATGAATCGGTAAATTAAAACGACGTGCATATTCCACACAGCGAAGATGTAAAACTTTTGCACCAGAAGCTGCCAGCTCAAGCATCTCTTCATAAGTTACACTCTTTAACTTGCGCGCAGTGGGAACAATTCTTGGGTCAGCGCTAAATACACCATCGACATCGGTATAAATTTCACAGACATCAGCTTCTAATGCGGCGGCAAGTGCGACTGCAGTTGTATCAGAACCTCCACGGCCCAGAGTTGTTACATCTTTAGTATCTTGCGAGATTCCTTGAAAACCAGCAACGATTGCAATCGCATCTTGATTAAGTGCCTCTTGAATTCGACCTGGTGAGACATCGATGATTCGAGCTCTGCCATGTTTGCTATCGGTAATAACGCCAGCCTGTGAACCAGTAAATGAGAGCGCTTCAAAACCAAGATTCTTAATTGCCATTGCAAGTAGCGCCATCGAGATTCGCTCGCCGGCGGTTAAAAGCATGTCGAGTTCACGCCCAGCAGGAAGTGGGGTTATTTGATTCGCGAGATCTATGAGTTCGTCGGTGGTATCGCCCATTGCGGATACGACCACAACGACTGAGTGGCCGGCCTTCTTAGTGGCAACGATCCGGCTGGCGACGCGCTTCATCGCCTCGGCATCGGCTACTGAGGAGCCGCCGTATTTCTGGACGATGAGACCCATGGCGAAATGCTGACAGGTAACCCATATTTATGGCGAATTATCTCAAATAATAAGACGGTCATGGTCTCACTATTAGAGATCTAACGCTCTTCGCCCTTCAAAAGCTCTTCCCAGCGTAACTTCATCGGCATATTCCAGGTCTCCGCCAACGGGGAGCCCTGAGGCTAGGCGCGAGATCTTTATGCCTAGAGGTTTGATGGTTCGCGCCAGGTAGGTCGCCGTCGCCTCGCCCTCCAGATTTGGGTCGGTGGCGATGATGACTTCGGTGATGTTGGAATCGGAGAGGCGAGAGAGTAATTCGCGGATTCGAAGTTGTTCTGGGCCGATGCCATCGATCGGACTTATTGCGCCGCCAAGGACATGGTACTTACCTTTGAATTCTCGGGTTCTTTCAATAGCTACTACATCTTTACTCTCTTCAACAACACAGAGCGTTGAGTTATCACGTCGTGGATCGCGGCAGATCTTGCACTCTTCTTCTTCTGCGACATTGAAGCATTGGCTACAGAATCTAACTTTCTCTTTTACTAACCGTAAAACCTCAACGAGATGGTTTATATCAACTCGCTCAGATTGGACTATATGAAAAGCGATACGTTGTGCGCTCTTTGGCCCGATTCCCGGCAATTTACCAAGCTCATCGATTAGCTCTTGGATTATTCCTTCGTACATTACTTTTCGCTCTCTGCGATGACCTGGGCGCCAAGCTCTTTCATTATCAATTTAGTGCCCTTTAGTTGATTTGGATCACTCGAATCTTCATCAACTTGCTTTGTAATATTTGCGGCCGAATATGGATCAACCGATGGATCAACAATTACCTCAATCTTGCGGCGAACCCCAGTTACCTCTACAAAGGCATCCGAGAGAATCGGTTCGCTCTCAGAACGGATAAATGAATCTCTCGCTCCAGCATTAATAATCCCGATTGTTATGGCTTTCTCATCTATAGAAAGGATTTGGGCGCTAGCAGAGAGAAGCGACCAAGTTAGCCTTCTTCGCTTTTTCACGTTTTCAATTACATCGGGCCACATTCTGCGAAGCGCAGTCACATCAAGGTTTCCAGAAGGAGTAATTGGTCTAGCTTCTTCTTTCTTTGCTGCAACGGGTTTAGTTTCGAGTTTAGTTGCAGCTTTGCTCTCAACCTTTACTTCTTTTCGCTCCACTTTTGGCGCTGGAATCAGTTCCACTCCGGATTGGCGTTCCAGTCTTTCGATTCTAGAAACTAAACCTTGATCGCTGCCATCATTTCCTGCAATAACTATCCGGCTTGCGATTAATTCAAGAATTAGACGGGGAGCAGTTGCGCCACGCATCTGATTTAAGCCCTCAGCAACTATCGATGCGGCGCGACTTAAATTACCGCCGCCGATCCGTGCGGCTTGAGCGCGCATCCGCTCTAGTTGATCATCGGGATGGCTTCGCAAAATTGCCTTCAAACCCTCTTCGACTGCATCGGCGACAACTAAATCGCGGAGGCGTTCCAGTAAATCTTGAACAAATCGGCGTGGATCATGTCCTGATTCGATTAAGCGATCAATTGTCTGGAATACCGCACCTAAATCTCGGGCGGCTAAACCATCTATCGCTTCATCAAGAAGCGCACCATCGGTAAAGCCAAGAAGTTGGACTGCGATGTCATATGTAACCCCGGAGCCACCAGCTCCGGCAAGTAGTTGGCCTAAAACCGAAAGCGCATCTCGAACAGAACCGCCAGATGCTCTGACCACTAATGGCAAGACTCCTTTTTCAACTTTTACTTTCTCTTGATCACAAACTTTCCGGAGATGTTCCTGCAATATTCCGGGCGGCACCAAACGGAATGGGTAGTGGTGAGTTCTAGAGCGAATTGTTGCAATTAATTTATCGGGCTCCGTGGTTGCAAATATAAATAGAACATGTGGGGGCGGCTCCTCCACAACTTTCAATAACGCGTTTGCTGCGCCCGGCCCAAGTTGGTGGGCCTCATCGATAATGTAAATCTTGTATCGAGAACTTACCGGAGCAAAAAAAGCTTTATCTCTTAAATCACGAGCATCATCAACTAAGCCGTGGGTCGCTGCATCTAATTCAATTACATCAATAGATCCTGGGCCATTTGCAACTAGATCTTTACAAGATTGGCAAGTGCCACAAGGTGTTGGCGTTGGACCTTTTTCGCAATTTAGCGAGCGCGCCATGATTCGCGCGCTAGAAGTTTTTCCGCAACCACGTGGACCAGAGAATAGATACGCATGATGAATTCGGCCGGATTCCAACGCATTAGAGAGTGGAATAGTTATATGTTCTTGGCCAATTACATCGCCGAAGATTGATGGTCGATACTTGCGATATAACGCCAGTGACATAACCACCTCTCTTACTTCAGGATCCCCCGCACACCCATTAGAGCGGGCCTACCCTTGCTGCCTTCCAGCCCTGGGGGAGTTCGGCACGTTAATGCCGCACGGAGGATCTGCGGTGAATCATAGTTAGGAGCACCGATACCCTTCTCTCCTGCTTTACTGGAGGATTCGCATAGCGGCCGAGTGCGCACGCTTGGAAAGCGTGTATAGGGAAACCTATCGAGGGTTCAAATCCCTCATCCTCCGCAAACCTTAAATCTCCACCCCAATGTATTTGGTCTGGAGGAATTCGTGGATGCCGTCGAAGCCACCTTCACGTCCAAGCCCGCTTTGTTTATTGCCACCAAATGGCGCAGCAGGGTCTGAAATCACTCCGCGATTTATTGCCACCATTCCGGAATCAATCGCTTCGGCAACGCGAAGCGCTCGACCTAATTCACCGGAATATACATAGCTGATTAATCCGAAATCACTTTCGTTAGCAAGTTTGACTGCCTCCTCATCGGTATCGAAAGTTACGATAGGCGCGACCGGTCCAAAGATTTCATGCTTGAGAATTTCATTATCTTTCGTAACCGAGAGAACCGTTGGCGGATAGAAAGCGCCCGGACCTTCAGGTAAAACGCCACCAGTTTCAACCTTCGCGCCGCCCTTTATTGAAGCAGTGACCAGATCAGCAATTTTGTCGCGCTCTTTTTTAGAGACGCTAGCGCCAAGTTGGGCGCCGGGCTCTCGTCCTGGGGCCATGCGAAGTTCTGACATTACTTTGGCGAATTTAGTTGTGAATTCTGATGCGATTTTTTTAGCAACGTAGATTCGATTAGCAGCAGTGCATGCTGCTCCACCATTTCGCATCTTGGCGATCATCAAACCTTTAACCGCTTCATCAACATTTGCATCTTCCAAGACTACGTAAGGAGCATTTCCACCAAGTTCCATCGAGCATCTAATTACTCGATCTGAGGCTTCTTTAAGAAGTACGCGACCAACTTCCGTAGACCCAGTGAAAGAAAGATTCATTACCCGAGGATCGTGAAGCATTCGACTTACCATCGGTCCTGCTGGAGTTGGCATAACTGCATTTACTACGCCCTTTGGCAGCCCTGCTCTCTCCAGAATGTCGACGATTGCTAATGCGGTTAATGGAGTCTCGATCGCCGGTTTCAGAATTACGGTACAACCCGCGCCAATTGCTGGTCCGATTTTTCGAGTTGCCATGCCGGCTGGAAAATTCCAGGGCGTAATTAGTAATGAGACTCCGATTGGTTGATGGGTGACAACAATTCGCTTATCGCCGCTAGGTGATTTTCGAAAATCACCTTGAACTCGAACAGTCTCTTCGGAGAACCAACGGAAAAATTCCGCGGCGTAGAGAATCTCACCTTTGGCATCAGAGAGTACTTTTCCATTTTCTTTAGAAACGATTTCAGCTAGTGAATCAGCTTCAACAATCATTAATTCAAATGCTTTACGAAGTATCTCGGCGCGAAATCTCGGCGCAGTCTTTGCCCACTCTGGAAATGCGCGATGGGCCGCATCTACCGCGGCATCACATTCTTTTTCGGTTGCTACTTGAATTTCAGCAATAACGCTGTCATCACTTGGATCGCGAACTGGGACGGTAGTGGAACCTTTTACCCACTTACCGTCTATATAAAGTTCAGTTTTGAGCGCCATACGGAGAGCATACGCGCCAAATAAAGAGGCGTAGAATTGGGTACTACCGTGGCTAAATCGTGGACCGATGATGCGCCCTCACCAAAGGCGCTCTCTGAACACACCCATCTACCCGATCCGCTCACATACCGAATCAAGAAATTCTTTTTAGGCGCTCCCCTTAATCGCCACTCTCTTGGACAACAGCGATTAAGTAAACGGAATGCGTTCGGAATCCTGTCGTCTGACTGTATATCTTCATCAGCTTACGGTGGAGAGCAAATTTTAGTCGCTCTTATACCAGCTTTTGGGCTGGCCGCCTTTTCGCTGTTTTCGCCATTAATTGCCGTAATTCTGTTTATGTTGCTGATTATTTCTCTTTCTTATCGAGACGTGATTAGCACCTATACAAGAGCTGGTGGCGCTTATGTGGTGGCGCGGGAGAATTTTGGTACCAATGTTTCGCTAATCGCCGCAATCGAATTGATGTTTGGATACATAATCACAGTTGCGATTCAGACCGCAGCGGGGGTTGCTGCGGTTATTTCAGCTTTTCCTGAATTAAGTAATGGGAAAGTATGGATAACGCTCTCTGTAATAATTCTTTTGACTTATGTGAATCTCCGGGGCGTGAAAGAAGCTGGGATTTTTTTTGTGCTTCCTTCCTATTTGTTTATTGGTTCCATGCTGACCGTTTTTATATTCGGGGCTTTTCGGGTGCTAAACGGTTCTTTAGAAACGTTTGAAACTTCGACGCCGGGTCTGCTTCAACTTGGAGACGAACAAGGATTGCTCACTTTCGCAGCTCTATTAATGATTTTGAAAGCGTTTGCAAATGGAAGTGCTTCTCTTACGGGTTTAGAAGCAGTTTCAGATAGCGTTGCACTATTTAAATCTCCAGAGCATGTAAATGCACGTAGAACGTTCTCCGTAATGGCTATTACTCTTGCTGTACTTGTAGTAGGAATTGGTTGGCTTGCATATTTGACTAAAGCTATTCCCTACGCCGAGGGAACGCCAACTGTTATTTCGCTGGTTGCTAAGGCTTCACTCGGAGAATCTATTTTTTCGCCGATTATGTATTTAGTGGTTCAAGCAGGAACGATGTTAATTCTTTTTGCTGGTGCAAATACCTGTTACAGCGCATTTCCAAACATGATTCGTATAGTTGCTCGTGATGGTTACTTGCCGAAGTGGCTAACATCGCGAGGCCACAAGCTGGCATTTTCAAATGGCATTCTCTTTATTGCTACTTTTGCATCTGGACTAGTTATCGCTTCTAAGGCGAGCATTACGACGCTTGCGGCGATCTATGCACTGGCTGTTTTCGTAGGATTCACAATTACTGGTCTAGGTATGGCTAAAAAAGTTCGAAGTGAAAGTCTAAAGCGGTTTTCACTTCACTTAACGTCTGGCGTAATCTCTCTAATAACCGTAGTTGTCCTTTCAGTCGTAAAATTTACAGATGGAACTTGGCTGGTCGTTGTCGGAACGCCCGTTGTTCTCATAATGATGAAGAATTTTAATCGTAGGTACAACTCGGAACAACGCGCCCTACAAGTCTCTAAAGCGGATAGTAAAGCTACTTCAATCTTAAGACATTACGTAACGGTGCTAGTCGACCAAGTAGATCTCGCAACAATCGGCGCTGTTCGTTACGCGCGGAGTTTAAATCCACGAAATCTCCATGCAGTTCATTTTGTGTTAGATGATCGAAAGGCCGAACAGATTCAAAAAGCTTGGACGAGCAATCACGCAGTAGATGATGTCCCAATCGAATTTATTGATTGCCCAGATCGCAGACTTCCCAACGCAGCAGTTGATTACTCGCTTCGCATTACAGAACAGCCTGATGTGGAACTAACGCTCTTACTTCCCCGTCGCGCATATCGCGGTTTCTTAGGCCGATTACTTCACGACCAAACTGCAGAAGAGATTGCCCGTTCGATTTCGCAGTTGCCCCGAGTGGTCGCAACCATCGTGCCCTTTGATATCGATCGAATTCTCTCCGGTGAGATAACACCACCTGTAAAAGATGAAATTGAAGTAATGAAGCCAATCGAACCGATTCGCGCTAAGAGTGAATGGCGAACGACTGGCGAAAAGATCAGCCATTATCAAGAGAAGATGATGCCGATTGGAAAAATCCAATGGCGCAAACGAGCCCATGTTGTCGGCAAAGTAACTGCAATTCGGCCGGCATCGATGAATTCTGCTCCCACATTAGAGATTGAGATTTGGGATGAATCAGGTGGCGTGACCCTGCAATTCTTGGGTCGCCGCGAAATTGCAGGACTTGGAGTTGGAACTACTCTCGTGGCCGAAGGCATGGTTGGCGAACGAGACGGAGCCCTTACTATCTTAAATCCTTCATACGAAATTCAAGTCTAATTTTTCTTCACCATGCAGCAGTTAGTGATAATTCCTACTTATAACGAGGTAGAAAGTATCGAGATTCTCTTAACAAGAATTCTCAAACACATTAGGAATGTGGATCTATTGGTAGTTGATGGTGGTTCCAGCGATGGCACTTCTGAAGCGGTCGCTCGGATTGAAAAACTCCAACCAAGAGTCAATCTAATTTCGGAGGGTGTCAAGCGAGGATTAGGTAAGGCTTATCTTGCTGGGTTTTCTTGGGGGCTTGCGCGCAATTACCAGAGAATTATCGAGATGGATGCTGATCTAACCCACCGGGTTCAGGATCTATTTAAATTGTTAGAAGTTAATTCAAATATGGTGATTGGAAGTCGGTGGATTGTTTGTTGTGATATCGAAAATTGGTCGAGACCTCGTGAATTACTCTCTCGATTTGCCAGTAAATATGTGCAATTTATGCTCCGTTTAAATGTCTCAGATGCAACAAGTGGGTTTCGCACTTTTAGCTCTGAACTGCTTCGCCGAATTGACCTTAATTCAATTAGAAGCGAGGGATACACCTTTCAGATAGAGATGGTGAGAGCTGCGTGAAAAGTTGGTGCTGCAATCATCGAAGTGCCGATTACTTTTCGAGAACGAAAATTTGGCAAAAGTAAAATTTCCCGAGCAATTGTTTTGGAGGCGTTCACTCGAGTTGCTTACTTGGGAATGAGAAGAATTGGCGGTGGCGGTGGGATTTGAACCCACGGTTGAGTTTCCCCAACACGCGCTTTCGAGGCGCGCTCCTTAGGCCGCTCGGACACGCCACCGTGGGCGACTATACGCGAGGGCGTTGCGCCGAAAAGAATTCAGTTAATAAAGCGGAGCATTCATCCTTTAGAACATCAGAGATAACCTCTACTTTGTGAAGCGCTCTCGGATCGCGTAACAAATCACAGGTGGATCCGGCTGCGCCAGCTTTCTCATCCCACGCGCCAAAGACAACTCGAGGAATTCGCGATTGCATAATTGCCCCGGCGCACATCGCACATGGTTCAAGAGTGACAACAAGTGTGCACTCATCTAAACGCCAAGTTCCAAGTGAGCGAGCTGCGGAACGAATTAGCACAATCTCAGCATGGCCAACCGGATCGCGGAGAAGTTCGCGTTGGTTAACACCCAACGCGATTATTTCGCCGGCTTTATTAAGCATCACCGCACCGACCGGTACATCACCGCTAGCGATAGCGCCGAATTTGGCGCGCTCCAGCGCAGCGCGCATAGCGCTTTCATAATTCATTTATAGACTCTCGACTATCTCCAGGAATTTATCGCCGAAGCCAATCTGGCGGGCAATTGATTCTAACTGTTCATCCGGATATTTCTCACCCTCGTCACAGATCATCTGTAGATCCATTGCATCAATCCCTAAATCACTGAGTAAATTGAGATCGCCGGCTGGCTCATCGGCATCATCTTCCTCTGGCGAATCAATATCTAAGAGTTCTAATACTTCGGAAGCGATTTCATATTCAAGAGCGGCAAGCGCATCACTCATCATCATCTTCATATCTTCGCCAACTTGTCTAATAACTATAAAGAATGAATCATCAATCGCTAACATTGCAATTGCGCCACCATCAACTTGTTGTACGCGAAGCGCATCGAGAGCAATTCCAATATCTTGAGCTGCATCATCTGGTAATCGCGATGCATTCCAACTTCCATCTTCTCTCCAGGCTAAGAGCGCAAATTCGAGGGTTTCGTTTGCCATCTCACACCTCCTGCGCAGAAGAAATAAAGCACCTCATAGTTCCACCGTTGTGCAAGGTAGTAAAGTGCCTCTATGAAAGTGCTGGTAGCCGTTCATCCGCTAATCACGCACAAACTCACCGTGTTGCGCGATAAAGAGACCAATTCACAAGTCTTCCGCCACCTCGTCGAAGAGCTAGTCACGCTCCTTGCCTATGAGGCAACGCGTGAGGTAAAGATTCATCCAGTTGAAATTGTGACACCGGTAGCGCCGATGAAAGGCGCGATGCTTGATACGCCAAGACCAGTTGTAGTTCCAATTCTGCGCGCCGGCCTTGGCATGCTTGAAGGAATGATGCGAGTTCTACCAAGTGCTGATGTGGGATTCCTTGGCATGGTTCGCGATGAAAAAACTCTGCAAGCCTCAACTTATGCCAACCGGTTACCAGAAGATTTAAGCGGCCGCCAGTGCTACATACTCGATCCTATGCTCGCAACTGGTGGAACTCTGGTTGCGGCATTTAATTACTTAATCGAACGTGGTGCGAGAGATATAACTGCCATCTGTTTATTGGCGGCGCCGGAAGGTGTGAAAACTGTCGAGCGTGCTTTTGAGAAATCATCTTTCCCAATAAGCATTGTTACGGGCGCGCTCGATCAGAAATTAAATGAACATGGATACATCGTGCCGGGTTTGGGCGATGCTGGAGACCGACTTTACGGAGTCGTCTGATGGCCAGCACTTCTCCCGGCTACGGAATCACAATCCGCGTTGAAGGAAAACCGGAATTCCAACCGATTGCTGAGATCACCACAATAATTACCCGCGAGGGCGCCATGATCACCGCGCTCGACGTTGCGGATTCGCAACTCGATAATGTTGTTATCGATGTGACTTGCGATGCAATTGATCAAGAGCACGCTGACAAAATTAATGCAGCGCTCTCTGCCTCACCAATTCTTAAAGTGCGAAAAGTGTCTGATCGAACCTTCTTGTTACATCTTGGTGGCAAATTAGAGGTGCAATCGAAAGTTCCGCTAAAGACCCGCGATGATCTTTCCCGCGCGTATACACCCGGTGTAGCGCGAATCTGCCAAGCTATTGCTAAAGATCCCAGCGATGCCAGACGCTTGACAATTAAACGAAATACTGTTGCTGTTGTAACTGATGGTTCCGCAGTTCTCGGACTGGGAAATCTTGGTCCAGAGGCCGCGCTTCCCGTTATGGAAGGAAAGGCCGCTTTATTTAAGAGATTTGCTGACGTTGATGCCTGGCCGGTCTGTTTAGATACCCAAGATGTTGATGAGATTGTCCGTACTGTTGAGTTAATAGCTCCGGTTTACGGTGGAATCAACCTTGAAGATATCTCAGCGCCGCGCTGTTTTGAAATTGAGGCACGGTTAAGAAAGTTCCTTGATATTCCGGTATTTCACGATGACCAACATGGCACGGCTGTTGTGGTCCTCGCTGCGCTAAGAAATGCCCTCAAGTTAGTAAAGAAAAACATTAAAGATTGCACAATCATTATCAATGGAGCTGGCGCTGCTGGTACTGCGATTGCTCGCCTCTTGGTACTTGCTGGCGCTCAAGAAATTATCGGCTTTGATAGTCGCGGTGTCATTAACAATAAACGACCTGTAGATAATGAGATGCGGAAATGGTTTATTGAAACTTGCAATAAGCGACAATTCGATGGCTCGCTATCTGAGGCGATGAAGGGCGCTGATGTATTTATTGGGGTAAGCGCTCCCAATCTTCTTACCGAAACTGATGTCGCTTCGATGGCTAAAGGTTCAATTGTTTTTGCGCTGGCAAATCCTGATCCTGAGATTGACCCGGTTCTTGCTCGGAAACATGCCGCTGTAGTTGCGACCGGAAGGAGCGATCAACCAAACCAGATTAATAATGTGCTTGCATTCCCCGGAATCTTCCGCGGTCTACTAGATGCGGGAGCTAAGAAAATTACTGATGAACTTCTTGTCGCGTGCGCTGAGGCAATTGCTGGTTGCGTTAGCGATGCCCAACTCAATGCATCTTTTATTGTGCCGAGCGTCTTCGACCAGAACGTGGTGAAAGCAGTCGCTGCGGCGGTCAAGGAACGTTCTTGAGTATCGCAGACTGGATTGAACAGTATTTAAGCGCGTCTGGCCCATTCTTAATATATCTCGCTATGGGCTTAATTATTTTTATCGAGACTGGAATCTTGATTGCCTTCTTTCTTCCAGGCGATTCAATTTTATTTGCAGCCGGCTTGATTGCCGGAACTAGAGATGATGTAAATATTGTTTTTCTCATCTTTGTGATTTTTTTGGGGGCATTTATCGGAGATCAATTTGGCTACGTACTAGGGCGAAAATATGGACGCTCTTACTTAGAGCGAAGAGATACGCCACGAATTCGAAGGATGGTGGCGCGCGCCGAGGGTTTCTATAAGAAATATGGTTGGAGTGCGGTAATTCTGGCTCGGTTCTATCCCTGGATTCGCACCTTTATGCCACCCATTGCCGGCATTGCCAAGATGAATTACTACAAGTTCCTTGCTGCAAATGCACTTGGCGCACTCCTCTGGGGTGTTGGAATAACGCTATTAGGTTTCTATGCCGCTTCGATACCTGCGTTAAAAGGTTCAGCTCGTGCCATCGCTATCTTTTTTGTCCTCTTAACAATCGCCTTAACTATAAGAAACTATATCCGCGCTCGTCGCGATTGATTTACGCCACCAATAATCACACCGAGATAGGTCATAAGGATTCCTGTGACTAAGTAGCCACTAACTGTAATTCCCTCACTTGGCGCATATAGATCAAGCAGTAGTGAGCCGATTAATTGGCCACCCACACTAATCAGGGTAAATGTTAAGACTCCCAGATGTTGCACAATCAGTGAGGTAAAAGCGATATAGATGACTCCCATAATGCCACCGGTATATATCCACCAAGGACCCATAGGTAACGGTTGTAATTCAATACTACCGAAAATCACTAAGAGCGCAACAAATGCGGCAAGAAAAGACGTTCCAGTTATAAAGTTTAAGAGCGAGGTCGCATAGCTCTCTCCAGAGAATTCATTTATCTGGCCATTTAGTGCGCGTTGTACTCCGACAAATGCTCCAGCAAGAACTGCAAATACAACGGCTAAATGTGCGAAATCAATTCCAGCTAATTTATCCCAAACTGAAACCAAAACCGCCAATATTGTTACGAGCGCAGCGCTAACTCTGCGAAATGAGATTGATTTTGGTCCACCACCTGTTAAACCAATTCGATCAACAATAAGAGATGTTGCGGCCTGTCCGGCAATCGAGGCAACGGAATAGAGAGCAACTCCGATTAAAGGAACAATGCTGGTTTGTAAAGCGACAAAACATCCACCCAGCGCTCCAGCAAGCAATCGCCAACGTGGAATCTCTTTTCGACTAACCGCAGTACGAAGTTGGCGTAGACCTGTTTTAACTTTTTCATTTAAAGAGGCATAGATCGCGATAAAGAAAAGTCCGGATGAAAATGAGATTAGCGCTGCTTGCGGAGCGTTATCTAATCGAAGTGAGAGTTCACCGTTGGCCCGAGCCTGAAGAGCAATCATTACTCCAGATATAGCCGCAAGCGCATCCAGTCGATATTTACTTGGTAAGTTTTTCACTTAACTCCAACCACTGATTCTCTAACGCGCGCCGGCGCGATACTACATCTTCTAATTTAGATGCGACTTCTAAAAGACGTTGATGATCAAATGCGGCGCCCTCTTCTTCAATTCTAAGATTGGCCTCTTTCTCTGTAACTTTTACAATTTGGCGCTCGAGTTTTGCTAATTCCTTCTTGATCAACCGCTCTTCAGCAGCGCTAGAGATCTCCTTTGTCGTACTCTGAGAAGCGCTAGTTCTCATCGCTTCTCGCCGCTCTAGATACTGTTCGACGCCACGAGGTAGATCTCTTAATTCTTCATCGCCGAGTAATCCATAGAAGCGATCACAGGTACGTTCCAAGAAATATCGATCATGTGAAATCACAATTAAAACTCCGGCAAATGAATCTAGTAAATCCTCCAGAGCGGCGAGAGTTTCTACATCTAGATCATTTGTTGGCTCATCTAGTAAAAGAACATTGGGACTTGCCATTAGTAGACGCGTTAATTGAAGCCTTCGTTTTTCACCGCCAGAGAGATCACGAATCATCCGTTGTTGACCACCGAAATCAAATCCGAGCCGTTCACAGAGTTGCGATGCACTCAATGCTCGACCGCCGCCTAACTCGAATTGGAGTGCGATTCGCTCGACGGCTTCTATAACTCGCCAATTTGGATCTAATTCTTCGAGGTGCTGTGAGAGAAAAGCGCGCTTTACAGTGATGCCCACCTGCATCTTGCCCGCACTAAAGCGGTAATCACCAGCAAGAGCTCGCATCAAAGTGGTCTTGCCGGAGCCGTTAAATCCAATGATTGCGATTCGATCACCCGGTGCGATATTCCAATCAAGAGAATCAATTAAACAGTTCTCACCAATATTTAAACGTGTTTTATGAATTTCAATGACTTTACTACCTAATCTATTGGTAGCAAAGTTACGCAATTCAGCTTGATTACGTGGTTCAGGTTCGGCTGAAATTAATTGGTTTGCCGCATCGACACGAAATTTTGGTTTGGTAGTTCGCGCTGGAGCTCCCCTTCGCAACCAGGCTAATTCCTTGCGGATTAAATTATTGCGACGAGAATCTTCGGCTGCCTGTTGTCTTGCTCTCTCAGCTTTTGAGAGTACGTAAGCAGAGTAACCGCCTTCATATTGAAGTACTTCTCCGGAGACAACTTCCCAGATTTGATCGGCTATTTCATCTAGAAACCAACGATCATGCGTTACAACAATGACTGCTAATTCGCGCCGCTTCCGTAAATGGCTGGCTAACCAAGCCACACCTTCAATATCAAGGTGGTTAGTTGGTTCATCAAGAAGGATTAAATCAAGTGGATCTATAAGTAATTTAGCCAGACCAACTCGCCGCTTCTCGCCACCGGAGAGTAAGTTATATGAGCGATCTAGAATTTCGTTGGAATGCCCGCCAAAGAGGCCACTGAAGATTTCTCGGACTCCCGCATCGCTAGCCCATTCATGTACTTTCTTACTTCCAACAACATACTCTCTAACTGATCCGGGAGAAGAAGTATCGGCTTGCTGGAGAGTTCCCAGCCTCGCCCAATTAGCACGAGTAACTCGTCCTTGATCTGGATCATCAATACCGGCGATTAATTTAAGGAGCGTCGACTTGCCGCCGCCATTTCGTCCGACGATTCCAATCCGTTCACCCTCAGAGATGCCGAGTGAGACTTGATCAAGTAGCGCGGTATCGAATGATTTCGATACTTTTTCGATGCTAATCAGGTTGCGCGCCACCGGACAAGGCTAATCTCTAGCAATGGAGTTCAAATCCGTAGCCACCGGAATCGGAATAGTTCTAGTTCTTATCTATGCGATTGGCTCTGGAATCTGGGTGAATAACTCCCTTGGTTGGTATAGCTCGCTAAATCGCCCCTCTTGGCAACCACCTGATTTCATATTTGGATTAATCTGGCCATATAACTTTATAGTTCTCGGAATAGCTTCGGTACGAGTGGCCAATTCATTATCTAGAAACGAGGTAATAATTTGGCTAAGTACTTTTGCCATCTCGGTACTTTGCGCCTTATCTTGGGCTTATAACTTCTATGTTCCACATGAATTGAAAATCGCTTCATTTTCACTAGCCGCAACTGCTTTATTGACAGTGCCCATGTTGATTCTTACTTTTCGCGCATCAATTGGAGTTGGGTTGGCACTTCTCCCGTATCAAATCTGGGTAGCTGTTGCTTCTTCGCTTGCGTGGGGTTACTACTTAAAGAATTAATTAGCTAATTTCTTTAGCGGATCGCCCGATACCCGAAAAACCGTCCACTCCGACATTGGAACTGCACCAATTGAGTGATAAAACTCGATTGCCGGTGAATTCCAATCGAGAACCCACCATTGAAATCTTCCGTAGCCGCGCTCATTACAGATCCGCGCCAGATGCTGCAACAAAGCCTTTCCATAACCTTGGCCGCGAAATTCCGGCTTTATATAGAGATCTTCTAAATAAATTCCATGTCGACCCTGCCAAGTTGAATAATTTAGAAACCAGATCGCCATGCCAACAACTTTTTCCTCGACTTCAACTAAATCACAGAAAACTTTTGGATTATCTACAAAGAGCGTAGCTTCAATATCTTTAGTAGTAGCAATTACTTCATGAGGTGCTTTTTCATATTCCGCTAACTGCTTAATAAGTTGGAGAATTATTGGAGCATCTTCTTTAACAGCTTGCCGAATCAACTTCGCTCCTCAGCTATGGAATTTCCGCCATCGACTACCAGCGCTTGGCCCGTCAGATAGCTCGCGCTCTCTGACGATAAATAAGTAACTAGGCTGGCGATTTCTTCGGGGGTCCCGCTTCGGCCCAGCGGCGTATTTTGCCCTTGAACTTTTTCATGTTCACTCTGGGTATCAGTTGCAACCCAGCCGGGCAAAATTACATTACAAGTAATTCCAAACTTAGCTTCGTCGAGTGCGATTGCTCTGGTTAATCCGACGAGAGCTGCTTTCGCGGCGGCATAAACCGGTTGTTCTCGCATCGCCATCAAGCCGCCAGTAACACTTCCAATCATTACTATTCGCCCCGCATTTGAATTACGAATTTTTGGTAACGCTGCTTTTGTAAGATTAAAAGCGGTATCTAGGTTGCGCTTGATGCCCCGATTCCACGCCGCACTAGTTATTTCAGTAAGTGAAGCAGTTTCATCACTTCCAAGCGGTGAGCCAATGCTAGCCATGCCGGCGTTATTTACTAATACATCTATTCTTGGAATTTTTGCTATCAATTCCAGACACTCCGAGTCAACGGTTAGATCTGCTACTGCGCCAGTTACTCCAAGTTCATGAGCGCGTTCTACAATTCGTTCCGTGGTTGCAGTAATTGAGACGTCATAACCTAAATCCTTAAGTTGGCGGGCGATAGCAAATCCGATGCCGCCTGGCGCGCCAGCGCCACTTACCAGCGCAGTTCTTCTTGATGCGCCATTCATAAGATCAAAATTCGCTCTTTCAGATGCGCAATCAATTCGTTGTTGTGTCCATCACCCGACATTAAATTGCTGCTGCTGAAGACTTTAGGACGAAAGCCTCTCTCTAGAAGAATCTCCACCGCTCGTACCGAGAGGGAGTTGACTATTGCAGCACCCAAAACCGTTGATGATGGACCAACTTTCTCCCTAAATTGCGCATAAGAGATCGTGGCATCTCCGACTCCCCCTAAATTATCAATGACAATATCGGCAAGTTCATGGAGTTTCCTCCCTTGTACCCGCGCGCTATTGGAAGTTGCATGCTGAATACTCGTGATGGCAATCAAAACTAAACCGCGCCGTCTTACCTCATTTGCCATTGCTTCAATCAAGGCATTTCCACCTGAGTTTGAAGCAATAATAAAAATATCACCTTTACTTAGTTTGTGTTTTCCCAAAATCTGACTGGCTAAGTGGGCATCACGTTCTAGTTCAGTACTCCGGCTCGCATTCTTATGAAGCATTAAATCTTCTTCAAGAATTGGATTTACTGAACCTAAACCACCGGCACGATAGAACATTTCCTCTGCCAACATGTGAGAGTGGCCTGTACCAAAAACGTGTATCAATCCATCTTTTTCTAGCGAACCTGCAATTGCTATCGAAGCTTTTTCGATTGCTTCGTCATTGGCCTCTAACTGTTCAAGTTTTGCAATTAGATTCTTTAGATAGCGCGATTGTGCCTTCACGAGACCCTCTTAGTATCTATGGAGCCCAGCTCAGGCATATTCGCAATAACTGGGATTTGTAATTCATATAAATCACTTCGATAGATGCACTCTGCTGTCATAACTGGATTGTCATTTTGATCTCGATCAAGCATTTTTATGATTAAACAAGGAACATCGCTCTTGATTTGTAGTAACTCTTGTTCTCGTTCGCTTAAGAAATGAACTTTGATGCTTGCTCTTGCGTTTGTAATTCGAATAGCGAATCGATCAGCAAACGTGTCGTACAGTGAACCAAGAAGATCCTTATCGGTAAGAGTCGGCATTGCACGACAGGATATCTTCAAAGTTTCAATGGCAACTAGCATTTCATCTACAAACTGTAGTCTGGTAATCACGAAAATTTCTTCTCGCTCTCTTATAGAGAGCTGCTTTGGGACATTTTTATTTGCCTTTACGCACTTAAATAAAATCAATTTTGTTGAAGGATGTTGACCTCGTTCTTGAATCTCTCTGGTAAAGGATTTGAGGCGCGATTCTGAGGAAATCATGGGTCGTTTAACATAAGTTTCGGGACGGGCACGACGCTCCAATTTCTCATCTGAGATTGGATCATTGACAGCTCTACGAAGTGTTACACGACAGACCCCAAAATCCTTCACCAATACCCGTTCCCCGGGATGCCGTTCACCTTGAGGTAGCTGAGATAAGAGACCAGTTAAGTTCTCTTTCGCACGAATTACTGCCGTTTCGGTCGTCATTATCCGGAGCGTATCTTTCGCCGTTAGAGAAATCTAGGCTTGGCGCGAGATTATCGCTCAGTGAGTTCTATCGAGATTCGCAAGGCGAGGTTATCTGACCTGTTAGATCTCTATCACGTCGCGATCAAGACCGGCGATTCCGGAAATGATGCGACTGGGAAATTTCTCAATGATGAAATTATTGGTGAGATTTATGTTGGGCCATATGTAACGTTAGCAACCGAAACTAGCTTTGTCTTAAGTGAAGCTGGAAAAGCGGTTGGATATGGCTTATGCGTTCTAGATACTTTAAACTTTCAAGAACGATGCAGAAAGGAGTGGTGGCCAAAGATTCAAGCTAAATACCAGGGTGAACCAACTACGGGTCCAAGCGGTTGGCTAATAAATGAAATCTTTAATCCAACGCCGTCGCCCCAAGAAATTCTCACGGAGTATCCATCGCATGGCCATATCGATCTATTGCCATATGTTCAAGGTCAAGGCTGGGGGCGAAAGATGATGACACGAATGGAATTTGAATTGGCCGAGCTAAAGTCGTCAGGTTTTCATCTTCGAGTGTCAGCTCTTAATGATCGTGGTCTGCAGTTTTATGCTGCACTTGGTTATGAAGAATTAATTAGAAGAGACGATGAAGTTGTCGTTGGAAAGAAGTTAAATTGAAAGATTTTATCTACGGCGTTGCAACTTCTTCCTACCAAATTGAAGGCGCAGCGTTTGAGGATGGTCGAGGAATCTCGATTTGGGATACCTTCTCGCGAACACCAGGGAAAGTTGCTAATGGCGATACTGGCGATGTGGCATGCGACCACTACCACCGCTACAAAGAGGATTTAGATTTGATGAAATGGCTTGGAGTTTCGGCTTATCGATTCTCAGTTGCTTGGCCGCGTGTGATTCCAAATGGAATTGGTAAAATAAATCAATTCGGTATTGATTTCTATGATCGATTGATAGATGGTGTGCTCGAGCGCGGAATCGAGCCTTGGTTAACGATTTATCATTGGGATCTTCCGCAAGCGCTCCAGGATCGCGGCGGCTGGGCCAATCGCGAGATCACCGAGTGGTTTTCTGAGTACACCGGGTTACTTGCCAATCGGTTTGGCGATCGCGTAAAACGCTGGATGACGCTTAATGAACCGCTCTGTAGCGCTTGGATTGGCCACTTATACGGGGAAATGGCGCCAGGAATCCGTAACTTAAAAACTGCACTCGATGCCTCGCATCATTTACTTCTTTCTCATGGGCGCGCGGTCGATGTAATTCGAAGTTCAATTAAAGAAGTCAAGGTTGGCATCGTAATTAATGTGACGCCTGCTGTTCCCGTAGGTGAATCTGCTGAGGATAAAAGAGCAGCGGATCTTGCAGATGGTTTTGATAATCGATGGTTCTTGAATCCCGTTTTCGGTAAGTCTTATCCAGAAGATGTGCTTCAAGCGTTAGGTGAATCTCCAGCTATTGAAGCTGGTGATATGAAAGAGATTGCTAAGGATCTCGATTTTCTTGGAGTTAATTTCTACTTCCGTCAAACTGTGAAATATGATGCGACCGGCAAACCGCTTCCGATAAAGAATGTCCGGCGCGAAAATGTGAAGCGCACCTTTATGGACTGGGAGGTACATGCGCCTGCCTTTGCCGAATATCTAACTCGAATTCATCGTTTATACGCTCCAAAAGAAATGTACGTGACTGAGAATGGTTCGGCATGGGATGACCGTTTAGTAAATGGCAAGATTGAAGATGATGAGAGAATCTCGTACTTTAAGGAACACTTAGCTGCGATTGAGAGCGCTCGAGAGGCCGGTGCGCCGATCAACGGTTATTTTGCTTGGAGTTTGTTGGATAACTTTGAGTGGACTTATGGGTATGAGAAACGTTTTGGATTAGTTTACGTTGACTACAAAACTCAAGAGCGAATTCCCAAGAAAAGTGCTCACCACTATCGTCAATTACTCCTTGACCGCGCCACTTGAAAGTCCAGCAACTAACCAACGTTGAATCACTATGGTGAGTAGAACAATCGGTAATAGCGCAACTGTTGCGGCGGCTGCCATTGGACCCCAATCGAGGGTTCGATTACTAATGAAGCTGGCTACTAAAACTGGGAAGGTCTTTGCGTCTTCGCCTGCCATGATCACTGGAATCAAGAATTCATTCCACGAAAGCAATGAAACGAAAATTCCAGTTGCCACTAATCCGGGAGCGGCCAACGGCAAGATAATACGGGTGAACATTCTTGTATTAGATGCCCCATCAACTCTGGCGGACTCCTCAATTTCCACCGGAATTTGTTCAAAGAAGCTCATCATTAGCCAGATTGCAAATGGCAAGTTGAATCCGGCATAGATAAATATCAAGGCAATCATCGAGTCATATAAACCAAAGAAAGAACTTAATTTATAAATAGGCAGCAGGATCACGATTCCAGGAAGTGCGCGCACCGCAATCATGAGACCTTCTAACGCGCCACGACCTCGGAACTTAGTTTTTCGCGCAAAAACATAAGCTGACAAACTTCCGATTATCAAACATAAAACAGTGCTAGCAAGGGTAATGATGACGCTATTTCCCGCGATTCGCCAGAAACTATCCATCGCAAACAGCGAGGTGTAGTTCTTCCAAGTTAGCAAAAAATCAAAAAATTTTGGAGGCAAGGTATAGGTATCAATGCGATTTTTTATTGAAGTGCTGATTGTCCAGAACAGCGGAAATATCGAAAAGAACGACGCGACTACAAGAAGTGAGTAAGAGATCCATCGCTTAGTTTTCATCGCACACCTCGAGAAGCTTTGCGCCAGAGGAAATAAACGGGAGCGGTAATCAGGGCGATGATGACGCCAAGTGCAGCCGCCTGGGAGAGTTCTAAGAAGATGAATCCGGTTTTATAAGTCCAAAGGCCAAGGGTCGTAGTTGCATTACCTGGACCGCCTCTGGTCAGAATAAACAAGGTATCGAAGAGTTTTAAAAAGTCCATGATTTTGATCATCGTGATAACTAGGAGAGTTGGAGTGATTAGCGGCAAGGTAATTCGCCAAAAAATCTGGCGGTTAGAAGCGCCATCAACTCGAGCTGCCTCATATAAGGATGGTGAAATCGCGGTTAAAGCTGCGAGCGATAAAAGCATAACAAACGGAACGGATTGCCAAGAATCGACCAAGATAATTGCGAAAAGCGCGCTAGTTTGCGATCCTAACCAATTAACTTTTTCAATTCCAAAACCGCCGAGCACCCAATTGATTACACCTAAATCGGTATCAAACATAAAGCGGTAGGTAAGACCGACCGCAACTGGCGTTAACAACATTGGGGTAATCAAGATCGAGCGGAAGATTTTGGTGCCCTTGAGGTTTTCATGGAGCGCAATCGCCAACCAAATCCCAAGCGGTATTTGTAGGGCTAAGCCCACAATTGTGATTGCAATTGTGATGCGAAAAGTGGCCCAAGTTTCACTTGCCGCCAATACCGTTGCATAATTCTTAAAACCGATAAATTCTGGAGGCAAAATCGAGGCAAGATTTATGCTTAAGAATGAAATATAGATTCCATAAACAAAAGGAATCAAAATTACGATCGCGAGCAGAACCCAAGTTGGAATCGTGAAATGAGCTAGCGGCCGTAGACCGCGACTTCTGAAAGAAGTAGGCCTGGCCACCTTTAGTTTTGAGTTCACAAGGTGACCAGGCTACTTATTGCCTACTTATTTCGAGTATTAACTAACGAGGCTCCTTCGCCAGAATCGGCTTGAGTTTCTCATTTAACGCATCAAGCGCCGCCTGAGTCCTCTGCTTTCCGGTAAGAACCTGAGTTACCGCATCAATTGCAGCGACCTCAAACTCTGGCCAAACTGCAATTTGTGGATAACGCTCAATTCGAGAACTGGTAGGTATCTCGAGTTGTGGTAGGTAAGGATTATTTGCGACCAGATCTGAGTTGCTGATGATTGACTTACGTCCAATCGCGGCAGCGCCTGACTCCAGATACTTAACTGAGTTGGTCTTTCCAAGAACGAATTCTAGGAACTTCCAAGCAGCAGTTGGATTCTTAGCATCGGCAGGAATTCCTATATTCCATCCAGCAAGGTGGGTGATATCAACTGCGCCAATTGGCATTGGAGCGGTCCCAATCTTTCCAGCATTCTTGTTGATGCTTGTATCAAGGGCCATGCCGTAGTAACCGGAGTAATTGAGCATTGCTCCAATATTCTCGCCAAGAAATTTGCTTGTGGTGTCATCACCCGTTGCAGTAATTGCGCCCTTTGGAGAAACCGATAGCAACTTCTTCAAGTAATCCGTTGCGGCCACAGCTTCTTTAGAGTTAACAGTTGGATTCAAGTTATCGTCATATAGCTTGCCACCAAATGACCAAAGTAGCGTCATCCACCACCAAGAAACGTTTGGACCGAAGCCCATAATTTGTCCACCGTTTCCAGCTTCTTGAACTTTCTTAGCGTTGTCGTAGTACTCATCCCAAGTTGTAGCTGGCTTTAGGCCAAGTTCTTCGTAGATATCAGTACGGTACCACTGAATCATCGGCTCAGTACTAAGAGTCAGACCAAGCGTCTCACCTTTGCACTTGCCGTAATCCTGTTGACCGGGACCGAAATCATTGATGTCGTACTCACCAGAGTTCTTGATGTAACTATCAAGTGGCGCCATCACCTTTGCTTGGCAGAACGGCGCAAGGAAAGTGTTGTCGAATTGCGCAACATCATAAGCGCCAGCTTTCTGGTTGTAGCTAAGAAGCTGCTTCTGGTGCGCTTCACCGTATGGTGTCTCTGAAACATTAACTTTTACACCGGTCTGTGCTTCAAACTCCGGGATAAAACTTTGAATTGATGTAGAAGAAGGGCTCGGGATCAAGAAGAGATTGATCTCGCCGCTTACTTCCTCGGATCCGGAATCGCTACCGCAAGCGCTAACTGTTAACGCTAGAGCAGCAGCAATCGCCGCGGTCTTAAAAAATCTTCCTTTAGACATGTCGTCCTTTCGTAAAAAAGGGGGGCGACCCCTCGTAGTCGCTAAAGTACACAGAATCCACTGACTTGATAAGTAACGTTATGAAGAATTTATAATTGTGAGCCTTCGAAGTGTTGGTCTACTCTTCCGGTAACAATGGCGAAAAAACTGGAGATCCCCCACACTGACCGAAAAACTGGTTTAGTCGTGATTGCCCATGCCGACGATATTACGCTCTTCTGCGGCGCGACTGTCCTGAAATTGGTCGATGCCGGGTGGAACCTCGAAGTGGTTCGGGTAACTGATGATGCCTGGGATAGCTGGGGTGACGATGAACTGGCCACAAAGAACAAAAATCAGAAGGAGTTTGAGCGCGCACTTACAAAATTAGGGATTTCTAAAGCGCATGAATTTTCTTATCCAACCGATCGGCTGGGCGATGTGAGTGAAGTTGAGATTAGAAATCGAATTGTTAAGGTAATTCGCAAAGTAAAGCCCTATTTAATTGTGACTTTCGATCCTGATTGCATTCGTTACGAAGATAATGTGGATCATCGGATGGTCGGTATCGCTACGACTGAGGCTTGTTGGACCGCCGGATTTGATAAACATCCTGATGGGAAAGTAGACCAGTTGCGCGCTCATCTGCCGATTGAAAGATGGTACATTGGTAGAACTGTGCTTGAGGTTACCCATGAAATAGAAATCGCTCCTTACAAAGAGCGATTACTCGATGCTGTAAGTGAACATAAAACTATGCTCATAAATATGGTCGCTCAACTAGAAGTAAAATCAAAATTTCTCGGCTACGAACTTCCAGAATTACGAAATACTGTTGCCAAAGACCCCAAGTGTTTTGCTGAATTGATTTACCAAAATCGAAGGGTAGAGAATTTACGAATCATTGATGGTGGCGAAATCCATCAATTAATCGAAAGGTATGGAAAGCCACTATGAGTTTTAAAGCCCAAGGGTTTAACGTCACTTATGGAAACAATATTGCTGCGAATGCCATCAATGACTTAGGTGAGTATGTCTTAATTACCCAGCCTGAACCTTGGGCGGTAATCAAAGATCAAGTAACTAACCAACCAATTCAAACCTTTCAATCAGGTGATCTCTCACCCGAACATCTAGATAAATTGGCGGCCGAATCCCCAAAGGCCACGATTGTTGGTCTGGGCGGTGGTAGCGCAATGGATACTGCGAAATGGGTACATTGGCGGCGATCACTTCCTTTAGTGCAATTGCCATCACTTCCTAGCGTTGATGCCTGTTTTACTCGAATGTCTGCTCTGCGCGACAAGGGCGGAGTTCGTTACGAAGGTGATGCAGTCCCAGAGATGGTTTATGTTGATTTTGAATTGTTCCGCGCTGCCCCTCGAACCATGGTCACAAGTGGCATAGGTGATGTGCTTTCTTGTCATACTGCTTGGTTTGATTGGAAATTTGCAGCCGATTCTGGAAAAGATGAATTTGGTTGGAGCGCAAACATGCCTGAAATTTCCAAGATGTATTTAGATGAACTTTACGATTGCGCTCCTGGAATTGCGAAGTTAACAGATGATGGCCTTCGGCGGTTAATGGAACTACATCGCGATATTGGCTGGCGATGCCATGAAATGAAGCATGCTCGCTTTGAGGAAGGTTCGGAACACTTTTTTGCTTATACTTTTGAAGAGGTAACCGGTCGCACTATTCTTCACGGTGAATTGGTCAGCATGGGCGTCTTAATCATGTCGCATTTCCAAAAGAATAATTTTCAAAGAGCTAAAAAAACTATTGAACGAGCAGACACCAGGCACCGACTATCTGACCTTGGCGTCTCCAAAGATGAAGTAATTGAGAGTTTGCGGCGATTGCCTAGTTTTACTGTAGAACAGAAGCATTGGTACTCACATGCTCGCTTTATTGATGCTGGAAAAATAAACGAAGACGAAGTGCTCTCGCTTCTTAACTGGTAGCCAACGCTAATCGCGCTGCAGCGATTGAGAGGTCGGCAGTTCCAATCTCTAACTTACAATCTAACTTTCTTTCGATTCGCTCCAACATTGCAGGTTGCGCAATGCCACCACCAAAAACAATTGGTGCGTCAGATAACCCACTAGCCAGTTCAGTTCGTTTAATCAAATCAACTAAGTATTGACTTGCTTCATCAAGAATCTTCTCCGCCGATTTAGATTGTGAGAGGTTGATGACATCGTGTGCTATCGCAGCGATCGCACCTCGTGGTTGGCTGTAAACAAAAGCTTTGATGGATTCGAAATCAACCATAGCTACTCGCCCTTTTAGAGGCGTCTCAAGGTCAGACTTCTCTCCTCGTTCAATACTTAACAGAATCTCTTGAAGTGAGCGGATTCCAATCCAATAACCAGCACCCTCATCTCCTAATAAGTGTCCCCAGCCGCCAACGGTTTTAATTTCTCCGGCTTTATCCAGATAGACAGCAATTGAGCCAGTGCCAGCATAAATATAAATTCCTGATCTGTTTATAAATGCAGCGCGGTAACCAAGCGCCACATCTATTTCGACTTCAATTCGGGATTCTGGAAATACATCTTTGAATATTGAAGCGATTCCAGTGTTTGCTACGCGGTTTTCTGCGGCACCGGCGATGCCAGCATAAATTGCAGTTGGTGTTTCTGAAATTTTATCTTTTATCTCTCTCGCGAGCTCATGCAATCTTGCCTTCGAATTTGGGTCGAAGATATGACCGTCAATCGGATCACTCTTACCTGAAACTATTTGATTGCCAGAATCATCAACCAATGACCATTTTGTTGCAGATGCGCCGCCATCGATGCCAAGAAAACACCGACTCATTTAGTCAACGTCACCTTCTGTAATCCCCGTGGACTATCCGGATTAGTGCCGTTCTTGATCGCAAAATCCAATGTAAGTAGTTGCATTAAAACGGAATCAGCAACGACTGATTGGGCCTCCGAGTTTAATGAGCCACCCGGAATAACCGTTTCGCTCGGCAGCGCAAAATTTCCATTACCGATCCAGAAAACCTTTGATTTTGCGCCGCGAACTCGAGCTGCGACGTCTTTAAGTGACTCACTTGGTGTGCCGGAGGGTGAGATGAAGAAAATTTGGGTCGCCTCCGAAAGAGTTGCGATTGGTCCATGAATGTAATCTGAAGTGGTCATTCCTTGCACTGGAATATAAGAGGTCTCTTGAATTTTGAGAGCTAGCTCCCGCACGTTACAAAATCCATAACCACGACCAATCACAACAATAGGACGAGTTGGATCAAGTTCAGCTAAAGTTTTTGATAGATCAACCTGTAGATTTTCTTTGGTAGTCGATATCAATTCTGGAAAATTGACGATGTTATCGGATTTCAAAGAGGTGATCAGCTTTAATCCCACAAATAACTCAGCTGAATAACTTTTTGTAGCAGCAACTGCTTTTTCCTCTCCAGCGCTTAAATCTAAATGTAATTCAGCCAAAGTAGCCAGAGGTGAGGTTCCATTATTGGTAGCGCTAATAACGAGTGCGCCACCGTCTTTAGCTGCACTCACTACCGCTATCAAATCTGGAGATTGGCCACTTTGGCTCAGCGTAAAAACAAGGGTGTCCTCAAAAACAAAGCGGGCGCCATATAGTGAAACTGTGGAAGGTGAGGCTATCCCAACTGGCAAACCAAGCTCTACCTCAATTAGAAATTTAAGGAGTTGGCCAGCATTTGATGATGTGCCTCTTGCAACCAAAACTACATTTGTGGGCTTATGTTTCTTAATCAAGTCGATTGCCGCCTGGAATTGGCTCTCATTACTGTCAATCTTTGCAAACACACTTGGCACTTCATTAATTTCAGAATACATCTTGAAGTCGGCGCGATTCACTCATAAATCCTATTCTCTACCAAAATCATCTTCAATACGGACAATGTCATCCTCACCGAAGTAAGAGCCAGTCTGTACTTCGATAAAAAGAAGCCCGCTCGTTCCAACGTTTGCAATTCGATGCGGGACGCCGATTTCAATATCAACGGAATTACCGACCGTCACTTTGCGGATTTGTCCATCAATCGTAACTTCTGCTTCTCCGCTGACAATAAACCAATGTTCGGCGCGCTTTTCGTGGCGCTGATATGAGAGGCGTTTACCTGGTTGCACGATGATTGATTTAACTTTATGGATCGCGCTTTCTTGAAGAACTTCATAGCTACCCCAAGGGCAAACTTCCGAATTCATACGCTAATCAAACCACGATTTTGATTGTATAGACATTTGTGTTGGTAATGATTATCCTAATGGAGATGTCGAAACACGTAATTGTTACCGGAAGTAGTGGCATTGCTGCTGCTCTTATTCGCGCGTTGGCAGAGCGCGGTGACCAGGTTTTTATCATTGGAGGCGTTGCCGATGATTCCCAAAATCTTAT
>VGAE01000014.1 GCA_016870975.1 Actinomycetota bacterium
GTACGTGAAGGGCTCCACCCAACATGAAGTGAATTTTTGCGGCCTGGTTTGCAATCTGATCCATGGCTTGAGCAGTGAAATCTGAGAACTGGATTTCAACGATTGGGCGCATGCCCGACAACGCTGCGCCTACTGCAGCGCCAACAATTCCGAGCTCTGATATCGGAGTATCTAACACTCGCTCTGCTCCGTAGCGGTGATACATATCTCCTGAGACGCCGAATGCACCTCCGTAGATTCCAACATCTTCACCTAACAAGAAAACCTCAGGGCGTTCATCAAAGGCAATAGCCATTGCCTCACGAATTGCCTCTGCCATAGTCAACATCCGATTGTTACTCATGGTGTGTTCACCTTGAATACTGCTTCGAGTAGATGTAGTGGGTCGGCCGGCTCCGCTCGCAATGATTCATTGACCGCACTTTTCACTGCGGCCGTGGCTTCTCTTTGAATCGCATCACACTGCTCCTGAGTCAATAATCCTGCTTTGAGGGAACTAGTTATGAACCGCGGAATTGGATCCTTTGCGCGCCATTGCTCAATCTCCTCTTTGGTGCGATAAAGATTCTTGTCAGACCTAGAGTGGCCCTTCCAACGGTATGTATCTGCAACTATCAATGTTGGTCCTTGCCCAGATTTAGCGCGACTGACCGCTGCATGAGCAACCTCGTAGACGGCCACAACATCATTACCATCCACATTTATCCCGGGAATTCCATAACCCTTACCTCGGTCTGCCAAGTTATCTATGGCGAAGGCTTTTGCAGTAGATGATGACATTCCGTATCGATTGTTCTCGCAGAATAGAATCATCGGTAATCTCCAAATCGCGGCCAAATTCGCCGCTTCGTGGAAAGCTCCTTCGTTCATTGCCCCATCACCAAAAAATGAGACGACGACCGTTCCTGATCGCATCATCTTTGAAGCAAGAGCGGCACCTGCCGCAATAGGTATTCCTCCAGCAACAATGCCATTTGCCCCTAGGTTTCCCGTCTCCACATCTGCAATATGCATTGAACCGCCGCGCCCGCCGCAATAACCAATCTTTTTTCCCAATAACTCCGCAATCATTCGGGTTAAATCGGCTCCCTTAGCAATGCAATGACCGTGGCCACGATGGGTGGAAGTAATCTGATCCTTTATGCTTAAAGCCATACACACGCCAGTCGGTGATGCCTCTTGACCATTTGAGAGATGCATCGTTCCATGCATCATTCCGCGGCCGAATAGATCCTCTACCGCCTCTTCGAACTTGCGAATCCTCCACATACACAACAGGGCATGGCGCGCGAGCTCTGGGGAGGACAGAGGATGCCCTACCAGCAATTGTTTGACGCTCATATCTCCACTTTCACACTCGCGCAAAGGACTTAAAGGTTTTGCACGACAAACACTACTACCAGATAGGTTAGTCTAAATTTGTGAGAGAGTTTTGCTCGAAAGTTAAATCTAGCGTCGGGCTTCACGCACGCCCGGCCGCACGTTTTGCTTCCATAGCAAAGGGCTCAGGAGATGTGGTCCGGCTAGCCAAACTTGTCAACGGACAGGCAACCCCATTTGTTGATGGCGCGAGTGTGCTCCGCGTAATGACTCTCGGAGTCAAGTGTGGAGATGAGATTATTGTGACCGTCGAAGGCCAGAACGAGGTCGAAACCTGCAAAATGCTAGAAGAAATCGTGGAAAGCAAAGAACATTGATAGATAGATTACGAGTGGGTGTTGGAGTCGACGCTCATAGATTTAGTGACGCCTCTCCCTGCATGCTTCTTGGTTTGCGATGGCCGGACGAAGCGCGCTTAGTTGGTCATTCTGATGGAGATGCTGCGGTGCACGCACTATGTGATGCAGTTTTGTCAGCTTGTGAACTAGGCGATGTTGGGAATCTATTTGGCGTCGATAGGGCTGAAATGGTCAATGCCTCAGGAATGATGATGTTGAAAGAGCTCCATGAATTTATATCTAAACAAGGTTTCGTCATTAACAATGTAGCTTTGCAAGTTATTGGAAATGCCCCAAAAATTATGCCACGTCGCCTCGAGGCGCAAACAGCTCTGAGTGAGGCACTCGGTGCCCCTGTCTCAGTAGCTGCGACAACGACTGATGGTATGGGATTCACTGGAAGAGGTGAAGGAGTTCTCGTTATTGCAACCGCACTGATTCAAATGCCATGAGTTTGAGACTTTATAACACAGCAACTCGCGAAGTAAGTGAGTTTAAAACGATTGAGTCGGGCAAGGTCTCTATCTATGTCTGTGGCGCGACTGTCCAAGCAGCTCCTCACATTGGTCATATTCGAAGTGGCGTGAATTTCGATATCTTGAGGAGATGGTTTGAAGCCAGCGGAAATCAGGTCACCTTCATCCGTAATGTGACTGATATCGATGACAAGATAATTCATAACGCAGGCCATGAAGATATGCCTTGGTGGGCGCTTGCCATGAAATATGAGCGCGCCTTTTCCGATGCCTATAAAGCACTAAATGTGATGGCCCCAACCTATGAACCAAGGGCAACCGGCCATATCACTCAGATGATTGAGTTAATTGAAAAATTGATTGCCAATGGTTCTGCCTACGCTCCAGGAAATGGCGATGTTTATCTTGAAGTTCGCAAGCTAAAGTCTTATCTGACCCTTTCAAATCAGAAGCTACATGATCTACTAGCTCCTAAAGATGTTGAAGAGAAATTAAAGCGCGACCCAAGAGACTTTGCACTCTGGAAAGCTGCAAAGCAAGGAGAGCCATATTGGCCAACACCTTGGGGCAATGGCAGACCCGGTTGGCATATTGAGTGCTCTGCAATGGCACATGCCTATTTAGGAGAGGTATTTGATATTCATGGCGGAGGACTGGATTTAATTTTTCCACATCATGAAAATGAGATAGCACAATCTGAGGCAGCAGGATATGAATTTGCTCGTCTCTGGATGCATAACGCCTGGGTTACAACATCTGGTGAGAAGATGAGTAAATCTCTTGGAAACTCACTAAAAGTTGATGAAGTTTTAAAGAAAGTTCGCGGTATTGAGCTTCGTTGGTATCTATCAAGTGCTCATTATCGCTCGATGCTTGAATTCTCATTTGAAGCACTTAATGAAGCAGCAGTCTCCTTTAAACGAATTGAGAACTTCTTACATAGGGCTAAAGAGTTACTTGGAAGCACTCCAGAGATAGAGATAAGCCAAGAGTTAAGTGATGCGCTCAATGATGATCTAGCAGTTCCTCAAGCGCTGGCGCAGATTTCAGAGTGGTTAAAGCTCGGAAATAGCGCACTTAGCGCCTCTGATAAAAATCAAGTGGCTCGTTATGCAAGCTATATCAGGGCAGCCCTATCAATTATTGGCACCGACCCCTTTGATCCAGCCTATGCCAATTCATCTTGCGCTGATTTAACTGGCGCAGTAGATGGACTTATTTCATTACTATTGGAGCAGAGAAGCGCGGCAAGAGCTAGAAAAGATTTTGCTGCAGCAGATCAGATCCGTGATCAAATAATCGGAATGGGTATCTCCATTGAAGACCGAGCAGATGGCGTGAGATGGAGTATCAATGGCCAAGCCAGATCGTAAACCACCAAAGAAATCAGAGCGATTTCTTAGAGGCAAAGGACCAACTCCAAAAGCTGAAGACCGGCCCTACCATAAGAAATATAGATCTAAAGAGGATTCAGCAAGAAAGCGCACTGAGCGCAAACGAATTGATTCTAAGCGCGGCCCTAAGGGCGATAAGAAATTTGTACAGCGGCGCGACTTTCGCCGCAACGAACGTGAACATATAGATACCGTTGCTGGAAGAAATGCGGTTCTTGAAGCGCTTCGCGCTGGCATTCCAGCAAAGGAACTTATCTTGGCAGTCGGCGTTGATGTTGATGAAAGACTTAATGAATCGATTCGCCTTGCTCAGAAGATGGCGATTGGAATCAAAGAGGTTGAAAGACGCGCAATTGAGAATATGACTGGAATTGCCAATCACCAAGGTATGGCGCTTGTTGTTAAGCCATTTCAATATTCATCTCAGAAAGAGATTTTTGCAAGAGCTAAAGATCCTGCCCTCTTTATCGCTGTTGATGGAGTTACAGATCCAAGAAACATTGGCGCAATTGCAAGAAGTGCGGCAGCCTTTAGCGCAGATGGCCTACTTATTCCAGAGCGTCGCAATGCCTCACTCACCGCTGCTGCTTGGAAGAGCTCAGCAGGAGCTGCGGCAAGGCTTCCGATTGCTCAGATAACAAACCTAGCTAGATCTGTTGAAGATGCTAAGAGCTATGGCTGTTTTATCGTTGGTCTTGATGGCGATGCTGATACCAGCGTTGAGACGATGGAAATTGCTGACCAGCCGCTCTATTTGATCGTGGGCAGTGAAGGTAAAGGTTTATCAAGGCTTATACGTGAGAAGTGCGATCTCCTTGTCTCTATTCCCATGAGTAGCGCGGTGGAATCACTAAATGCCAGCGTTGCCGTATCCATTGCGCTCTATGCAGTTGATAGAAAAAGAGCAATTAAGTAGAGGCTAACAATGTCTTATAACCGCTTTATCGCACTTGGTGATTCAATGACTGAGGGTATGCAAGATGAGAAGATAAAGGGCAATTACCGCGGTTGGGCAGATCGCGTCGCTGATGTTATGGCTAGCAATTATCAGAACTTCACCTATACCAATCTAGCAATTAGAGGAAAAAAAGTTGGCCAGGTATTAAGAGAGCAAGTTCCAGTAGCACTTGGTTTAGTTAACGGTCCAAGCACAATCATCTCCTTTCATGCTGGAGCCAATGATGTAATAAGACCAAAGTATGACCCAGTTAAGACTTTTGCAGAGTATGACCAAGCAGTGCGCGCACTAATTAAAAGCGGAGCTACAGTTATGCTCTTTTGTGTCCTAGAGGATTCAGGTGCAAAGACTCGCGCAGCAAAGGTTTGGAAACTGCGCTTTGAAGCATTTAATGCAAATGTAAGAAAGATAGCCAGTGAAGTTGGCGCTATCTTGTTAGATCCAAATCAAGAGAGTTCTTGGCGCCATCCAGGTTTTATCCATGAAGATCGCCTTCACTTAAATTCTCTTGGGCATTATCGTGTTGCTCAAGCAGTACTAGCTCGATTAAATCTTCCTCATGATCAAGGCTGGAGGACACCGCTGCCGCCGCCAGTAAAACTGCCTTTGGTAGATCAAATCAAACAAAATACTCGATGGATTATTCTCTATGGAATTCCCTGGGCGATGAGAAGGATTAGAAAGAAGTCATCAGGAGATGGACGAAGCCCTAAATATCCAGCGCCAGTTACTTGGAAGCCCTAAAAAGTAATTACGTTTCGGATTTTCTGTTGGAAAGTTTGGCGGGAGTTCATCAAAAGGCATTTGCACATTTGTGTATATCGGCTTGTCCCCAAAAGGTTGCTTGCCATCAACTATCGTCCATAGTCTGGGCACAGGAATTGTGCGCCATCTTCTACTTGGATCTTGATCCGGGTTATCAAGTAGTTGGAAATTCCATTCACCATGAAGTGAGACCGTCATTACTCGCCTTAGATTGATCATCGGCAGACGATTGACCGATGTGGTCTCGGGATTCATCCAAATAGGAGCGCTCATCAGAGAGCGAATTTACCGCTTATTGTTACTCAAGTTTGGTGACATAATTCTCGCTCGCGCCTCCCTAGCTCAGTGGTAGAGCATCCGCCTTGTAAGCGGAAGGTCGTCAGTTCAATCCTGACGGGGGGCTCCAGATTTCTTACACGATACTCTTCTTTTTTCTTATTCGAGTTGTTCAATTCAATTTACTAAATAGACTTTCGGTCATGAAAAGAGCGCTCGCATTTATTGTTGCAATATTCCTATTGAGTAGTTGCGCCACAGAATCTTCTCAAAATGAATTTAGCCCTCAGGACATGATGTTTGCGGATATGATGATTCCTCATCACGAACAAGCAATCGAAATGTCAGATTTAGCGCTCGCTAAAAGTACGTCTGAAGTGATTCTCTCTCTCGCAAAGCAGATAAAGGAAACTCAACAACCAGAAATTGAATTAATGAGAACTTTCACCGGCGAGAACGCCGGTATGCACGCCGGTCATACGATGATGGGAATGCTTGATGAATCGGAAATGGCTGAGTTAAGCGCCGCAACTGGTGAGGCTTTTAATCAGCTCTTCCTAAAAGGCATGATTGAGCATCACAAAGGCGCCATTCAAATGGCTGAAATGGTTGTTGGATCTGCAAATTCGACCGTATCGGATTTGGCAAAATCAATTATTTCTTCCCAAACCGCTGAGGTAGATTTTATGGAAACGCTCCTCAAAAATTAGTTTGAGAAGTCCATCCGGCACGTGGAATCATGGGCAAGTGCCAAGAATTGATGAGAGCGCTTCACTTCGCGGTGATGTTCGGCGACTGGGCGACCTTCTCGGCCAATCCCTAACAAGGCAAGATGGCAAAGAACTTCTCGACCTTGTCGAGTCGGTTCGCAAATCAGTTCGCGAGGGTCGCGGTAAGGAAATTCTCGATGGAATTTCCACTTCAGAAAAAGTAAAACTAGTACGAGCTTTTAATGTTTATTTTAATTTAGCCAACGTTGCCGAACAGGTGCATCGCTCGAGAATATTGGCGGCGGCACGAGAAAAAGGCGGATCTTGGTTAACTCGCGTAATCGACAAGATTGAAGACAATACCAACGCTAATAAAGTAACCGTTTCAGATATAAAGAAATGGCTGAAGAACTTTGAGGTAAGACCGGTATTTACCGCCCATCCAACTGAGGCAGCTCGCCGTTCAATTCTTACCAAACTCGCAACCATCTCTGAACTCTTGGATCAACCAGAAAGTAATTCTCGAGAACGTAAATTGGTAGAAGCGGTAGACCTACTTTGGCAGACTGATGAACTTCGATTAGGAAGACCAGAACCATTAGATGAAGCAATAAACGCTCTTTACTATTTGGATGATCTCTTCCGCCTAACGCTCCCTGAGGTACTCGATGATTTTGCACGCGAGTTAAAGAGACTTGATATTGATTTACCACCAACGGCGACGCCATTTACTTTTGGCTCTTGGATTGGTGGAGACCGCGATGGAAATCCCAATATCACTCCGGAAATTACCAAGCAGGCAATAGTCCTACAGATGGGACATGCCATTCGAGTAACAATCGAGGCTTTGGATGAGCTACGACAAGCGCTCTCGGTCTCAACGAAGATATCCGGAACGTCAAAAGCGCTCCTTGATTCGATTGAGAAAGATCTTGCAAATATTCCCGAATTTGAGGCGCGCTTTAAACGGATAAATGTGGAGGAGCCATATCGCTTAAAAGCAACAGCAATCAGACATAGATTAAATTTCACGCGCCAGCGCCATGCTTCTGGTACGGCGCACGAACCTGGGCGAGATTATGCAAATACCAAGGAACTTATCGAGGATTTACTTCTGATGCATAAATCCCTTCTGGAGAACAAGGGCGAATTAATAGCTCATGGGCTATTGGAGCGAACGATAAGGACAATCGCAGCTTTTGGAATAAATCATGCAACTATGGATGTACGCGAGCATTCGGGCGCTCATGAGAAGGTAGTCACGAGGTTATTTCCAAGATATTCTGCGTTATCACAGGTGGATAAATGTAAGTTTTTATCAGAGCAGTTAATCGCATCTCCAATTGATCATTCCAAGTTAGATGAAGGTGAAGCCAAAACACTTCGAACTTTTGTGGCGATTAAGGAGTCGCAGGATAGCTTTGATCCTTCGGTAATTGAGAGCTACATAATCTCGATGACGAGAGGCCCAGAAGATGTCCTAGCCGCAGCATTTCTTGCCAAGGAAGCGGGTTTGTTGGATTTAAATAAAGGGATAGCGCGAATAGATATCGCACCACTTTTAGAGACAGTTAAAGAGTTACGTTCCGCCGATTCGATTCTCTCGGATCTTTTATCTGATCCGAATTATCGGAAATTGGTTGAGCAAAGAGGTAATTTCCAAGAGGTGATGCTTGGTTATTCTGATTCAAATAAAGATGCCGGAATTGCAACGAGCCAATGGGAGATTCACCAAGCGCAACGAAAGTTAAGAGATGTCGCCCGTAAATTCGGAGTGCAACTGCGCATCTTCCACGGTCGTGGTGGATCTGTGGGACGTGGCGGTGGACCAACTTACGATGCCATCATCGCGCTTCCTTGGGGAACTCTTGATGGCCAGATCAAGATGACGGAACAAGGTGAAGTTATCTCAGATAAATATGCGCTACCCTCCTTAGCGCGGGAAAATGTCGAACTAACGCTAGCTGCCGCATTTGAAGCGACTGTTTTAAATCGAGCTGCGCGACAGAGCGCCGAAGATTTAGAGAATTGGAATGCAGCAATGGATGCGGTAAGTGCCGCCTCATTTAAGCGTTACCGAGGTTTGGTTGAAAATCCAGATCTACCCTCTTATTTCTATCAATCAACTCCAGTAGAACAGTTAGGAAATCTTCATTTAGGTTCCCGCCCATCGAGAAGACCTGATGCCAGCGCCGACTTATCTTCACTACGTGCGATTCCATGGGTTTTTGGTTGGACCCAATCGCGCCAGATTGTTCCGGGTTGGTACGGAGTTGGCACTGGGCTAAAAGCGGCTCGCGAGGCAGGACATGAAAGAACCATGCGCAAGATGCTTAAAGATTGGCATTTCTTCCGCACCTTTATAAGTAATGTGGAGATGACAGTCGCTAAAACTGATTTAAAGACGGCGGCTAGATATGTAAACGCGCTTGTTGAACCGAAGTTACGTCATTTCCTTAGCGATATTGAAAATGAACTCGAATTAACTATTAGCGAGATTCTTCGTCTTACTGGAAAGAAAGAGATTCTGGGGGATCAAGAAATCTTGGCTCGTACCCTTCAGATTCGTGACGCTTATCTAGCTCCGCTTCATCTACTTCAAGTATCGCTATTGAGCCAGGTAAGAAGTAATAGCTCAGATATTGATCCGCTGGTTGAGCGCGCGCTTCTCTTGACGATTAATGGTGTAGCAGCGGGATTAAGAAATACCGGCTAGTTCTTATCGCGCTTAGCGATATTTTTTATGTAATCAGGAATGGGCACGTGTTTGGCATCTTCATTTGTAATTGGAGCTCCATACACCGTTGAGATTGGGACAACTCCAGCCCAGATAGGCAGATTTGCATCTTCTGGATCCAATGCACCGCCAATTCGTTTCTTTGCGGTTACATCATCAAGTGATAATTCAAGAATCATGGTCTGGGCAAACTCTTTAGCTGTCTGCTCACGTCCGGCATCCCAGAGCCCGGGAATTAATCGTTCGGTTACGGCGTAAAGGCCGCGCTCTTTCTCATCTCCAGTAAGTTCTTTGGGAGTTCCAAAAATCATTACCGAGCGATAGTTCATCGAAGAGTTAAAGGGGCTGCGGGCGCTAACTAGGCCGTCAAGAATTGTTACCGTGACACAGACTGGAATTCCTTTTTTAAGTGCCATAAACATCCGAGAACCAGTCGATCCGTGAATCAAAATGCGATTGCCGTCTCGGCCAAAGGCGATTGGGATAACTACCGGCTCTTTGCTATCGGGGTCATTAAAACCAACGTGGGCAACTAGGCCCTCGTCCAAAATTGCGTAAATTCCTTCCGTATCAGTGACGCTACGTTGTGGTTTACGGCGAATTTCGCGCTTTGCAGACATAGCTGAAGGATATCTGTAGATTTCGGATATGGCGAAGGTCCGCGATTTCGATGTCGTAACAATCGGCTCTGGTTTTGGTGGTTCAGTTGCCGCGTTAAGACTTTCTGAAAAAGGTTATCGCGTTGCAGTCTTAGAAGCTGGACGAAGATTTACTGATAAAGATTTTCCCAAGACTTCCTGGAGATTATCAAAGTTTTTATTTTTGCCGAGATTGGGGTTACGAGGCATTCAAAGGATTCACGCGCTACCCGATGTCTTAGTTCTTGCTGGCGCTGGAGTTGGTGGCGGTTCATTGGTTTACGCAAATACTCTTTACCAACCACCAGATAGTTATTTTGAAGATTCCCAGTGGTGTCATATCACCGATTGGAAATCTGAGTTGCTACCTTGGTATAACCAAGCTTCACGGATGCTCGGCGTTGCGGAGAATCCTTATTTCTCACCATCAGATCAGGCGATGAAAGATGTTGCACTTGAAATGGGAGTCGGCCACACCTTCAAAATGGCACCTCTTGGAGTTCATTTTGGTGATGGCTCAGGGGTTTTGGAGAAAGATCCATATTTTGGTGGCGTGGGTCCAGATCGGCATGGCTGCCGGCAATGTGGTGGATGTATGACGGGATGTCGCTACAACGCGAAGAACACTCTGCCAAAAAATTATCTGGGTCTTGCCGAGAGCGCGGGCGCGCAAGTATTTCCGGAACATACAGTTTCTGAAATAGAGGAGCTAGCAGAGGGTGGCTGGAAGATAATCGCCCGTAAGAGTTCGGCTTGGTTTGGTGGAAAACATGAATTTACTGCCGGAGAAGTGGTGGTGGCTGCGGGTACATATAACACTCAGAAATTGCTCCACCAGATGAAGGTAAAACAAAAACTTAAAAAACTCTCGCCAGCTTTAGGGAAATTATCTAGAACTAATTCCGAGGCGTTAACCGGAGCCATCATGCCGAAAAATGGCCCGATTGATTTCTCAAAAGGTGCTGCAATTACCTCATCATTTTTTCCTGATGAACACACCCATGTGGAACCAGTTCGTTACGGAAAAGGTTCAAATTTTATGGGGCTCCTTCAAACCGTAATAACTGATGGCGATACGGCGCGAGAACGTAGAAAACAATGGTTTACAACATTGCTACTTCGTCCATCGATGATTGCCAAAATCTTTGATGTACGAAAATGGAGTGAGCGAACTGTGATAGCGCTAGTAATGCAGAACGTTGACTCATCAATTTCAGTTCGCGGAAAGCGCGGTATCTTTGGTTGGCGCTTGACTTCAAAACAGGATTCAGAACATCCCAATGCAACTTATATTCCTGCGGCTAACGAAGTTGCACGGCGAATTGCAAATAAATATGGTGGCATCCCAGGTGGCCATGTCGGCGATTTAATCAGTGCGCCTTTTACCGCTCATTTCGTAGGTGGATGTGTAATTAGTGATAGTTCTGAAAATGGAGTAATCGATCCGTATCATCGAGTTTGGAATTATCCAAAGCTACATATTGTCGATGGCTCAAGTCTCACAGCAAATTTAGGGGTAAATCCATCGCTCACTATTACCGCGCAGGCCGAGCGGGCCTTTTCATTCTGGCCAAATAAAGGAGAGCGTGATCCAAGACCGCTACAAGGAGCGCCATACAAGAGAATTGATTGGGTAAGACCGAAGGCGCCATTCGTTCCAGAAACCGCTTATGGAGCGCTGCGCCCTAATTAATATCCATGATGTGGCGATTGCCGCGATCAAAAGTTAGATAGTTCCAAGTCCAATCCACCATCGTTCCAATTTTATTTCTGCCGCCGAGTAGATAGAAGAGATGTAACCAGAGCCAGGCATACCAAGCTGGAATGCCGCTCATTCGAAGTCGGCCAACTTCAACGACTGCTTTATGTCTACCAATCGTCGCCATCGAACCTTTGTCGCGATATTTAAATTTCTCTAGCGGTTTATTTGCTTGAAGGCGAGTTATTTGCTTAGCGACAAAGCGGGCCTGTTGCATCGCAACGGGAGCGACCATTGGGAAGAATCTTCCAGATTCATCTTTAGCGCCGGCTATATCTCCTATGGCAAAGATATGAGGATAGTTAGCAACTTGCATTGTTGGTTCAACTGTAATTCTTCCCTTGGCAGTCGGAAGTCCTAATTTCTTCATTACTGGTCCTCCAGTAACGCCAGCTGCCCAGATAGTTACCTCAGAAGGCAACTTGCTGCGATTGCCGAGAATAATTTCGCGCGGTTTAACTTCTTTTACTGAGGTGTTGTTAAGTACACGTACACCTAATTTTTCTAAATCGCGCTGGGTACGCGCAGATAGTTTTTCCGAAAACGAAGGAAGGAGTCGAGGACCTGCTTCAACGAGATTTATTCTTATATTGTCGGCAGCTTTTGCTTGGTCGGAACGGAGCGGGCCTTTCTTTAATTCAGCGATTGCGCCAGCCATCTCGACTCCGGTTGGACCGCCGCCAACGACGGTGATTGAAAGTTTTGAATCATCTTCAAAGCGACAGATATCCTCAAAACGACGCAAGATGGAGGAGCGGATATCGAGCGCTTCCGAAACGCTCTTCATACCTAGAGAGTTCTCGGAAACTCCCGGAATTCCAAAATCATTTGTCGAAGAACCGAGCGCCACAATTAGATAGTCAAAATCGAGAACTTCGCTGGAATCTAATTTGATAGATTTATTGTCCTGATCAATTGTGAGCGGTGAACCCATTCGGAATTTAATCTTGGTTTTCCGAAGCGCGCTGCGAATGGGATGGGCGATGTGATCGGCGGCCAGACCTGCGGTCGAAACTTGATAGAGAAGAGGTAAGAAGGTTTGAAAGTTATGGCGATCGACGAGCGTAACATCGGCAACGCGATCTAAGGCTTTGGCCGCTGTCAATCCACCAAAACCAGCGCCGAGAATTACTACCTTTGGCCGATTCATCCAGTAAAGTCTAATCTTCCACCATGTCTTTATCTCGCCGAATCTTGGTCACTGGCGCCTCTGGATATGTGGGCGGGCGATTAGTTCGAGCGCTATTAAATGAGGAGATTCCTGTTCGCGTCTCGGTCCGTGACGCGAAGAAAATTACGGGCCAGTGTTGGGCAAATGAAGTTGAAATCGCAGTCGGTAATGCAACTAACTTTGAAGAGATGAAGAGTGCGCTGACTGGTGTTCACACCGCTTTTTATCTTCTACATTCAATCGGAGTCGGGAGTGATTTCGATGAGCTGGAAGCGCGTATGGCAAAGAACTTTGCAACTGCTGCGGGAAGAGCGGGTGTAAAGCAGATTGTTTATCTGGGCGGAATCGCAAATGATGATAAGCAGAGTAAACATCTCGCCTCGCGTGCCCGAACTGGCGAAGAGTTACGTTCGACATCAGTCCCAGTTCTTGAATTGCGCGCCGGAATTATCATTGGTTCTGGCTCTGCATCTTTTGAAATGTTGCGCCATCTCACCCATCGCCTGCCGATAATGACTACTCCTAAATGGGTTTCTAACAGAACCCACCCAATCGCAGTCCGAGATGTGCTCTGGTATTTAACGAACGCGGCGAAATTAGAGAAACCAGTCAATGGAATCTATGACATCGGTGGTCCAGAAATTCTCTCTTACGCCGAAATGATGCAAAAATTTGCAAAGTGTTCGGGATTAAGAAGGAGATGGATTATTCGCGTTCCAGTGTTAACGCCAAAACTCTCTAGCCTCTGGATCGGTTTTGTTACACCGGTACCAACTCGCTTAGCGCGACCGCTCATTGGTTCTTTAATAAACGAAACTGTTGCTGATCCCAAAAAAGATATTGATGCAATTATTCCGAAACCACCCGAAGGTTTACTTGATGTTGAGAACGCTATTCATCTTGCACTCTCTAGGACAACTAGCAATCAAGTTGAGACTCGCTGGTCAGATGCAACGGCAATCACTGCGCCTTGGCAAAAAGCCCAGAGCGATCCAGATTGGGCTGGCGAAATTACCCACCGCGATAAGCGCGAAGTCCTTACCGATGCGCCAATTGATTGTGTCTGGCGTTCTATCGAACAGATTGGCGGTGAGACTGGTTGGTACGGTGCAGATTTCTTATGGTGGGCGCGTGGGATGCTCGATCGAATTGTTGGTGGAGTTGGTTTAAGGCGAGGTAGACGCGATCCAAAACATTTACGCGTTGGCGATAGCTTAGATTTCTGGCGTGTAGAGGCGATAGCGAAAGAGAGATTACTTCGACTCTATGCCGAGATGGTTCTTCCCGGTAAAGCCTGGCTAGAGTTTAGAATTAGAGAAATCGATGGCAAGGTAGAAATAATTCAAGAGGCGCGATTTTCACCGCGCGGTCTAGGCGGCCAGCTTTATTGGTTTGCAATTTTGCCGCTACATGCATTTGTCTTTCCAACGATGCTCCGCAATATTGTGCGAAGTTCCAAACGAAAGGCGCTCTTCGGGGATGCTTGAGGGAAATCCCAAAAATTAAACAACTCTCTAGTTGAATTAGCGCATGGAAGAGAAAGCCCAGCTCGCAAGTAACCTCTCTGAATTAGAGCTAGCGATCCTTGATTTCGAGGCTCATTGGTGGCGCCATGCCGGCACCAAGGCGGAGGGCGTTCAAGAGAAATTCGGAATCTCCCTAAGTGAGTACTACGAACGGCTAAATGCTCTCCTTGATAACGAGATCGCCCTGGCCCATGCGCCCCTGCTCGTTAAACGGCTCCGCCGGATGCGGAGGATTTGAGGAAGGGAATACAGCGCCCTAGGCTTGGCGTTAGCACTTGCCGGGCGAGAGTGATAATTCGCCCGAACCAACTTAAGGGAGACAACCATGGCAAAAATGATTGCCTTCAATGAAGAAGCGCGGCGCGGACTTGAGCGCGGCATGAATACCTTGGCAGATGCGGTGAAAGTAACGCTTGGACCTCGTGGTCGAAATGTCGTCCTCGAGAAGAAGTGGGGCGCACCAACAATTACCAATGATGGCGTATCAATCGCTAAAGAGATCGAATTGGATGATCCTTGGGAGAAGATCGGCGCCGAACTCGTTAAGGAAGTAGCAAAGAAGACTGATGATGTTGCCGGTGATGGCACAACAACTGCGACCGTTTTAGCACAAGCGCTAGTCCGTGAAGGTCTGCGGAACGTAGCTGCTGGTTCTAATCCGATGTCGCTGAAGCGCGGAATTGAAAAAGCTGTTGAAGCCATTTCAGAAGAACTTTCAGTGATGTCAAAGCCCGTTGAAACTAAAGAACAGATTTCAGCAACTGCATCTATCTCAGCAGCCGATTCCACAATCGGCGAGATGATTGCAGAGGCGATGGATAAGGTCGGTAAAGAAGGCGTTATCACCGTTGAAGAGAGCAATACCTTTGGACTCGAGTTAGAGCTAACCGAAGGAATGCGTTTCGACAAGGGTTATATCTCTCCCTATATGGTGACTGATACTGAGCGCATGGAGGCAGTATTAGAAGATCCATATATTTTGATCGTTAACTCCAAGATTGCAAATATTAAAGAGTTAGTTCCACTTCTTGAGAAGGTAATGCAAGGTGGAAAGCCACTTGCGATTATCGCGGAAGATGTTGAAGGCGAAGCGCTAGCAACTCTTGTTGTAAATAAGATCCGCGGAACTTTCCGTTCGGTAGCTGTAAAAGCCCCTGGTTTTGGCGATCGTCGCAAGGCGATGCTCCAAGATATGGCAATTCTTACCGGTGCAACTGTTATCTCAGAAGAAGTCGGTTTGAAGTTAGATGCCGCGACTCTTGATCTACTTGGTCGCGCCCGCAAGGTCGTAGTCACTAAGGATGAGACCACCATCGTTGAAGGTTCTGGGGATGTAGAACAGATCAAAGGTCGCGTCAACCAGATTCGAGCTGAAATTGAAAACTCAGACTCTGATTATGATCGTGAGAAACTTCAAGAGCGTCTCGCCAAGCTTGCCGGTGGCGTCGCAGTCATCAAAGCCGGAGCTGCAACTGAAGTTGAATTAAAAGAGCGCAAGCACCGCATCGAAGATGCTGTCCGTAACGCTAAAGCAGCTGTTGAAGAGGGAATCGTCGCCGGTGGTGGCGTTGCTCTTCTCCAAGCTTCCAAGAAAGCATTTGAGAAATTAAAGTTATCTGATGATGAAGCAACAGGTGCCAAGATTGTGGAATTTGCAATTGAGGCTCCGTTAAAGCAGATCGCAATTAATGCAGGACTTGAAGGCGGAGTTGTAGTCGAAAAGGTACGTAACCTAAAAGCTGGCGAAGGTCTAAATGCAGAAACGGGCGAGTATGTCGACATGATCAAATCCGGAATCATCGATCCCGCAAAAGTAACTCGCTCTGCGCTCCAAAACGCGGCATCAATTGCTGCGCTTTTCTTAACCACAGAAGCTGTTATCGCAGATAAACCAGAACCTAAGCCAGCAATGCCTGCAGCACCTGGCGGGGATATGGATTTCTAAAGCAAGATAGACTAGCTCCTTATGTCACGTGCGACTAAGAAGCATTCCGCAAAAGTAAGCGGCGTCGATCCATTCGATGCCGCCGAACTTGCGCGCGCTGCTGCTATTGAAGATGCTAAGAAGAGCAAATTTGTTGGCGATTTAATCTCAATTGAATCCGATGAACATGTCACCTCTTATTTATTTGCTGCTTCGCTTCCTGCATATATGGGTTGGCGCTGGGCGGTAACTGTCACCAAGATTGAATCAGATCAACCAACAATCTGTGATGTGGTTCTGCTTCCTGGACCTGACTCATTGCTGGCACCTGAGTGGATTCCTTACAGCGAACGAATTACCCCAGGCGATGTAGTTGCCGGAACAATTGTTCCAACTGCCGCCGATGATCCACGTTTAGTTCCTGGTAGCGCAATCCTTCCAAGTGATGAGGAGTTAGATTTACATGAACTATTTGAATTAGGTGGAACTAGATTGCGTGTGCTTTCAATTGAAGGAAGAGATCAAGCGGCGAAACGTTGGTATGAAGGTGATCGCGGACCGGATTCGGATATTGCGCGCCTGGCACCGAAGAACTGCGGTAGCTGTGGTTTCTACCTGCCGATTAGAGGCTCACTTCGCCAAGCCTTTGGCGTCTGCGCCAATGCGATTTCGCCGGAAGATGCGCGGGTGGTTTCGGTTAATCATGGATGCGGCGCACATTCCGAGGCGATAAACTAGACGCCTGTCCGCAGAGCGCGGCGCACACGACAAGTTTTTAAACGACTTTTTAAGTCCAAGGAGGCCCTATGCCAACCGGCCGCGTTAAATGGTTTAGCATCGAAAAAGGCTTTGGCTTCATCTCATCTGATGAAGGTGAAGATGTTTATATCGCCTCTTCCGCACTTCCTGAGGGCGTCGCAATGTTGAAGCCTGGAACAAAATTAGAGTTTGGCGTTGCTGAAGGACGTAAAGGCCCACAAGCGCTCTCGGTGCGAATTGTCGAAGCTCCGCCATCTCTGGCATCTTCAAAAGCTGGCGCGGATGATCTTGCTGTGATTATTGAGGAATCAATAAAAATGTTAGATCGCGTTGGAAATGGCCTTCGTCATGGTCGCTACCCAAGTGAAGCTGAGGCTGCGCGAGTAGCTAAGGTATTACGCGGAATCGCTCAAGAAATCGAAGGTTAATCGCGCGCTGCGCGCCGCTTGGTGTAGCGAATACCGATTAGCCCTAAAAGTATTCCTAGAACGCAAACAAAAATTACTTTGGCCATCGCGTTAATAATAATTGAGATAACCAGCGCAATGCTCCAAAGAATGATTCCTGCGATTATTACCGGGATCGCACCTTTCATGGCTTAGAGACCACTTACTATCACCATCAGTACTAATCCAATCAAGATAACCAAGGTAACGGTCCTTCGAAACTTGGGGCTCATTTCAATCCTTTCGCAACGACAAAATCGATAGATGCGGTCAGCGCCGCTACATCGGAAGGCTCAATTGCTGGGAACATTCCGACCCGAAGTTGGTTCTTGCCGAGCTTGCGATATGGCTCGGTATCTAAAATCCCATTAGCTCTTAAGACCTTTGCTATCTCTAAAGCATCGATTGATTCATCAAAATTTATTGTAGCGACAACCTTTGATCGCATTGCCGGATCAGTGACAAAGGGTGTTGTGTAAGAAGTTTTCTCTGCCCAGTCATAGATGATTTTTGCGGATTGTGCACTTCGTCCAGCTGCAAAGCTAAGCCCTCCGCCAGAATTCATCCACCCAATTTGATCTGCGAGTAATAATAAAGTTGCTAAAGCCGGAGTGTTATAGGTCTGATCTAATCTGGAATTTTCTAGCGCAATTGATAGATCAAAGAAGGCCGGAATCCACCGACCACTCTTGCTGATCTTTTCAATTCGCCCAATTGCCCGAGGACTCATCAGCGCAATCCAAAGCCCGCCATCAGAGGCAAAAGATTTCTGGGGAGCGAAGTAGTAGATATCAAATTCACTCGCAGAAACATCAAGGCCACCTGCAGCGCTAGTTGCATCGACTAATACGAGCGCCTCACCAATTCCTTCGGGGCGTTTTATCGGCATCGCTACGCCGGTAGAAGTTTCGTTATGCGTAAAGGCATAGGCATCTATTCCAGATTCAGCTCTAGGAAGAGGATGCGTTCCAGGCTCAGAGGAAATAACCGAAGGGTCCTTTAAGAAAGGCGCAGCTTTAGCGGCGCCGGCAAACTTTGCCGAAAACTCACCAAAGGTGAGATGTTGTGATTTCTCTTCAATCAAGGCAAAAGTTGCAATATCCCAGAATGCGGTCGAACCACCATTACCTAAGAGAACTTCATAACCTTCGGGTAATGAAAATAATTGATTAAGTCCATTTCGAATATCACCCACAACGCTCTTAACAGCTTTCTGACGGTGCGAGGTGCCGAGGATTGATCTTCCTTTTGTGGAGAGGTTATCTAACGCAGTATCTCTTATCTTCGATGGCCCACAACCAAATCGGCCATCACGCGGCTTAATGGAATCAGGAATATAAATCATAAGGCGGTAAGCCTATGGGAAGAGACGTTCAATCTTCCAATTGGAACCGGTCTTTGAATATCGAATTCGATCGTGTAATCGAGAGTACCTACCTTGCCAGAATTCAATTGTTATTGGTGTCACTAGGTAGCCACCCCAATTTTTCGGTCTAGGTACAGCGCTACCTTCCGGATAACGAGATGCAAATTGATTAAATCTTTCCTGTAGCTCTTCGCGAGATTTCAAAATTTCAGATTGATCACTGGCCCAAGCTCCAATCTGGCTTGCCCATGGACGAGAAGCAAAATATTTATCTGATTCAGATTCAGGAACCACAGTAGCGCTTCCAATTATTTTTAACTGGCGCTCCATCGCATACCAAGGAAAAAGCAGTGCAACATTTGGTGAGGCTGAAATTTCTTTTGCTTTACGCGATTGATAATTGGTAAAAAATGTAAACCCAGCATCTGTGACATCCTTTAGAAGCACAGTACGTGAGCTGGGATTTCCATTATCTGTGGTCGACAAGATCATTGCGTTGGCTTCGACAATAACTTGATTCTTAGCGGCCTCGGCCAGCCAATGAGAAAATTGCTTTATTGGATCTGGATCAAGAGCACTTTCTTCCAGTCCAACTTCGCCATAAGACTTTCTCATCTGCGAGATAGCTTCTCTATCCAAGGCATCCATGGATGTATCTAACGTCACTTTCCCGAAACGGTCATCCCGGATTGGGAGAGAACCTCGAAAGTAGGCAGAATACGCGCCATGAGCGGTGACTTTAAGCCCGGTCTTGAAGGCGTCATCGCATTTGAGTCGACAATTGCAGAACCAGATAAAGAAGGTAGCTCACTTCGGTATCGCGGTGTTGACATTGATGATTTAGTCGGCAAGGTTTCCTTTGGAAATGTCTGGGGCTTATTAGTTGATGATTCCTTTTCACCTGGATTACCTAACGCAGAACCTATTGAACTTCCAGTTCACTCCGGAGATATCAGAGTCGATGCGCAATCTGCTACTGCTATGTTGGCAGAGCGATACAAAATGAAACCACTTCTTGACATCTCGGATGAACAAGCACGCTTAGATTTAGCACGTACCTCAACCATGGTCCTTTCATTTGTGGCACAGTCCGCGCGCGGTAAAGCCAACCCAGTTTCACAAGCAAAAATTGATGCGGGTAAAACAGTCGTTGAACAGATGATGATTCGTTGGCGCGGTGAACCTGATCCCGATCATGTTCGAGCCATTGACGCTTATTTTGTTTCGGCTGCTGAACATGGAATGAATGCATCAACATTTACGGCTCGTGTTATCGCCTCAACAGGTGCGGATGCATCAGCTGCAATTTCTGGTGCTATGGGCGCAATGAGCGGTCCGCTCCACGGTGGCGCGCCATCTCGGGTACTTTTTATGATTGAAGGAGTTGAGAGGAGTGGCGACGCACGAAAGTATGTAAAAGAGTTGCTAGATAAAGGGGAGCGCTTGATGGGATTCGGCCATCGCGTTTATCGTGCCCAAGATCCTCGAGCGAGAACTCTGCGACGAACCTGTGAAGAGTTGAAAGCGCCACGTTATGAAATTGCTAAAGCGCTAGAGGAGGCAGCTCTTGCTGAACTCAGAGACCGTCGTCCAGATCGTATTCTTGAAACCAATGTCGAATTTTGGGCTGCAGTCCTCTTAGATTTTGCTCAAGTTCCCTCCAATATGTTTACTCCGACGTTCACTTCAGCCCGAACTGCTGGCTGGTCGGCACATATTTTGGAACAGAAACGAACCGGAAGATTGATTAGACCATCTTCAAGATATATCGGAGAAGGGCCACGTAAACCCGATTCGGTAGTTGGATGGAATCAGATTTCAAAGCTTGCTTAACCAATAACCAAGCGCTTCACTAACTTGCTTTGCCCAAGCACTTTCATTATGTCCAGCACCTATAAATACTTTACTTTCAAAATTATCTTTCCAACCAGCTGCAATTAATTTTTGGTTTGCCCGCTCTTGGAGGGGCGGATATTCAGCGTCACAACCACGTTCCCCACGGCTCATCCAGATTCGATGGTCTTTGGGCCTTGGCAATCGCGAAAGTAGCCAATCAACGAGCGGTTCTCCGGCCAGGCTCCAATGAGTTGATAGCGAGAGAGCAGTATGAAATCTCGGGCTGTAATTTATTAGCGAATAGAGAGTTGCTAGCCCTCCCATAGAAGAACCAATCATGGCGCTTCGCTCCGGAGCAATTTGTAATTTAGTTTCTTCCAAGATGGTTGGCAGAATTTCATCAAAGATTGAAGCGGTATAAGAATTACCTCTTAATTGCGAGACCGAAATTGCAGGTGATTGGGATGGCACAATCCCATCTCGAAAAGCATCCTCTGGACAGAGGTCCCGAGCTCGACCATGCGGATCTCTTTTACTTTTACCGTGAAATACTGCAATAACAAGTGGCGGCCTTTGATTGAGTTCATCGGCAACGCGACTTGCGGTCTGGGCTAGACGCCAAGTTTTGATATTAGAGGCGGTCCGCCAATCGAAGATATTCTGGCCATCGTGGGCGATGAGTAACGAATCACTTCCTTCAGGCGGCGCCCAATAGTCAACGGTTCGCTCACTTATTCGCACTCGCTTAACTTCGCCTCTAATTCCACGAAGTTGGAAGCGCTTTATCTCTTCCATAATGGTTGAATCTTGCCATGGCGAATCGAGCAATCTTTTGGTTCCGGCGAGATCTTCGCCTCGCTGATAATCCAGCGCTATTAGCAAGCCTGGATGAAGGTAACGAAGTAATTCCGCTCTTCATAATGGATGAAGAGATTGCCGAACGCGCCGGCGCACATCGACGAGCATATTTAGCAGCATCCCTGCGAGTGCTAAATGAATCACTGGGTGGAACACTTCATTTAATTTCTGGCGATCCTGTTGCGGTATTAAGTGAATTAAAGAAGGAGACTGGCGCGATAAGTATCCATTCTGCTTTTCAATATGCGCCCTATGGAAATCAACTAGATGGGAAATTAAAGAAGGCAGGAATTGAGTTAACCCAGGTTGGAAGCAGTTATGCCGTTACCCCAGGCCGTGTATTAAAAGATGATGGCACGCCCTATCGCGTATACACACCGTTCTATCGCGCCTGGAGTGCTCATGGTTGGCGCAAACCAGTCGCTGCGCCGAAGAATCCAAATTGGGTTGCACCAAGTAAATCCGCAAAGATTCCAGATTGGAAAGCGCCTGATGGCGTCACAATTCAAGAAGCCGGCGAAGTCGCGGCCCTAAAACGATTCAAAGAGTTCCTAAAGCGCGCAGCTGATGAGTATGGCGATGCTCGAAATATTCCAGGTACAGAAGGTACGAGTCGTATGAGTCCACATCTTCGCTGGGGCGAGATTCATCCGCGAACCATGCTCGAACCGCTGGGCCAGAAAAAGGGACATGAGGTTTACCGAAAAGAAATTGCCTGGCGTGAGTTTTATGCCGATGTACTTCACCATAATCCTCACACTTCCCGCGATTACTACGATGTGAAATATAAGAAAATGCGTTATGCGGAACCTGGTAAAGCATTCCAGGCTTGGTGTGAAGGGAAAACCGGATTTCCGTTTGTGGATGCTGCGATGCGCCAATTAGTTCATGAAGGTTGGATGCATAACCGAACTCGCATGGTGGTGGCATCATTTCTCGTTAAAGATCTTCATATTGAATGGCAACATGGCGCTAATTTCTTTATGAAATATCTAATCGACAACGATGTGGCTTCGAATTCTCATGGTTGGCAATGGACTGCTGGTTGCGGAACTGATGCCTCGCCGTATTACCGAGTCTTCAACCCGATAGAGCAGGGTCGCCGCTTTGATTTCGAAGGAGATTACATAAAGCGATATATCCCGGAACTTCGCCATTTATCAGGTGAAGATATCCATGAACCATGGCTCGTATTAGACGGATTATCTAAAGGTTATCCAGAACCGATTGTCGATCACGCCAAGGAGAGGTTGGAATCCTTGGCGCGACTCGAAGAGATCAAAGCAGCAAAGCCCCTTAAACCCAATTAATCAACTAAGAAGTTACTGAATTGCCAAGGATCGCTCTTGTCGACCTGCTGGTTATTCCAACCTTCGAAAAGATCAACTCGATTCTTTAGCGGATCCCAATCTGCGGCTTCTGAATAAATGCCACCCCAATACTTCTCGGCGTAACCTAGAACTTCACGCCATGGAAGTTCATCTGGAACAAGAAGGCCGGCATCGGGATTCTTCATCGCCCAAGCCAAAGCGGCGTAAACTGCTGAGGAAACTTGAACTGTAGTAGCAGATTGTCCAGGGACAAGCTTTCGCGAATCCTCGATGTTAAGTAATGAACCAGTCCACCAGGATTTGTATGGATGGCCCATTAACAGCACGCCGAGACGATCATCACCAGCAGTGATCTCATTATTCATGATTCGTTGGTTCTTATGTAACTCCCAATTGAGCATCTGAAGCTCGCGCATTGAGACGATCGCTTCATTTGATGGGCAGTATGCGTAATGAACCGTTGGACGGTAAATAGCTTTGTTATCGCGCCAGACAGATAAGTGATCTGAGATTGTGAATGCTTCGCCGTGGCGAATCACCATGCCTTGAATTTCAAAATGTGGCACCCAGGATCTAACCCAGGTCGTAGCGCCGGGTTGGGCAATTGCAATCTGATTCTTGGGTCCAGTTGGATGCTCATAAGCATTGACTGGCAAGGTTTTTTCGTGGGTTCCCCAACCGAGTTCAGCTGGAGCAATTCCTTCCTCGTAGAAACCTTCCACCGACCAGGTATTAACAAATTCACCCCATTGTTTAGGTCGATTAGTAACTTGGGTGTCTCGCTCGGCAATATGAATCACTTTTACATTTAACAGGTGAGCTAAATCGTTATAGCGTTCTTCACCAAGTGCACTTTCAACATCCGAGCTAAATTTTTTATCTTTTAGGCCTTTAGTGGCGATATCAACGAGCCCTTTTTTGACTAGATGTGACACTAACCCTGGGTTAGCACCATGCTCAACTATTGCGGTCGCACCCTTCTTATTCCAAGTAGAGCTCATCTGACGCATCCGCATATGGCGGTAATACAAAGTTCTTTCTAAGGGATGGCGATTGGCGCCACCAATATACGGATCCCACTCTTCAATTGAGGTATTTAGATAAAGCACACCATGGTCATAGCACCATTGCAAAATAGTGTTGGCATCAATATTCCAAGCGAGATCAAGAAGAAAATCGCCGGCTTTAAGATATTTAGAGAGTTGCGAGTCAAGATTATCTCTAGTTATTTGATCCTGAATATAAGTGGCGCCTTTTTCAACCGCAGATTTAACGCGAGCTCGGTTGTCGCGCTGATCCATGATAGTTATTTGTTTAGCATCCACTAGATGTTGTATAATAAGAGGAAGAACAGATTGGGAGACTGAACCAGCCCCGAGAATTAACACATTACTGGTAAAGCGTGCGCTCAATTAGCTGCCTCCTTTGTGGAGAGGATCTCACCTCATTCGGTTTTACATCGGACGGCGGGAATCATATGACCGTCAAGGTTCAACTCCTAATCGCATCGCCCCATCGAAAAACACCGACGTTACCCCGTTTTGTTTAGTAAATCGCCGTATCCGCGCGCTGAAAAAGATTTGGCCGGCCATCTTCATCGGGATCAATTCGCGCTCCGCCAATCGAGACGCTTAGCGCAATCTCATGGCCGTTGATTCGAGAAAGAAAAGAGATAGTGGCGCGCAATGTAACGGCAGTTTCGAAACCCTCATTGCCCACAAGCAATATATGAGGGACTTACAGTTCTCGTCTTTCAATCTCAGGCACGACCTTTTCAAGCCACTTGTCATAGCTGATCTTGAAGTGCTGTTCAAACGCTACTTCCCACTTCTCACGATCTGGTCCTGGGGTATCCACTATGGACTTGGTGTAGTCGATCAAAGAAACATGTCCAAACTCAATGATCAATTGCTCCACAAGGAGTCGTCCTGCCTCATATCCACCCTGGTTGCCGCAGTAGCTCATGTCAATCCCATATCCAAGTCGCTTGGCCGCAGTCATCAGATTCTCTCTTTTAAACCTTTTGTGCAAAGAAAAAACTTCTTTGAACTCCGAGAAATTTTTTGCTGTTCCAAGCACGCTGCCATAGTAAACCGCTTGTCCTTCGTTCAACCAGCAAGGCATAAGATCCACGCGCCCCTTGAGCCAACGATTCTGTAGATGGTTTACAACTTCATGTTCGACTGTTGTCTTCCAAACCAAGTCCCGTGGGTTTGTGTTTGTGCAGTCATTTCGTGCAAATGTCACAGTGATCAGTCCTGCCCCATCTGATGTGAAACCGTGACTGCCCGCATTCCATAAGTTACATCGATTGTTGGCATTGACAAACGAAGAAATCATCCTTTCCCAATTGCTGTGTTCAGATAATTGCGCAGGCTGGACTTTCCCCAGCTCTTCTCTTGTCCAGGACAGCGAAGCCATATTTCCAACGATTATGTGGAGTCTTTCCCCGGATGCATCTGCTCCAAAGAAATTGATCGCATCATTTGCACGAGTCCTTATCTCATCCAGATCTGCCTGCTTGGTCGTAGGATGAGAGACGATTGTGATATCACGTTTTGACGAGGCGCCTTTGCTTGAACTTTGCGCCTGTCGAATGAGATTGTACGCCTGCTCTCTGGCATTTATATTTTTGCCAGGAGATTGCGAAGCTCCCTTATCCCAAATCATTTTCTTCCCAGACTGAATACAGGTAAAGGTTTTTGTGCCAACCACTGATTTACTTCCCACCTTTGAGCATTTTGCCCCCGCCTTAGCTGTGGCATGAGAGGTAGATGCT
>VGAE01000015.1 GCA_016870975.1 Actinomycetota bacterium
TATGTCAATTACTGGATCTACAATTATGGTAAGAAAGCAAAAAGTTCAAAAACAATAATTTTAAGAAGAGTCGCCCTATAAGCCGGACGCAGTCAAGGGGCAAGTTTTCGAGCGTAAATATTATTTTGCCCGATATTTTTGCCCGTTTCTAAATATAATTAAATGTCATTTTTTACCTTTTTACTCCCGCAAAGATCTCCCTATCGGTCAAATAAATTGTAAAGTCGGAAAAAATCTCTCTATCTGTGATGAACCATAAGCCACAGCGATTAGCAAAAATCTCCTAGTACGTAGTAGCATGTGGCGCTGGCCAACCTACTTTGAAATCGAGTGACAACTAAGAAACAGCCATCTCCCTTGGAAAGAAGAGCCGATGACCATCCAAACGAAAACCCCGAACCTGCTGGATAACCCGCCGATCCCCGTGCAGGCCAAGCTCGCCGCCGCATGGACAAGCTTCATGATCCTTTATGTCTACGTCGACTACTTCCACCTCTACAAACCTGGCATCGTCGACAACATCCGGGCTGGCATCGTCTTCGAGTTCGACATCAGCCCGACGTTGTTGACCGTGTTCCTTGCGGTGATCGCGATCCCGGCCCTGATGGTCGTACTCTCAATGGCGCTGCCCGCCCGGGTGAACCGCACCACGAACCTCTTCGTAGCATCGCTGTACATCCCCGTCACGGTGTTCAATGCAGTAGGGGAATCTTGGGACTGGGCGTCCTTCTACGGTCTCTCCATCGGAATCGAGGTGCTGCTCCTGGCCTTCATCCTGCGATCCGCTTGGACATGGGCGCGCACATTAAAAATTTAGCGGTTAAAAAACAACATGTTGACTGTGTGAAGAGTTTGGGGATCTACAGCTGCGGCTGACGACCCAAAAGAACTATAGCGCCTTATCCAGAGCAGTGGAAAATCTTTGAATGTCTTCAGACGAGTTATAGAAGTGCGGCGAAATTCTAACTCGGCCATCCTTAGCCCATACAATTATGCCTGAGTCAATCAATTCCCTCCCAATGCGCTCGAAATCATCACTCTCAAAAGCGACGATTGGCGAATGCCTCTCAGGTTGATCAAGACCAAAAGGTTTTAGCTCCCGAGAAATCAGCTCGCCCATAAGTTCTTTAAGAAGCGCTCGATTTTTCTCCCAGATTGACTCGATTCCCACTGCTTGAATCGCTTTTAGCGAATTTCGAAGGAGCAATATCCCCGGGTAGTTGGGAAGACCTTCCTGGAAACGGCGAGCATCCGGCCATAGATTGAATTTGCTGGTTCTATTCTCTCCAAACATCTCTGAGACGCTGTGGTAGCCCACGTAAGGAGGCTTGAGGCGATCCAAGATTTCTGGATTTACATAAAATATCGACACACCATGCATGCCAAATAACCACTTAAAAGTTCCCGCCGCAAAGAAATCCGCTGCTGTGGTCTCTATCTGAACTGAGCCGAGTCCTTGAATTCCGTCTACGAACAGAAGAGAGCCTGCAGCCTTAGCAATCTTGGCCAGGCCTTTGACATCCAAAATCATCCCCGTTTTGTAGCTCACCGAACTAGCAACTACCAACTTGGTCCGAGAATCAATCCTCGCCGCGTAATCTTCGAGAGCCATGACACCTCTATGTGATGGGACCACTCTGACTTCCATGCCTGACATTCCCAATAGCGCACCCGTGAATTCAGTTGTCAAGAATTCAGTCTCAGAGAAAACCAGATTATCCCCGGTTTGCCATTGGATAGATTTGATGGCGGCATCAAGACATCGAGAGGTGCTGGAGAGAAATACTATGTCTTTACCGGGGACATGAATCACCTCAGAGACAAGTTCCCTGGTCTCCTGTTCCAGTTGGGTAAGCATTGATCTTCCCTCAGATCCGGAGCTTTTACAGTTGGCATATATTTCAAAAGCAGAAGAGTGTGGCTCATAGAAGAGACTTTCGGCCCCGGTATTTAGATAAACGGAGATAGGATCTTTGGGCTTTCGAAATCTGGAGATCAACTCATCTAAATTCAATTTGAAGCCTCTCTCTTCCTAGCTTCCAACTCTTAGACATACAGGATCAATAATCTAAGCTTTCTCGCCGGTGATAACTGCAAATTCTAGTGCAACTTCCTCGCCGAAGTGGCATTCAACCAAATTGGTTCCGTTCACTAATCGAGGCTGTGGCGATTCGGTATAGCAGCGTGAACTATCGCTAACTTGTTTGCGCAACCAGCACCTATCAGCAAAGTTACATCCAGCGCTCATCGCGCCTAATCCAACTAAATTCTCGGTAGATTCTTCGTCAATGATTCGCTTGGATTTTCTATTTGGATCTCCGGAGGGAGCGGCATCCATGAGCATTCGAGTGTATGGGTGGGCCGCATTTTCTATAACATCTCTAGTTTGCCCAAGCTCGACAATGCGACCTTTGTACATGACCGCTATTCGATCGCAGAAAAAGTTTGCGACTCTGAGATCATGTGTAATGAACACGATAGTGAGGCCAAGGCTCGCCTTCAAATCATTCAGTAGATTCAATACTTGTGCCTGGATTGATACATCTAGGGCAGAGACTGGCTCATCCGCAATCAATACTTTGGGACTGACCGAAAGTGCGCGAGCAATCACAATTCGTTGACGCTGTCCACCACTGAATTGGTGCGGGAATCTAGCTAGGGAATCCCTGTGCATCCCAACCTTATCTAGAAGTTCGATGATCTTTTCTCGCATCTCTTTTTGATTTACATCCCCCAGAGATTTAAACCCAGATTCGAGGATGTCTAGAACGGAACGGTACGGGTTTAATGATGCAAATGGATTCTGGAAGATCATCTGAACTTGATGGTGAAATCTCTTCTTCTCGACCCCAGAGAGTTCATTAATGTTCGAGCCTCGAAAATTCACCTGTCCCGAGGAGGGCTGGTCTAGGTTGACCAGAATTCTCCCTAAAGTTGTCTTCCCTGATCCACTCTCACCAACAAGTCCCAAGGATTCATTGAGTCGCACATGAAGATTGATTCCATCCAATGCCTGGGTACCGTGCCGTTTCTTGGAGAAAATTCGTCCTCTTCCGAATACTCGCGTAACACCTATTACTTCAAAGAGATTCATCTCGGAGTAGGCGCTTGCTAAATCGTCTGACATTTCTATCGCAACTTCTTTCCTTGAGTTGACTTAAGTGTCTCCAACCTTGTTCTTTGCTCGGTGAAATGACAACTTGCCCAGCCATCCTGGAAATCATCTTGAATTGCCGGTTTCTCCGAACTACATCTGTCTGGTTTACCCAATTTCTCATGGAGATAACATCTTGGATGGAACGCGCACCCACTCGGCCACTCGCCTGTTCTTGGTGGTTGTCCCTCTAGTACCCCAAGCTTGCCCTTGCTCTCTCCTCTTAACGGGAGTAGGCCTCCGACTAGCGCCTGGGTATAAGGATGCTTTGGATTAGTGAAAATCTCCTTGACATCCCCAACCTCGACTATTGATCCGGCGTACATGACAGCGACTCGGTCACACAATTCAGCAACAATTGCTAAATCATGAGTTATAAAGACGATGCTAGTTCCATAGTTCTTTCGAATTCCCTTGATCAGTTCCAGGATTCCAGCTTGGACTGAGACATCAAGGGCTGTAGTTGGCTCGTCAGCAATCAATAATTCAGGCTTTAGTGCCAAACTCTGGGCGATGATGACTCGCTGTTGCATGCCACCACTCAATTCATGCGGATAATTAAGAAGATTTCGCTCTGGATCTTTTAATCTAACAAGATGCAATAACTCAAGGGCACGATCCTTTGCTACTTTCTTATCTGTTACTCTGTGGTCCTTTAGGATCTCGGTAATCTGCTCCTCCACCCGAGTCATCGGATTCATAGCAGCCAAAGCATCTTGAGTTACATAAGTCATCGAATTTCCCCGGATTTGTCGCATCTCTTCTTGTTCGATCTCCAAGACATCGAGGTTCTGAAAACGAATATTCCCCGAGACCACTTCAGCATTTGGCGGAAGAAGTCTGAGCATGCTCATAGCAAGCGTGCTCTTGCCGGAAGCAGATTCACCGACTAAGCCAACAATTTCTCCCTTCTTGATCGTAAAGGTGACATTGCTGACAGCCCTGACTTTTCCGCTGTCAGAGAGGAAGTCGACGGTAAAGTTCTCAATCTCAAGCAAGCTCCCATTATCTGCACTTATAGATTCCGTTGCGCTCTTCTTGCCACGCTTCTTCTTATCCTTAGGGAAATAACTGCGGGATGATCTTGGGTCAACTAAATCCCGTAAACCATCTCCCAACATGTTGATCCCAAAAACAGATAGTGCTACCGGAAGTCCGCCAAAAAATGCGATCCACCAAGCTTGATATGCGTACTGTCGCCCTTCGATTAATAAAGATCCCCATGAAGTATCAGGTGGCTGAACTCCCAAGCCCAAGAAGCCTAAGCTAGCTTCATCCAAGATACCCCATGCAATAGCTGCAGTAATCTGAACAATCACGACCGGGAAGATGCTCGGCATGATGTCCTTGTAGATGATTGTCATGGTCTTATGCCCAAGGCCGATTGATGCCTCTATGTAAGACTTATTCTTAACCGAGACTACTGCGCTCCGTGTTATTCGAGCGAACTGACGCGCATAGGTAATCGCAAGAGCGACTGAAACTGATTTTGCAGATGGCCCTAGGATTGCCACGATTCCAAGTGCGAAGATCAATGCTGGGATTGCGAGCAAGACATCCACAACTCGGGTCATGAAAAGATCTAATTTGCCGCCGATGAATCCTGTGAGAACGCCGATGCTGGTTCCAATAAAAAAGGCACCAAAAACAGCCGAACAGGCAACAGCCAGAGAGACTTGAGATCCGACCATTACGCGAGACAGGATATCTCGGCCAAATTGATCAGTCCCTAGCGGATGTTGAAAACTCGGGGAATTAAAGCGTTTCTCCAGATCCATAAAGGTTGGGTCATAAGGAGTCCAGAAAAGACTGACCAAAAAGACTAAGAAAACGAAGCTGACTAGTAAGAGACCAATCCTGGCGGCCTTGCTATTTGAGAGAACTTTTCGAGAGAGTGAGAGATTCTTGGTTAAATTGTCCATTGCTTAATGCAGCCTAATTCTTCTATCTAGAACGGCATGAAGCATCTCAACGCTCAAATTTATTAATACGAAGAGGATTGAAACTATGAGTATCACGGCTTGCACCACGGGGTAGTCACGTTGTAAGGCTCCTTGGATAAGTAATCTTCCTACGCCTGGCCAATTAAATAGTTGTTCAACAATGACCTGTCCGCCAAGTAGGCCGCCAAGTTGCATACCCAGAACCACCAAAATCTGTGGTAGGACGTTTCTTGCCGAGTATCGGAAAGTGATGGTTCGATTCTTCAGGCCTTTCGCTTGAGATTGGTACATGAATGGTTCTTGCTGCACTTCGATGGTCGCAGCTCGGGTCAATCTCGCTAAATAAGGAGCTAGCACCAGGCCCAGAGTTAATGATGGCAAAATCGTCAAACGTAGGCTCTCTTTGGGATTCTCACTAAAAGGCACGTAACCCTCCGGCGGAAGAATCCCCCAAGCCACTCCTATGTACATTATGAAGAGTGTTCCGATCCAGAAGATAGGCATCGACAAGCCCATCAAAGCCAAGGTCGAGAAGATGTTGTCAAAAAGAGACCCGCGCCTACGACCGGCAAGAAAGCCAATCGGCAGGCCGATCGCTAGAGACACAAAGAACCCACCCAGGAGCAGTTGGAGAGTTGCAGGTATTCGATCGATCAATAGCGGGGTAATATCCTGTTGAGATGTATAAGAAATACCGAAGTCACCACGCGTTAAATCAGCGAGCCAGATGAGATATTGCTCAAGAATGGGTTTATCAAGCCCAAAGAGCGTTGTGAATTGGGCCCTTAGTTCGGGCGTGGCCTCAGGGCCTAGAATTCCAGCCACTGGATCACCCGGCAAGACTCGCATGTAGACGAATAAAAGTGCCGATAGACCGAATATCAGCGGAATCATGAAGAGCAAGCGATTCACAAAATACTTGAGCAAAAAACACCCTTCTTCTATTCAACGAACCTTTGGCGAATCACTATCTAAAATAAAGGACTCTTTTGGGCAAATTCCCTCGTGCCTTTGCCCAAAAAAGTCGCCCTCATCTACTTGCTATTACTTAGTCAATCGTTGCGGATATCAAGCCCCGGTTCGACGCATCGAATCGAGCTTGGAAACCTTTCAGCTTGTTGGAGAAACCGACCACGTTATATTGGCCACCGACAAGAATTAGCGGCAATTCCTTATTTAGCGCGCGTTCAGCCTGCCCATAGATTGCCTTTGCTTGTCCTACCGATGACTCTTTAGCCTTCGTGATTAGCTCGTCGAAGCGCTCGTTGCACCAGCGCGCAATTAGCGATATGACGCCTCCGTTACAGGTGTAACCATTGGTGAACTGCTGATCAATAGTTCCGTAACCGTTGCCACCGTGATACATACCAAATGACCCCTTACCAACTTCTGTCCAGAAGGTAGGACCATCAAAAGCCTGAGGAAGCGCTTCGATTCCACCTGCTTTGACAAATTGGGACATCATTTCGGTATGGCACCTTGACTGCTGCCAGTTAGCTTCGTGAGGAACCTTGAAAGAGAGTCTGGTTCCATCTTTGACACCCGCTACTCCCTTAGCCACCCGAATGCCATCCGAACCCAGCACCCATCCAGCATCGGTAAGAAGTCGATTAGCTCTAGATAGAGCAGTCTTCCTATCTACTTTAAATGTGGGGAGCACAGGATTTGCGAGTGGTCCGGCATGAATCACGTTGCCGTAGGAAACTGGTCCCAGACCTTCCCAGCAGACATCCTGCTTTTCTTTTCTAGGAACGAGATAAGCGATTGCAGTACGGACTCGTACGTCATCAAACGGAGCAATCTGCGTATTAAATCCCCAGAATAGTTCGGTTGGTCCTCGAACAAGATCGTAATTAATCTTCCCAGTCTTCTTTAGACGTATCGCATCAGTTGGCGCCATTGGAAAGCTCATTTCCTGAGTCCCGGCCTCTAGGGCTGATGCATTTGCGGTGCGATCCGATGAGTAGACATAGTTGATTGTCTTAATCTTCGGGAACCCAGTACGCCAATAATAAGGATTAGCTTCCAACTTCGCACGATTTTGCGGAATGTTTGAGACTAACTGCCATGGACCGGATGTCACCTTAGGAATGATGAAATAGTTTGCGGTTCCCGTTACAGCAGACTTGGACAAAATGCCTGAATTGCCAATCCAAGCGATGCTATCTAGGAATGTTCTGTCTTTCTTAGATAGAGTCACAATAACCGAATCGGCTCCACTGGCTTTTACGCTCTTCATATTCGCATAGGAAGAAGCCATGGTCGCTGACTTGGCTGCTCTTTCAAGTGAGAAGACGACGTCCTCTGGTGTGATTGCAGAGCCATCGCTGAACTTCGCGTTGCTTCGCAACTTGAAGGTAATGACAGTGCCACCACTTGATGTTCTCCAACTCTCCGCTATGCCAGGAACGATTTTGCCTGAAACGTCGTAGTCGAGCAGGTTGTCATAAATCAACTCCATAAGTCGGAGTGATGCTTGAGTTTTTGCAATTGCTGGATCGAAACCAGTCGTGGGCTCAGCGGTGACAATATTAAGAGTGTTGTCAGCTGCTGCTGATACCGGCGATGCTTGCGAAACGGCAACGAATGAAATCACTAGAGACATGACGACTCCAGCAATCGTTACTTTCTTTCTAGTCTTTCCGCCTTTAAGCATGTTTCTCTTCCCCTTACATGTTAGAAATTTGCGCTGACCGAACTTGCTTGCTTTGTCCTAGAGATTCGACATGAACCTCTTGAATTTGCGCAACTGAGGCCACCGCTATGAAGTTGGCCGAGAATTCACATTCTTGAACAATCTCCACATTCTCGAAAATAGAACTCCCGACCGGCTTTGTCAATAGTTGATTCGGAGATTCGCCGCAGGTTTTCTTAGCAGACAAGAGCAAGTAGTCGATAAACCTCTTCTAATTCATCGACTTGAATAATCTCAGAGAGTTCTCCGGTTTCAACAGCCCTGAGAAAAGTAAAGTTTTGGCGGCCCACAGCATCAACAAGTGAGTCATTTCCGTCAGCCGAAGAGACGAGCGTCTCACCGTTACACGTAAGTCGCCCATGCGAGACTTCAAAGGTGTTTGATTCAGTAATTACAACAACGTCGTTATAAGAAATTCGAGAGTGGTAACTGACATTTACAGTGGCGGTTTGTCCAGAATTCGATCGGAGCACTCCATTTACCTCCATTACCTCTCCATTGCTCCATTTCGGTCCTCCGTAGAGCTGTGCATTGAATTTGCGAGATCCCAGCAGCCAAGAAGCCAGATCGAAGCAGTGTGAACCATGGTGCCAGACGGCGCTATCTACCCATGTACGTCTCACTCCCGTCCAGCCGATGTTCTCTTGACGAAGCATCAGACGACGAATCAAGATATTCATTGATTCGGGTGACTGTTCCAAAAGCATTTCTTTTAAACGCATATATGGTTCGGAGTATCGAAGTGTCTGCGCTACAGCGGCAAAAGCTTTGCTTGATTCAGCAGCTTTTTTGACTCTCTCAAAAGATAAAAAATCTAAAGATATAGGAACTTCACAGAGAACCGGCTTATGGCATTCAAGCGCAGCAATCGCGAGTTCAGCGTGATACTGAGAAGGCGTAGCGATAATCACCGAATCAACAAGATCGCTTGCCAATAGTTCAGCCGAATTTTTGTAACGAGTCTGGACTTCAAAACGATCGGCAAACTTAGCAACCTGTTCTTCATCGACACCAGAAACCGCAGAAATCGATCGACCAGCTCGCAAGAGGGCTTCGGCATGAACTTCCGCGATCGCCCCGGTCCCGATGATTGCAATTCCCATTATCTACCTATCACTTCTGGCGGCCGCTATGAATTCGGAGCTCGTGGAGGTGTATCCGATCGCCGTTTCTATATGACGAATCGCCATGAAATTGGCCCAATTTTCTGCTTCAGTCTCGGGAAACTCCATTGTTCTTACGCAGTCCCGAAGCACCACTACTCGAAAATTCCGATACATGGCGTCGGTCAGTGTGTATTTGAGACAAATATTCGCATCAAAACCAACTGCAATCAGATTTTTAATCCCTGAATTGCGAAGTGCGCTCTCTAACTCCGTCTCGAAGAATCCACTGTACATCTGCTTCCTGATCAAGACTGACTCTTTGCCAGGGGCTATAACTTTAGAATGCCTCAAGATGTCATTTGGCTCTGTCCATGTATCCAAAACATCAACCCCACAAGTTCGAATCGACATCTGTCGCCATTCATTGTTCTCATTGAGTGCACTTGAGAGATAATTTGTGAGGTAGAAAACTTTCATATCATTTTTGAGAGCCGCCTCTTTAACGTTAGGGATTAATTCGCTAACTATTCGATCACTTTCCGGTTCTGGCTCGTAGAAACTTGGCAGATTGGAATCAATTAAATCTGATGGTTCAAATCCTTTTCCATACACGTCCACAATAAGTAAAGCGGTATCTGATCTCGATAGCTCCAATAGATCTTCTTGATAGCCGAGAGGAGAGTGCTTGGGGTACATTCGGTAATACCTTGCAGATAATCTCATTTCTCAACTCCTTCTCTCGTGTCACTTTTGGATTTCACTAAGACATCAATTGGTGAATCGTGGAATTTCCCCATGTAATCTTTGGTTTCTCTCTTGCGCCTCCTGACTTTGATGCTTCTTCCGTGGCCTGATCGGACGCGCGCGCAGCTCCACAATTATCTCTTCGAGCTCTCGAGCGGCGGTAGACAGCATCAACTCGCCTTTCTCTGCTGTAGAACTTGATGGATCGCCCATAGTTCCAGTCTCACAGAGCGTCGACCAATACTCTTTTAGGCTAATCGGATTAGCAAAATCCTCTCCTTCTGGGGTTTGAGAGGCCAAATCAGACCAGAAGTGCTTCGTCAAATATGGATTGAAATCCTCTACAGATTTGCTCATGTCCACATATTCATCAGCAATCGCTAAATACGCGGAGGTTTCAAGCTCGCAAGCATGCCCTGTCCAATTCGATTCCCGGAACTTTCGAACAACATCCTGAACCTCCTTCAAGCTCCACCATGATGTAAATGCGCACTGCATATCTGGATTTTGAACATTCGCCTGTCGGGTCGCTACATCTAAAACTGGGACGTTACTGCCATGCCCATTTACAATCAGCACTTTGCGAAATCCGTGATAGCCCAGGCTAGATAGAATCTGCGAAGTTGACTCTATGAAAGTATCCCAACGAATGGTAATCACTCCCGGTCCATCAATATGGTGGGGGCTATAACCATGGATTATTGGTGGAAAGAGGACGGTCACATCTGACATCTTCGTAGTCAATCTCCGGCAAATTTCCTCCGCGATGACCACATCAGTATCGACTGGCATGTGTAAACCATGGTCTTCAAGAGTCCCCGCGGGAATAACAACAACACGATTTTCGGCAGCTGCTTGATTGATCTCTGGCCATTTCATTTTTGCGAAAATGTTGCCCATTGAAACTCCTTCAAATCGACCTGATTGAATCATTGAACTATATAGAACCGTTCAAATCAAGGATTGCCTTGCGGGCTAGCATTGTTAGACTTAGTGATTTCACACTCATGAACAAATAAATTACTTTTTGTCCGCGATATAGTGGAACTATGAATTCTCAAATCAGACAGTCACTCGAATATGCTGCGATTCAGCTAGTAGAGATGAAAACTCCTAAGTATGAATATGTGACTAGCACTCACTCAGGGAATATTTTTTATTTTTCAGGCAAGACGGCTCAAGTCGATGGCTCCATAAAGCTTCAAGGAAAATTGGGCCAAGACCTTTCTGTGGAACAAGGTAGAGAGGCTGCTCGAATCTGCGCAATAAATCTCCTTTCGCAGATTGAGGCAGATATCGGTCTGGAGAATGTTGGACAAATCTTGAAATTGCTTGGCTTTGTTGCTTCTGAGCCCGAATTCTTCGAACAACCAATCGTAGTAAATGCAGCCTCTGAGCTCTTCGTACAGGTGCTTGGCGAAAAGGGCAAGCATGCAAGAAGCGCGATTGGGGTTGCAGCTCTTCCGGGAAACTCCCCCGTTGAGTTGGACATAGTTGTCCTTGCCTCCAAGGATGCAAGTGAGATTGTGAGAGAAAAGTGAGCGCATTAGAAGATTTTCGCGCTAATCGCGTCAAGCAAACTTTTCGCAAGAGGCTAGCTAAACTTCCAAGAGTTGGTCTTGCACACTTGCCTACGCCTCTCGATCGATGTCTCAGATCAGCTGACAAACTAAAGATTGGTGCTTTGTTTGTAAAGCGCGAGGACTGTACCGGCCTTGCTTTTGGTGGCAATAAAGTTCGCCAACATGAATACGTTCTTGGTAAGGCTTTAGCTGTTGGCTCTACCTGTGTAATCCAAGGAGCTGCTTCGCAATCGAATCACTCAAGACAGATTGCTGCAGCTGGAGCGAAGTTAGGACTCAAAGTGTTTCTTACTCCAAAACGGGACCACTATTTTGATCAAATGCAGGGAAACTTACTAATAGATCATCTCCTTGGCTGTGAGATTTCTCCCATAAGCCCTGAAGAAAGTAGTACAGAAGCTAAGCAGAAGTTAGCTGAAAATGAGATTGCCCGCGGAGGTAAGCCGTACATATCTGGGATGGGCGCTACGGAGAGTCTTATCTTGGGCGCCGTCGCGTGCGTAGAGATTATTTTCGAATTATCTGATCAGCTGGGAAATGACCAAAAGCCCACTTGGATCTTATCTGCGTCGCAGGCAAGTACCCAAGCCGGACTCCTCTTAGGTTCTCAGATCTTGGGCTGGGACACCAAAGTAGTTGGTATCAATCCCTTAAATTCGAAGCATGAGGCCTATGTCCCCAAAGATGAAATTGAGAAAGTCATGACCTCTGCGGCAAAATTGATAGGTTTCAATAAGCCCATAGATCCGTCTCTGATAGCAAACGACATTAATTATGTCGGTGAGAAGTATGGGGTCCCTTCTCCAAAATCCATGGACGCCATGAAGTTTCTTGCATCAAATGAAGGGATTATCCTTGACCCAATTTATTCTGGAAAAGCTTTTGCCGGATTGATGGATTACGCCGCGACAGGCCGAATCGGGAAGACTGACACCGTGGTGTTTGTGCACACTGGTGGCTTACCTGGTCTTTTCGCAAACAAGGATTATTTGGTTGACTATCTCTCCCAATCTTAATCGACTATCAATTCAAGAATCTCATCACAGTCTGACTCATCAAGTCATTAATTTGCTGGTCAGTTAGTTCAGGCAGCAAAAGTCTTGAGGTGAAGAGCTTCATAGAATTCCGACACATATCTGGGTCGCCTTCAGAGATATTTGCATTCCAGTCTCCCGACCACATGACCCTATCTGAACCGTAAGCGTCGAGCAGTCTGCGTAAATAGCTTTGCGTATCCAGATACGGGTATTCACCATTTGAATAAGCGTAAAAGCCGGCCCACATCAGATACACATTTGAATGCTCAGAAAGTTTCAATAAAGTCTGAAATTCCGATTCACTATCCCTGGCATACAAGAATGAGCCAAGATGTTCAATGCGAATCCGCAGATTAGGGAACTCTCTGAGAACTCTTTTAAAGTGATCTGATCGAATCTCACTAAGCGGTCCTCTAACGGATGCGACCCAGTCATTCTCAAATATACTCTGCCAAATCGAGAGCGGTTTATTGCTCTTTGAGCCGGTCTCAGCAAACAATCGTGCCCCTACGACCTGTGACTCTTCGGCATAGGTGCGAATCTGTGCCGTCACATCTTGCTTGTCGTAGTCAAACATCAAGATTGCACAGAATTTATCAGAATTGGCCTGAGCTACATCTATCAAATACTCATGGTCGAGATTGCCGATATTCTGTGATAAGACAGCACGCGAGATACCCAGAATCTCCATATCCCGCAGATATTTCTCGACTGAAGGAAATTTCGAGCGCGCTACATGGACATGGCTTTCAGAAACCACGCCCTGCCAATTCATCTACTTAGATAATCTCTTGTTGCGGTGAATGCGTGAGGCATCTAGGTAATCATCCAATAGAGTAAGGGAAAATTCTCTTACCAAATCCGTCGCACTAACTGCATCACTCTCGCTTATGATCATTACTGCTCCTAGCCTTCCAGGATCAACAACCTTAATCTTGGAACCATATCTCATCTTTATCAGGGATAGTTTCTCAAAGTGGCCATCAAGATGTATCACAATGTAATCAAGATTCACCTCATGACTAAAGAAGTTAAAATAGTTGGTACTTGTTGCAATCAATTCGCCTAGAGGAGAAAGAAGTGTTGATGGCGCCGGCGGTCTAATAGAGCTTAAGAAATAGGTTCTGAGCTGATATGCCCAATAAGCTTGCATCAGACCGCCATGATATTCAGATGGAAAAATAAGAATCTCAATACCTGATTTTCGATATTTCTCCAGCAATTCTGTGAAGTTCAAATCAAAGCAGATTGCGATTCCAACTCTTCCAAAATCCAGGTCGAATACAGCAATCTCTTCGCCATATTCAATTTTGCGCTCAACATTCTCCATGGTAACTAGATGATTCTTGTCGTAACAACCGACCTGTTCGCCTCTGCGATCCAAAATGATGCAAGAATTCCAGAGAAGACCTTCTTTATCCATGCGGTACGTTGGAAAGGCGATATAGGCTCGATGCTTCCGCGCCGTCTCGGCCAAGAATTTTAGAAATCGTGGATCATTTGAAGTGGCAATTTCATTCTGCTTTTTTTCAGATATCGATCCCACCTTTGGGCGATCACAAAGTTCAGGGAGCACGATCAAATCTGGTGCATCAAGAAGGACTTTTGCTATTTCGCTACTCCAAGATTCAATAGCGTGATCGAGAATCTCCCCCGTGGTTTGATTCTCTTGCGCTTCTAGGGCTGGTGCGGTGACCGATGCGACTCTAAGTCTTCTCAAGATCCCTCTTGCCCTGTGGAGATATTTAATGTTCCAAAGGCCTCTTCTGCTGGGAACACTAGGTTCGCATCGGCAACGATCCGACTGCCCTTGCGATAGACATCTTTAATCTTTCCAAGGTTTCTTCCACTACCTGGTTTTTCGAAAACATTTAAATCTGCCTGCATTCCAGTCTGGATAGTCCCAACTGTCTCAGATATTCCAAGCGCCTTTGCCGCGACTTGAGTAGCCATCGATATGGCTTGCTCAAGTTTTATATCTAGAGCAACTATCGCAGCCTCTACCGATTCGTTGAAGTCGCGGAATGAGGTGAATCGAACCCCGGCATCACTTGCTAAAGCGACATCTATCTTGTTCTTAATCAAAGCTTTAGTCCACGCAAAATCTTGGTTGAGTTTTCCCGTCGGCGATGCGGCCATCGATGAAGAGATAATGATTTCAGACAAGCCTGAATGCACGCCAAGAAGCGATCTGTGAATCCCAGCAAGAGTCAAGGTGACCATCGTCTCTGAGTCCTTAAGCAGGTCCACTAAGTGCTGCGGATCGTTATCTTCTGGGGTTAGCCCGCGCCATGTGCAATGTTCCAAAGTATCGACTTTTGCCGCAATCGCCCTTCTGATGCTCTCGGATTCCAACGTATGAGCCGCGACTCGCCGCTTTAACCTATGAGCCTCATTCACGAGAGCTCGCAGCTCCTCGACCTCATACTGCGGCATCATCGGATTTGAGCCTCGAGTCATGTTTCCGCCACTTGCCATAACCTTGATCACATCAACATCTTGCTCACATGAATTCCGAACAGCTTTGCGAATTTCCTCCACGGTATCTGCCGTGTTCTTACAAAAGTGTAGATGGCCCGCAGTCGTAGTAATCGGAGGCCCAGCGACGAAAATAGATGGCCCCGGCATGATTCCCTTATTGACCAAATTTCTAACCGTTACTGTCACATAGCCAATATCGCCTAGGTCTCGAACGGTCGTTACCCCACCTAAAAGGCTATCGGCGCAATTTCGTAATGCAACCGCCATCAGTTCCTCGCGCGAAGACTTCTCTAGAATCTCTCGACCTAGATCATGATTCTCCTGACAGGTAAAAACCAGATGCACATGCGCATCAATAAATCCAGGAGTTACAACTTGATTTGAATAATCAACCACCAAGACTCCATCGTTAATCTTTGCATCTCTCCAAGGAACGACTTTCTCAACTACCTCGCCCAAAAGAAAAACGGCTAGATCCTGCCTCGGAGCATCTCCCGAGCCGTCATACAGGGTTCCACACTTCAGAACTCTTCTCATTTACACTCCTGTCCTTAGATTTTCTCTTGGTGAATCTGAAATAGTGTATTGAAATTATCTACAAAAATCTGCTGGAGCGCCCGGTTTCCAATTTCTTTACTCATAATAAGCAATGGCTCGAAGGAAGCACGGTATTGCGATCCGCCTTCAGAAAGCGGCCAATCTGATCCCCAGAGTAATCTTGCTTCACCATAGGCTGAAAGTAGCCTCACTACATATGGAATTAGGTCCAAGTGTCTGATCGGATCTTTCGCAAAGTAGTTAGTGCTTGAAATCTTTATATTGACGTTTTCGTAATTGGCTAATCCTGTTAGATTGATGAATTTTGCATCCTCAACATCGACTTCTCCGACGGCTCTTGCCATATGGTCGATGAGGATAGTTAGATCTGGATTCTCTTCAGCTAGATCTCTAACAAGGTGAAGTTGATTGAAATTGCAATGGACCAATAGTGGAACCTGCTCGCGGCTAAGGATTCTCGCTAGTGGTTTGACGGCTGAATCGCCTAGAGGCTTGCCATCTGTGGAGAGATTTGTACTGATTCGAAATCCTCTTGCACCCTGTGCCAGCAACTTATTCACGTGAACTTCTATATCGATTGCATATGGGTCAATTCGCACTATTGGGACCAAGCGATCTCGATAAGTTCGTGACAATTCCAAAGTCAATGAGTTGTCAAAGCCCAAAGTGGTCGGCGTGACAATCGCTGCGCATCCCACTCCATGGGCATCCATCAGCTCCAACAATGACTCAGCCTCCCCTGCGGGGGGGATAGTCGTATCTCGAGCTGATCGATTCTTAAGTTGTTGACCCAGCCAGACGTGCGTATGCGAATCATTGATTCTCCCAAAAAAAGGGAGATCTCGCGTTGCCATTTCTCTACCGCACTCTTTCATTTAGTCGGAATAGAAACCTTTAAGAGTCTATCAATTCCATTCCCGACTTGATGATCCGATTCAGTCTGACCATCTGGTCGCCGTTGAAATCCAACAACGGTGCTCTAACACCACCATAATCTTTGCCAAGAATCCGATTGCCGGCTTTGATAATGGAGATTGCACCACCCTCGACCTCGTCGCGCAAGTCAGCAAGCGGTTCATAGAAATTCTTGAGCAGTTGCGTAGTCATCTCATCATTATTTACTAGTAAAGACTGGTAAAACGCTACTGAAATTTCCGGTACAAAAGAGAGAACCGCAGAAGAGTAAGTCAGTATTCCAAGGTCTCGGAACTTAAGGGCAGATATCTCTGCCGTCGGAGTTCCATTCATGAATGAGATTGCCCTGCTTGATTTGATTTGCGTCTCCCAATTGCGAGTTGTCTTCATCATATCCGCGACAAAGTTCATCTCACCGAGTCCATCCTTGATGCCAACTAGATTTTCAATTTGCAATAAGTCAATCACAAGGTCTAAATTGAGAATGGAACCCGGACGGTTATATGCGATAAGTGGTAGATCTGAAGCTTCTGCTAGCTCATAGAAGTAACGCCTCAAGCCTTCTTGGGATGGGCTGACCATGTAGGGCGGGAAGACTAATAGGCCAGAAATTCCAACATCCTTCGCAAATCGCGAGATGTTCTTGGCCGTTTGGATTGAGCCTCCACTACCCAAGAAGATTGGCGCTCGCCCATCTATAACGCCTACTGTTAGTTGGGCGATTTGTTGAACTTCGCCTTCGCTCAAGGAGTGGAACTCACCGGCACCACATGCAACAAAGACGCCACCCGGGGAATGAGAAATCCCAGATTCCAAATGACGCTCAAGGCCATCAAGATCTATTGTTGAATCATCGTGAAACGGTGTGATGGGGAAGAAAAGAAGTCCACTTGGCGCCAGATTCATTCTGCTCCCCTCGAAACCCCATTTGTTCTGTTCACAACGGTGAAATTTATTCCACTAGACTAGGCCCAACGTAGATGCGAGCAATGCTCTTGTCAAGAATTCTCGTTGCGTTGGAAGGACATATCTGTGAACAACTCCGCCGGAGTAAAGAGGAGTTCGGCTCCGTCACGAGCCGTAAAGTCATCAGCACGAGCAGTTCAAATTCTTGAAATACTAGCTGATAGCAACACGAGTCTTAATCTCAGCAACATAAGCAGAGCCTCAGGCATCCCTAAATCAAGTCTTCATGGAATCTTGCGGACTTTGACTGATCGAGGCTGGGTTACATACTCCGAAGGAAATAATAGTTACGCTGTTGGACTTAAGGCATTGAAGGTAGGGGCACGATTCCTAGAGGCTGACGCAATCGCCAATCAAGCGCTGCCACTTATGTCTAACTTCAGAGACAAGTTCGGTCAGACCATAAATCTCGGACGCTTTGATGGCTACAACGTCATCTATCTGTCAAGTTTTGAATCGAGCAGGAATCTCCGAAAGTATCCACGAATCGGTAGATCACTTCCTGCATATGCCGCATCACTTGGCAAAGTCATTTTGGCTCATCGCAATATGGAAGACATTCGCCAGATATATAAAGAGCCTTTTGTGAAATTGACTAATAAGACTGTAGCAAACCTGGACGAACTGGAATTAGAAATTGCCAGAACAATCTCCCAAGGTTACGCGATAGAGCACGAGCAATCTATAATTGGATTTTCGTGTATTGCAGTTTCAATAAATAATCAATTTCCACCAATCGATTCAATCAGCGTATCTATGCCCAAGTCAGAACTAACTAAGAAGAAGATTGACTTAACTGTTCCAGAGTTATTCGCAATCGCAAAAAATCTAGCTCGATGAAAATGCTACCCAGATTCTTTATACCATGAGTGAAAAAATCGAAAAAAACCGAAGTTTTCAAGATATCGAAGCTTCCTATTCACATTTGATTAGTTTGACTAGTCTTAATAGCGCCCTAGAAAATATCCGCCAGATTCCGGAATATCGTCCTTCTTCCCTCTTAGATTGTGCCTCCCTAGCCTCGAAATTTGGCTTAGAAAAGCTTTCATGTAAATATGAAGGTGATCGGTTTGCCGGAGGCAGCTTCAAACCATTAGGCGTTGCTAATGCCGCGATTGAGATAAGTAAGCGAGTGATCAAGAAGAACCTGTCAGTCCATTTAACTGCCAATGAGCTATTTAAAGAGAGGTCGCAAAACGCATTGAAGGACCTTACTTTCGCCTGTGCCACATCTGGCAATCATGGTTATGCGTTAGCTTGGGTTGCAAGCCGCTTGGGCGCAACTTGCCGGATCTATTGTCCCGCTAGTACCTCACAATTTCGCAAGAAGAGAATTAAATCACTCGGTGCTACGGTAATCGAAGTTGCAGCAAGTTTCGATGACGCCGTGGCAATCTGCTCCAAGGAGAGTGAAGTAAGAGGAGATATAGTGGTCTCGAATCTCGTGCAAGATGGCTTTGAGGATATTCCCCAATTAATAATGAATGGTTACTCGGTACTTGCTCAAGAAGTATTGCAGCAAGTTGATTCTCCAATAACCCATATCTATGTAGGTGGCGGTGGTGGCAGACTTGCTGCCTCTATCGCGGCCACTTTCAAGATTGGGCGATATGAGAATCTCCCTAAGGTAATCGTTGTTGAGCCTGAGTATTCGGATTGCATCGCCAGCAGTATCCAATTTGGACGAGCCAGTGCCACTCGAATTCAAGGTGAAACAATGATGACTGGTTTAGTTGTAGCAAGACCCTCATCAGTATCTTGGCCAATCTTACGAACTGAAGTCTTCGCTACTTTAACCATCTCTGATGAAACTGCGGTTGAGACACTACTCGATTTGGAGAATGGATATCTTGGAAATGAGTTATTGCCGATAGGGGAAACCGGGATTGCTGCGCTCGCAGGTTTTCTGAGAACGATGCGCGACCCGATAATGTGCAGCGAGCTCGGCATCAACTCAACCAGCCACGTGCTTGTAGTCGCTTGCGAGGGAGTTACCGATCCAGAGCTCCTAAATTCAATTTTAATTGGCGCAGGGAAGGAAAAGAGATGATGCCTCGATTCTTCGAGTACGTTGAAGAAGATTGGATCGCCCAGAAGACTCTCGAATTGGTCAAAGTAAAAAGTGAGACTTTGGCGGAAGCAGAAATCTGCTCTGTCTACGCAAAAGAACTCGAATCGCTAGGGCTTGAAATATTCGAGCGCGAAGTATCAGATTCTCGATTCAATATATATGGTCGCCTCGCAGGATCGGGCGGCCCGGGATCTCTGATATTTAATGGCCATCTCGACACCATTCCAATTGGAGACTCATGGCCCCCAAGAATTGATGAATCAAAAGTTTTTGGTCGCGGATCTGAGGATATGAAAGGAGGTTTAGCCGCACTTCTTGCGATGGTTCGTGCATTTAAGTTATCGGGCACTAAGTTGGCGGGCGACTTGTGGATCGCCGCTGTAGTTGGTCACGAGGATTCTGCAGCAGCGAAAGATGGACCAATTGCGATGTGTGAAGACATAAATGAGGGAGTGTTAAAAGGAGATGCGATAGTCATTGCCGAGGGTGATAGTGAACTTTGGACTATGAGCACTGGCTCGGGAGTTTTTCGAATTTTAATCAAATCTAAGCTAGGAGCTACTCATACCAACAACATAACTTTTGAAATAAACCCAATCAGATTTGTTTCAAGAGTAATCGATAGCCTCTACGAATTACAACAGCGAATGGACAATGGTCCCAGCCATCCTTTATGCGGAAAAGAGAAAATCGATATTGGCCTGGTACAGGCTGGTGATTACTACAATCGAACCCCCGAACTTTCAATAATTGAAGGAACTATTCGATGGCTCCCGGGGAAGACCGAGGCCGAGATGAGGCATTTGATTACTGACTTAGTTTCTCCGATTGCGAAAGCAGGCAACTTGGAATTTAGCGTCGATTTCCTGATGTCACGTGAACCTTTCGAAATATCCATGAGTGAAGCTGTGCTTCAGTCCGCTCTTCGTTCCAGCGAGATTGCGATTGGACGCAAAGCGAAAATAATTGGCAAGAGAGTCGTCGGTGACGCTAATATTTTCGTAGCAAAAACTGGTATCCCATCCTTTTATTTCGGCCCGGGATATCAGAGTGCTCATTCCAATAATGAGTGGGTCAGTGCCGAGAGCCTTGTCTGCGCCACGAAATTCTATGGTGTACTAGCCTTAGATTATCTAGGTGAAAGTATTTAACTTGAGAGAATAAATACGCTTTCAGATGTTTAAAGAGAATCTTTTGTTAGTCCCTAAGGTGCACCGGCAACAGAGCTTGTGGGAAGTTCTGATAGGTAATCGGACGGCGAAAGCGCTTCATGCTATCGGCTCCAACTGATGTGAAAAGTGGATTTGTGGTCGCTGGATAAGGACCTCCGTGGTGCATCGCCCAAGTCACAGCAACGCCAGTCGGCCAGCCATTCCAAATTATTCGACCGCTAATTCTCTCCAGTGCAGCTAATAGCCCATTCTCAATAACGTTATCGGTTGGTTCACCATGGACTCCAGATGCCAGAGTTCCATGAAACGCCCGAGCGACTTGAAGTAACTCATTGGTATCAGCACAATCAACGATGACCGCCATTGGTCCGAATATCTCCTGCAAGGCTTCATTAACATTTGCAAGTAAGTCAGATCCAGAAATCTCAATTATTGTTGTCGGCTCAACCTTGTCATCTGTCGATTGCGCTCTGGCAAGTAGATTCGCAAACCCAAGATCTAAATAATTTTGTAAATTGTTTTCATATGCGGCACGGATGCTCTCATTTAACATTAGATGAGTCTTCGTAGTGGAAATCAGATTAAGTATCTCCTCCTTTATCTTCACCGCACCTATAGTCACAAGAAAACCAGGCTTGGTGCAAAATTGACCAGATCCCATGCTCACCGATTCTAGAAATCCCTTTGCAATTGATTGGCTCTGCGCCTTCGCCGCCTCCTCTGTGACGAAAATCGGATTCAAGCCTCCCAACTCACCGTAAAATGGAATTGGATTCTTTCTAGATTGTGCAAGATCAAATAATGCTCGGCCTCCCATCGTCGATCCAGTAAACGCTACAGCGCTAACTTCCTCATTTTTGACCAAATCAATACCTGAATCAAATCTCTCAACCAAGTTTACGAGACCCGTTGGTCCACCAGCTTTTTTAACACTTTCGCATATCAACTCGAACACTCTCCTAGAAGTTTGAGGGTGTCCGGGGTGTGATTTGATTATTACAGGACAACCGGCCGCGATTGCCGATACGGTATCGCATCCACCAACTCCGAAGGCAAATGGAAAATTACTCGCTCCAAAAACTCCAACAATTCCAATTGGAAGAGATGTCTTTCTAAGGTCTGGTCGGGGCGGTTGTAAAGAATTATCAGCCGGGTCCTTAACTACGTTTTGATTTTCACCCTTATTTAGCGCCGCTGCCATATGCCGCCATTGACCCGACATTCTGGAAACTTCACCGGTAAGACGAACTTCTGGCAAATTAGTTTCGTGCATTGCCAATTTTATGAGTTCGGATGCTGCTCCATCTAGATTATCCGCAACTTCATTGAGAAGGCGGACTATGTCTGCAGGTCGCCAATTTCGAAAAGTATCACGAGCTGATATCGCCTCTTTAATAACCACTTCGACTTCAGACATTTCTTGAACCTTTCAAATTGAACCGCTGGACCTTCAATTATGCCAGAGCATCCATTGCGTCTCAATTTAAAACCAGTCTTTAGAACCATTCACGCTTGCGAACAAAACCTTTTCTAATCAAAGCAATCAGCGTTCATAAACTTGTTCCAAGCCGAGATAAAGTCATCTACAAACTTCTCCTTCAAATCGTCTTAAGCATAAAACTTCGAGTGAGCGTGTAAAATCGAAATTAGCGTTAAACAAATCTGATTTCTTATCGTTTTGATGCAATTTACTGAAGTATTTGAAAACAAATACGGTAAGCCCCTGCCCTTTTTTTGCCCTCACTGCCCTTAAGTCTTCCCCGAAAAGTTCAATATTTATAGTATGTTTTTGGAAAAATTAATAAAATAGATAAAGAAATGAAAGACGTGAACTTAGAGGATGTTCGCCAAGTCCTTACTAGCAGTAATGACCATAATCATTAAGTCCTTTTGAAGAGGACTCTTGGTCACCATTGGGGATACGCTGCTACAACTTATATTGAGAGCCGTTTGGAAGAGTCGCCCTATAAGCCGGATTTCTTGCGGAAATAGGCAACGAGTGCATTCTCATGGCCGTGACCCATTACTTTTTTCTCAGCCATGGCAAGATTGTATTTAAAAAATGGAGTTATTCGAGTGAGAGTATTAACGGTAATGGGAACACCAAATCTTGACAGTTTCACACTAGTCGAGCATTTGAGTTGCAGCCAAGTCCTTATATAGCGGAGTGCTGCTAAGCAGTTGCTTATGCGTTCCCGAACCAACCACTTTTCCGTCATTAATGGCAATAATTTGATCGCTATCAATCACAGTGGAAAGCCGATGAGCTATGACAATCATGGTTCGATTTCGAGCAACCGCATCGATTGCCTTTCGCATGCGACGTTCGTTTAATCCATCTAGACTGGATGTAGATTCATCCAGCAGCAATATTGGCGGCGCAGCTAATAGCGTTCTCGCGATAGCAAGCCTTTGACGTTCACCTCCCGATAGCATGATGCCTTGTTCGCCAACTTCAGCATCTAACCCGCGTTTATCGCGCTTTAGTACAGCAGTTAGATTTACTCTAGCTAAAACACGTTTCAAGTCTTTATCAGATGCTTGCGGCGATCCAATCAATAGATTCTCTCTAATTGAACCCGCAAGTACGGGAGCATCCTGTTCGACATACCCCATTTGACCGCGAAGATCTGATCTCGACAAAGATCGAATCGGTTGACCATCTAGAAGAATTTCTCCGGCAGTTGGTTCATAGAATCTCTCCATTAAGTTAAAAATAGTTGATTTGCCGGCGCCGGATTGACCAACTACTGCAACTCTTGTGCCTCGCCTTATTTTGAATGAAACACCTGTAATAACCTCCTTAGGTTCGGTGATGGTTGATTCACCAACCTCGTTGATTTCTGTTCTAACTGGGTAATTGAATTTCACTCTGCGGAATTCGATAGCTATGTCATTGATGGCTTCGCGGCCAGAAGTTAACTCTCTTTCGTCATCACTACTTTCAAGCGGAAGATCAAGAATCTCTTGAATGCGAGCCATAGCACCCAGCGCTGATTGGACAGATGAATAAGCGCTGAAGAACTGCACGACTGGGCGTATCAAGAGAAACATCAAAAGGATGAAAGTCACCAAAGATGCAACCTCAGTTTCACCGGTGGCAACTCGGTATCCGCCAATGCCCAGTACAACTACGAACGCGCCATTAACTGCAAGTCCGCCGATTGGAGTTATCCAAGCGTTGATTCGAGCAATTTTTACTCCTTGTTGAAATGCTTCATACGCATCCTTTTCAATTTGTTCCGACTCTCTGGTTTCCGCTCTCGCTGCGCGGATCGTTCTAACCGCGGATAACGCTCGTTCTACAGCGGCCGACATGTCACCTACTCGCTCTTGAGTTTTTTTAGTAGCCAACTTAAGATGTCGTGAACGAAAACCAATTGCAGCCACAGCGGAAGAAATCATCATCAGCGTCATTAAAAGTAATAGCCAATCAATGAGCGCCATTGCCACAACCGCACCAACAAATATCAATGTGCCACCAGCAATATCAATAAGACCTTGAGTCAATGCTGCTCTAAGTAAAGTGGTGTCGGAGCCAACTCTTGAAACTCAGTCTCCAGTTCTTCTGAGATCGTATTCCTGTACTGGCAACCGAAGTAATTTAGCCGAAAGTTTCCGCCTTGCCGAAAATACAACGCCCTCACCGGCTTTAGCTAAAACAAAATACATTGCACCATTAGTCATTGCAGATGCAATTGTGATTGCTACAAGCAACAAAGCCAGAGTTTGCACCGGTTCGCCTTTTTGCACTGTGCTAATGATTCGACCGACAACAAGTGGTTGTGCCAGATTTACAACCGCGCTAATTAAAGAGAAAGCAGTAGCGACTAAAAGCAGAGTTCTTTGTTCTTTCATGTACGGGAATAGTTGATTGAATTTCGCCTTGGTATCAACTTTTTTCGAACGAGTTTTAGAACTTTGCCCTTTGAACTTATTCATTTAGCCCCCACCAGGCATAGAAATATTCTGCCCGCTTTTCTGCCCGTTGCCCGATTAGGCGCATTCACACGCCCTGAACTCACACCCAAGTTTTCAGATAAGTAGACTAACACCTACACCCACAGTGCTTATGGCAAGAATTATCGCGCCAAGTGGTATCAGCCTGATGAGTGGTGTCGTCGAAGCGCCTGCTTTACGTGGGGCGCCCCCGAAGAAACCACCAGAAATCAACAATGGCGCTGCAAACAATCCAATCCTGAGCGCCCAAGTAATCGATTCGCTAAACCTAGACTCATCAAGAACTATCTGGCCCACGATTGCAAGAAGCACTAGAACTCCGGCATGAGCATGTCCTGCACGGAAGT
>VGAE01000016.1 GCA_016870975.1 Actinomycetota bacterium
CTGACAATGGATATGTCGCTCCAACAATCGGTTTCAATTTTCCACTAATTATCATTCCAAATAGATCCATGAAAACTTCTGCCATCAACTCTTTATTTGTAAGCGCATTTACCAACCAAAATCCACTTAGCGTCTGTGATTTTGTCATTAACGCACCAGGTTGCAAAGCTTTCGGCGGTTTACGCGAAGCCATTCCGTAGAAGATGATCCGACCAAAAGGCGCCAAAGCGTCTAGCGATTGATCAAATGTAGTTCCGCCCACCATCTCTAAAACCAAATCAACTGGCTTGCCATTATTGGCCGCAATCAACGCTGCCTTTAGATCTGCTTCCCCGGCATCGACAACAACATCCGCGCCCAGCTCTTTACACAACTTCTTCTTCTCATCCGATGAAGTTACTGCGATTACATACGCGCCCCACAACTTCGCAAGTTGAATTGCAATCGACCCAACTCCGCCGGCCCCAGCATGCACAACAACGCTCTCGCCCGCCTTCACATGTCCCATAGTTTTCAAAATCATGTAAGCCGTCGTTCCTTGCACCATCATCGAAAGCGCTGCGCCATCGCTAACCGCTTCGGGAAGTGGAATCACAGTTTTTGGATTTACTAAAGTCTTTTCGCAATATCCCCCGGTTGAAGCGAGCGCCAAGACGCGAGTTCCGTCTGGCATCTTCCCAACAACTTCCATGCCTGGGATTAATGGCAATTTCTGTGAGGATAGATAAGAGTTCTCAACCTGGTGCGTATCTGCGTAATTGATTCCGATCGCACTCACATCCAAAACAACTTGACTGCCCGTCGCAACGGGTTCGGGCAGATCGACGTACTTCATTACTTCCGGCCCACCGAACTCAGTTATATGAATTGCTTTCATGGCGGCGAGACTATCTCTTATCGCCTTGGAGCACCTCAAGCACTCGTTGCCTTACTCGCTCAACATCAAGACCGGTGGCTACCCGCTGTTTTCCGCCCACTTCCACGCGATGTTCACTCATCCCAGTATCGCTAACAGTCACAACACCTTCGCCGCTAAATGTAAATAACGAAGCCTCGCTCGCCATCAAAAGCGCCATCAAATCATGCGGGTTGTTAAAAGCAAGCGATTTATGCTCCGCCCACTGCTTGATCTCTTTTCCAAGCGAAGATTGCCCGAGAAAATCAAATGCCGCTATCTCAATTGCAACTTGGCGCGTGATGTTAAGTGACATCACATCAACTCTTATCCCAGAACCAAAAACAACTTGAGCTGCTTTTACATCCGACTTGAAATTATGTTCGGCAAACTCGCGCGCAAAATCCCCGCCCATCACATATAAACACTTAACTTTCCCAGACCAACTCGGATCTCGACTAATCGCAGCTGCAATATTCGTTAGCGGACCAATCGCAAGAATCTCAACCTCTCCCGAAAACTGCGAAATCGCGCGCAAGAGAAAATCAACTCCGCCATCCAAGGCGCGATATCCGCTCAAATCCCCCAGCAAACTTCCCTCTAACCCAGAGTGCCAAGGTTCACCCCCCGATAACGGCCGAGCCTCGCCTTTATAAACCGGGTCTCTGCCCCCCAAATAACTAAGCGCAATCCTTCCGCGCAACTCAACATCGCCATAAACACAAGTAACTCCAAGTAACTCAAATTCACTTACCGAATCAAGCGCACTTAGCGCCATCGCATCATCAACATCGCTACCGATATCGGTATCGATGATTAACTTTCGAATTGCTTAGCCCCTTGTTGAACCGAGCGTCAAACGTGAGACGAACTGGCGCTTTAATACAAAGAAGATAATCAAAATAGGTAGCGCCGCCATAATCTCAGTCGCCAGCGACGAGTACTAAGTCTCATCACCCTTGTTAGCACCTCTCTACCTTATCCCAGTTAGACCGTAAGGTCACTACAAATTAAGCTGGTGCACGCAAATCATCCCATGCTGCTTGCATTTCATCCACGATCTTGTTGATCTCCGTAGGATTCTTTAAGAAGTTCTGAATCTGAATACCAATGACTGGACCTGCAAAGTCGTCTCGGCAATCGCGGTCGAGGAAGTTCATAACAACCTTAGCCTGAGTTATGAGAGCAAGCTTCTGCTTATTGAATGCGTCATATCCCGAAGAATCGAGACGTGAGTTTGCAAATAGAGATTCATCGCCAGCAGCTTGCGCAGCCAACATACCGTTCTCGCTACCGCACCACTCAGCAAATGCAGCTCCACCCGATGGATTCGCACTGTTGACAGCCGCGCAGACCCCATCGACAGGTGCATCGATAGTATCGCGGCCAAACTCTGGGTTGATTTCAGGGAATGGAACAATCCATAGGTCGTCGTAATCTTCTTGCGATTTATCCTTAAAATCATTTGCCCACCACGAGCCCATCATGATCGCTCCGCACTTCTTCTGTAGTAGAAGATCGCGCATACCATCCCATGAAATGTCAAGAACGTTCTTGTTCATGTATGGGATCAACATCGCGAACTGATTGAACACATCAATTGTCTTTTGATCGGTCCACTTTGCACGGCCGTTTAGAAGATCAACGTGGTAGTTGTAACCGTTCAAGCGTGTGTTAAGGATGGAGAATGTACCCATCGCTTCCCAACCACCCTTGTCACCTAGTGCGTAGCCGATTAGGCCCTTCTTCTTGGTTCCTTCGAGCAATTGCATAAAGTCATCCCAATCATCTAGACCCTCTGGATCAAGTCCAACTTCTTTCAATGTTGACTTGCGATAATGAAGTCCCCATGGATACCAAGTCGTTGGGATGATGTATTGCTTACCATCAGTCGGATTTGTTGAGCCCGCGACGAATCCTGATGGGATCTGATTGCCGAGGTTCTTGATATTCTCAGAGAGATCAACTAGCAATCCCTGATCTGCGCGGAAATTTGTGCGGAAACCAGCCATCCACTGGAAAGCATCATCGGGTTTTCTCTTTAAATAATCTGAAATTCCATCCTGGAATGCACTTGTATCTCCGGAGCCCTGCATTGTTACATCAATTCCCGTCTCGGCCCTATAAGCATCGGCGAGAGCTTGCGCAATATTCAGACCCGTTTCATCGTTAGTTCGTGCTGTGAATCTCACCCGGTCTGAAATCAATGCTGCTTCGGTCGGTGCTTTTTCATCGCTACCGAAGATTGCGCGGAGCGTTCCTCCTGCAAGTAGGCCAACACCGCCGCTGGCCACACCCTTGAGAATCGTGCGCCGGGATACAGCATCCTTTTTTACTTCGATCGACATTCAATTACCAATTCTCTTAAGCTATCTCCTCCTAGTTCGCCCAACTTACGCCCGCCTCACCCCGAAAGCGATGAACTGCGCATAACAAATAGGTAAAGGAATTTATGCTCGCGAACTTCGAGCTGCTGCGGAGGAAGCTCGGCTAAACAAGCTTGGACTTTGGGGAGCTTGCCCGGGGACCAAACTAAATACTTCTAAAGGCGTGAGTACCGGCAAGATAGTTAAAGTTTCGCCTTCTCCCTGGAAATCAAGTTTAGATCAGAATCTTGTTAACGCGGGCTCTTACCGCAAGGAATCCGAAAAGGGAGAGGAACGATTAAGCAAGAACGGAACTAAATACACTTGTAAGGCTTCTAAGACCGAGAACAGATTGCGCTGGAGGAAGTAAGAGGCGCCCTTATTGTGTAAGCCTAGCAATCTGATGACAATTGATTACTAGGCTTACAAGCTGGAAGGATTTTGTTATAAAAATTGGTCCAGCTCAAACGACTTCAGTGAGGAAAACCGCCAAATATCATTGCTGCTGCAGACGCCGATGCTGCTTTTATAACTTTGAGTGAAGGTGCATGAAACACTCTGCCACAGTGAGTGCACTTACCCTTCCCAGTATATTTAGAGAATCCTGGTTCGGTTTCTTCAAATTAGGTTCTATCTGGTTCAAATTTGTCACAAGAACTCATAAAAAGTCCATTCCGTTAATATGAATCTCGAATTTCGAGACTCAATCAAAAGTTTACATTCTTGAGTAAATTCATCAATACATTTTAAAAACAGTTGAGGGAGGGTATTTCCAGGCTTATTGCGCGTGTGGTTGGAGTTCGACAATAGGCCAGTTCGAGGAGGTCGATCTGCTTCGCGCGATGCACGCTCATGCGGTGGTGACTTTTGGGAGCTATATGTAACTAAATTTTCCAATTAGTTTTACGTAAGAGTCCCTTCCAGCTTGTAAAGATACTCTCCTTTCCATTCCAGTCTTGTTCATCGTGAACGACCTCATCATCAAACCACATTTGCCCCAGAGTAATGGTTGGGTGATTCTTTTCTCGATCGGTAATCATTAATAAGGAGTTGTCAACGGCGACGCAGCGATCCGCCTCAATGTTTGCGATTAACTCCTCTTCTACCTCAACCTTATAAACGTTCTTACTACACCTGCCGCAGTGTCTAATCTTTTCAAAATCCTGTCCCGCGGCCACAGTAAGTTCATCCCAATCCGCATCACATTTGAACTCAAATTTGCAGTTTCTAATCTTGGATTGGTCTGTGCTCATGGCATCTCCAATTTCTTATTTCTCTTCAGAACCAAATGTAACTTGATTGCTAATCGATTAGTAGTCCCATCTAGAAGTGCGCAGGCAAACTAAGACCACATCTCTGGAGTTCTTGTGTCCGGTAGCCAGAGACAATTTTGAGCTCGATACCTTCTTTACGCGCGGCAGCTTGAGCGGCTTTGAACCGGATTTCTAAGGTCTTGTTTAGAGTACGTACCGGGAGAGTAGGAAGGGGAATGGGTCCTTCTTCTAAAGAGAATTCAGTACTCAGACATCTCCCAGTTACAGTTGAGGCTCTGATCTCATAAGTCTCTCGATTGGCACAGAGAAGTCGGATATCGACGGCATGCGCGCCACTACAAATTAAGGCCAAGGCTGAAAGAGATAAGACTAGCACTCTTAAACGTCTCTTAATAAAGAGAGGCAGATTAGAGCTAGGTCTAATCAATAAGATTAATTGTATTCAGTGCAAGCGCGATCAATTTGCGACTGAACCAGAGAATTCTGAACACTTAATTCGTCAAGAACTTCTCTTGCAGTATTCAAATAAATGCTGGAGTAGAATGAGGAGCTTGAGATATAGAGAGCCATCCATCGAGCCCATTGCGAACTAAGGTCCATCGAATCTTCAATTCCGGGGATAATGTCTGTGAATGGTGCTGCGAGTTCTGGGTCAGCAGCTAATGCGCTTCGTATCTGTGGCTCTGCTCTATTTACAACGCTTTCCTTATCATCGTTACCCATATCTTCCATCAGTTCCTCGGTGAGAGCCGCGCATGCACCCTTCAGATATGGAACTGCAGGTGAAGGGCGTAGCACTAAGAAACCAACTAGACCTATTACTAGCGCACCAGCTACGACACCTACGATCAAGATTGTCTTTTTGTTCGTATCAGCCTTCTGAACTGCTGCGAATTGTGTTTCTGAAGTTTCTTGACCTTGCAGAGCATTTCCACAAGAAGTACAAAAGGTACCTGATGCGTTGAATTGTCCACACTTACTGCAAAGCATTTGCCCCCTAGAGCGATGCATGACCCTATCACCCTACTTTTCTCCGGCAAGGCAGTTAGGTTGAAAATTCCCAGATTTTTGAGCCGAACCCTTGAATTGTTGCGAACGGTATCGAAGAATTGAACATGTAAGGCGTGTAAATCAAGACTAATAAGGAGTTACTTTGGGAGCCTACGAGTTTTGTGCGAGCTGCGGAAAAGCTTTTTCAACAACCGAACGGTTCTGCACTAACTGTGGAGCAAATCGTCCCGTACAGGTTCAGCCCCCCGTTATTCCTACTGCAATTGCTACCCAACTGCCAGATCCCAGCCAACCAAATTTAACCTTTCAGACTCCCCCAAAGATCAAGCGGAACTTAATAAATAAGAAGATTGCAGCGATAGTTCTCTTGCCGATTCTTCTACTTACATTGGGTGGAGCTGGTTATTGGTTTATAAATGTAAGGGTTGATTATGCAGCCAAGACAATTGCGGGTGTCCTTCTAAATAGCTCTTCACGTACCGACAAGCTGATTTCGAATTCATGCTCATCTCTTGAGAGCGAAGTTGACCTTGTTTACACAAATCACACTACCTTGGCTGCATCGATCTACCTTGATTATTCGCAAGCGCTCTCCCTTGAATCTAATCATTCCTCAGAATTTGTGAATACATTGAATACTTGGGCTGGAAATATTCTTAAAGCTAATCTCGGCGACCGCGCAAGTAAGTTGCAATTTGTTCAGCTAGTAAAGCGTGACTTAGTCCAGCAGGTGACAAGAGCTTGTGACTTAACTTCTAGAGTTTCAGAGGCTGAATCAAAAGCACGAGGTTTGGACGAGGAGATAAGAAACATAAATAGTCCAGGTTCATGGGAGCCAGATGATTATTGGCAATCAGATCAGGATCCAAACATTGCCTGGAAATGGGCGCCGAATTATTCATTCTCTTGCAGTAGCTACTCTGATGGTTGCAACAGAGTTTTCATCGTGACGAAGCGTGACTGCCCTGGTTCAGTTAATGTGAAGTTCGGACTGCTGTACACAAGAGGCGGTTCGACACAAGAAAATGAATACGGAAGTATCAATGATGTTCTCAAAGGACGAGTTTATGGACTTACCGTAACTCACTATGGATATGAATACGACTGGTGGCGTGTCGAGTCGGTAACTTGTCGTGCTTAGCTTTCTAAAAAGCTCCCCAGAACAAGAAGCCGAAAATCATTCCAAGAACCGTTCCTGCGACGGATACTCCTATTGCTGCGCCACCCAACTTCTCTTTCTTAATCATTGCAGCGACTGCAAAACCGATACCTGCAGGTCCAAAAAGGATTGGTAAGAAAAGGAAGGCAATTCCGCCAAATACAATACCTAGGATAGAAAAGGTGTTGCTTTCAGTAGTTGGCGGCGTTGGAAAACTTTGTACGGCTGAAGCTTGAATAGATTGCTGTTGTGGGAGAGTGCGCCCGGAAGAACTGGTCCTCTCGTATCTCTCAGAACCCGTTGCATATGCCCTGGGTGCACCGCAGTTGCCACAGAACTTGGCAATAGCGGTCATTTCAGCCTTGCAAACAGCACACGTAATGTTTACTTCTTCGTTTGATTCAATAAATACCATTCTTAGTCGCTTCCTTTGTAACTACATAAGCTACAACTCTTATCTGAGGCCTTACGTTTTGAACCACAATTGATGCAATCACTTTTAGAAAATCCAGATCCATAAACTAATCGTGGATCTGAGATGCTAGCTTCGCCTAGCTCAGTCACTACCGTTGCGCTCGATATAGTTCCAGCCATATCTTGCTTTCCTCGAGTAGGTGAATTGTTTAGTACAACCCCGGGCGGTAGTACCTGGCCACAGGTAGGGCAATTGTGTTGTTCTTGGAATACCTGACCGCAGCCGCCACAAAATTTTCCAGCTCCAACTCTTGCAGCGCCGCAATGAGGACAAAATTTCCCAGACATTTTATTTATCACTCTTTGATGCGGATGGTGTTGGCGAAGCTGTAACGGTCGGAGTCTCGCTCTCTTGAGCAACCGCTTCTTCCTTAACAATGGCTGGTGGAACTGTTCTCCAGCCTGAGATAGGAACATTTAGATACTCTGGGGCAACGGAAGCTTCGTCAAGCCCTGGATTAATTTTCTTAAGTTCTTCTGGTGAAACCGCGAACTTATTTGCAACTATTGCCAAATAATCTGCGCTTTTTAGCTCGTTATCAGAGAGCGCGTACCTCACATAAAAGCGCTGGGCAGCAGGGTCGCTCTCTTGAACTGGGTAGAACAACTCTCCAAATAGGGCTGCGGAGAGCTGACTTAGACGCTGAGTCAATGAAACTCTTTCATTCTCTAAAAATTGGAGATCTTCTGATTTGCCTGATTGACCACTTAGGAATCCAATCAAACCGGAGAGAACCATGATCAGAATGACAGTTATTACTTTGGTAGTGGGAACTGCTCCAATAACATTACCTGAACTCTTTGAAACTGGGATTGGCGTGTAGTCCGCGGCCTCGCCACCGATGCCGTCTTTATCGGTATCCTCTTGATGCAACTCTTTGATTTTTTCATTGCCCCACTTAAACCAGCCGCGTCGTCCCGCTAATGGATCCACGACAAGAGCGAGTTGGCCCTTAGTGCCAAAGAAATTCTGTTGGATGAAGGAATCGTATTCAGACATGAAGACACCAAATCCAGGATGTGAGTGATACCAACCAACAAGGTTTAGATCTGGAAAATCTTTTGCTAACGCTTGATATGCCTCATCCCAGGCTTCATGTGTAAAAGTTAGCGAAGTCTGTTGTGATTGAGCCTTAGTAGAAGGAATAACTCCCTTAATCTCCGTCTTGTCTTCACCAATTATTCCGACTAAGAATCCGCCTACTTCATGGCTGACCTCAGAGAAGCAGTGCTCCTCGATCTTTTCCATGAGCTCATCTGAGATGGAGATTTTCTCTAGTACCTTCTTACTCATCTTTTACTCCAGACTAGGGCGCCGATTCTGCTACTACTTGTACGAACATAGACCAATTCACACTTGGACCAGGTTATGGAGCCAAATGGTAAATCCAAAACTGAATCATCTGGGGAAATACTCGTTCTAGAATTAACAATAAGTTTTTCACCACACTTCTTACACGCTCCTTCGCCTTCGCCCAATAGGGAGCGAAGCCCGGTTGCGCCACCGATGCCGCACTGTGCACATGGTTCAATTGTAAGAAGGTCATCATTTAAATCTAGAGCGATAAACTCATCTGCTGGCACTTTCTTCGCTAACTCTCGAAGCGAGCTTGGGTTCTCGAGTTCATACCCAATCTCGGCCGGGTTCTCGTGGGCTAAACAAAATTCATCGGCATCAATAATCGTAATAAAACTGCTCATGCTCTCACCAAGAAGGGTCCATTGACGACCCACTAGGGCAAGTAGATCCTCTTTCTTAACTAGAAATTTAATGATTTCTTGAACTTGAACGGCCGCGACAACACTTGCAGTTGTGGCATTAGTTGGAGTCTTTCCTTGTTGCATTTCAACAACACCTAGAAGCGCACAAGATCTTCTATGCGAAAGGATCTTCCAATCTACTTCTGTGAGTGTGCATTCATAACAAGCTCCATCATTCCAAAAACTCTGGACAACACCATGCAAACCTTCAATCGCACCATCAACCCAGAAGATTCCGAGTCGTCGACATGCTCGATTTACCCACAAGCGGGCCTCACGATTATCTAAACCACCAACTATGGCGTCGAATTGTTTCAAGAATCCCGAACCAAGCGCCTGAACTGGCATCGCGTACCCAATAACCTTTACATCAGAATTTAGGGATTGGGCTGCAGCTGCAAGTACTTCAGCTTTTGATTTACCTTCATCTCCTTCTTTAAAAAATACGCATCGTGCTAAATTTGTATGTTCGATGGAGTCCATATCGACCACATGGATTTCTCCGATTCCAAGCAAAGTTAAATTCTTTACAAGTTCATTACCAAGCGCGCCAGCGCCTACAACTAATACTTTGCCTGCCCTTAAGAGTGATTGATCCCACCAAGAGATTCTCTCTTGTCGGTCGTATCTACTCTCGTTTAATAAACTCATCCGGCAGTTATCTGTGGAACAAGACGTAGTGTGTCACCGGCCGCAACGCCTGAATTATCGATGGTGGCATCGTCTCTAAGTTGGCGAGATGTCTGTAAATGATGGAATTTATAGGACATCGGCATGCCATCTGGCGCCTGTAGTGGTAGACCCATTCGGTCGACTAAAGCGGCCACGACTCGATTTAGTGGAGCATCGCTCGGAAGTGAAACCTCTTGCTTATGAGTGCCTGCTGCATCCGTAACAAATACATCGATATTTGCCATCTCTTACCTTTCTATTGGTTGCTCGGGGGGGAGTGTAATAACTATCGGCTTACGCTTCTCGCGAAGGCGCAAAAGCGTGAGTAGCGATAGAAATATTGCAATCATGGAGATCGTAATTGCAAGAATGGAAATCGCCAGGACTCCTTGGGATTGAATATGTTGAGTTGGCGAAAGAACTTTTGCGTTTCTCGCTTCCTCAAGGCATTCCTTTGCCTTCTCTATTGGAACTGCGATTGCATCGCCAATTTGGTTCTTCTGAACCACTACTCCTACTACTTCTCTCTCTGAAGTTATCAGGGGCCCCCCGCTACTTCCGGAGTCGACCGGTACTGATGTTGAAATTGAAAATTCATTTGCGCTTGTTATTTTGCCAACTGATAAAACTGGCCGCCCAATAGGACTGCCTATAGCAAAAACGCTATCGCCAATAAATGCAGCTTCATCACTTAATATGAATATTTCTCGCTCTGTCTCTTTCACGTTAACAATCGCTACATCACATTCCTGATTTACTACAGCGACCTCTCCCGGCTCTTGGGTCTGGCCATCTCTACTATTTATGCGCACTTCTCTTGCGTTACCAATAACATGCGCGGCAGTCATTAATTCACTTTTGCTTATATAGAAACCTGATCCTTGTGCATCTTCGGTGATGATTGTTACCGCTCCTGCAAGGTCACTCTCTGAAAGCTCAGCGACGGCTGAACCCGTGGTGATTCCTGTGAGCGCTAACGAGATGAGCACAAGGGATGTGTATCTAAACGCCATCAACTAAGCCGTACTGGTCCGCCTACGGGCGCGCTTTGTTCACTGCTCTTCTCGCGATAACGAACGATTGACTTACCAAAAGTTAGCTCTGCGCCATCAGTTAGAACAGCTCGCATCGCAACTTGCCTATTAACGGCAACAGGCAGAGATGGATTAATTGATTCCAAAACAGCTTGATTTCCTCGAATAGTTAAGCGAGCAGCGAGTTCTGGAATCGCTGGGTCTTTAATCAATGTGATGTCAGCTCTAGGTGAAGAGCCAATAGTTAGATCAGTCTTGTACAAGATGAACTGTTTGCCTGCCATACCGCCGCTCACAATTTCAATCCAGCGAGTCTTTGAGGCCTGTTCTAGCAACGCCATGGATAGTCCAATTAGAAGTCCAGTAATCACCATACCTACAACTTGAGCTGAGCTCTCGCCGGTGAAGAAATCAAAAACGAATCCACCAAGAAAGCCGCCGATAAATCCACCAGCAGCTGTAACCAAGATTCGCCGCAGAGATCTCGACGCGATTCCAATAGTTAATCCTGCTGCTAACCCTACAATTGACCAGGCAACTCCACGGGCCCAATGCAATCGAGCGGTCACGTAATCGTTGAATTGAATCTCGTTTGTGATAACACCAATAACAATTTGAGCTTGGGCACTTTCATAAATCGAATTCACCCAAGGTGAATAAATAAGGTGCGCGATTCCTCCAACAGCAAGTCCCACGACTATGGCAACTGGAATACCGATAGCTACACTGATACCTAACTTGCTTAAATTACGCTCCGAAGCGGAGTCCCCAATCAAAATCGTTAGACCAATTGCGAAAGCCATCAAAAAGGTGAAGGTCAGATTTCCGATCCAAGATTCCTGATTATCCCAATTAACCACAACGTCACTCAATTTGTTGAGAGCGAAGGCAAAGAACCCGCCAACAATGCCCGAAGCAACCATGATTCCAATCGCAATTAGTGTGATGCCACCCTTGGCCGCCGTGGATGCATCCCCAACATCACGAATCGTGGCGTAGGCCTCGGCTTGCTTCATCTGCTCGCTAACCGAAAGAGCCCTTGGCGCATTGGCATCTTCAGTCGTGATGACGATCTTTTCTGAGTTTTCGTTGGCTGCCATTAATTCTTCCTATCTTCTGAAATGACTTTTCCTATTGAGATCGGGACATCGCTAATTCCAAGATCTACTCTGCCGATTGGTAATGACTTTTCGTTCACCACAGCCCATTCTGCAGCTTGAGCATTGAGCGGTGATTGAACGTTGTATTTGCGCATCTGCAGCATCTCTCCGATTTCAGCAAAAATATCGGCTAGCGATCGCGCTGGGCTCCACCAATCTGCAATACAAACAGCTTGATCAGTTCCAAAGTTGGGGTGGAATACAACATCAATGCTAGTCACAAAAGGTCGTTCTTTTGGGTATGTTGCTGGCAAGACAATTTGCACAACTGTCTGATCCACGACGACAACTTCGTTTGTGGTGGATCGCCTCAATGAAGGAACTTTGTAGACAACGGTATATCTCTCTGGGGGTAATCCATTTGGTTGTATAATGATGTTTGGATCACCATCAAATCTCCTACGCAATTCTCGGTAATCTGATTCGAGTCGACTAAGTCTTGGATTCAATTTATTTGTTCCGTTTCAACTAGCGGTTACCTTGCGGGCTATTAGGGCAACCGAAATTCGTGCATCCACCGAAGTCTCTCCAACATTCAAGATGGTGTCTGGATTTGCAAATTGAACATCTGGGCCCTTTGGCTTCATCAATAGGTCCTCTGCAATATGCACAAGTTCCCACCATTTCGATACCCCCTTACCCAATGCCGTTGAGTCTACCGGTGAGACTCTCGACTTCATAGAGTCAAACCTTTAGGATTTTGCAACTTGAGTCAATCGCTTGAGTCAATCGCTTGAGTCAATCGGAGGTATGCCATGCTAAGAAGTCTTCTCAAGAAAGTACTCGTTCTATTCTGTATTTCTTCTTTGCTCCAGGTTCAATATCTGCCTGGCGCACAGGCAAAAAGTGTCTACCCTACGTTTAAGGGCAAGACCTTTCAGGGAAGTGGCGACGATATTGTTGATTTTGAAGTAGATAAACCTGCGATTGTTAAATTTAGTTGTCCTTCATGCTCTGGCAATACTGTTTTAGAAACCGATGGTCGAGATTCATTGATTGTTAATGAAATTGGTGCTTATACCGGCGAACATCTTATTAACATGAATGAGAATGCTTTAACAACTTCTTTTGAAATTACCGCGGACTCTGATTGGACGCTTGCGATAAGCGACGCCAACTCTGCGAAGCGTGTCGCAGGTAAATCAATCTCAGGTAAAGGAACAACTGTTCTTTATGTACCTACTAGCTACTCAAAAGTGTCTGTTCGAAATGTCGGATCAAGTAACTTTGTAGTTTATGTATGGCCAAGAAGCCCCGGACTCTTCTATTTTCCACTTTTGATAAATGAAATAGGCAGCTACAAAGGAACTAAGAGGCTTAAGACTCCGGGATTGATCTATATTCGATCGCTTGGTGAGTGGAATCTTACTTTCAGTAAGTGATTCTTACTTCAACTTAACTATTGTCGGGAGAATGTCCGAGGATTTCGGATTTCATCTTTTGAGCCTCTTGTTCAGAAATGAATCCGGAATTAAGTAGGGACTTAACTTCTTGGAGTTTTGATAGCTTGTCCCCGGTCGAAACAGGGTCTGCCGTCCGCACTTCCTCTCGTTTAGAGTCGGCAAGGGCATTTATTCTGCCTGCCATCATTTGTGCATGAGCCAAATCACCTGGTTTAACCCTAATCGAAAGTGCCCATTCTGGATGGGCAATCACAACATGCACTTCCCTGCTGTCATGTGTCTCTTTTTTGCCTAACGCAAAACCAGCAATCAATGCGCTGCCAGGTAGTGGTGAGAGAAGACCCATCCGCGTAAGCGTCGGTCTTCTTGAAACTTGAACTTGACCATCAAAAATCACATCTGCCGTTACCTGCTTATCTATTTCGTAGAGATTACCTTCACATTCAAGAAAGTTCGAGTAGATCTGTATCGTCTTACCTCCGCTTTTTAGCAAGTCCCCAAATTTGCGATCTCCGTATTTGGAACTACTTCTTTCAAATAGTTGTACGCCCGATTCGGGCAGAAGAGTTCCTATCAAATCACCCCTACTTACCGACTGATTTAGAGCACTTTTCTGAAGTTGAGAATCCGAGCCACGCTTAGAAAAGCTGAAATGAGCAGCGGCAATAGTAGATTGGATATCAATCGCTGATTCTTTCTTAACTGCCAGAATAACTATCTTAGCTTTTCCCTGTTTATCAGCAAAAGTGACCTGTATTCCACCCATAGAGTACTTACAACCTTGGTATTCACTTAAATGATAACGCTCTCCAAATATTTGCTCTTTCTTAAACTTACATTGCACTAACTCATCTTCAAAAAGAATTAAGAATACCTCTTTATTAAATCCAATTCCTCCTTGCGCGATCATCAGAGGTTCTTTCTCAAATCCATTTGTATTGACCCAGTTTAAAACTATGTCTTTCGCGAGACTTGTTACGTTTAACTCCTTCATGAGATTATATAACCATCTTTACAAATTTTTCTAAGTTGCCTATTGCTTCCAAAATTTTAGCTAGGTGTCGCTTGCTTGATGCAACTGAGTCTGCGCTCAGTCCGTTACTGAAATCATCAACTGCATTTTCCAACAGAACTAGTTTTTCTTTCCAAACATCTTCAGAATCTTCTCCGGGAGATATTGCCTGCAACTGTCCGACATTAAAAGTTAGTTCAACTACATTTCCGTAAAGCCTTATAAGGCCGCCCTCATCGATTCGATCCTTTAAATCTGCGACATCCTTTCGCATATCCGATAGGTCACCTAAGGCAGATGATTGAAACTCAACCGGCGAAAGTAAAATCGGTGAAGCAGATGACGATTCGAGCGTCGGTGAGGTCATCACCTCAGTTGTTGAATCTTGAGAGGGAGACTGGCTTGCTTCTGAAGTTGGAGTTTCATTTGGTGTTAACTCGTCTGTAGTCGAATCATCCCCAAGAGCCGCACCAAAAAGCATAAAAAGTAAAAGTAGTAGACCGACTCTTTGCCAGATCTTCAGGGATAGAAACCATGCCCAAAGTCTCGACAAAAAGTCCACAGACGGCATTCTACTTAGAAGCGTGGGTCATTCTTAGTTGATGAGCAACTCGAGACAAGTAAGTGCTTCGCGTGTAACATCATTTTTGGCCACATTACTAAAAAGGTAGGCAATCAGTGAGAGACCGCAAGAAGATGGAATCAACCTCGGTTCGCCCATACGGGCGGGGTTTAGAACTCGACTCCAACAGGGTTCTATGGCTTTCAAAGTTTGTTTATAGTCCAAAATTTGAAATCTTTATTGCTTTCATAATCCTGGTTAACGCGACAGCACTTGCACTTTTGACTATGCCAGGTATTGATGAAAACACCCGCAAAGCACTAGAGGACTTCGATACTTTTGCCCTTTATATATATGTGCTCGAATTGTGTCTTCGAGTTCTGTCGTATGGAACTAAGCCTTGGAAATTCTTTCGACAAGGTTGGAATACTTTCGACTTTGTGATAATTATTCTTTCGATTGGTTTCGTTACAAATGAAGCAATTATTCTTCGCTTACTTCGCATATTCCGATTGATTCGCATTTTTAGATTCTTGCCCGAAGTGCGAATTCTCACGACCTCGGTTGTCCGAAGTCTGCCTCCACTCATGAGCGTGAGTGTTCTTATATTCATAACGCTCTTCATTTACGGAATGGCTGGATACTACTTATTTGGTGAATCATTGCCCGCAGACTGGGGAAGCATTGCGGTCGCTATGCAGACACTTTTTATACTTCTAACGCTGGAAAACTTTCCAAACTATCTAAACCCGGCTCTTAAAATTAGCCCCTGGGCGCTACCCTTCTTTCTTTCCTATGTATTTTTTGTTGTATTTACAGTGCTAAACGTTCTGATCGGCATCGTATTAAACGCAATGGACCAGGCTCGTGAAGAGAATCAAGAACGAATGAAGCGGGTTAGGGAACTTGATGAGGTTGTTTCTGAAGTAGACGAAATCACATCTGATGGAAAGGTGACAAAAGACGAGATTGAGAGACTTCAAAAGAGATTAAGAGATCTAGAGTCAAAGTTTCGAGAAGAAAACTTATAACTTAATTCTTAGAATTTCTTAGTTATGCAAGTGGGCGACCGTTGGCATCATTTACTTTACGCATCACAATAAGAATGAAGTCGACCAATGCCCAAATTCCACAACCACCCAAAGTCAGGAGTTTGCCAATCCCGATTCCGACATGACCCAGATAGAACCGGTCCACGCCAAAAGTTCCCAAAAAAAATGAGAGCAGAACCGCAGCGACAAAAGTCTTATCCGAAAAAACTCCTGGGACTTGAGAAGCTGAATAGCTGTGACCTGTGGCTTGATCAACAACGACCATTTCGGGCTTCAATACACCAGATCTCGCCCAAACTTGAAGTGTTGTTACATCAACTGGAGTTTCCGGTTGACCAGGAATTCTTACTATGTAAAGCGCAGGAGCACCGCCGTAACTACCCATTGGATTCACATTGCTCATTTCATTGTCCTCTCTAGTGTATTAGTCCAAATCCAAAATTTGGAAATCTGCAAAGTTAAGATCGAGCGTCATTGGCTCCGTCCGTAGTATTCATTACTTGATTTGGTGAGAAGTAAAATAATTGGTAAGACTGCAAGCACGATAATCATCATGTAACGCCAAAGTGGCAAATTAACTTGATCTGAGTAAGAGATAAATGCAAAGAGTTTGACACCAGCAGCTATCAATACCGTGAATCGAGCATAGTTACGGGGTTCCAATGCGAGGTAGCAGGCAATAAGACCGAGTAGCGACCAAATAATTCCGATGATGTTCTGACTTAGAGGAATCTCAATTACATTTGAATTAAATGCGTAGACAAAGTCAAAGAAGAAGTTGCTTCGCGACGTCGCTATTACAATAATTCCCTGAATCATTGTGGCGAAAAATGAAATTGCTGCTATCGCCAAGCCGATGGTCGCTGACGTAGGTCTGCGATTAAAGAGCTTCTGAAAACTCCAGTTATTCACTTTATCTGCTCCTTTATCTGCGTTGGTTAAACATTAAGGGGTGGGTTATCCAAGCCAGGACCTGGCTCTTTGAAGGATGTCTTTTGAGCTAGGAGATTGGAGTTTCGGTAGATTGAACACAACTCTCGATATTCAGCTTCAAGTAGCTGTTTAGCAGAGTTAATTGCGCTTACTTGGACCTCTCTCTTTTCCGGTGTGAGATTTCCTCGACTTGGGATGAGGCGAGCCTTGGTCAGACCGCGAATCTTCTTTGTAAGACGCTTTATACGTCTCTTGGAACGGGAAATGTCGCTCTCAATCTCAGAGTGGTTGTAATAAGAGAGTGCAATAGCGCAAGAAATAAATGTCATTTGAATGAAGAAGAATAAAACTGTTCCAAATACTTCATCTGACATCCAGAATGATACAGGTACATTCCTTACAGATCTGCTCCGCAGTGCTGATAGGAAAAGAATCACGATAACAAGACCAAGCAAGATAATTAACGCGCCCAACTTCTGGGTTCCTGGTTGAGGTTTGTCGCGATCAATATCAACTTTAAAAGTTATGCCAATCAAGTGCGCTGCGATGATGCTCAGCGCGGAGAAGCTTCCAGTAATAATCCAAGCTTGCCAATCCTCGTCATTGAGGAGTACCTCGACTGCAGGCAGTGTTACGAAATACTCGCCAACAGCAAGACCGACGAGCGCAAGTGCGTAAAGCCAAGTTGGAACATGGCGATGTCGAGCGGCTTTTCCAGTTGGGTTCTCTGTTTCCGTACCGACTTTCTCTTGAAGTAATTCAGCTAGTCGCATTTCATAGCTTGAGCGCTCTTTTTCTAACTGATTTATTTGGTATTCCTCGGAAGTCTTATCTGCGATGTCTTCTTCTACCGAGGTTATTGATTGACCTTCAATGATGCGAAGGCGTTGATCAAGAATACGAATTTCTTGCGAGTATTGAGCATGTAGTGACTCTAGGTATGGAACCGGTCCGCCTGCCCACTCGCGATTAGGGTGGCCTTGGCGACCATGAGAGCGACCTCTCCGACGAGCCCTGCGTTTGGCCCGCTGGAATCTAGAAAATGGAGATTTCATATTTACGCCGTTCTCATCATCTTCACGTTACCTTGCACATGCCTTGTCTAGAGAAGTGCCTTGCTGGGCCTTCTTAATTCCTGATGCTTCCCAGAATCCATCCCAATAAGCCTCCAACATCGAATTCTTTTCGCGTGGAAGCGGTTTTGGTCCTGTACCGATTCCAAGAACCACAACTCTCACAGAAGCGCGTCTTGGAAACTTCACTTCTGACATTTGTGCGGCTTGGCGTCCCTTTTCCTTTGCCTTTTGAATAGAGGTTGACCTCATGGCAATCCGTCTACTGTTTAGCAAACTATCTGTGGGCATCCCTGGCGAGTTATTTAGCATGTCTGAAGCAATGGCAACGCAAATTGCAGGGCTAGCTCCTCGTTGTTGGGTGACCATGTCTTGTGCTGCCGCTACTGCATTGAGAAGCGCACCAATAATGTCCGAGCACTTTCCTGACTTATCACAAGTTGGACTATCTAGAGATTGATCAATCGCCTGTAAGCGTTTACCTATCTCGATAGCGGTACCACAGATTGTCTTCGCTACATCTTTCTTTTCCTCATCTTTTGACCTACGGAAGCTCAGGGTATTTCCGAGACTTCGAACGACTGACGCTTGGCATGTATTAGAAGAAGGAATACTAAGCGGAGACTTTGCGAGGAATCCTGAATGCTGGGACCAGATTCCGCCACCACCAAATAGATCATTAATAATTTCGGCTAATCTCTTCTTACTTGGATCAACGCCAACTCGGTTGACCATTCCCCAGATAGCTTCAGCATCCTGACTGGTGACGATTGGAAATATCTGTGCATCAACTGAGTTAGATGTAATTGATGTTACGTAAATATCTTGAGGGTTCTTCGGGGTACTTGATTTATGTGGCTGGCCGAACGGTTGTTTAAGTTTTTCAATTATTGATGGTCTTAACGACCTACTCCAATTCATATCTGCATTTACAGACCCAGATGTATCCAAAATGAAATAGCTTCTCTCGGCAGTATGAATTGCGCTTGCCGGCAAAGGTTGGAAAAAGATCAAAATCAGGGCGCTTGAAACCCCGATAGATAAGGTCAAGCGCATTAATCGGGTAGGCACCACAAAACAACCTTAACGGGCGCTAAGAGAAGTGACTAGGGGCCTGACCGATATGTCCGTTTAAACTCCTCGGTGCAGTTTCCACCCGTGCCGAAGTTCTGAACCCAAAATAGCTTGTTCATAGAATTCTCATCCTGTGAACGCCCAAAACCAACGTGAGTGAAATTGACGTCAATCATATTTTTGTAATGGCCTTTTGAATTTCTCCAAGCTCGCATGACTTCTTTAACGCTTACCTAACCCTTAGCTATGTTCTCGCCTATAGCAAATTTCCTCGCTTCCGAAGCTGCAACATAGCCCGCTTTCTTAGTTCTGCTAATCGAAGTTGAACCATTTTTACCGTTATGACTGAAAAAATCATTGCTAGCCATATTTGCCGCATAGTTCTGGGATGAATTATTCAAACTAGTACAAAGCAATAATGGTTTAACGCCGACCTCTTGTCTAATTATGTTAATTTGATTGAGCATCTCGCTACGCCAGTCCCTATTTGCATAAACGTAATCTGTAGGGATAAGTGCTTGAGTAAATAAGCGCGATGCAACAAGTAGGAAGCGAAGGGACCCCCTAGATTTGGGCATCTCTAAGAGCGCGTGCCTGTTCTCCAATTAAGGATTTATTGAGCCAAAAGAATTTGTTACCGTCACCGAAGTATTTACAACGTCGGTCTTCGCAAAGAGATCTGTGACTCTGCGGTTCTGACCTTTATTAAAAATCCAAAGTGCATCGGTAAGGGAAACCGCGTAACTTAGAACACTTATAAATGCTCCCCCCATAGATCCATACAAGATATTCTCGAATGCGTAGGGACCTGACCAGCGATCGAATGAGTACATGTATGGGTCAAGGGCGGCCGAGAGGAATACAAATGGCAGCGAAAAAGCCACCGGAATCAGGAATTGGCGCACTGCCATATGGCCCCATGTCGCCGGAAGTCCAGTTTGTGATGAGACAACTTTCATGCGAAGAATCTGCTTGCCAGGAGTTAAACCTTGCCCCCAGATAACTAAGCTCCACATCATCCAGCCAATGACTCAGGTACCGAAAATGAGAGCTACATCTAGGGCGTAGCCAGCCAAGCGGTGCTATGGGGTTGCCTTGGGGTGCGCACTAAGTAGGATCCTTTTGCAAGACTAATGGATTACCCGGGCGTACGTAAATATTGAATAGAAAAATAAGTGTCACTATCAGCTTCCAAAGAAAATATAGGTCATATCGATGACTTTCTTGTCTTTTCACCCCATAATTTGCAGAGGTAGTCACTCTCGGACTGCCCATTAGGAGGAAGCTTGATGAGTGGAACCGGTGCACCAAAAACTAACGGAATGGCAATCACAGGTTTTGTATGTAGCTTGCTGTGCGCTCCGCTAGGACTTATTTTCAGCATAATTGGAATGAGTCAGACTTCGAAAGACCCGAGCCAAGGTGGCCGTGGTCTTGCCATCGCAGGTCTCGTGATTTCCATCGTCTCATTAGTTCTTTACGTAGTCTTCTGGGGAACAATTGGGGCTCTAATTGGTTTGGAATCCGGGTACTAAATCGGATTCATTTAAGTGGGCATGACTTCACGTGTGCCCACTTAGAATCTATTTTGAAAGTAGTAAACCAAATCTATGCTTCTTCTGAACTCGTTGAGAAAGTTAGGAATTGGTTATCGGATTTCTTTAGGAATACTTACGTTTGGCACCGCTAGTCTCTTCAGCTTTCAAACTTCTGGTTTTCAAGATGGACCAATTCTCTGTCTATTTCGCAACTCAACAGGACTTCCTTGTCCATTCTGCGGAACAACGAGGTCAATTGGAAGTATCTTGCAGGGTGACTTTGGTAGCGCAGTAGAATTGAACCCTCTTGGCTTTCTTGTAATCGCGGGAGCCGTCTTCATGTTCTTAACCCCTGAAAGATTAATCTCAGTAAATCAGAGAGTTGCAACTAAGTGGTGGCAGTTGAGTCAACGGGAACAGATCTTCTTTGTGCTGGTTTCTCTCTGCCTCATCTGGTCGCTAAACCTGCCCCGAATGGTCTAGTCCCCCTCGCTCATCCTTCAAGTTTTCCTCACAAAATGAGACACTTTGGTATGGCATATTCGAATCGCAAAATAGCAGTCAAAGCTTGCGTAAACGTTTTGGTGAGCTTCTTCTTAATCTCGGCGACCGCTCCGGCCGAGGCAATCGATCTAGGTTCATCATCAAACTACTTGATTCGAATATCACCCGAAGCTAAGGCGGCGATAGAGAAAACGATCGGTCAGTACGGTGGAAAGATCGATAAGAGATACCAATATGTCTTTGATGGATTCTTAGTTAAGTTGCCCGATCTTGCTGCGGCGGCTTTGAAGAAAATTCCAACAATTTTGACGCTTGAAAAAGATGAAGCAGTTGAGATGTCCAATATTCAATTTGTTCAATCGCCGACTCCATCATGGGGTCTAGATCGAATTGATCAGCGAGAGAGAGTTGGTGATACAGGAAGCTACTCATATCGCAGCGCTGGAAAAGGCAGCACGGTCTATGTGATCGATACCGGAGTCGCTCCACATCAGGACTTTGGTAATCGTTTATCTACTAGCGGTTTCTCAGCTTTCACAGATGGAAATGGTCCTGTTGATTGCAATGGCCATGGAACTCACGTTGCGGGAACTATTGCTGGAACCCAATACGGAGTCGCAAAGAACGCAACGATTGTTCCAGTTCGAGTTTTGAGCTGTACCGGTTCAGGTACTTTCTCTCAAGTTATTGCCGGTATGGAGTGGATTCTCTCCCCGGAAAATCCAAATCCAAAGACGCAAGCAATTGTAAATATGTCATTGGGTGGTAACGCTTCAGGAACTATTGATGCTGCTGTCGCCAAGTTAACCAACAGTGGAATCGTTGTCGTAGTCGCTGCCGGAAATGAGCGGACTAATGCATGTACTCGCTCTCCAGCAAGAGCGCCATCGGCAATTACTGTTGGTGCGACTGATCGCGTTGATGCAAAATCATCGTTTT
>VGAE01000017.1 GCA_016870975.1 Actinomycetota bacterium
TTGGGTGACATCATTAACGGGCGACCGAGATGGCCTGGTCTATACCTATTCTGTCGCGGTAAATGGCGAGGTAAATGAAGTTATTGATCCATATGTGCGAGCTGCGACAATAAATGGTCGCCGGGGAGTTGTAGTCGATTTGAAGAGTACTGATCCGAGCGGTTGGAATAAAAAGAAGCCGGCCTTCTCAGGCAAGCCAACCGATGCGCTAATTTACGAATTGCATATTCGAGATCTATCTATGGACGAATCTGCGCCATTCCCAGACTCGGTTCGAGGGAAGTTTGCAGCTCTGTCATTTCCAAATCTAAAGGGCAAGAGTGGTCAACCTGTTGGTGTTGCTGCGATAAAGGATTTAGGTATAACTCATCTTCACATTCTTCCCATGTATGACTATGCCTCCGTTGATGAGAGCAATCCAACTTTTAATTGGGGTTATGACCCACTCAATTACAACGTTCCGGAAGGTTCATATTCAAGCAATCCAAATGATCCCAAGGCGAGAATAATTGAGCTCAAGCAAGCAATCCAAGCGCTACATAACCAAGGTATCCGAGTTGTAATGGATGTGGTTTATAACCACGTTTATGATGCAGGTTCATTTAGCCAATCAAAGATAGTGCCCGGTTATTGGTTCCGAACTACTCCAAGCGGAGCATTGACTAATGCTTCTGGAGTTGGAAATGACAGTGCTTCTGAGCGCAGTATGGTTAGCAAGTTCATCGTCGATTCAGTTAAGTACTGGGCTAGCGAGTACAACTTGGGTGGCTTTCGATTCGACCTTATGGGCCTTCATGACATAGAGACAATGACAAAGGTTCGAAATGAGCTCAATAAGATTGACCCATCAATCATCATTATTGGTGAGGGTTGGAATATGGGAACCCATCCAGAAGAAATTCGAGCAACTCAACGCAATATCAAGAGTCTTCCTGGGATTGCGGTATTTAACGACCAGATCCGTGATGGAGTTAAGGGATCAGTCTTCGATTCAACGGCCAAAGGGTTTGTAACCGGCGATTTCATAAAGAGCCTAAGCGTGAAGGCGGGAATCGTAGGAAACATCCAATTCTCTAATGATCTCTCTCCATCTTTCACAACTCTATCCCCTGCCCAATCTGTAAATTATGTAGAAGCACATGACAACAACACATTGGAAGACAAAATCCGCTTGAGTCTTCCCCATGTGATAGATGTTGAAGTAGCGCGACTACATCGTCTAGCCGGCTCTATACCAATTTTGGCTCAAGGCGTTCCATTTATCCATGCTGGCCAAGAGTTCCAGAGAAGTAAAGATGGCGATTCAAACTCTTATAAGTCTAGCGACAAAATCAATGCATTGAATTGGGAACTAGTGACAAGGAATGCGGTGACGCGAGATTACTATAAGGGCCTGATGGAAATCCGAAAGAACCATGCAGTCTTCCGATTATCAACCACTGCTCAAGTAAGAGGTTCCCTAAAGTTCTTACCTGCTCCTAATTCTGTAATCGCATATGAGTTAAATGGCGCTAAAGTAAAAGACAAGTGGAAGCAGATCGTTGTCATTCACAATGCTAACCAATCGGAATTTAAGCTTAAATTACCTAAGAAGGGTGATTGGAAAGTTGTAGTTGAGGGCGATAAAGCAGGGCTAAAGACGTTACGAACCCTGAAGAAGTCAGCTACTGTAGATGTTGCGGGACAATCAACAACCGTACTCTTTCTTGGTGAATAGAAAAAAGATTTGATTAGTAGGAAAGGTCGATAAAGTGCTAGGGTTCAGCCTAGTTTCTGCAAAATATGCCTAAATCCTGGTGGGTTGCCCGAGTGGCCAATGGGAGCGGACTGTAAATCCGCCGGCTTAGCCTTCAGTGGTTCAAATCCACTACCCACCACCACATTTTGACCTGCGGTTTTCTTTCTAATTGAGTTCTTTGAGCGCCTTACGAGTTGCATCTCCAAATGGATCGCGGGCTTGACATCCCACGGTCCAGAGGCCGAAAGTGAACTTATCTTGGGGGGTTGGGTTTCTCATGGCGAGAGCATGGAGGCGAAGTAAGTTGTCCCGCGAGACAGGGAGGAATGGAGCGCAAGCGCTACTACAGTTGAGCCGTTATGACGAAGAAAGTTCATGAGCACGAACTCGAACATGTTTATAGTCGAGAGAACCCGGTTCGAACGCTCTGGTATCTATATGAAAATCAGAAGACCAATCTGGCTCTCGCCTTCCTTTTCTTCTCTATTAAACATGCGCCTGCGTGGGTATTGCCGCTAGCCACTGCAAACATCATTGATGTCTTGGTCTATAAACAACCCATTGAAAATCTGATTTTTAACGCTGGACTCTTATTTGTTATTGTGTTGCAGAACTTCCCAGTCAATCTCCTTTATGTTCGCTATCTAGCTTTTGCGATTCGCAACGTTGAATATCGACTCCGTTCTGCGCTAGTAGAACGTATGCAGCAATTAACCATGGGATTTTATTTGCGTACAAATGCGGGCGCTCTACAAACCAAAGTGATCCGCGATGTAGAAAATATTGAAGGTATGGTACGACATGGGGCCGATGGCGGATTTGCGGCAATCAATTCACTTCTTGGCGCTGTTGTAATCACTGCAATCCGAATCCCGGAATTTCTACCCTTCCTCCTTTTTGTTGGCCCTATTACCGCGATAGTTATTATTCGCCTACGCAAAACTATGAATGATCGTAATGAAGAGTTCCGTGGGGAAATTGAGGAAATGTCTGCTCGAGTAAATGAAATGACGACATTGATTCCTATTACTCGAGCACATGGACTTGAACAGAGCGCTTTGCGTCAGATGCATGACTCCTTTAGTAACGTAAAAAGAGCCGGACTCAAGCTCGATGCATTTAACGCCAAATTCCAAGCAGCAGCATGGGTCATATTCCAGATTGCCAACGTGAGTTGCTTGGTAATTGCGGCATGGTGTGCGTATAACAGTTATTTCAATGTAAGTACAGGCGATGTTGTTCTTCTCTCGGCCTATTTTGGTCAACTCATTGGGTCGGTGATCTTGCTTTCAAGCTTGGCGCCATTTATCTCTAAAGGTCTGGCGTCGGTGCGCTCTTTGGGTGAAGTTCTTGAATCTCCTGATATTGAAGTGAATTCAGGTAAGAAAAAGGTTTCTAGCGTCCAAGGAAACATCGAGTTCAAAGAAGTTTCCTTGATGTATCCAGGTGCTTCAACATGGGCGCTCTCTCAGATCAATGTTAAAGCCGGTCCTGGAAAAGTTACTGCGCTGGTGGGCGCTTCAGGTTCTGGAAAATCTACCTTCATTAATCTGGTGATTGGATTTTTGCGCCCATCCAAGGGACAATTCTTACTCGATCACCAGAATATGAGCGAACTTGATATGCGTGAAGTTCGTAAATATGTATCGATGGTTCCTCAAGAATCTGTGCTCTTTGATGGAAGTGTTCGAGATAACGTCACATACGGAATTTCAGATGTTTCAGAAAGTAAATTTATTCAAGCGCTTAAGGATGCTAACGCTTGGGAATTTGTCTCCCAATTGCCAGATGGCCAAGACACGATTGTTGGTGAACGTGGTGCACGAATATCTGGCGGCCAGAAACAGCGCTTGGCTATTGCGCGCGCTCTTATTCGTAATCCAAGAATTTTGATTCTTGATGAGGCCACATCTGCCCTAGACTCAGAATCTGAGAATTTGATTCAACAAGCTCTGGCTCATCTCATGAAAGATCGGACCACTTTTGTGGTTGCTCATCGACTCTCCACCATTATGCGCGCTGACGAAATCATCGTTCTAGACCAAGGAGTTCTCGTTGAACGTGGAACTCATACCGATCTTCTGGCTAAGAAGGGTGTTTATTTCCGGCTTTTTTCGGCACAATCGAGTTTTATCACCGCGTAGAGATGGAGCGAGCATGTTGATTGGGAGACCATTATCAGAACTTCAGAAATATCGTCCTGATCTCACCAAACAGAGTGACTTCGATACTTTCTGGAGCGAAACTCTCGCTACACATATCGATCTCAATCCAAAAGTAACTCTGGAGAAATTCCATTTTCCCGTTAATCAATTAGAAGTTTTTGATGTAACGATTGAAGGATTTAATCGAGAGCCAATCAAAGGTTGGTTCTTATCTCCTCGTGGTCTTACTTCACCACAACCAACAATGATTCATTTCGATGGATATGGTGGAGGTCGAGGCAATCCACAAGAATGGCTCTTCTGGACAACCTGCGGTTATCCCACACTTGTGATGGACACTCGCGGTCAAGGTGGTGGCTATCGTCGTAGTGATACACCTGATGGTCCATATCCACGCGATAGCCAAGCTTCAGGTTTTATGACCATGGGCGTGATGAGCCCAGAAACATATTATTACCGTCGTGTTTATAGCGATGCTGTTGCATTTGTTCGGGCTGCAAAACAATTACCTAATGTCGATGCCTCTCGACTTGTCACAGTCGGTGGAAGTCAAGGCGGAGGAATTTCAATAGCAGCAACAGCGCTCTCCAAAGAAGTTTTTGCAACGATGCCAGATGTGCCATTTCTCTGTCACTTTGCGCGCGCAGTTGAAATGGTTGATACCTATCCCTATCAAGAGATTGTGAATTACTGCAAAGTCCATCGCACAAAAATTGAACAAGTAATGAAAACCTTGAGTTACTTCGATGGCATGAATCTTGCTTCGATAACTGAGGCGCCAGCGCTCATTAGCGTGGGATTACATGATCCAATCTGCCCGCCAGACACTGTTTATGCGGCGATCAATCATTGGAAAGGTAAGGCTGATGTCCAAGTCTGGGAGTTCAATACTCATGAAGGTGGCGGAACTGATAACCAGATTGTTCAAGCGCAGTGGATTAAGAAACAGCTAAGCGGGTCTTGCTAATGCGAAGTCACTTAGGTTACGGATTCAATGCCCAGTGGGCATATTCAACGGAATGGATGCCTGAACCTAAACCGGCCGACACTCGCATGTTGGATTTCATGGCTAAATATGATTTCAACTTCCTTCGCTTGCCATTGGATTATCGATATTGGATGCCCGATATAACTAAAGCGCCGCTGGAATCTTTTCTCGATGTCTTAGATGGGTACGTGCATGAATCAATTTCACGCGGAATTCATATCAGCATCAATCTTCACCGAGCTCCCGGTTACTGCATCAACGGTTGGGAGAAAGAATCCACCAATCTTTGGATTGATGAATTACCACAACAAGCATTTGAAATTCTTTGGACTACCGTGGCTCGGAAATACAAAGGCAAATATGTAGATGAGATGAGCTTTGATCTTGTTAATGAACCACCCGACATTGGGCAACGAGGATTCACTCGCGACATCCACCAGAAAGTAATTCGCAAGATAACAAATGCGATTCATGCTATTGATCCAGATCGAATTGTTGTTATTAATGGTTTAGCCGGCGGGCACCTGGCAATGCCAGAACTAGCTGATCTCAATGTGGTCCATAGTGGTCGCGGCTACCAACCGATGCTAGTCTCGCACTACAAAGCAGAGTGGTGGGATGGAAGCAAAGGAATGCCAGTTCCGACCTATCCATGTGAATACAACGGCCAAAGGTGGGATTACGACGCGCTATGGGAGTTTTACGCGCCATGGCGAGAAGTTCAGTCGATGGGGCGCCCCGTACATATTGGCGAATTTGGCTGCTACAAGTACACCGATAACGAAGTTTCCCTCCGATGGTTTAAAGATCTCTTCGCAATTTATCGAAAATCAGGATGGGGATATTCACTCTGGGAATTTGATGGAAACTTTGGAATCGCAAACCATAATCGCCCTGGAGTGAAATACGAAAATTTCGAAGGCCTCAATATCGATCGTGGACTTCTTGATTTGATGCTGGAGAGCCGAATCTAGCAAGTTGTCTCATCGGACAAGAACGTTTTGCTTGACATTGTTTTAGCAAAGAACAAAACTCGCCCTATCATGGATCGCAAAAAAATCATCGTGCCGCTTGTGCTTGCCAGCATCCTGTCTGTGGCGTATTTCAGCGCGGGCCCTCGTGTTCCAATGGATAACGATTCGACTTCATCATTGGCAATTGCGGAAAAAGAAAGAGAAGAAGCGGTCAATGAAGTCGAAGGCGGATTTGGTAGCGATATAACTTTGGCAGATGGAAATGTCATCAGCATTTCTGAACCAACGGAATGGAAGCCTAAAGATTTCAACGCCCTAGGCGTCGAAGGCAGACCCCAGATCATGACCGTGAAATTTACGAATAAGAGTTCTGCGGATTTCGACATGAGCTACTTTGCAATTATCGAATCTTCTTTTGCGAGCGACTTATCTTCCTCATGTGTTGATGTCTTCGAATTGGATTCTGATGTCAAAGGTCTTCCCGAAGATCCCATAATTAAAGCGGGAGCGAGCGCCGAGTTTCTCTGGGCGATTGTCTGTCCAGCTCCTAAGGGAGATGCGCTGACGCTGACCTTCAGCCTCAATGAGTCCGACATTGTCACGTTAACCAGCACCGTTAAGTAAGCGCCCCGCTTTTACGCGGGAAATGTCCAATAAGACAGGTAAATCGTTATAGAGAATCTACGGCTAAGCGTCTTGACAACGCTGTCATAACGCGGAATTCTCTCCGCTAGCGCAGCGATAGGCGCTTGCGTGTCTATGTAAGGAGTAAATAGGTGAAGCGTTTAGGAGCAATAGCAGTTGCTGTTGCCATGGTAGCTAGCGCGCTAATTAGCGTCCCAGCTAACGCTGCGGCTAAGCAAACATTGACCGTCTGGGCAACTGGTGGCGATGCAGATGCAGCCGTATTGGCAGAAGCAGGAAAACTCTTCATGGCGAAGAATCCAAAAGTCACTGTGAAAGTTGAAGCAATTTCATGGGGCGATGGTTTTGCCAAAGTATTAGCTGCTGCAGCAGCCCAGAAAGGTCCAGATATTTTCACTGGCGGTCTTTCATGGGGTATCTCGGCAGGAAATAAGGGAGCGCTCGCAGATCTTCGCGGCCTCTCAGTAGTAAGCAAAGTGCAACCACTTGTTGCACCACAGATCTTCAAAGCACTTGTTGGCTATAAGAGCAGCAAGGTGTACGCAGTTCCTTACGACCTAACTTTGATGATGATGTTCTATGACAAGACAACATTGTCCAAAGCAGGCGTAACTGCAGCACCAAAGACTGTTGCTGATTTCAATGCTGCGGCTGCAAAACTCAAGACAGCTGGAGTTAAAGTACCTGTTTATAACGAATGGGGTAACGGCGACTGGCTCGGATTCTTTTCATGGCTCTATTCCATGGGTGGATCGCTCTATGACTCAAAGTGCAAAGTTTCAATTAACAATGCAAAGGGCGTTGCAGCTCTTGAGCAGTACAAGAAGCTTTACACCGAACATGGTGCACTTAAGCCAGGTGTTGCTGATTGGTCGATGAATGACAACATTCAAAAGGGTAACTACGGAATTGGATTCTCTGGAAACTTCCAGGCCAGCTCTTATTACACCTACTACAAGGATTACAAGAACTGGACCGCAGCATCAGTACCTGCTGCACCTGGTTCAAAGAGCGTTGCCTTCATTGGCGGACGTGGAATTTCAGTAATGAACTACATCCCACGTACCAAGCAGATCCTTGCCGGTAAATTCATCATGTCGCTTTACCAAGAAGACGTCGTTAAGGCGATGAACGTTGTTGGTGCAGCGCAGAATGCAATCTTCCTTTCACCTGTATCGAAGTTTGCAGACACAATCTCTTCATACCCTGCAGATGTTTTGGCGACCATCAAGAGCCAGCTTGCTGATGCTCAAGGTCCACCAACTGCAATGGTTGGGAAGATGCACAGAACGATGTAACAAATGCACTTCAGAATTACCTATTCGGAACTTCTACAGCAAAGCAAGCACTTGATGATGCTGCAGCTGCGATGAAGGCTAAGGCTTAAACACCTTAGTTTTCACCAGGATGTGTGATTAGTTGATTCTCGAGGGGAATGGCTAGTAAAGTTGATGGAGGGGTTAATGCCCCTCCATCTCTTTCGTAAATCCTTTACTTATAATTTTCGAACACGATTGGCGAAAAAATGAGCTCACCAATGTTTGCTGACTCAAAGAAGTACGCCCCTAGCAAGCGCACTGGTTTCCGTAAATTTAGTGAAGCAGGTCTTTCTACATATTTAATGCTCTCGCCATTTGCGCTCTTATTTATTGTTTTCGCTGTCTATCCAGTTTTAGCTAGCTTGAGATTATCTTTCATGCGTTACAACGCGATTTGTAATCCAGATCAATCTCCATGTGGTTCAGTTGGATTTGGTAACTACCAGTACTTGATAATGGATGACTCTCGCTTTCACAAAGCGCTACTGAACACAACGCTGTATGTAATCGGGTCGGTCATCATGGGAATGATTGCCTCTTTAACATTGGCGCTCGTGCTTCAAGAAGATACTCGCTCCAATCGCGTCCTTCGCGTTATTTTCTTCTTACCTTCCGTCACCTCAGGCATTGCAATCGTTTTGGTGTGGGGCTGGGTTTTCCGTGGCGACGATATTGGCCTACTCAATGCCCTCTTTAATTTTGTTGGTTTGCCTACGGTGGAATGGCTCGCTACCCCATCTCTTGCTATTCCAATTTTGATCTTTATGGCGATGTGGGGCGGAGCAGGTTTTGGAATGGTGCTCTTCTTGGCTGGACTCAACTCGATTCCTGCGATGTATTACGAAGCTGCTGTTATTGATGGCGCTGGACCTCGTGAGCGCTTCCGCTACATCACTCTTCCTTTGTTGCGCCCTGTAATGGTGTACGTCGGTATTACCGGCACCATCGGCGCTTTCCAAATCTTTGAAGGCGTTTACTTGTTATTCCCAACATCAGTCGGATCTATTGGCGGTTTTAAAGATATGGCGCTGATGATTGTGCCGTATCTATACGACATGGGATTCAATAAATTCCGCTTGGGATATGCCTCAGCAATCGCATGGATTCTCTTTGGAATTATCTTCGCAATCAGCATGATCAACCTGAAGTTGACTCGTTCATTGGAGGATTTGCGATGAGCGCCGTTGAGTTGACGAAGAAGCAACAGAAAGCGCTTGATAAAGCGATGGATCGCGGCGGAAATTTCACGAATCCTTTTGAAAAGCGCAGCAAGAATAAATGGCGCCGTTCACCTTTGTACTTGCTCACGGTCGTCATGATTGCGCCGTATTACTGGATGATTACTTCATCTTTTAAGTCAGTGAAAGAACTACAAGAAGTTCCTCCAACGGTCTATCCGAAGAATTGGATTAGCGGCAACTATTACGATAAGAATTTCGACCCAATGCAGTTCCAGCAAGATGTTATTCAAGGTCTATTCCAACGTTACCCAGATATCAAATTCGGCTTCTTTAGATTTATGTACAATAGCGTTTTTGTGAATATCAGCATCACAATTTTGACGCTCTTTATCGGATCATTAGCTGCGTATGTAGTCGCGAAACATCGATTTAGAGGCAAGCGCGCGATTTATCTCACCATCATCGGCTCGATGATGATTCCATGGCAAGTTGGACTTATTCCTGGATTCTTATTGGTAGATGATTTTGGGTGGCTCAATACTTATTGGGCTTACATAATTCCTGCGCTACCAAAGGCTTTTATCGTCTTCTTCTTAGTGCAATATCTCAGTAGCATTCCTGATGAATTAATCGAAGCTGCTCGTATCGATGGTGCTCGAGAATTTACGATTTATTGGCGAATCGTTCTTCCGTTATTAAAACCTGCTCTCGTGGCGATGATGATCTTCACGGCAATCGGTGAATGGAATAACTTCCTCTGGCCACTTATCATTGTTCAAACCCAAGATATGGCTAACCTACCTGTGGCCTTAGCTTTCTTAAGAAATACTGGCGCAGGAAATATCGGCTCTCAAGGTGTGATTATGGCTGCCTCACTTATCACTTCGATTCCCACGATTCTGCTCTTCTTCTTAACCCAGAAACACTTCATTCGTGGAATTGCGCTCTCGGGATTGAAGTGAGATGAAGCGAATGGCAATTGGACTTCTTAGTAGCGCACTTGTAGTCGGAGCTCTTCCCACATCTAGCGCCTCGGAACTCTCATGGGAGATCCGCAATAAAGGTGGAAAAGTATCCGCAACAGAATTAGCGCTACAAGGTTTACCTACTGCAGAAAATCCCTTTGATCCTACCTATGCAGATGTAGTCGCAAGCGTCACCGATCCAACTGGACATTCGTTTTCGATTCCGATGTATTGGTATCAAGGCTATGAAATTGTGGCGTCATATAACCAACTCTCTAATCGCAAAGTTGGTAATCCTGAATGGCGCCTAAAATTCCGCCCCACATCACTCGGAGATTTTAAAGTTCAAGTCCAAGCGAAAATCAATGGTCAAGTCATCCAAGTCCCTTCATTTGCTTTTACTGCAGTAGAAAAATCACCAGAACCAATAAAGATCAAAGGAAGAAACTTTGTTCAAGGTGAGGAAATCTTTATTCCTTTTGCCTACAACATTGCCTGGGCAAATCGTTATGAAGAGATTACAAAATATGAACGATGGTTTAAAGCGGCCTCTTCAAATGGCGTCAATGTGGCTCGAGTATGGATGGCATCGTGGTCTTTAGGTATTGAGTGGAATGACACTGGGCTCGGCGATTACACCAAAAGACTTGATCGTGCCTGGGCTCTCGATCAAGTATTTAGAATCGGTGCAAAATACGGAGTCGGCATTGATCTGGTGTTAATCAATCATGGAGCATTTAGTGAATCAACGAATCCAGAATGGTTTGCCAATCCATATAATGAGTTGAACGGCGGCCCCATTGCAAACCCAAGTGAATTCGCCACTAACTCCACTGCACGAAAATTCTGGGAACAGAGACTTCGCTACATAACATCTCGTTGGGCCGGTGAACCTGCGCTTTTCACCTGGGAATGGTGGAATGAAGTTAATTTTACGCCCATTTCTGGCCAAGTGTTGACTGATTGGATCGCATGGTCGGATTCACTTTTGAAGAAGTGGGACCCTTATAAATCACTCACAACAACATCATGGTCATCCGGTGCAAGTCTTCAAGATTGGAGCGTCGTAGATTACGCAGTCACGCATGTTTATGATGATAAAGATCCAATCAAAACTTTAGCCGCCCAAGCTACTGCGCTACGCGAAGCGGTTCCAAAGAAGCCAATTCTCGTTGGTGAAATGGGTTCTGGAACCGTTACCGAAGATCCTTTTACTGATCCTTATGGGCTACATCTTCATAATGCACATTGGGCTGCAACCTTTGTGGGCTTTGGTGCACCCGCGTCATACTGGTGGTGGGATACCTATGTTGATCCACTTAATCTGTGGGGATTAACCAAAGGGCTATCGCTCTTAGTGAAAGGCACAAACCCAGTTGAGATGCAGAGTTCTGAAATCTCCACTTTGAAATCTACCTCAACACTTTTATTGAGCGACCAAAGTAATGTTTTGGGTTGGATTCGACACAATAACTACGATCGAAGTGCAAAGGCACGATTACTTTTGGAAGCAGCCATCAAATCTCTCAAGACCAAAAAACCACCACAAACAAAGTTCCCTGATCCGCAATCCAAAGGTGGGAAGGTATCAATTCCTGTTCTAGCTAATGGAAAATATCAGGTTACTGTTCTTGAAACGAAGAGTGGGTGGACTTTGAAGAGTTACACCGTGGACTCCAAAGATTCCACAATCACATTCGCCGTTCCGGCCTTCGTTGGCGACGTGGCCTTCAAAGCAGTACGGAAGGTAGGGTGAGGAATGTGGTGACTGAATCTATTGAACCCATAGCCCATCCAACTCTAGCCGACGTTGCTGCAATCGCAGGAGTAAGTATTAAAACTGCCTCCCGTGTTTTAAATGATTCGGTCAATGTCGCCCCTGATACCGCAGAAAAAGTACGAAAAGCGGCATCACTTGTGGGATATCGATCCAATCGCATCGCACGCGAACTTCGTGGTGGCGCACTCAGCAATCTCATTGGCATGGTGATCTCAGATCTTGCTAACCCTTTTTATGCTGGGCTTGCTGCTGGAGCCGAGAAGAAACTTTCAGAAGCCGGACTTGATTTGATTATTGCAACTGCACGAGATGATGCAGATCGCGAACGTGCGCTGATTGATTCATTACTCGAACGACGAGTTCGCGGACTGGTGATTGTTCCTTCTGGAGAAGATTATTCCTATCTCCACGTCGAAAGAAAACGTGGGTACTCATTTGTATTTGTAGATCGCCCAGCTGCTTACCTTGATACTGACACAGTGCTTGTAGATAACCAAGGTGGAATTGCGGTCTGCCTTGATGAACTTTTGAAACAGAATTGTAAGAAGATTGCAATTATTGCTGATACGCTCAATATTTGGACTGCATCAGAACGTATCGAAGGCTTCAAACGCGCGTGTCTATCTCGAGGCGTTGACCAACGAGATATACATGTTGTCACAGGGATTCACACGACTGAAGAGGCGAAAGCTGCAACACATAGTTTGCTTGGATCAACTTCGCGGATTGATGGAATTATTGCCACTAACGATCTGATTGCAATGGGAGTGGGCGAAGTAATTCACCAAGATAAGAGCGCAATCCGAGTTGTGAGCTTTGATGATTTCCCTAGCGCAGAACTCTTTGACATCAAATCACTTGATCACGATCCTCAGAGGCTTGGACGATTGGCTGCTGAAGTTCTTCTCAAGCGTATTCAGAATCCAACAGATACTCGATACGTAACTGAGGTTATGAAACTCGGTCTTCATGAACGCGCTCCACGCACTCAGAAAGCGGCTGCCAATGGCTAAAGTCGCACTTGCCGTTGATATCGGCGCCACCAAGGTCGCGCTTGCGCTCGTTGATCGCGATCTCGCCGTGCACAGCAAACACGAGCTGATACTCGGAGATTCCACTTCGGAAGGATTATGGAAAGCCATTGCCGGTAGCGCTCGGCCAATGATTTCGGGTCTCAATGGAAACCTTCTTGGAGTAGGAATTGGTTCTGCCGGACCATTGCATTTAGAGATTGGTGCAATCAGTCCGGTCAATATTCCTATCTGGCGGAAGTACCCGATCGTCGAGAAATTTAGAGAACTCTCAGGAAGTCACAACGTCGTTCTCCATGGTGATGCGATGGCGCTTGCTCATGCCGAACATGTGCTGGGCGCAGGCCGCGGTTCGGACAATATGTTGGGAGTGGTTGTCTCTACGGGCGTTGGTGGTGGATTGATTATTGAAAATAAAGTCTTTACTGGCGATACTGGAAATGCCAGCTTTATTGGTCACCAGACAATCAATTTTGATGGCGAACTATGTGTTTGTGGCAGAAATGGTTGTGTAGAGGTTTATGCCAGTGGACCTCGAATGGTTGCAATCGCGCAATCACGTGGCTGGAGCGGCGGAAATACTTTTGTTGATCTCGCAGCTGATGCTCGAAATGGGAACGTCGTCGCACTCACTGTCATTGATGAAGGCGCACGAGCTCTGGCACTCGGAATCATTAATACTCTAGGAAATCTCGATATCACGACCGTAGTTGTAGGCGGCGGAGTAACTCAAGCAGGAGATATTTATTGGGAACCACTTCGACGTCACGTAAAGAACGAATCACGCTACTCAGGATTCTTAAACGATATCGTTTTGCGCCCAACTGAGCTACGCCGCGATGCTGGACTTATTGGAGCGGCACTTGGCGTGCTAGATGGAAATTCAGTTCTCGTTTAAAAGTTCACCACTATGAAAGGGAAGACGTGTCACTAGGAAAGTCAGATCGTCCATGGGGTCGACATGAAATACTCCAGGAATCTGCCACCCACAAAGTGAAATGCATCTGGGTAAATCCCGGAAAACGCCTTTCTTACCAACGCCACCAAAAGCGTGCGGAACACTGGTTTATCGTCGCTGGAGAAGCGGATGTCACTATTGATGGTCAGATTCGTAGAGTCGGAGCTGGCGATACTGTTGATTTCGCTATCGGCGTTCTTCATCGAATTCACAATGTTGGTACTAGCGATGTGATTTTCGTTGAAGTTCAGACCGGAACGTACTTCGGTGAAGATGATATCGAACGCGTCGAAGATGACTTTGGCCGATGAAATGACAATCAATAATTCCGAGACTCTTTCAACTTCCTGGAAAGCACGATTATCACTTCGTCCTGATGCTTGGAAAGTTTCGCCAGTTAAAGATGGCCACAACGCTTGGCGAAATGATCCTGGCGCCATCAAGGTATTTAATCCACCTCTAGAAATACCAGCCACTGTTCCAGGGAGCATTCATACCGACTTAATTGCTGCTGGAATCATTAAAGATATTTCTATTGATGGCAAAGAACAGGATCAGTTCTGGATTTGGAAGACGGATACCGAATACTCAACAACGATGAAGCGCGATACCCGTCCGGGGAATAAAACGCTCGTGTTCTATGGTCTCGACACAATTTGTACTATCTTCGTGAATGGTAAAGAAAAACTTCAAACTAAGAATATGCACCGTTCGTATCGATTGGATCTCACCACAGAACTTGCCGCAGGAGATGTCGAACTAAGAGTTGCCTTCAAGGCGCCACTCAAAGATGCTGAAGATGAGATAGCTAAAGTTGGAAACTTCTACGCCCGTCCTTATGAAATGCCATATAACTATCAACGGAAGATGGCATGTTCCTATGGCTGGGATTGGGGTCCTATCACCGTATCTTCTGGTATCTGGAAGAAAGTTGAATTACAACGATGGGATGATGCTTATCTCCACGACTGTTCAATAACCACAACGGTTGAAAGTGGAGTCCCGTCCGTTAATTATCAAGTACGAGTTGGCGGGGTCTACAAAGATAAATCGATACGAATTTCAGTAGCCGACACATCTGGAAAGCCTATTTTCCATGAAGAACACTCACTTTTAAGCGGCCAGCTCCGCGCCATCCGCGATATCCCACTGGCTCACTTATGGCATCCACGAGGTAGGGGAGAACAGAAACTCTATAACGTTACTTTTGAACTCATTGATTCCAACGGTTCCGTGGTTGAAGTTAAATCAAAGCGAATTGGTTTCAGAAAAGTTGAACTAGATACATCTTTAGTCGCCAAAGAAGTTAGTGGCAAAGATGCAAAACATATGTTTGCAATCAAAGTAAATGGTGAACGTTTATGGATTCGAGGTGCAAACTGGATTCCTGATGATCCATTCCCAACTCGCGTTAGCAAGGAACGTTATCGCCAACGCATCAGCGACATGTTGGAAGTAAACATCAACGGCATCCGAGTATGGGGTGGCGGACTTTACGAGTCTGATGATTTATATGATCTCTGTGATGAAGAAGGAATCGTTGTGTGGCAAGACTTTCTTTTTGCCTGCGCTGCATACCCTGAAACAGACGAGATGTTTGAAGAAGTTGCGGCGGAAGTAGATGAGAATGTTAGACGTCTATCGTCACATCCAAGTTTGGTTATCTGGTGTGGAGGTAATGAATGTATTGAGGGATATCAATATTGGGGATGGAAAGAACAACTACAAGATACGCCGTGGGGCGAAACTTTCTATCGTCGAACGATTCCTGGGATACTTTCAGATCTCGATCAATCACGACCATACATACCTGGTTCACCCATTGCTACGCATTCAGAAGATGTAAAGAATTTTGATTCGGGCACCAACCACATTTGGGATGTCTGGAACGAATTGGGTTATGAACGGTATGAACAATATTCACCATCATTCGCTGCTGAATTTGGATTTAACGGACCTGGCTCTTGGTCGATGTTGACTCGGGCAATTGGTAGTAATGACCTTGATTCCCGCACCCCCGAAGTCGCCTATCACCAGCGCGCTTTTGATGGAATGACAAAGATTGCCAATGGTTTGAAGCGTGAGTTCGCAGAACCTCCCGTTTCTGGCCATGCATGGTATTTCGCAGCCGCCTTAGATCAAGCCCGTGCTGTGGAAATTGGATTGAAGCATTTCCGCAGTCTCTATGAGACCTGTTCTGGATCAATTTTGTGGCAATTCAACGATATGTGGCCGGCAATTAGCTGGGCGGTACTTGATTACACCGGATTTAGAAAATTGGCCTGGCATGCAATGAAAGCGGCATATCGTCCTCGCACAATATGCGTAGGCAGAGTCGACCAAGGTGCACAAGTCACCATAATCAATGATCTTGCCCAACCTTGGAACTGCAGCGTTGATGTTGCACTAGTTTCATCATCAGGAGAGATTGTTAAAACTCATAAAATAGAACTCACGATTCCTGCGTATGGAGTTTCTCGCACTGCTATGACAGATCACTTTGCTGAAATCCACAAAGGTGACTATGAAGGTTTTATCGTTGCGACATCTGATGAATGTCGGGCGGCCCGTCGTTCAACTCTCCAACCTGCAAAAGCCGCTCCCCGCCATGACCTCAGCGTCACAACGGAATTTAAAGGAGATAGTTTGCAAGTAGTTGTGAAGGCAAATAGTTATCTCCATGAACTCTCATTGCTTTCAGAAATTGCTGGAATTGGAACTCAAGTCGATTCTCAAATGGCATATCTCTTTCCTGGCGAAACCCATACATTTAATGTCACTGGTCCGCGAGAAATCTTGGCTGAAGTTCAATCACGTATCGAGGAACTCTTGTGGACGCATAACCGAGTTGTGAATGGCTGACTTTTCAATCACAGATTTCGGTGCCGTCGCTGATGGCACCACTCTTAACACCGAAGCAATCGATCGGGCGATTGAAGCTGCGAGTGCAGTCGGTGGCCGAGTAGTAATACCTGCAGGCGGCACTTTTTTATCGGGCTCGATTCTGCTTCGCGGGGCACTGGAATTTCACTTGGAAGAGGGCGCTCACCTTAAAGCCTCAGATCGTTATGAAGATTACTTGCCGCACCACCAAATCCCACATGTAACTCGTGGAACGGTCGTGGAAGAAGTTTTACCACAACGATCTTTTATCTCCGCTTTTGAAGCTCATGATCTCTCCATCACTGGAAAAGGAACTATCGATGGTAATGCCGACGGCTTTATCTCTGAACGCGGCCAATACATTCACAGCATGAGAGGACCTGTTGGAGGACGTTCTCAGTATCTTGAACGTCCATTTACGGTTTTTCTTGTCGGTTGTGACGCCGTTGATATCCATAACATTACTATCAAAGATCCTGCTTTTTGGGCGCTTCGCCTAACGGGATGTAATGACTCTGCGATTACCGGAATCTCGATTCTTACCGATCTTATGGTTCCCAACGCTGATGGGATTGATATTGATCGATGCCAGAATGTTCAAATTACAAAGTGCACGCTGATAACTGCTGATGATTGCATCTCCTTAAAATCGTGCTGTGGAACCTCACAATATGGCTCAGTACGAAATATCTATATCTCCCAGTGCTTTATGAAGAGTACGTCGGGTGCAATAACTCTCGGAACCGAGTCTGTTGGTCTCATTGAGAATGTCATCGTTACTGATTGCATAGTTAAAGATTCCCACCGAGGATTTGCTGTCAGAGCTCGCGAAGGCGGGCTCATCTCAAATGTCGTCTTCGAGAATTCTATTGTTGAAACGAGAGCTTTTAGCGAATCATGGTGGGGCCACGGAGAAGCACTTCATGTCACTGCATTTTCGTGGGATGACCCAACACAAGAATGGAATCCTGAGCATGGAAATATCGAACGCCAACTCGAAGGAAGAGTTGATGGCGTGAAGTTCTCTAACATTCGAGTTGAGAGTGAAGCTGCGATTCTGGTGTGGGGTGGCCATCATGAATTAGTGAAAAACATTGAATTTAGCCGGATTTCGCTCACTATGAAGAAGGCATCGAAGTGGTCGCCGCGTATTGATTTACGACCAAACCCCATCATCGATTTTGTTAGAGAAAAGCCGGCCGCATTTACATTACGTAATGCCAAGAATGTGGCAATTGTGAACACTGAGATTCAGTGGGATCCTCAATCTCGCTCTGAGTATTCCAAGGCAATGGATCACGAAAATATTGATGGTTTCTACACGCACAATCTTACTTTTGAACAACCGTGAGATTTCGCGCTGATATTCAAGGCCTTCGGGCGCTGGCTGTTCTCTTGGTAATAGGACATCACTTTTTTCCCGATTCGGTGACGGGGGGATTTTTCGGAGTTGATGTCTTTTTTGTGATATCTGGGTACATCATCACTTCAACTTTGATGGAAAGTTCAAGTAAGTCCTCAAAGAAGTTTTTGCTCGATTTCTATGCTCGCCGAGTCCGTCGAATCTTGCCTTCTGCTCTTGTGGTGATCCTATTATCAGTCATCGCAACATGCGTGTTGTTGGGTTCCATCACAGGTTCTGATACAGCGCGAGATGGAGTCTTTGCTTCTCTATTCATAGCCAACATTCACTTCAATTCATCAGCCATAGACTATTTTGCTGCTGGGCTTCCACAGCCGATTCTTCAGCACTATTGGTCACTTGCCATTGAAGAACAGTTCTATCTCCTTTGGCCACTCATATTCTTCTTCTCGAGGAAATCTACAATTCGCGTGATTGCTGTTATTACTCTCTCGCTTACTTCCTTCGTCTATGCAATTGTCGAAATATCAAGTGCATCTCCAACGGCATATTTATCTACTCTGACGCGAGTTTGGGAATTAGGAATTGGAACCGCAGTCGCTCTCTTGAACTTTCGCGTTTCAAACCGACTTATAAGCTACACATCTGTTATTTCTCTCATTGTTCTGTCGTTGATGTACACGCCTAATACTGATTTTCCAGGGTTCCCAGCGCTTGTTGTTGCGCTACTGACCTGTTCCGTAATCATCAGCGCTGACTCCAACAAAGTTCTAGCGTCAAAGGTGATGACTTGGATTGGAGATTGTTCATACACGCTATACCTCGTGCATTGGCCCATTTTTCAGATTGCATTCCTTTATCGGGGCACATCTTTAGCATTGAGTGAAAAGATACTTTTACTTCTGTTGTTAACGGTGGTCAGCACAGTACTTTTTAGGTATTTAGAAAATCCAATACGGCGCTCCGAGACATTGAAGAGAAATCCATATCAGACCATCGCGATCGGCATTGGTGCTATACTGGCTACGATTCTAATCTTGGGGTCGCTAAGGAGTTTGGTGTGAAGCAAATCAAAATCATCGCTGCTGCGATCATTATGCTGATTGGACTTATCTCTCCAGCCCAAGCTGCCAAAGTTGGCCAGTCTTGTTCCATAATCGGCGCAACAAGTGCAGAACTGGTTTGTTTGGCGCAAGGGAAGAAAAAGATTTGGCAGAAATTGCAAACAGTAGAAGGTGTTCAGAAAGTAATTGAACTTTCTTTAAAAACAACTACTCTGCCAAAGAATCTCAAGCCGGCTTTAAAAAATGTTAGAAGTGATAAGAGTTTCTGGTTAGACCAAGAATGTTCTGTGGACTTCGAAGATATCAAAGTTCCCGAATGTCTTGCTGGCGACCCTAATGGCAAGAAGATCATGGTGGTCTACGGAGATTCGCATGCATCGATGTGGATGACTTCTTTGGACCAAATAGCAAAGAAGAGTGGTTACAAGATCCATCTTTTTGCAAAGTTGGCTTGTCCATTGGTGGAAACAACAATCTGGAGTTATCAATTAAATCGACCCTTCACGGAATGCACTTCGTGGCAACAACTCGTTTTACCGAAGATTCAAGGGCTGAAAGCGGATCTTCTCATCGTCACAGATCAATGGAAACCAGCAGTCGTAGATGGAAAAAAGTCAGATTTTGATACTCCTGCGATGTGGGAAGTTGAATTTCCCAAAGCGTTGCAAAGACTTCAGTCGTACGCCAAGCGTTTAGTGGTTATTAGCAACAATCCCAGCATGCAACAAGATTCGGTCACATGTGCCAGCAAGCCTCGTGCCAATCTTGCACTCTGTAGCGCAGGTCGCTCTCAAGCCGGTAACGAAAAAATCAACGCAATCGAAGAAAGTGCAACGACTGCATTAGGAGCAACTTTTATCGATGCTGTTGACTTAGCTTGTTCGGATTATCTCTGTCCGGTAGTGATTGGCGAAAGGTTTGTGTATTTTGATCAATGGCACTTCACCCAGACGTACATCAAGTGGTTAACACCCGTTATTGCAAAATCGCTTAACCTTTAGCAATTTAATTCATCAGCCATAGATTATTTTGCTGCTGGGCTTCCACAGCCCATAGTTTGCAGTAGTTCACGTATCTGGAGTTCACCTGTTTCAAGGTTCACATTTGACCAACGAAGACCTAGCGCCTCACCCTGGAGTAGTCCATAAAAGCAAGCAATTACCCAACGAGCGTGCCAGAAAGTTCCTTTTACGTGGTTAATTGGCATTTTAACTTCATCGTAAGTAAGGGGATTGATGTCTTTTTTCTCACAAACAATCTCATCTTACTTTAAGACGGGATTGTCGGTTACCCATTCCTTTTTGACAAGAAATGCAAATGCAGCAGAGAGAAGAGCTTTTGCTTGCTGGCGGGAACGGTCACCCACCTTTCCTTCCATACCTTCAAGAAAGGCATTGATATGGTGCTTATTCATTTCCACAATCTTGATGTGGCCAAGTGAAGGGAGTACCCAGTTCTCTATGAAACCTACGTAACGTTCGTAAGTAGTTGGAGCCACTTTCTTGCGATGCTTATCGTGTAACCAATCTGGCATGAAGTCGATAAGTTTCAGATTAATCACTTGCTTAGGCAACTTCCCAATAGCTTGCGGGAGACTGTCTCGCTTCGCAACTGCGAGCGCTTTTGATTCTCTTGTAGTAGGCCCAACGGCAGATACAGTCTTTCCTTTATACATTAAGAAAGTGCGATAACGACCATTAGGTAACTGAGTTGTGTAACCAGAGTGGTTCAAATCCACCACCCACCACAAGTGCTCTTAGTTTAAGACCCATTTCACGGTGATAGAGATAGAGACTTCCTCTTCACCAAGATCAATTACAGGAGTTGAGGCATCCTCTGCCTTAGCGACTCCAAGCATTGGGAAT
>VGAE01000018.1 GCA_016870975.1 Actinomycetota bacterium
AATTTCGTTCAATTTCTATCTATATGTGGACGATACTGGGATCGAACCAGTGACCCCTTCCATGTCAAGGAAGTGCGCTACCGCTGCGCTAATCGTCCGTTCGAGGTGGAGACGGGATTTGAACCCGTGTAGCGGGATTTGCAGTCCCGAGCCTCGCCTCTCGGCCACTCCACCAGATCTCTTCCCATTAGAAAAATCTAACCTCGAGCGGACGACGGGGGTCGAACCCGCGACCTGAACCTTGGCAAGGTTCCGCGCTACCAACTGCGCTACGTCCGCATCTTCAAGTCAGAGACTTGAGGACAAAATCTATCGTAAGGCGCCAAGTCGCCCAACTTGCAAGTGAGTAGCGCGCTTTAACACGCTCGCAGGTAGCCTGCGAGGGTATGAATCGCTTCTGGATGGCAGGAATTCTCGCCGAAGAACTAGAAGAGATTAGCCATGATCCAAATTCTCTAGTGCAACCGGGTTTTTGGGCTGTACTTGGAACTTTTGAGGGCGAATGGACATTCGCTAAATTCAAGAAAATCTCAAAGAGTGATTTTCCCGGAGATGAGGGCAAGTTAGAGCTCTCAGATTGGAAATCAAGTCTGAACCATGAGCAATATCTTGAGTACGTAAATAGCGCCAGAGATGAGATTGCCGCTGGAACTTTCTATCAAGTCAACGCCTGTCGAATTCTCTCCGCAAAAATAATTAGTGGCGATGTCACATCAATTTTTCCAAGAATTCTTTTAGAGAACCCGGCTCCATACGCCGGTATATTGCAGGTAAATAATTTAGAGATAGTTTCAGCATCTCCAGAGAGATTTATCTCAGTGCGACAAGGCGTGATAAAGACAAGTCCGATCAAGGGTACTTCGGCAGATGGAACATTTGCCGATAAAGATTCCGCAGAAAATCTGATGATTGTGGATTTGATGCGAAACGACCTAGGGCGAGTCTGTGAAACAGGGAGCATAAAAACTCCGCGCTTGAATGCAGTAGAGGCTCACCCAGGGATATTTCACCTGGTTTCCGATGTTCAAGGAGTACTTCGAAAAGATCTAGCGCTCGGAGATGTCATAGAGACATTGATGCCACCCGGATCTGTCAGTGGCGCGCCAAAGAGTTCAGCGTTAAAAATGATTCGAAAATGGGAGGGAACTCGTGGACCATATTGCGGCATCTTCGGTTGGGCGGAAGATGGAGATTGCGAATTGGCCGTTGGAATTCGCACTTTCTGGCGCGATGGCGAGTTTTTACGCTTTGGAACAGGCGCTGGAATTACTTGGGGGAGTAACGCTGAATTTGAGTGGCAGGAGACCGAGCTAAAGGCGAAGCGATTGATTTCGATAGCGAGCAGGAAATGACAAAAGAGAATTGGCTAGATGCAGATGGCGTCTTTGAAACGCTGCGAACCTATGAAAATTTACCCTTTGCTTTGGGGCTTCATTTGGAGCGGCTCGAGCGTGGCATGAGAGAGATTGGAATTTTCGGTACAGGTAGGCGCCTAATTGAATTAGAGGTGGCGAAGGAATTGCTAGGTAACTCCAATACCTCGGGCCATCTACGTATAGTCGTTAGTCGAAATGGAGGCGTCGAGGTAACTCATAAGAACTATCAGCCGCCCACCTCGTCGTTAAAGTGTCTAACCATTGAATCTTCCATACAGAAGGGATTTAGTTATAAAAGTACCGACTATCAGGAGAGATTTGACTTGCGGGAACTGGCAATCAAGAGGGGTTTGGATGATGTAATTCTTTTTTCACGAGATGGCTCTCTGATCGAGTCCTCTACCTGCAATCTGATTGTTCTGATGGAGGAGAGCTGGATTACCCCGCCTCTTTCTAGCGGCTGCCTCCCCGGAATTACACGTCGCCTGTTAATCGATAATTTTGGAGTTCTGGAGAGGAAGATCGAGCGCCCAGAGTTTAATAGCGCCCGAGCTATCGCTGTTACATCGAGTCTTCGAGAGATTCAGCCTATTGAGGAAGTTGATGGCAAAGTCTTTTCAAACTCTAGGGAAACAGAGGTGTTGAAGACGCAGTTTCATAGTTGGGTATTGGGTAACCTTGCCCTGTGAGACTTCGTGACCAACTTAAGCAGAATCCTTACGGTTCTTTACTTTGGCGAGTATTTATCGGAGTCGTTGGGGGTTTAATCACCCTAGTTGGCACCATCTTCCTCTTCGCCCCAGGCCCAGGAATTTTGGTCTTGCTTGCTGGGCTCGGAATCTTGGCAACAGAGTTTGCTTGGGCTGCAAATGTAATTAGAAAGACAAAGTCAATTGCTCAAGCCACGTCGGATCGGATTGGAATTCCGCTCTGGGTCAAATACCTAATCGCCGCGACAGGCGCTGTTCTCTCAATTGTATTTATTCTCGTTTTTCACGCGTAAACCGCTACCTAATTAAAGCCAAACTTTAATAGTCATTTGGTAGCCTCGCTACGTGAGTGGATCAATAAAGTTTAAGATAAACGGAGTTGAAAAAACTCTTTCTGAACCACTCAAAGTTACCCAAGTTTGTGAAGAGCTATACCCAGATCAAATTAAACCAGGGGCAGATTCTATTGTTGTCTGCAAAATTAATGGTGAACTAAAGGATCTATGGAGTGATATCCATAACGGGGATGTAATTGAAACGATTTCAATCTCTTCCTCAGAAGGCTTATCAGTTCTTCGCCACTCGACGGCTCATGTTTTGGCACAAGCGGTACAGGGAAATTTTGCGCAAACTCGTCTGGGGATCGGCCCTCCGATTACGGATGGTTTTTATTATGACTTCGATCCGGCAAAACCATTCACTCCCGAAGATTTAACAAAACTTGAAAGTGCAATGCGCAAAATTATCAAGGATGGTCATAGATTTAAGAGAAGAGTCGTATCTGAGAGCGAAGCCTTGCGCGAACTCGCATCCGAGCCTTATAAATGTGAACTCATTAAAAAGAAAGGTAATGAAATTGCTGAGGGGGCAGCCGTTGAAGTTGGCGGTGGCGAACTTACGATTTATGACAATCTAGGAAGAGATGGCGCCGCCGTCTGGAGCGATCTATGTCGCGGACCGCACCTACCTTCCACAAAATACATTCCGGCTTTCAAATTGATGCGAAGTGCCGGGGCTTATTGGCGTGGATCTGAGAAAAATCCAATGCTGCAGAGAATTTATGGAACTGCTTGGCCATCACAAGAAGCCCTGGATGGATATCTAGCCTTTCTAGAGGAAGCGGAAAAACGGGATCACCGCAAACTTGGAACTGAATTAGATCTCTTTTCATTCCCGGAAGATATTGGTTCTGGTTTGGCCGTCTTTCACCCTAAAGGTGGCATTGTTCGAATGGCGATGGAGGAGTATTCGCGAAAGCGCCATGTGGAGGAGGGTTACGAGTTTGTCTATTCACCACACTTAACTAAAGCAGCACTCTTTGAAAAATCAGGACATCTAGATTGGTATTCCGAAGGCATGTATCCACCGATGGTGATGGATGAGGAACTACATAGTGATGGAACTTTGAAAAAAGCGGGCCAGAAGTACTACATGAAACCGATGAATTGCCCGTTTCACAACTTAATTTACTTATCACGAGGTCGCTCTTATCGCGAACTTCCACTTAGGCTTTTTGAGTTCGGCACTGTTTATAGATATGAAAAATCCGGAGTAGTGCACGGAATTACCCGGGCTCGCGGCTTTACGCAAGATGATGCTCATATTTACTGCACGCAAGACCAGATGGCCGCGGAGTTAGATAACTTATTGACTTTCGTACTTAATTTGTTGCGCGATTATGGTTTGACGGATTTTTACCTGGAACTTTCAACTAGAAATAATGAAAAATACGTTGGCTCCGATCAAGATTGGCAAGTGGCCACGGAAATCTTACGTAAAGCAGCAGAGAAACAGAATTTAGAGTTCGTTTTGGATGAAGGCGGAGCGGCTTTCTATGGTCCCAAAATCTCGGTTCAAACAAAAGATGCAATTGGTCGAACCTGGCAGATGTCGACTATCCAAGTAGATTTTCAGCTACCGCAGCGATTTGATCTTGAATATCAAGCCGCAGATGGCTCACGCCAACGCCCGGTGATGATTCATCGCGCCCTCTTTGGCTCGATAGAGAGATTTTTTGGAGTTCTAACTGAGCATTATGCAGGGGCGTTCCCGCCATGGCTCGCCCCGGTCCAAGTGCGTGCCATTCCAGTGGGGAAGGCCTTCGCTCCATATCTCGCCGGGATCGTTGCCGATCTTAGGAAAAAAGGTATTCGTGCGGAATTAGATGGCTCGGATGATCGCATGCAAAAAAAGATTCGCAATGCGCAATCAGAGAAAATTCCTTTTATGTTGATTGCTGGACAAGATGACCAAGATGCTGGTGCCGTTTCGTTTAGATATAGAAATGGAGAACAGAAAAATGGTGTTCCAATTAAGGATGCCCTGGCAGAGATAATTCAGGCTGTAGCTTCGCGGATCCAAGTCTGATGGAGTCTGGCGTTGGAATTCCTGATCGTTGGGCCAGGCTCTGGGCACCGCATCGAATGGCCTATCTATCGGGCGAGAATCGTCCGCTGCCCACAAACGAAATCAATTGCCCATTCTGCGAAATACCAAAGAAATCAGATGAAGAATCGCTGATTGTCTTTCGCGGGATTGAGAATTATGCAGTTCTGAATCTCTATCCATATAACCCGGGGCATCTTTTAATCTGCACTTATCGACACGTTGCCGACCTAACTGAACTAACTGATTCAGAACGATCTGAGATGTCGGAGATAACCGCAACTGCTATGAGAGTGCTTCGACAGGTATCAAATGCCGCAGGATTTAATCTCGGAATTAATCAAGGCGCCATTTCAGGGGCAGGAGTTGCGGCTCATATTCATCAACATGTCATTCCACGATGGAGCGGTGACGCCAATTTCATGCCTCTAATCGGCCAGACCAAGGTACTGCCAAAACTTCTCTCGGAGAGCTGGAGTGAAATTGCTAGTGCATGGGAAGTGCAGCCAAGATCGAATTAAGTTCGGTGACTCCAAAAGGATTTTTTGAGCCCAGCGGGATTCCGATCGCATAAAGTCCATCAACAAAAGCTCTTTCGCCAAGAAGTAAAAAATCTTCCAAGTATTCTTTTCGAAATTCCGATATGAGATCTAGAAGCAATTCGTCACAGGGCGCAAGCATTAAATTATTGTTTTGATAATTCCGGACCTCAGCTTTTTCAAGATCAACCATACCAACTGGCGAACCTTTCTCATCGTGAATTACTAAAAAAGGAGTAGCAATCTTTTCCATCGTGCGATTAGCAATCAAAATGATGCCATCAAAATCGCTCTCAGAACTCTCTAATCCTTGCACCAGTACGATTCTTCGATATTGTCGCTCTGCCGCATAATTCCAAAGTTCAATCATGGAATTTGAAATTCCTGAATTTGCATCAACGAGAAGAGCAAAGATTTCATCAGGATTAAGAAGATCCCGACTTACGTCATTTATTGCGGTACAGGAGGGGTTATTGGCAATCAGAGAAAGAGAGGGCGTTGGCTTGGTATCGTCGTGGCGCCAGATATGGAGGCGTGCCTTAGGTGCATTCACCAGAAGAGCCTACGATGTACCCGATGATTCAGAATCGATTGCGAGCACCGGTAACCCGGTTAATCACTCCGGTCTGTGAATACCTTTTAAGACGTGGGCTTACTGCAAATATGTTGACCACCATAGGAGCAGTCGGCGTTGTCGCAGTCTCATTTTCGCTTCTTTCATCCGGCCAACTTTTCACTGGCACACTTTGGATCGCATTCCTTGCCCTAAGCGATTTGTTCGATGGCACGATGGCTCGCATTTCAAAGAGCAACGATTCAAAATGGGGAGCTTTTCTGGACTCAACGCTAGACCGAATTAGTGATGCTGCGATCTGCATTGGACTCTGGCTATATTTTCGAGATGAAAACTTAATATCTTCGCTCCTTCTATTAAATCTATTTCTTGGAGGATTAATTCCGTATATTCGCGCAAGAGCAGAAGCGCTCTCCATAAAGTGCGATATCGGAATTGCCGAGCGAGTTGAGCGGTTAATAATTATTCTTGTTGGAAGTGGATTGTATGGATTAGGACTAGCGAGCGCTATGTTGGTCTCGCTTTTGGTGTTAACAATTTTAAGTGCGATAACGGTGATACAACGAATTAGAGTGGTATATCAGGCTGGAAGATAATGAGCGCTCAACTAACTTATTTTGTGTACAGCACTCTCTGGAAGCTAGCCCGAGTAATGCCTGAGAAGTGGGCAAGAGCCATATTTAATCAGATTGCAAAAATTGCCTACCGCAGAAATAAAGAGCGCGTACATAGACTCCGGGAGAATTATCGGAAAGTAAGACCTAAAGCGTCCAGTGATGAAATTGAATCAATGGTTCAAGATGGCTTACGTTCAGCAATGAGATATTGGTGTGACACTTTTCGAATCTCTGATTGGAGTAAAAAACGGATTAACGAGACAGTTTCTTGCTCTAATGAAGAATTACTCTTGAATGGCGCTTCTTCAGGAAACGGAGTAATTGTTGCCCTACCGCACGCTGGAAATTGGGACCATGCTGGACTTTATTTCTGCACAAAAGGTGTAACGGTCCACACCGTTGCGGAACATCTGAAGCCAGAGCGATTATTCAAAAAATTTCTGGAGCATAGAGAGAAAATGGGCATGAAAGTATTTGATATCGATGGCTCGGTAATCCAGGATTTAGAGAAAATTCTGGGCCGCGGCGGCCTAGTGGCACTGGTGGCAGATCGCGATTTGAACAAGAGTGGCATCGCTGTGAATTTTTTTGACTCGACGGCCAAAATGCCGGCCGGTCCAGCGCTGTTGGCGCTACGCACGCAGGCATCTTTAATTACCGCTTATGTTGCCTACACAAAAACCGGAATACACATAAATTTTTCAGGACCATTTTCAATAGATTCGCCGGCGAGATACGAGAGCGAATCAGAGAAGGTTGAAGAATTGACCCAGAAGTTAGCGGATCAATTCGCTAGAGATATTCAAAGAGATCCCACCTCCTGGCATATGCAGCAACGCATATTCGTTGAATCCGAGACAGCGAGTTAATTGATGAGAATTGGAATAGTTTCACCGTATGCCTGGGATGTGCCAGGTGGCGTCCAAGCGAATATTAAAGATCATGCCGCTTACCTTTTGAGCGAGGGACATTATGTTTCTGTTTTAGCACCGACGTTATCTGAAGAATCAATCAGCGAAGATTTTGTAGTCTCAGCCGGAAAACCAGTCGCAATTCCCTATAACGGAGCAGTTGCCAGAGTTCTTTTTGGCCCGGTTGCAGCTTCCGGGGTTCGCCAATGGCTAGCGCAGAACGAATTCGATGTACTGCATCTTCACGAGCCGGCTATTCCATCGCTATCGCTATTAGCCTGCGCAATTGCTGAAGGTCCCATGGTTGGAACCTTTCACGTAGCGGCACCAAAGCAGAAAGTTGCCTTCGTCATTGCACCACTTTTGGAGCCGATTATCGAGAAGTTGAGGGCGCGTATCGCCGTAAGTGAAGTAGCTCGTGGAACGCTAACGATTCACTTGGAGACTGATGCGATAATCATTCCGAATGGAATTGACGTTAAGTTCTTTCAACGGGCAGAACCCGAAAGAGATTGGCAACGCGATTTCACCATTGGCTTTATTGGTAGATTTTCAGAGCCTCGCAAAGGATTAGGGATTCTGATAAAAGCTCTTCCTGAGATCGTAAAAAATATTCCTAACGTGCGATTCTTGATAGCCGGCCCAGGAGAGGGTCTCGAGGTAATGCAATCGGTAGCTCCGAATTTACGAAATAGACTAGAATTCTTGGGAAGACTCTCTGAAAATGAAAAAGCATCTTTCTTCAAGTCGATAGATCTATATGTAGCGCCCAATACCGGCGGTGAATCGTTCGGAATTATTCTTGCGGAGGCCATGGCATCTGGAACTGTGATCCTTGCTAGTGACTTGCCTGCATTTGTTAATGTCTTAGGCTCTGGGAAATATGGAGAAACTTTCATCAATGAAGATAGCCGTGACCTGGCCAGGCGTGTAACCGAGCTCTATATCAATCGGCAACGTCGAGAGACTCTCTCGATCAACGCGAGGATTGGCGCAGAACGTTTTGATTGGCAGAACGTGGGACCGGAGATTATGAATGTTTATCTCCACTCACGAGGTGAGGGGGAGAAGGTTTCCGTGGGAAGCGATTCTAGAAACTGGCTTCGTCTCTTTAGTCGTGAAGGTACGAATTCGGAGGAGAGATGAAGCTAGTCCCATTTTTTGTAGCAGTAATCCTAGTTTTGATTTGGTACCTTACTTTTTCGGCCAACCGATTAGATCGACTGCACCATAGAGTTGAAACCTCTTGGGCGAATCTAGATGCCATCTTGCAACGGCGTGCTGCAATTGCACAGGAGATTGCGCATCTACCTGAAATAGATCCGGCCTCAAATCTCATTCTTATGTCTGCCGCTCATCAGGCCAGAGAAGCGGAAATCTTCGAAAGGAGTGAGGCTGAGAGTGGATTGTCAGGGGCGCTTCGTCTTTTATGCGACGAGAGTGACATACCGCATTTACATCAAGAATTGTTTCGAGAACTAGATGAGATAACAGATAGATTGCGAATGGCTATTGCGATACATCAAGAAGCGGTAATCGCCACAACAAATCGAAGATCGAAACTCATTTACCGAATATTTAGGTTGGCGGGTCATGCGCCGCTGCCAGTTACTTATCCCTTTGAAGATGAGGCGCTCTGATCTATGCGTCGCTTAAGTTCTCTAATTTTGATTTTAGCGATGACCGGGTGTTCCTTCTCTGATTTGCCATTGACTGGCCCAGAACCGGAGCGGAATATTCTTACGGGACTTGAAGGTGCGAATAGAGAGATTGTTGCGGTCAAGTTCGATGACACGCGGTATGCACATCCTCAAAAAGGGTTAGATGCCGCCGATGTTATTTTTGTAACTCAGGTTGAGGCGGGTTTAACGAGAGTAATGGCAATCTATACCTCGCAATATCCTGATGAAGTAGGGCCGGTTAGATCAGCGCGAATATCTGATATTGACATATTGGCTCAATTCGGGCGGGTCGGATTTATGTATAGCGGAGCTCAAAGTAAATTACGGATAGTTTTGAGCGATGCCAATATCGTTAATTTAAGTGCTGAGCGAAATCCACCTTCCATCTACGTTACTGATCCAAGTCGCGAACCACCATATGCCATGATGGTAAGAATTCCGGCTCTTTTAGAAAAAGCAGATGGAATTGATGTAGTCAAATCAATTGGAATAGAGCATGGCGATTTAGCTGATAGCGCGACTCCAGTTTTAGGTGCAAGAGTCGACTGGCCAAACGCAAGATATGAAATTATTTGGAGCGAGAGCGAAGAGAGATTTCTTTTAGATTTTGATGGAGAACCAAATCTTGATGAAAAAGGAAATCGATTGGGTTCGCCAATGATGGTTATTCAGAAAATAGATATCTATCCCTCGGAATATGGAGATAAATTTGGCGGAATCACTCCTAAGAACGATGTGGTTGGAATCGGAGTGGCGTATTTATTGAGAAATGGAGAGGTAACTAAAGTTAATTGGTCGCGCCAAACACCTGAATCAGAAACCAATTGGACGCTAGATGATGGCTCGGTCGCTAAATTTGAGAGGGGTCAGATTTGGTTCTTCCTAACTGACCAAGAGCCTAAATTCACTTATCCAGAAGGCGATCCCGCCCAGAAGTAACCTCAATTCGCGATATAGCCGACCTTAAGTACAATTCGGGTATGGCAGAAAATTCGGTAACAGGAACAGCGCGCGTCAAGCGCGGCATGGCAGAAATGCTCAAAGGCGGCGTCATTATGGATGTCGTAAATGTTGAGCAAGCTAAGATCGCTGAAGATTATGGCGCTGTAGCTGTGATGGCGTTGGAGCGAGTTCCTGCCGATATTCGCGCCCAAGGTGGGGTTGCTCGAATGTCAGATCCAGAGATGATTCAAGCAATTCAAGCCGCAGTTTCAATTCCTGTGATGGCAAAAGCGCGTATCGGTCATTTTGTCGAAGCTCAAATACTTCAATCTATTGGCGTTGATTACATTGATGAATCTGAAGTCCTAACCCCAGCTGACTACACACATCACATAGATAAATGGAATTTCACCGTTCCCTTCGTCTGTGGCGCCACGAATCTCGGAGAAGCCCTTCGGCGCATAAATGAAGGTGCCGCGATGATTCGCTCCAAAGGCGAAGCGGGCACGGGTGACGTTTCAAATGCCACTACCCACATGCGGTCTATTGCCGGTGAGATTAGAAAATTAACCGCAATGCGTGAAGATGAGCTGTATGTGGCTGCAAAAGAACTACAAGCTCCTTTCGATTTAGTCCGGGAAGTCGCGAATCTTGGCAAATTACCAGTAGTGCTCTTTACGGCTGGTGGAATTGCAACGCCAGCTGACGCCGCGATGATGATGCAACTAGGCGCAGATGGCGTTTTTGTCGGTTCCGGGATTTTCAAATCTGGCGATCCGGCAAAGCGAGCCGCAGCAATTGTTAAAGCCACCACATATTTCAGCGATCCAAAAGTTGTAGCCGCACAGTCACGTGGTTTAGGCGAGGCAATGGTCGGTATTAATGTTTCAGACATACCAGTTCCACACCGTCTTGCAGAGCGAGGCTGGTAAGTACAGTGAAGGTTGGAGTCCTAGCGCTCCAAGGAGATGTGCGAGAGCACATTCTAGCGCTTAATGAATGTGGTGCGAGCGCTCAGGCAGTCAAAACGCATGAAGAGATTTCTGCAATTGATGCCCTAATAATTCCGGGTGGAGAGTCCACCACCATCAGCAAGCTCTCCAGAAGTTTTAACTTATTTGATTTAATATCAAATCGAATTTCAAATGGCATGCCAACTTACGGTTCATGCGCAGGATTGATACTTCTTGCAAACAAAGTTGAAGATGCGATCGTTGGACAGGAGTCCTTTGGAGGTTTGGATGTGGTTGCGCGCCGAAATGCCTTTGGAAGCCAGATAGATTCGTTTGAAATGGATCTAGAAATCAAGGGAATAAGTTCCCCTAAATTTCGGGCTATTTTCATACGCGCACCTTGGATTGAATCGGTGGGGCCGCACGTGGAAATACTTGCCCAGGTTGATGGACATGCGGTTGCCGTTAGGGATGGCCACATTCTGGCAACTTCGTTTCATCCAGAGTTAACCGGAGATAATCGAATTCATCGATACTTTTTAGATGTTGTATGTAAAGACGTAGCGAAGGTAAATGCTTAATGTCAGGCCATTCTAAATGGGCAACGATAAAGCGCAAGAAAGCTCTGATTGATTCTAAACGATCCAAGGCATTTGCGAAATACATAAAGGCGATTGAAGTTGCTGCTCGAAATGGTGGTCCAGATCCAGAAGCAAATCCAACGCTCTATGATGCTGTTACAAAGGCAAAAAGAAACTCTGTCCCGAGCGACAATATCGAACGCGCACTAAAGCGTGCTTCCGGGGAAGGTGGCGCGAGTTACAATTGGGAGACCATCATGTACGAAGGTTATGGTCCAGGTGGAGTCGCGATCCTGATTGAATGTCTCTCCGACAATAAGAATCGCGCAGCTTCTGAAGTTAGAGTCGCGGTCACTCGAAATGGCGGGACGATGGCTGAACCCGGTTCTGTCGGCTATCTTTTCGAAAGAAAAGGCGTGGTGATTGTTCGAAAGCTTCATGGAGAAAAGAGTTTGACTGAAGATTTGCTCCTTGAGATTGTTTTAGATGCGGGGGCCGAGGAAGTGAATGATCTAGGTGAAAACTTTGAAATTGTAAGTTCTCCATCTGATTTAGTTGCAATTCGAGATGTAATCACGAAAGCTGATTACGAATACGAATCTGCAGATTCCTCATTTCTACCATCACTTTCGATTCCTGTTAATGGTGAAACGGCGAAAAATCTTCTTCATCTCATCGACGCTATTGAAGACTTGGATGACGTGCAGAATGTATATGGCAATTTCGATATTTCCGATGAGGTAATGGCGAGCCTTTCATAGTTGACTACCGGGTCCTGATTAGGCTTGTTTGGTGAGAGTTCTTGGAATTGATCCAGGCTTAACGCGGTGTGGCATTGGCGTTGTCGAGAGAACTGCTGGCGGATTGTCGCTAGTTGATTGTGGCGTTATAAAAACTGATGTTGATGCGCCTTTACAAGTGCGACTTCTACAACTAGAAGAAGAATTGAACCGCTGGATCAAAAGTTGTAAACCTGATGCGATAGCCGTGGAGAGAGTTTTCTCTAAACTAAATGTCAAGACGGCCATGGCCACAGGACAGGCGGCCGGAGTTGCGCTACTAATTGCGGCGCGATCAAATCTGCCGTTAGCGCTTCACACTCCAACGGAAGTTAAGGCAGCGGTCTCAGGTTCGGGCCGTGCCGATAAAAAGCAGGTAGCTCGCATGGTCGTAAAGATCCTTAAATTAAATTCTGCTCCCAGTCCGGTCGACACCACAGACGCGTTAGCTCTAGCTATCTGCCATCATTGGCGTGGGCCAGGAAGTGAGCGGTTCAAGGACGCTGCAAAGATAGAACGAAAGCGAATCGAGAGTATTTCAGGGAGAAGAGTTAAGCGATGATTGCGCGAATCAGAGGCAGAGTACTAGAGGCTCGCTTAACCTCGTTAGTGGTTGATGTATCCGGCCTAGGTTACGAAATTACGGTAGCGCCAGAAATATCCGGAAGCGTTTCTGCAGGTGGAGAGATTGAACTTTATACCTCTCAGGTAATACGGGAGGATTCTTGGACTCTCTACGGATTTCTAACTTCAAATTCGCGAGATCTCTTTTATGAATTACAAACAGTTACGGGTGTAGGACCTAAGGTTGCGCATTCACTACTCTCAAGGTTTCGGCCAGATGACTTAAGAGGTCATATTGGTCAGGGAGAGGCGGCGGCGTTAGAAAAAGTTCCGGGTATTGGCAAAAAGGTAGCCTCTCGAATTATTCTTGAACTTCAGGATAAATTCCAAACTCATGGCGGAAGAAATCGCCCAGGCGGTAGATGGCGAAACTCATTACGCGAGGCGCTGATAAGCCTTGGTTACGCTTCCAAAGAGGCCGAGAAAGCAATTGATCAAGTTGTGACGGAATTAGGAGAGGCAGGAATTTCTAATCCGGAGAGCATGGAGTTAAGTGAATTGCTAAAGAAGACTTTGAGCCAGGCACGTAAATGAGTGAATCAGATTTTCTAAACTCAAACCTTTCTCCGGAAGATATAAGTGCAGAGCAGGCGCTTCGTCCATCAAGCTTGAAGGAATTTATTGGGCAGGGGAGAGTCAGAGATCAAGTAGATCTCTTACTTAGAGCAGCGCGCGAGAGATCAGCACCGGCAGATCACATTTTATTGTCAGGCCCTCCGGGACTAGGAAAAACGACATTGGCCATGATTGTGGCAACGGAGATGGGCGCTCCGATCCGAATCACAAGTGGACCGGCTATAACGCATGCCGGAGATTTGGCATCTATTCTCTCCTCTCTCGTAGAGGGCGAAATTCTTTTTCTAGATGAAATTCATCGGATGGCTAGGCCAGCCGAAGAGATGCTTTATCTCGCCATGGAAGATTTTCGGGTAGATGTAATTGTTGGAAAAGGGCCAGGCGCTACAGCGATTCCACTGAGCCTTCCGCACTTCACACTCGTTGGTGCAACTACGAGAGCAGGACTACTCCCTGCGCCACTTAGAGACCGTTTTGGATTCACTGCACATCTTGATTTTTACGATCCTTTCGATATTGAAGAGATTATTGTTCGCAGCGCCAACTTGCTTGATATTGAGATCAAGAAAGATGCGGTAACCGAATTGGGCAAACGATCGCGAGGTACTCCAAGAATCGCCAACCGATTACTAAGAAGGGTAAGAGACTATGCCGAGGTTCACGCCAATTCCATCATTACAGGAGATGTAACCAAGCGCGCCCTAGAAATTTACGAGGTAGATGAAAAAGGTTTGGATCGACTCGATATCGCAATACTTCGCTCTCTCGTTGATCAGTTTGGTGGCGGACCAGTCGGATTAAATACCTTAGCGATGGCAGTGGGTGAGGAGCGAGAAACAGTTGAGTCAATGGCAGAACCATTTCTGGTTAGGTCAGGTTTCATGATTCGTTCTCCCAGAGGTCGAAGCGCTACACCGCTGGCCTGGAGCCATCTTGGGAAAAATCCACCGTCACAACCACCGGGGCTTTTCGACAACCCAGTGGGTGGACCATAGACTCTCGCCCAATGTCTTTCGGTTCCTCACGAAACTCCGGTAGCGCCAATCGCTCGAGACCAGGGCGAACGCTCTTTATTCTCCTTTTCCTAACTGCCGCATTATTCGCAACCGCTTTTGGAATCGGAGCTACCTCAATAAATCTTGGTCTCGATCTGCGTGGCGGAACTAGCGTTACTTTGCAGCCGAGAGTTCAAACGGGAGATTCTGGAACTGTAACTGCAGAAGCAATTGATCAAGCAGTCTCAATTATCAGACAGCGCGTGGATTCCCTTGGTATTGCTGAAAGTGAAGTTACAGCGGAGGGTTCCGGAACCAATCGCCAAATTGTTATAGCAGTCCCCGGCGAGACTGGACGCCGCATAGTTGAACTGGTTGGCCAGACTGCTGAGTTGAGATTTCGACAAGTACTAGTTGAAACTGGGGGAGTATCCACCCCAACTGATGGCGAGTTAATTGCTGGACTTAATTTATCGCCAGAAGAACAGAGCGCCTTCACCACGCTAGATTGCACTGCCACAGATTTGAACATCACATCTGTAACTGAAGATCCAGCTAAGAACCTAATTACCTGCGATCGCTCCGGAGGAGTTAGATATGTTCTGGCTCCTGCCAAAGTAGTTGGTCTAGATGTGGAGAGTGCGACTGCGGCAATTGACCCAGCTAGCGCCAGCGGTTGGTTTGTAAGTTTGGATTTTACGGGAGAAGGTTCAAAGAAATTCGGAGAACTGACTCAAGCGGTTGTAAACCTTCCTACACCGCAGAACCAAGTTGCGATTGTTTTGGATGGAGCAGTTGTCTCCGCACCACGGATCAACGAAGCGATTCTTGGAGGTCGAGCTCAAATCACTGGCTCTTTCAGTCAATTAGAGGCCCAAGACCTCGCGAATGTTCTCAAATACGGTTCGCTACCGCTTGCCTTTGATCGTGGCGAGGTGCAGCAAGTTTCACCAACTTTAGGTAGTGATCAACTCCGCGCTGGATTATTAGCTGGCGGACTTGGTTTAGCACTTGTAATCATTTATTCGATCCTTTACTACCGTGCGCTTTCAATTGCCGTTATTGGATCGTTGGCGCTCGCAGCCGCACAAGTAATCCTCTCTTTATTCATATTAGGACGGACTGTTGGATTCACACTAACCCTTGCCGGAATTGCTGGAACGATAGTTGCAATCGGAATCACAGCAGACTCCTTTATCGTCTACTTCGAACGTATTAGGGATGAAATGCGCGACGGGAAACCATTGCGCGTAGCTGTGGAAACCGGATGGATTCGGGCGCGACGTACGATAGTAGTTGCCGACTTGGTTTCTGGAATTTCCGCGGTTGTACTTTATGTAGTTTCTGTAGGAAGCGTTCGAGGTTTTGCATTTACCCTCGGATTAACGACAATTATCGATCTTCTTATTATCTTCTTCTTCACTAAGCCTCTGGTTTCTTTGATGGCAAAATCAAAATATCTCCAAAACGGGGGAAGATTCTCAGGAGTATCTGCTCGTAGTGTTGGAATTGCTAACCCTGATGTCCCAAAAGTTGAGGAGAAAATATGAAAATCTCTGGCCTCGGCGGTCGACTTTACAGAGGCGAATCCTCGCTAAATATAATCGGCGGGAAGCGTAAGTGGTACTCGCTCTCGTTAGCTTTCATCATTCTCGCTGGGTTTGCTCTCGGTTTCAAAGGAGTGGAGCTATCCATTGAATTCAAGGGCGGTTCATCATTTACAGTTACCGCGCCAAGCGGGACTATTGCACAAGCTGAAAACGCTGTTAGAAGCGCGGGTTATTTAGGCGAGACTCGAGCACAAACAATTGGCGAAGACAAGATTCGCATCCAGACAGGGGTAATCGAACAATCCCAATCCAATTTAATTCAGGATTCACTAGCAAGGTCTTTTGGCGTAACCGTTGAATCAATCGATACCCAAAATGTTGGCCCATCTTGGGGAGAAGAGATTTCAAGAAAAGCTCTTCAGGGATTGGTTGCATTTTTGATTATCGTGATGATTTATCTGGCTCTGGCTTTTGAGCCTAAGATGGCAATTGCGGCTATTGTTGCCTTGATACACGACGTTTTTATTACTGTTGGAATTTACGCAGCAGTCGGATTTGAAGTTTCGCCATCAACAGTCATTGGCTTCCTAACGATTCTGGGTTATTCGCTCTATGACACCGTCGTAGTTTTCGATAAGGTGCGAGAAAACACTCGATTTATAACGGCAACAGGTAAGTACACCTATTCGCAGGCAGCAAATTTGGCCGTAAATCAAACCATTGTTCGATCATTGAACACCTCCTTGATTGCGCTCTTGCCGGTTGCTGCAATTCTCTTTGTAGGCGCTGGCCTTCTCGGCGCGGGAACTTTGAAAGATCTATCTCTTGCGCTCTTTATTGGTTTGATAGCCGGAACCTACTCCTCGATCTTCATCGCATCACCAGTGCTGGCGCAGCTGCGCGAACGGGAACCTGCTATCAAGGCGCTTAATCAACGGGTAATGGCCCGTGGTGGCGCGCCACTCGCGCAAGGCCAACGAGTGCAGCGAAAACGAGATAAGCGCAAAAAGAGGTAAGTAGTCGATAATTAGGGCATGAACTCGTTGCTCTCGCCGCTAGCGGAGAGGTTACGCGAGCAGAATCCAAAATCAGATCTTCTCGTTCTGGAACGAGCCTTTGAAAAGGCTAGCGCGGCTCACGATGGCCAACTTCGAAAAAGCGGTGCTCCCTATATAACGCATCCGGTGGCAGTTGCAGAGATTTTGGCTGACCTTGGTCTAGATTCAAATACTCTCGCCGCTGCTCTTTTACACGATACAGTCGAAGATACCAATTACTCAAACCAAGAATTAAGAAAAGATTTCGGTGACGAAATTGCAAATCTTGTTGATGGAGTGACGAAGTTAGACCGCTTGACTTACGGACCGACGGCAGAAGCCGAGACCGTGAGGAAAATGGTGGTCGCGATGGCGAAAGATATCCGAGTCCTAGTAATTAAATTAGCGGACCGTCTCCATAACGCTCGGACTTGGCAGTATGTATCGCCGGATTCAGCATCAAGAAAGGCCCGAGAGACTCTCGATATTTATGCCCCGCTCGCGCACCGGCTAGGTATGAACGCGATTAAGTGGGAATTGGAAGATCTCTCGTTTAAATACTTGGAACCGAAAAAGTTTGAGGAAATTGAACGCCTGGTCGCCGAACGTAATCCATCTCGAGAAAAATTGACCAACGAGGTCATTGAAATTGTTGAAAATGATTTAGAGGCGGAAGGAATTGCGGCTACTGTAACCGGACGCCAGAAACACCTATATAGCGTCTATCAGAAAATGGTTATCCGCGGCCGTGAGTTCAATGATATTTACGATCTCGTTGGAATCAGAGTTCTTGTAAATGATGTACGCGATTGCTACGCAGTTCTAGGTTCAATTCATGCGCGGTGGAGTCCGGTACCGGGGCGATTTAAGGATTACATTGCCATGCCGAAATTCAATCTCTATCAATCTCTCCATACCACCGTAATGGGTCCAAATGGAAAAGCTGTTGAAATTCAAATTCGAACTAATGAGATGCACCGGAGAGCTGAGTATGGAATTGCCGCCCATTGGAAGTACAAGTCCAGTAAAAAAACAACCGGAGCAGATAGTCCAGATGTCTTGTGGCTAAAGCAACTTCACGAGTGGCAACAGGAAACAACAGATATATCGGAATTTCTCGATGCTCTGCGCTTTGATTTACATACCCCGGAAGTTTTCGTATTCACCCCGAAAGGCAGCGTTATCGCCTTGCCACAAGGGTCAACTCCGGTTGACTTTGCATATGCCGTTCATACCGAAGTTGGCAATAAATGCATAGGAGCCAAAGTAAATGGAAAGTTGGTCTCCTTGGAGACGCCACTTAGTAATGGAGATGTTATTGAAGTTGTGACGAATAAAGGAGAGCACGCCGCTCCAAGTAGGGACTGGTTAAATTTTGTTAAATCTCCTCGAGCGCGCTCCAAGATTAAGGCTTGGTTCTCTCGTGAAAGACGTGAAGAGGCGATTGACGCAGGCAAGGAATCGATTGCTCGTCAGATGAGGAAAGCTGGTCTTCCTATCCAGAAGATTTTGGCTGGTCAAACGCTGCTTCAACTTGCGCACGATATGAACTACTCAGATATCGATTCACTTTATGCGGCAGTAGGAGATGGATTCATTTCTTCAAACTCGGTTGTCGAAAAACTAATTTCAGCCGTTGGTGCGGAGGAAACTCACGAAGCTTCGCTGATTGAATCCATTTCAAGTGGCGCTACCCCAAGGATTCCGCGAAGAAGTGCCAGTGGAGTGCACGTGGAAGGAGTCGATGATGTTCTTATTAAGTTGGCTAGATGTTGCACTCCAGTCCCAGGCGATCTAATTGCCGGATTTATCACTCGCGGTAGCGGGGTATCAATACATCGCAGCGATTGCGTAAATGTTGCTGATTTGAAATTTCATCAAGGCGATCGAATCGTGAAAGTTTCATGGGATCCAACAGCAAAGACAGTATTTCTGGTGAACATTCAGATCGAAGCTTTAGATCGCTCTCGCTTGCTCTCTGACATCACCCGGGCGCTCTCAGATTTAGAGGTAAACATCCTCCATGCTGCGGTCAACACTACAAAGGACCAGACTGCAATTTCGAGATTCACCTTTGAAATGGCAGATGCCTCGCACTTAGATACTGTTCTCGCAAGTATTAAGAAAATTGATGGGGTATACGATGTGTATCGAATAACCAATAACTAATTGGTGGTGAACTCCGATAGGCCCTTCTCTGCTTCAGCTAACCAAATGGCGCGAGCCACTGCAGCTTCTCGTAATTCATCAGCTTTCTTTAGATCGCCATTCGCCTCAGCCTTCGCCGCTTTCGATTCATAGTCAGCAACTGCTGCGCGTAACTGACTGACGACTTCATCAGCGCGAGCTTTAGCACCGGGATCGGATTTGCGCCACTTTTCCTGTTCGGCTTCTTTTACCGAAAGTTCAACTGATTCAACGCGGCGATCAAGTGCATTTCGCTTTCCACGCTCAACCTGGCCTGATTTCATATAGTGACTCTTCAAATTGCGGAATTTGCGACGTACTTCATCGAGATTTGTTATCGGAAGTAATGATTCAATCTCTACGACAATTGCTTCACGCTTAACTAGGTTTTCCGAGAAAGATTGACTTCGTTTTTCAAGATCAGCGTTTTTGGCAGCGAAGAAAGTGTCTTGAGCAGTCTTAAAGCGCGACCAGAGTTTAGCATCATCGGCCTTCTTGCCTCGGCCAGTCGCCTTCCACTGGTCCATCAGAGATTTATACCGTCTCGCAGTATTGACCCAATCAGTTGAGTTGGCGAGATTTTCAGCTTCGGAAACAATCACTTCTTTAACAGATTTTACTTCGGTCTGAACTTTTGAGAGTGAGGCGAAATGCTGTCTTCTCTTTTTATCAAAGTAATTTCTCGCGGAAGAGAAACGCTTCCAAAGTTCGCCATCAGTCTTCTTATCAAGCCGAGGCGCCTTTTTCCATTCATCGAGAAGTTCTTTTAGTCGATCTCCAGTAACTTTCCATTGATTGGAGTCACGCAAAGTTTCAGCTTCTGTTACCAATTTTTCTTTTGCCTCAAGTGCAGCAGCACGCTTTGCAGCCTTCGCTTCCGTTTCAGCTGCCCGCTTAGCCTCATAAGCCGGTCTATGTTCATCAATCAAAGAAGGAATTTGCTCCAAGGAAGCTCGAAGAGCTGCAATATTGCCAACTCCATTTAGATGTTCAATCTGACTTCGTAATTTCGCTACTGCCTGATTTGCATCTTCAGGCACCATGGCCCCGCTAACGATACGAGCTGCCAACAACGCAACTTCCGCAGCAACTACTTCGAATTTGCGCACAAAATATGCGAGCGCTTCTTCTGCGGTTTTTCCTGGGTAAGAACCTACAACCCGTTCACCATCAGTGGTTTGCACATAGACGGTTCCGGATTCATCAACTCGACCATAACGAGCTGGATCGCCGATCAAGGCAGCTGCCGGAGATTTGATTGTGGTTTCTAGATTTTCCATTGGCAGTTCCTTTTTGTTGCGCGACCTTTCG
>VGAE01000019.1 GCA_016870975.1 Actinomycetota bacterium
CCTGGGTTATTCGATAATGGTTTTGAAGTAACACCCTTATCCCAAATCATTTTCTTCCCAGACTGAATACAGGTAAAGGTTTTTGTGCCAACCACTGATTTACTTCCCACCTTTGAGCATTTTGCCCCCGCCTTAGCTGTGGCATGAGAGGTAGATGCTTGAGATGAAAGCAGAAGTGGTGTGATCACTAGTAAGGCAATTAGGTGATTTTTCACAATTTGATTTTAATATTATCCGAGTACTTTTTAAATAGGTAGATATAGGAATTCACGCTTTCCTACTTCATATTTCTCGTGTAAGTTAACTGATTATGACCCGACAATCTAAAAGTCGGGGGAGTACCCGGAAAAAGTGGAGTGAAACCCTCACCGCCCACGTTTGAGTAAAATAAGGAGCCAAATGAATCCGGTCAAAATCGCAGATTATGGAATAACTGAAGAGTTCGGCTATTTGCCATCGTATAATCCAGCGCAATCACTCTCTGCTGGTAATGAGGAATGGGATCAATTTGGTAAGAATCTGCCTAAGTTGTTAATGGGCAGTAATTTTCGCAAGCGAGTAAAAGCACTACCTAAATTTAATATTGATAAATTAAATGGCGAAGCTGAAATCCAGCGGGCTATGTTAGTTTTAAGTTATATCGGTCAGGCATATCAATGGAGTGATAATGTGGCTGCCACACTTTTGCCAGAGGTGTTAGCTAAGCCTTGGTATGAGGTTGGAAAGTTAGTCGGCCGTCCACCAATTCTTTCTTATCAAAGTTATGCAGCAGACAATTGGCGAAGATTTGATAAGGCAGGTCCGATTGAGTGTGGAAATATTGGACTGCTGCAATGTTTCTTAGGTGGGCAAGATGAAGAATGGTTTATTTTAATTCACATCGATATTGAAAAGAAAGCTGGAAAAGCTTTAAAAGCAATTGAAGAGGCACAAACAGCGGTTGTGGCCCAGGATGCAGGGCAGGTTGAGTTAGCATTAACAAAAATGAGAACCGCCCTTTCAGCTATGTATGAAGTTTTAGGCCGCATGACTGAGAGATGTGATCCGTACATTTATTTTCATAGAGTTCGTCCATACATATTTGGCTGGCGAAATAACCCATCACTGCCAGATGGTGTGGTTTATGAGGGAGTAGATGAGTACAAAGGTGTGGGACAAAAGTTTCGGGGTGAGACAGGAGCGCAGAGTGCGATCATTCCGGCAATGGATGGTGTTCTAGGAATAGAGCATGAAAAGGATGAGCTACGCGAGTATTTAATGGAGATGCGCACATATATGCCCCCAAAGCATGTAGCTTTTATCGAGGCGGTAGAGGCTGGTCCATCAGTGCGTAACTTTGTAACTATGATTAAGAGGAGCTCATTAACCCAAGTATTTAATGATTGTATTGAGTTGGTCGCAAATTTTAGAGCTATGCATTTAGAGTATGCCGGAACCTATATCCACGCCCAAGCTCAAGCTACCCCAGGAAATCCATCAGCAGTTGGCACTGGTGGAACACCATTTATGGTCTACCTGCGCAAGCACCGAGATGAGACTAAGAAACAAACTGTTTAACCACCTCAAAATCTGGATTTAGGTAAGGCATAAGTATTGGGCAGTTATGGTTATCCTCACTCCTGTGCAAAACAGGATAGATAGACCAAAAATCTCAGTTGAGTTTTTTCCGCCTAAGGATGATGCGGGCGAAAGTAAACTCTGGTTAACACTTACACAGTTTCAAGCAATAAAACTCGATTGTGCCTCAGTTACATATGGCGCTGGTGGCTCTACTAGAGATCGAACAATTCGAATTGGGCAAGAAATAACTTAACGTAGTTCGATTCCCAGTATCATCCACCAAAATTAGCGTCAAGAAACTCTCCACGGAATGAAGAGGAAATGAATAAGACGCAGATTCAAGGCATCGGTTTTGCGCTCTTCGCCGTAATTCTTTTTTCTCTCTCCCTGCCGATGACTCGCTGGGCTCTGGAGAGTTACTCGCCATTATTTACCGCCACTGGACGCGCTGTGATTGCGGCGATTTTGGCAATTGCATTCTTGAAAATCGCCGGCGAAAAATTGCTTCCGCCAGGTCATTATCGAGAGTTTTTCTACACGATGTTGGGCGCAGTTTTCGGATGGCCGATTTTGATTGCCTTGGCGCTTATGCGAACTGAGACTGCTCCGGTTGCGGTCGTGGCATCAATAATGCCGCTAGTGACCGCAATTTTTGCAGTTATTCGTGGGCACGAGAATGTTTCAAGGCAGTTTTGGATTGCCTCTATTTTGGGTACATTGATTTTAATTTATTTCACAACAAGTCGGGGCAATTTCAATACGGAGGATTTGTTTGCTGATCTCTTAGCTCTTGGTGCGGTTTTAGCTTCTTCGTTCTGTTATGTACAGGGAGCAGAATTAACTCGAATTTACCCTGGATGGAAAGTAATTTCTTGGGTGGTGGTAATAGCACTTCCAGTGACATTCACTGCGTCAATTTTCCTTTGGGTGCATGTTGAATCAAAGGCGGTACCTACAACTCAAGCAAATATTGGTTTACTCGTAATTGGACTTTCTTCAATGTATCTCGGATTTATTCCGTGGTACCGCGGACTAAAAGATGCAGGCACGGCTCGCGGCGCGCAGGTTCAACAATTACAGGTATTTATGACTTTAGGGCTATCAGTGCTATTGCTCGATGAAGTTGTGCCACCTAGTACTTTAATGTGCACCGTTGGAATCGTCGCAGCCGTCACTTGGGCGATTTTCTCAAGACAGCATCCGTCGCAGCCGTCACTTGGGCGATTTTCTCAAGACAGCATCCCAAAGTTAGAGAGTAGGCGGAGCTTTTCGGTATTCGGCTGGAGTCGCAGATAATTTAATTGGGTTAGCGACTGATTTAGAGCCGGCAATATCCACGATTGGTTTTAAGCCGATGGTTTCGGCAAAATTGAAGGCTTCGGCGATTGAGTTAATTGGTCCAGCTGGAATCTGATTTTTACGGAATAGTTCGATCCATTCGCCGGCTGTCTTAGACTGCAATTTTTCGTTTATGAGTTTTATAAGTGAGTCTCGGTGCTCAACGCGATTGGAATTCTCTTTGTAATTAGGCTCTTGGATTTCGACTAATTCGGCAAATTTAGCGAACTGCCGGTCATTGCCGATGGCGATGGCAATCGAACGATCGCTAGCGGTAAAGACGCCATAGGGAACGATCGATGGGTGGTGATTGCCAAGGCGCTTGGGATCAATTCCGCCAGCAACGTAGGCGCTGGATTGATTGGTGAGCGCAGAGAGAGCTGAAGAGAAAAGATCGATTTCAACGAGTTGGCCGATGCCTTGTTCATCTCGCGCTCTTAAAGCAGCCAAGATTCCGGTGCAGGCATGAAGGCCGGCAATCACATCAATTACCGCTACCCCAGCTTTAGTTGGATCACCAGATTCGGTGCCAGTTACATGCATTAGCCCACTCATTGCCTGTACCAACATGTCATATCCAGGTAACTGCGCAGCAATTTCACTAGAACCAAATCCGGTAATCGAGCAATAAATTAATTCAGGTTTCAAATTTTTAAGAGATTTGTAGTCCAGTCCAAATTTCGCCATACCGTTAGCACCAAAATTTTCGATAACGACATCCGAAGCCAAGATCAATTCGCGGGCGCGGGCTTGATCGGCAGCTATTGAAAGATCTAGCGCAAGCCCAGATTTGTTCCTATTTACGCCAAGAAAATAGGTGGAACGACCTTGGCTATCCACTGGAGGTTTCCAATCGCGCGTCTCATCTCCAGTTCCGGGGCGCTCAACTTTGGTGACTTCAGCGCCTAAATCAGCCAGCAGCATCGTTGCATAAGGTCCGGCAAGAACTCGAGTGAAATCGGCAATCTTGACCCCGGATAGCGCACCGCTCATTGGGATAGCCAATCAGAGATTACATTTGTGAGAAGATCAACTTGAGCGTTATTGATAATTAATGGGGGTTTAATCTTTAAAACATTGTTATCTGGTCCATCGCAGGAGAGCAGAACTCCTTTAGAGAGTGCAAATTCCATAAGTTCAGCGACCTCGGCTGTAGCCGGTGTTTTTTCATCGCGCATCATCTCAACCCCGATAAATAGACCGCGCCCTCTAACATCAGCAATCATGGAATGACTCTTACCCAATTCCCTCATTGAGTTCATTAGATATTGGCCCGTTTGCAAGGCATTTAGTTGAAGCGATTCATCCATCACAATATCGAAGACAGTCTGACCGATTACTGAGCTCACTGGATTTCCACCAAAGGTATTGAAGTACTCCATTCCGTTGTTGAAAGAGGACGCAATTTCAGCCGTAGTTGCTACGGCAGCTAGCGGATGACCATTGCCGAGAGGTTTTCCCATTGTGACAATATCGGGAACGACGCCTTGTAATTGAAAACCCCAGAATTGTTCACCAACTCGACCAAGGCCAATTTGAACTTCATCGCTTACACAAATGCCACCGCGGCTACGCACTTCCTTAAATACTGAAGTCAAATATCCGGGAGGTAGAACAATTTGACCTGCGGTACTCACGATGCTCTCGGAGAAGAAAGCTGCAATCGGTTCCGTTAGAGTATCTAATTGATTTACTGCATCCTGTAGATACTTCTCAGTCGCACCAGCGCCTCTGAAGTCACCACGGAATAGATCGGGAAGCCTTGCAACATTTACATTTCTTGCCTTACCTGCGCCACCTTTGCCGAAGAACTTGTAGGGGCTGATCTCGACAACGCTATCGGTATGGCCGTGATAAGCGTGATCAAGTGCCAAGAATCCATTTCGCTTGGTGTGGGCTTTTGCCAGTCTGATCGCTAGGTCATTGGCTTCACTACCACTATTAACAAAATAAAGAACCGAGAGCGGATCTGGAAGCGTGCTGATTAGCGACCTGGCATATTCAATTATTGATTGATGGAGATAGCGAGTGTTGGTATTTAATGTTGCCATCTGCTTTGCAGCTGCGGCAACGAGTCTGGGGTGGCCGTGGCCTACGTGAGCCACATTGTTAACCAGATCGAGATAACGATTTCCAGATTCATCTATTAGGTAAGCACCTTCGCCTGCAACGATATGTAGCGGCTCTTTGAAATTAAGGGAGAGGTTGCGACCGATGGCAACCAAGCGCTCCTCTTTTATAGTTCTTCCGCTAATTCGGCTATGGGCATCGACTCCTTCTGGGACGCGCAAAATCAGATTGGGATTAAGTGAGATACCGCGCCAGAGCGATACCTCTTCTCGCGGTGCGACTCCATAAACATCAATTCCCATACCGCACAAATCAGTTAAGAGCTGGAAGTGGACATGTGGTGGCCAACCTACATTTTCACTTTCATCCCCCATCCAGCCGATGAGTTCTCCAGCTTTAAATTCTTTTCCGATCTGCCAATTCTCAAGTGATTGCTTCGAGAGATGTCCGTAAAGTGTCCAAAATGGCGTGCCATCGTCACAGGTGTGGCGAAGAATCACCACCGGGCCATAATCCAGATATTTGGCGTTATCGTTAAATAATTCCACTATCCCATCAAGGGGTGCATATACCGGCGCCTCAACTTCCATCCACAAATCAACGCCAAGATGAAAGGTTCGGGCATTTGGATCAGAACTATCAAAATCGACGCTCTCATAGACCCAGCGATTCTCGCAATATTTACCAATCCCAAGCGCCGCACCAGACTCTTTTAGGACTGCGGCAATCTCAGCGCTACTTCGCGGCAACTTTGGATTATCTATCGACCAATCAATCCAGACTTTCTTGGCCTTGTTTAAAGGAGGTGCAACTACATCCTGAATATCAACTTTTCGATTCAAATAGCTGCGTATCGTTTTAGCTCTTGGATTCGCCTCAAGTCCAAGCGCGTTTCTAAAACGAAAAAGAGCGTAGTTTTTATCTACGGAAGCCAATCTGGCTAACGCCCCTGGAGTCTTACTCTGGCTAATTCCAAGATACGCATTGCCAGGATTCTCAGAAATTTGAAGCGCCGCGTTCGCAATACTCATAGCAATTCGCACTCGGGTTAACGGGAGCAAGAGTTCAATTTCATCCAAGGTAAGAGGCGAGATTGAGTGATATCCCCGAACCAATTTAGCGATCTCGAATGTAGGATCTTCCGAATCCAGGGCTAAATAAGAGGCTGTCACCGCGAGCCCAACAATGCGGGGCGCAAGGATGATGTCCCCAAAATCGATTAGTTGAATCTTCTCGCCACAGACAATATTCCAATCATTGGCATCATTGTGGATGAGTTGCGATTTCATCTCTTTAAGTTTAGATAGGACCTTCTCTTTAAATTCAGTGATTTCACGGGCAACTGAGATGCGCAGTCTTTCATCTGCAACAAGGTCGAGCCGATTAAGAATCTTCTCCGCCTGCATCATGTTCCAAATAAGATCTCGGTTGAGAAGTTTTACATCGGTTTCCGTTAGCTCAAGTCTCGCTAAGTGTTGGTCTACTAGGGCAACGCACCTGCCCAATTCAGCAAACTCTCGCGAATCTGATTCGGCCCACATCTGGCCATCTAGCCAGGAAAGCAGCCGAGCCGCCCCGGTTTCAACTGGAATAGTGGTCTCACCGGATTTTGTGGCGATAGGAACCGGCGTTCGATGCAGCGCTTGAAGTGAAGCCAACGCTCGATCTTGAAGTTTTAAGAATGCCATTTCACCGGCTAAGGCGTTTGGGTAGATTTTCAGAATTCGCTTTGGTTCACTTCTGACCTGGTAATTCAAATCACGCTCGCCAGTCAGAGCCAAAATTTCAGAAGAAATTCCCCAATTCTTTTTTAAGATTTCCTTAGCGCTACTCTCTAACATCAGAGCCGCTCCAGAATCAGCTCGACCAAAGCCGCATCTTGAATTCCAAGTCCCACGCTGAAGTAGAGAGTCCGCTGGTCTTCATTGCTTTGCGATCTATTTTCCAAAAGAATCTCACCGAGCGATTTAATTTCCAGCTTTCCATCCTGGTTAGCGTCGATAATCGAGCCGCATTGGCTCTTAGAAGTTGCGACATCATCAACGACAACTAGGTCGGCGCTCTTGACCACTTCGGCACTGACCTCACTTCGGTTAGGGGCAAATGAGCCTATGGAGATTACCGTTGTGCCGGGGTCAATTTCTTGTAATACCGGCTGGCTGGAGCTGGTGGCAAGTAGAACTAGCTCAGCATCTTGGATCTCGCTACTTTCCGTTACAACTTCATCAAAGAATTCATTGACTATTTTCTGCCGGCCTACCCCAATTAGCTTGGCGGCTGGATAAAGCTCTCGAAACGCTTTTGCATGGGCGGTGCCTTGATGTCCAAGTCCGATTACTGCAATTTTATTAATTTTAGATTTGGCCAATGCTTTGGCGGCGACCATGCTTGCAGCAACCGTTCGTAGCTTTGTAATACTCTCGCCGTCAAATCTATATTCGACTGACCCATTCAAGGGACTCATCGCAAGAATCGATGTCTGAACTACCGGAAATTCACGTCCGGCATTTCCCGGAAAAACTGATCCAAATTTCACGATTGTTGGTCCATCTTGTGAAGCGCGCGCTAGATAAGCGAACTGAGCGTTCTCACCTTGAGAGAGCACCGCTCTTGGACCAAGAAAGGCTTTATCTTGAGCAAAATTCCGAAATACCTTTGCTTGTGACTCGATTGCTGCAGTTAAATCGCATAACTCATTGACCTCAGCTGCGGAAATGGCTCGCGACATACTCCCTATTCTATGGCCACCCTTAAACTACCCACGCGACATACTCCCTATTCTATGGCCACCCTTAAACTACCCACCTATGGCAATTCGAGTTGGAAATATCGCTACCGATAAGCGCCAAACTGGTGAAATTTTGCGAGATCTAGTTGTGGTGTTGCGAGATTCCATCTCAAACAATTATTCAATTGGTTTTCTGGCCACTGATAGCGATGAATCGCTCCGCGAATTCTGGATCTCTGAATTGCAAAGATCCAATAACTCTCTTTTCTGCGCTTGGAATGAATCAGAGTTAATTGGCACGGTTATCATTACACGAGAAACTAGGACCAACGGTCGCCATAGAGGTGAATTAAGAAAACTGATGGTTCACTCAGATCACCAAGGTGGAGGTGTAGGTTCAAGGTTGGAGCAACTCGCCTGCACTGCGGCGAAGGAAAGTGGAATTTCGCTCCTCTATTTGGACTCTGCGACAGATTTTTTGGTCAACGAAAAATATGAAGCCTGGGGTTGGCAGCGAGTCGGGTCTATTCCTAGTTACGCCGCAGATCCAACTGGAAAACTGATAGCAACAACATACTTCTACAAAGAACTTTGAAAAGTGGAGTAGGTTTTCTCAATGCGAAATGGCTTTATGTTTATCTGGGCAATTTTAGTGGCTGGATATATGGTCTTTAATTATCGCAATAAGGTAAGAAGTGATAAGAATCTTGCCAAAGTTAATTGGGATACTTACAAGGTGAAATTAAGCCAGAGTTGGTGGAGCGGTTTTCTCTGGGCCTCAGTTGCACTTTCTATTTACTTCTTTGTTGTGCAGGCTGGATTCACTAATTAACTTCGCGCCACCTAGGTGATGTGCTTCGTGGTGGATTTAGCTTCTCTCTAAAAAGTATCAGGCTTGGTTTGCCCGATTGTTCACTATTTCGGAGAGCGCTTCCTAAGTGAGCTAGCGATACTTCTTGAAATGCAAAACCAAAACTCTCCGCAATTAGCTCCCAGTTTGGATTGAAAAGATCTACGCCTCGTTCGGGGTGTTTCATTACTTGTTGGTCATAACGAAGCATTCCATAACCACCATCATCATTCAGCAGAATTGTTATAGGGAGTTTGTCTTGTTGAATAGTGGCTAATTCACTAAGTGCAAATGCCAATCCGCCATCGCCACAAACAACTAAGGTCGCAGACTTTGTAGCGGCACCAATCGCCGCAGGTAACGCAAAGCCCAGCGTTCCCCAACCAACCGGATAAGCGCTCCGCCGCGGCCTTTTGTTTAGTCCATAAACTCCGACCCAGTAGCCACTTATAGCCATATCGCAGAAAATCGAGTTTGCTTGGCTCCAATTCTCGTCAATAGCTCTTACAAACGAGATCCCAGCTTTTTCTAAAATACTGCTTTGGAGGCGCTCTTTAGTGGTGCTGCAAATTTGCGCATAATCCTGCCAATTGCTTTTCACTACAACTTTTTGCAAATTTAAAATAACTGACTTGAAATTTGCCGTGGCTAGATAACGCTTCGAGCTAGCGTTGATTGCCGGTTTATCTGGCGCCGGATCAATAATCACAACCTCTTTTGGAAATGGCAGCGACCAATTCTTCGTGTTCATTCCATCTAATTCACTTCCGAATACCAATAAAAGTTCACTTTCTGCTAACAATTCGGAGATCTCTGGCTCATGAACAGGAGCAGTCAAATAGTTCTTACTGGTAGCCCCGACGCCGCGGCCAGCAAATGATGTGAATATAGGTGCCCCAAGGCGGTCGGCCAACGCACCAATTTCCTCCGAATAATCAAGAGCTCCTCCGCCGGCCCAAATCGCAACGCGCTGTGATTTTTCAATTAAATTTGTAACTTCAGCTAGCTGCGCCAAATTCTCATGCACCGGCTCTCTAGATTCGCTCAAAATTTTATCGGGCGCCAGTTGATTAAGAACATCGGCTGGGATGCCTAAATATCCACATCCTCTTGGGGCTTCTTGCAACTTAGTAACTAAGTATGCGGCAACGCTAATTGCCGACTGTGCATCATTAACTGAGATAGCAAGTGGCTTGCCATCGACTTTCTTTGCAAGTGGCGCAAAGAGCGCACTTTGATCGTTCATTTCATGTAAGAGCCCCCGAGTCATATCGGATTTGCGAAGCGCGATTGGCGCTTCTGAAGAGATAACCAGAACTGCCGAATTAGATACCGAAGCTTCGCCAAAGGCGCCGAGAGTATTAGCAGCTCCAGGTCCAGTGGTTGTAATAGCTACGCCAAGATTTCCAGTTACTCGAAAATTTCCATCGGCAGCGTAGACCGAAGTTTGTTCATGTCTTACGCCAACAATTTTCGGTCGGTTAGCGCTTAATGCTTTCCAAAATGCGAGGTTGTGTACTCCTGGAATTCCAAATGCAACCTCGATTCGATGTGTCGCCAAAATATCCAAAATTGCTGCAGCAACCGTTCGCTCCTGATTCACAATCTCACAATAGCCCATTACCCACATCCATCTCTTACCGATGAAAATAACTAGGTTTTTCTAAATCTTTAGTGTTAGATATTGGAATGGATTTCATCTCAAAGAACCCCGCTAATCTCTCTGAAATCGTGGCCAAGACTTCAGGCTCAACGAGTGCTCAGATCATTTCCGCGCTAGAACGCGCCAAAAACGCTCAGCGGAAATGGGCTGCGATTCCTGCGCCAGCACGCGGCAGAGTAATTGCAAATGTAGGACGGCTAGTAGAAAAAAACAAAGAGAATCTTTCGAAGCTTGTTACTAAAGAAATGGGAAAGGTATTCAAGGAAGCTCTTGGTGAAGTACAAGAGGTAATTGATACCTGCGATTTCTTCCTTGGCGAAGGGCGCAGACTTTATGGTCAAACAGTCCCAAGCGAAATGCCGAATAAGAACCTATTTACCTATCGAATGCCTGTTGGAAACGTCTTTATTATTACTGCTGGAAATTTTCCAGCAGCTGTTCCTTCTTGGTATATAATTCCAGCGCTACTTGCCGGAAACTCTGTGGTTTGGAAACCCTCTGAATTCACTCCAGCGGTTGCACAAGCTCTCACTAAGTTATTTCATGCCGGTGGAATCCCGGAAGATCTTTTAATTACTGTGGTTGCAGATGGGGCGACGACATTTGAAGCAATGGAGTCCGGATTAGCGAAAGGTCTAGTAAACAAGATTGGTTTTACTGGTTCAACCGAAGTTGGCAGAAGGATTGGCGCTAAAGCAGGCGAATATGTACAAAGTGCCTGCTTAGAACTTGGCGGAAAGAATCCGATGGTGGTTATGCCAGATGCGAATCTGGATTTAGCGCTAGATGGCGCGCTCTTTGCTGGTTTTGGAACGGCTGGGCAACGCTGCACTTCCTTAGGAACTCTCTGGCTACATGAATCTATCCACGATGAATTTCTGGCGCGCTATTCAAAAGTTGTCAGCGCCGCCAAAGTTGGCGACCCTTTCTCTGATGTTCTCTATGGTCCGATGATTAGCGAAAAATACTTAGAAAATCACCTTAAACACCTTGAAATGATTAAGAGCCATCATAAAGTTTCGGGATCAACTGCAACTGGAAGAATCACTAAAGCCAACCCACGAGAGGGTTTTGTAGGCGATCCGGAAAGTGGCATCTTTGCCCATCCCGTGATCGTTTCGGGTTTGAGGTCTGACGATGAGTTGTATCGAACTGAAACCTTTGGACCGCTTGTTACGGTTGGAAAATTTAAGAGTTTAAATGAAGCGTTGGAGTTATCAAATGGCCATGGCTACGGATTATCTTCGGCCATATACACGCGCGATCCGGAAAATGTCTGGCGCTTTAGAGAGGAAATCTCAGCTGGAATGGTCTCGGTCAACAATTCGACTTCGGGTGCGGAAGCCCACCTTCCATTTGGTGGTAATGGAAAGAGCGGTAATGGCTCGCGCCAGAGCGGTATATGGGTATTAGATCAATTTACTCGCTGGCAATCAATGAACTGGGATTGGTCAAATAAGTTACAGAAAGCCCAGATGGACACCGTTGAGTTAGCCCACAATCCTGATTTCAAGATCTAAATGTCACGTCCCAAATCGGTAGATGTAGTTGTCGTCGGTGGTGGCGTAATAGGTACGTCAACTGCATTCCATTTAGCTGAAGCGGGCGTAAGCGTTTTACTCTGTGAGCGGAATGAACTTGCCAGCGGATCGACTTCAAAAGCTGCTGGAGGCGTGCGAGCAAATTTCTCTGATGAATTTAACGTTGCTCTCGGATCACGTTCGCTCGAACTTTTTGCAAAATTCAAAGACCGACCCGGTTACGAGATAGATCTACATCGCCCGGGATATCTTTTCGCACTTACTAAGAAATCTGATGAAGAACTTTTCGAAGCCTCAACCAAGATTCACCATAAATTTGGCATTCGTTCAGAGATGTTGAGCCCGGAAGATGCAAAACGTATCTCACCACTTTTAAATATCGATGATGTGCTGGCATGTTCATTTACACCAGATGATGGACACTGCACACCGGAAGCTGTCGTAATGGGATATGCCAATGGCGCTAAACGCCATGGCGCTGTAGTTCTTACCAATACTGAAGTATTAGAGATCGAATTAAAGGGGAATGAAATCCGCTCGGTTACCACTTCAATTGGCAAGGTAGAGACTAAAGCAATCATAAATTGCGCCGGCGCTTGGTCGCCAAAAATTGGCGAACTAGTCGGTTTAAATCTTCCAGTAACTCCCTTTCGCCGAGAACTTGTGGTTACCAAATCATTAGGCCATGGCTTCGCCGATTTGCCTCGAGAGATGCCTATGACTATCGATTATTCATCTTCGCTCTATTGGCATCGCGAAGGAAATGGTCTGCTGATGGGTTTTTCCGATAAGAGTAATCCTGCAGGATATGAAACTCCGAAGGATCCGGAATTTCTGGCAAAGCTTGGCGAGATTGCGAGTCATCGTGCGCCACGGTTATTAGATGTTGGCATTGGTCGAGGTTGGGTTGGTTTATATGAAGTTACGCCTGACCATAACGCGATTTTGGGTGAATATTCCAAAATCTCACGTTTTTTCTACGCAACTGGATTTAGTGGCCATGGATTTCTTCAAGGCCCTGCTATCGGTGAGATTCTTCGTGATTTATACCTGGGTCGAGAGCCTTTTGTTTCGATTAACGCTCTAACTGCGGAGCGATTTGAGCGGCCCAATTCACTTCGCCCTGAGTACAACATCGTTTGATTCTCCGAGCGCGCAGATAGACTTCGGTTATGTCTAAACCGGTAACGCCACGAGAGCTCAACGCACTTATGGCTCTCGATTCGCGATTGAATAAAGAACAATTGGCGATTCGCGAGGTAGTCCGAAACGTTGGCGAAAAAGAGCTACGTCCGAATATTGCTGCCTGGTACGAGTCAGGTGATTTACCGGCAAAAGAGATCGCCAAGAAATTAGGTTCGCTCGGTTTACTTGGAATGCATCTTGAAGGCTACGGATGCGCCGGCACGGACGCGCTCTCTTATGGACTTGCATGTTTAGAGCTAGAAGCCGTGGACTCTGGATTGCGCTCACTTGTTTCGGTACAAGGCTCTCTTGCAATGTTTGCAATCCATGAATATGGCAGTAAAGAGCTGAAAGAGCAATGGCTGCCCAAAATGGCAAAGGGTGAAGCCGTTGGTTGTTTTGGATTAACCGAAGCTGACTTCGGTTCAAACCCCTCTGGAATGCGCACCTTTGCCAAGCGTGACGGCAGCGATTGGGTGATTAATGGAACGAAGATGTGGATTACTAATGGCACCATCGCAGATGTCGCAATCATTTGGGCGCAGAGCGATGAGGGAATCCGCGGATTCTGCGTTCCGACAAATACCCTAGGATTCAAAGCATCTTTGATCAAACATAAACTTTCTCTTCGCGCCTCGCTGACAGCAGAATTAGTTTTTGACGGTATGCGCGTTCCTGATTCTTATCGATTACCTGGAGCCACAAGCTTGCGCGCTCCCCTGATGTGTCTAGCAGAGGCAAGATTTGGAATCATATTTGGTGCAGTAGGCGCTGCCCGAGATTCCTTTGAATCAGCAGTGAATTATTCCAAGACTCGTATCCAGTTCGATAAACCAATTGCCGGCTATCAACTCACCCAAGCCAAGATTGCCGAGATGGCTACTGGAATTACAACTTCACTACTTCTCGCCTATCATCTTGCCGATCTCAAAGATGCCGGAGAGATTGAGCCAGAACAAATCAGTATGGGCAAATATCACAATGTTCAAACAGCGCTAGAAATATCTCGTTCGGCAAGGACCATTTTAGGTGGCGCAGGAATCACTAGCGAGTACCCGATATTTAGACATATGACTAACTTAGAGACAGTCCTAACTTATGAGGGGAGCCACGAAATTCACATGCTGGTAATCGGTCAAGCTATTACCGGTGAAACTGCCTTCCGATAAAGCTCTGTACTAATCTAGTGGCCGAGATAAGCCTTAGTTATCTCGTCATTCTTTCGAAGATCTGCAGTTTTGCCACTCAACTTAACCTTGCCAGATTCAAGAACATAAGCGCGATCGGCGACATCTAACGCAGCCATCGCGTTTTGCTCAATCAAAAGTATTGTCGTTCCCTGTTGGCGAATCTTCTTGATGCTCAATCAAAAGTATTGTCGTTCCCTGTTGGCGAATCTTCTTGATGGTTTCGAAGATCGCTTCAACTAGTACCGGTGCAAGTCCCATGGAAGGCTCATCGAGCAAGAGCAGCTTTGGCGATCCCATAAGTGCACGGCTTACCGCAAGCATCTGTTGTTCGCCACCTGACATAGTTCCCGCTCGTTGCTCAATACGTTCCTTGAGGCGGGGAAAGAGTTCGAGTACGCGATCCATATCCGCGGCAACGCCAGCTTTATCATTACGGAGAAACGCGCCAAGTTCAAGATTTTCCCGAGCGCTCATTCTCTGGAAAATTCTTCGTCCCTCAGGCGCGTGACAGATTCCTAATCCCACGATTTCGTGGCCCGGAGTTCCGTCAATTCGATTTCCTTTAAAGGTAATTTCGCCACTCTTTGGCTTCAATAGGCCCGAAATGGTGCGAAGTGTTGTTGATTTTCCGGCTCCATTTGAGCCAATCAAAGTAACAATCTCCCCATCGTTAACTGAAAGCGAAACGTCTTTGACGGCAACGATTTTGCCGTAGGCAACTTCAATATTTTTTACCTCAAGAAGTGAAGTCATAATTACTCCTTCGCCTTTCCAAGATAGGC
>VGAE01000020.1 GCA_016870975.1 Actinomycetota bacterium
AGAACTGCTTCTGCGAGAACTAGTGCGACCATCGACTCTGCGATAACTGCAGCAGCAGGAACTGCGCAAACGTCAGATCTCTGATTTATCGCTTTAGCCGGTTCGCCGGTTGCCAGATCGATCGTATCTAGCGCTCTCGGCACAGTTGATATCGGTTTCATCGCGGCTCGGACTCTAATTAACTCACCATTGGAAATCCCACCTTCAGTTCCGCCAGCCCGATCGGTCCTCCTGCGAATTTCACCGCTCTCATTCTTTTCAATTTCGTCATGAGCAGCTGAACCTCTGCGAGCTGCAGTCCGGAAACCATCGCCGACTTCGACACCTTTGATTGCCTGTATACCCATCAGCGCTGCTGCAAGTTTGCTATCAAGACGTCGATCCCAGTGAACGTGAGAACCTAAACCCGGAATTACTCCGTAGGCAATTACTTCAACCACGCCTCCTAACGTATCTCCTGCCTTCTTGGCGCTTTCGATTTCACTAATCATTTCCTTCTCCGCACCAGCGTTGAAACATCTGACCGGGCTTTCATCTATCTCAATTAAATCCTGAGGTTTTGGAAGAGCTGCATCATCCGAAACTTGAATCGGTCCGATAGAAACTACATGACTAATCACTTCTATTCCTACAGACTGCTTAAGAAATGCCCGTGCCACAGAACCGAGTGCGACGCGAGTTGCAGTCTCGCGTGCTGATGCCCGCTCAAGGATTGGTCTGGCATCTGTAAAACCGTATTTCTGCATTCCGGCAAGATCTGCATGCCCCGGCCTCGGTCTCGTTAGTGGTGCGTTCCGGGCCAGTTCAGCCAATTCCGATTCAGAAATCGGTGAGGCCGACATAACTTTTTCCCACTTTGGCCATTCGGTGTTTGCGATTTCAATGGCAATAGGTCCACCTTGAGTTAAACCATGTCTAAGTCCGCTCAGTACGCGAATTTCATCAACTTCAAATTGCTGCCTTGCGCCGCGGCCAAAACCAAGGCGTCGTCTTGCTAATTGTGCTGAGATTTCATCGGGGGTTATCTCAACTCGCGCCGGTATTCCCTCGATAATTCCAACCAAGGCGGGACCATGAGATTCACCTGCAGTTAGCCAACGCATTCTCCGATTATCGCAGGTTAGATAGTTAACTCGCTTGAAATATGGCCGATAAAGTTAAAAAAGGAGCAAAAGGAAGAGTTTCTTCTCCAAATTTCTTACGCTGTAGTTAATCGAGCGCTAATTCACGCTCATTTTCTTGGTGTTTTCCTTGTCTTTCTAGTGTCCTCATATATTTGGGAACAATTTGGGAACAATCGGGTTTTTTATATTCCGAGCGCTTCCTCAAATGCTTGGGCGCATTGAAGGTCATCTCCAGGAAGACAATGCGCCAACCCTTTGAGGTAGCCGTTACTCGATACCTTCAAGAAGAATTAGCGGATAGTCACACTAAGGGCGCGACAAGGGCGACAGAAGAAACAAAGACGGAAGACCTGTTCTAACCGAACCTTTAGCGTCTTTGTTGCGGGTGTTTCGGTTGTTGCTTCCGTAGTGTGTAAGGGGGGTGGTGGTCTTGGCGGTCTCGGGCGTAATGTGTGGCTATGAAAAAAGCAGACTTCAAGGTTTGGATATTGGCAGGAGTAATAGTTGTAGGTATTTGGGTTTGGTTAAATACAAGTATTGACATCTTCCAATGAAGTCTTTACCTATAGCCTCACTCGCTCTTATGACTTCGATGTCACTTACAGGTTGCGCTCAACAATCTAAGCCAGCAATAGATTTGGAATATGAAACGCTCTTGATTGAGTATGAGGCTTGCCTAGACACTTCTAAGAAAAAATGGGAGAACACTCTTGGAACGGAATCTGATTTGCCATTTTCATTAGCCCTCAAGGATTGCGAGAGTATTCGGCCCTAGTTTTTACCCCTAGTCTTTAGTGGTGGGAGTAGGCTTTAGGTATGAAGTCTTTACCTTTAGCCTCGCTCGCTTTATTCCTCGCCCTTACGGGGTGTTCTAGTTCGCCGACTATTGAGCGAGATACCCAAGAGGAAGTGAAACTAATTGGGTATGAACTTTGTCTTAAGACACAACAAGAATATTTTTCAGGATTAGGTTACGAAGGCGAAGCCCTTGAAAAATTAGTTCTTCAAGTTTGTGCCGATAAGCCTTATCGCCCTTAGAGGGGTGGGGTTTTTTTGTAGCATTGAGAACACCCACGACCCCCATTGGAAGTTTTATCCCGGGGGTTAATTACGGAGTAAATGATTTATTTGTATTTTTTGGAGTCACTCACGCGCGTTTTTTCCCTGTAAATTGTTGCGCGATACGCCGCGGTGTTTTCGTATATCCCCCCCTTGAATAACTTCAATTTGGGAACAATTTGGGAACAGAAGGCGAAAAACAACAAGAATCTAAGTGAAACGGAATGGAATAGAAATTATTTATTTACGCTCAAAAAGAGGACACTAGAATCAAATTGACACCTTATGACTTCACTTCGCATAAGAGTTTCATCTCCATTTTGCCGTCTTATCAATAGCCAAATCCCAGCGAGGTACCAGCTAACAAGTAAGAGTTCTACGCAGCTTTTGAGAGAATCAGTAATGAGAGCTTCAACCGGCGAAACTCTCACATCTCCGTACTCAACCGCAAATCGTGATCTCCAACGAAGTAAACCAAATCCCAGAAAAACAAATAGAGCATCCGGAATTCGATTCACATTTGTGAGCTAAATGATAGCTAGGAGAGAGAGTGTGGTTATTTTTGGGATCCTGCGAAACTTAATATCGACAGCGGAGAGCAGTAGTAGAACGAATATTTTAAACACCTAAGTCAAAATACTGCAGCGCAGTACTTTAGAAAGCACTTATGGAAACTAAATAGCTGACCTAAGAAATGTGAATACTTCGCCTCTTGCAATCTCTTGCCCGCTGAAAAGTTCTATTTGGCGCAGCGCCTGCGCAACCAACAAGTCCTTACCGCTTACATAATTAGTTACCTGAATCTTCGATAGAAGAGTGGGCCATGGGTTGTACAAAGCATCAATCACCACGTTAACGAGGTGCGCGTCTCCAATTATTGATTCAATCCCTGCAACGGGTAAAGCATTTATAACAACATTCGAGTCGAAAGCTCTCGGGATTTCCTCCCAATTAGAAATAGCCGCTCGTGGGTTAGCTTTATTCAATAACAGGTCTCGCTTTGGATTTCTCCGAAATACCTTGATTTGACCGGGAAAATTATCTAGAGCAACCAAAGCCGCTCTCGCTGTTCCGCCAGCACCCAAAATAGATACTGAATTCCTTCCATCCTCAAATACATCAAAAGTCTCAAAAAGATAGCGAAAACCAAAGATGTCGGTATTCAATCCTTGCCATTTCTCTCCATCTGAGAGCAGAGTATTAACTGCGCTTGCGGATTTCGCGCCTGCGTCTAGATTCTCAACTACTTCTAGCGCCTCTTCTTTCAGAGGCATAGTGAGTGAAAAACCACGCCAATTTTCTGGCCTGTGAGATTCCAAGAACTGTGCGAGTTCGCCAATCTTTACCTCAAAACTCTCATATTTAGCCTTGATCATTAATTTTGTATAAGCGAGATTATGCAATTTTGGCGAAAGGCTGTGGCTAATTGGTGAACCAAGAACCGCTAATTGATTTACATCAGTCTTCATTCAAATTCTCCCGCTGCAAAATTTCGCTTGTACTCTGCTTTGAACTGGAGGAATTGATCATAATCCTCAGTGAACTTTGTTTGCTTGGGCAGCACCGTAACAAAGTACAACCAAGGGCCTGAAGCCGGGTTGAGAGTTGCCTCAATAGCCGCTCTCGTTGGACTTCCGATGGGACCCGGTGGGAGTCCCCGATTTTGGAAAGTGTTATAAGGATTCTTAACTTGAGTATCCTTGATCGAGAGTTGTATTTCGCCTCGTCGATCAAAAATATAGTGAACTGTTGAATCAAACTGAAGAGGCATTCCTAAACGAAGTCGATTGTAAATTACCTGTGAAACTTTAAGAAAATCAACTGGAATACCTTCGGATTCAACGAGAGATGCAATCGTCAACAATTCATAAGGCGTGAACTTTCCATACTTCCACGACAAGTCTGCAGTGCTGGCTTCGAAGCGATCTACCATTTTTTGTAACATTGCTTTTGCAGTATCAGTCTGAGATTTTGAATAAAAAGCAGGATAGAGAAGCCCCTCCAGCTTGTTCTTATTAAACGGAGGTGCAACATCGATTTCCCTCAGCGCTGACTTTATTTCGCCATTGGTAAAGCCAATTTCCTTTAACGAAGATAGAACTTCAGAGAGTCGAGAGCCGTCCCGAATTCGAATAAGATTCAGAATTCGATTTGGATCAAGCAACTGATCCAAAGCTTCGCGGGCGGAAATCTTAGTGTCGAGTCGATGCTCTCCAGGAGCGATTCTTGAACTTCGCTCGTCTGCCACAGCAACTCTAAAAAAAGAAAGAGACGAGGCGATTACTCCGTTTTCAAATAGCAAACTACCTACTTCTGAGCCAGTTGCTCCTTCGGGAATCTCAATGACTACCTCTCTACCTCTCTCACTTCCGCTGAAATCAGCAGCTGCCTGTGGAGAAGGAGCAATTTCTCTTAACGCTAGAGTTAGTAGCACCACAAAAATGGCTGCAAAAGTTAATCTTCTCCATTCAAACTTCGATAACACTGCCAAAGATCTTTCCTAATTTCTTTTCACCATTTAAGGCAAAGTCCAAAATTTCGCAGGCCGCCATGGCATCAAGACCATATCTTTTGACTCCTTCAGAATTCTCAACAGCGCTTTTAGTAGTTAATCTTTCATCCACTAGCGAAGTCTTTACTTTAAAGTTCCTTGCAATTCTCCTTGCTAGATCTCGTGCTGCAGTTGCGGCTGCACCTTCTACTCCGGAAAGATGAATTGGCAATCCAATATAAATCACGCCAATCTTTGATTCTTCAATTATGCTTTTCAATTTCTCATCAAGTTTGGAATTTTCTATTGTTAGCAATGGAGACGCCAAGAGCCCCGATTCATCGGAGATTGCAACACCTATTCGCTCCACACCTGGATCTAGCGCTAAACGTCTACCGCTTGGTAACGGGCCGCTCATTTGCTTAAGCGATCTGAGATGGCCGCTATCGCCTCATTAATTTTCGAGAGATTAGGACCGCCGCCTTGTGCAAAATCGTCTTTTCCACCGCCACCGCCGCCGAGAACTGATGATGCAATTTTTGCCAACTCGCCTGCCTTAATCCCCAAAGCGCAAGTCTTCTCATCAATCGCTACAACTAGTATTACGCGTTCGCCCTCTAGCGCCGAGAGTGCAACGACTGAATTTTGAACTTTCTCTTTTTCTTTGAGCGCCAATGAGCGAAGCTCCTCGCTCCCCAATTCAACTTTGAAATGATGAGAGATTAGATTGAAGTTCCCTATTCGAATCGCGTTAACATTTTTGAGTTCAGAAGTACTTTGGTGTGTCCGATGGACACGGATTTCCTTCTCTAATTCCTTAATTTTGGTTAAAAGTGAATTTATTCGCTCTGGTAGCTCCTCTGTTCGAGCACCTTTTATCAATTCCGTAATTGAATTCAGCATCAGATGTTCACGGGCTAAGAATTGAAAGGCGTCTACTCCAACCAAGGCCTCGACTCGACGTACGCCTGCCCCAATCGACGATTCCGAGAGCAACTTAATCAATCCGAGTTGTCCGGAACGCTTTACGTGAGTGCCACCGCACAGTTCTTTCGCCCACTCCCCAACACTTACAACTCTAACCCGCTCCCCGTATTTCTCACCGAATAGCGCCATGGCGCCTATTTCGCGAGCTTCGGCCTGCGTCATCTCAACTGCAGTAACTTCAAGATCTTCCTCTAAAAGTTGATTAACTTTCGATTCGACATCCTCAAGCACAGATTTTGGAACTGCCCCGGTGGCAGGAAAATCGAATCGGAAGCGACCTGGGGCATTTTCAGATCCGGCCTGTGTTGCTGTTTCACCTAAAATTTCCCTAAAAGCTTTATGAACCATATGGGTTGCGGTATGCGCTCTTGAAATTCCGACCCTTCGAGCTGCGTCGATAGCGGCAAGAACCGATTCGCCTTGAATAAGTTCACCTTCGCGGACAATGCCGCGATGAACAAAGAGGCCAGGAATTGGTGTTTGAACATCTTCAATCTCTATTACGGCGCCATTTGAACTTGTAATTAAGCCGTGATCGGATAACTGTCCGCCGCCTTCAGCATAGAAGGGCGTTCGTTCGAGGATTATCTCAACCTCGTCACCCAACTTTACGGATTTAGCAGATTTTCCTAAATGTAAAAGTCCGACTACTGAACTCTCGATTTTCTGCTGTTCATACCCTACAAACTCCAAGCGTTTTGCACTATCGGCAATCTGGCGATATTCGCCTAAATCTGCATGTCCTGTCTTTTTGATTTTTGCATCACTCTTTGCGCGGTCTTTCTGCTCCTTCATTAATCTCTCGAAACCTGATCTATCAATATCCAAGCCTTGTTCTGCCGCCATCTCTAAAGTGAGGTCAAATGGGAAGCCATAGGTATCGTGTAACTTGAAAGCATCCTCTCCCGTAAAGATTCGCTCTTTTTTCGATTTGGCCCGTTCTACCGCAGTGTCGAATATCAATGTCCCGCTCTTGAGAGTTGAAAGAAAGATAGCCTCCTCTGCTTGCGAAGTCTTAATTATTCTCTCGCTCTCCTCTTTCAGTTCAGGATATTGCGGAGACATAGCTGCAATGGATGCCTCAATTAATTCCGCAAGGTTGCTATCAGGGGCGCCGAGGAGACGCATATTTCTAATCGTTCGTCTCATCATGCGACGTAATACGTAGCCGCGCCCTTCATTGCCAGGTGTTACGCCATCACCAATCAACATAGTCGCAGTTCTTGCGTGATCAGCAACTACGCGCAGTGAAATATCCTTATCGGGAGCCTTGCCGTATTTCACGCCAGATATCTCAGAGGCTTTGTTTAAAATGATCGCTGTTGTGTCAATTTCATAAATATTGTCGACGTTTTGAAGTAGCGCTGCAGTTCGCTCGAGTCCCATTCCGGTGTCAATATTTTTGGCAGGGAGCTCGCCTAGTATCGGAAAATCCTCTTTACCGGCACCGGGTCCTCGTAAATTTTGCATGAAAACTAAATTCCAAATTTCGAGATAACGATCTTCGTCAGCAACTGGACCACCTTCACGTCCATATTCCGAACCTCTATCGAAATAGATCTCGGAGCAAGGACCACATGGGCCGGGAACTCCCATCGACCAGAAATTGTCTGACATACCGCGTCTTTGAATTTTTTCTTTGGGAACGCCTATCTTCTTCTCCCAAATCTTGGCGGCTTCATCATCATCATGGAAAACTGTTACCCATAATCGTTTTTCATCAAATCCAAAACCGCCATCGCTTTGGGGCTTTGTCAACAATTCCCAGGCAAGTTCAATTGCGCCTTCCTTGAAATAATCGCCAAAGGAGAAATTGCCACACATCTGGAAGAAAGATGCGTGCCTGGTTGTCTTTCCAACTTCTTCTATATCCAATGTTCTAACGCATTTTTGAATTGAGGTAGCTCTCGGAAATGGTGGCGTAATTTCACCCAGAAAATAAGGTTTAAACGGCACCATCCCAGCATTTACAAGGAGCAGGTTCGGATCGTTCAATATCAACGAGGCCGAAGGGACTACAACGTGGTTAAGTTTTGCTGAATTTCCATATCTAAAGAAATTGAGCCATCTATTTCGAATTTCGAGAGACTTCACGGAGTCTAGAACTCCTCGTCATCGACAAAGCGTGATTCTTTATTTTTGCTGCGACGCTTTTTCTTCTTACCCTTCTTTCGGAGTTGCGCTGCAGTTAGTACTGCTCCCGCGGCCTTCATTGCCATCTGATTCTTATCTAGAAAGGTTGTTGCAGACTCAGCGACCTTAGTACTCAATTCGTCAATGGTGCGAGTCACTCGATTTATGCTTTGAAGTGGAGCGTTTACCAATTCAACTGTGGTGGTTACTTCAGAGAGAAGGGGCGTTGTTTCCTCTTTGATATCCCTGACTGCCGCGCCTACTTCATCAATTGCTCTTCCAAGTCGAATTACAGCGTAAGAGATAGCCAAAGCGATGCAGAGTAATGCTGATGCAGCAATAATCGCTGCGATACCACCGGCGCTCATATAGCTACTTTATCCAAATACCGGTAGCGGAAGATCAGGCTTACGGTGTTCTTTATGGGCCTGTAGTGCAGATTGGTGATACTCCTCAAGTTTGGCCAAGTTCGCTGGCTCGAAATATGCCGCCCCGTTAACCACATCGCCCACTCTGCCCTCAATTACGGCATGCACATCGTTGCCGGACAAAGTCTTATGAGTCTCGAGCGCATGAGCTACGGCGAGAATATGGTTTCGATTCTTTCTCAAAAGCGTCTCAGAGCGTGCCAAAAGCTCACCTAAATTATCTTCAATTCGATCAGAGAGCGCTCTTCGCATCTCTTCCTTAGGATCTCGACCCTTTGCGCCTCCGGGTGCACCCAATTCCATTCTTCTGCTTGAAGCATAGGAAGAGACGGTTGAACCCATGCCCCAATAACCCTCCATTAAACCTGCGATAGTGGTTGCCGATTCAAGGTCACCAGAAACTCCCGAAGAATTATCCCCGTCGAAGAACATTCTTTCGCCGGCAAGCGATGCGAGAGAGACCAAAATATCTGATTCATACTCGCTCCTCCAATGTGTGAATTGATCATCAGGAGGAATTGAGGCCACCATACCTAAATATTCTGCGCCTTTCTCAATAGTGGCGATATCAATCTCGAGATGTTTTCGTGTTTGATATGCCATCACTGCGTGACAAGCCTCATGGATTGCTGTCGCATGCCTCTCTCGTTCGATGTATTCAACATCCTCGGATGGTCCCAATTGCTTTAATTGTTTAGCCTTTAACACATCGCTCCAAGTAACACTTGTTCTAGAATTTCTAATCGCCATAATTAGTGATTCATTAACTAGATCCTTGATTGTGGCTCCCGTGGCGTACGGTGTAATGATTGCAAGTTTTTCCATATCTTCCGCAGTTAAATTGTGCGATATTTTGTCAAAATATCCTTGATATGTTCGGATGCGTCCTGCCTTGCTGGGATATCCAACTCGATACATGCGATCAATTCGTCCTGGACGTAGCAACGCCTCATCGAGAGATTCCGGCATATTGGTAGCCATGACCACCAAGATTCGATACTTCGGCGGATTTTTCGGTCGCATTCCAAGCGTCTTGCGAACAACTCGATTGAAAAAACCTCTCGGTTTTCTCAATCCGGAGAGTTCGGTCAAAAGCGCTTGTAACGTGCCCATACCAGCGCCGCCTCCCCCGGCGCCCATCATAAATCGATTAATTAAATTTCCAGGTTCCGAAAGCTCAGATGACGCCACCTCCCCTCGTGATAACTGATTGCGCCAAATTATTCCGAGAGTTTCTTCTGAGATATAGTTTGTGACCCGGCAACTCTGCGAATATGCGCCAGGTCCTCTATTGGTCATAATGCCGCGATTTCCTAGGGCGTCGGCTTCATCAAAGAAGACCACAACCCCGCCATAGCGAAGTGCGAGCTTGCGCAATTTTCTGAAAAGGCTCTTTACTTTCAAGATTCCAATTCCAAAAAACATATTGTTGAAAGCTCCCGGATCAACAAATACGAAAGGTCTACCCGTCTCACCGGCCATCGATTCAGCCATCAAAGTCTTTCCGGTGCCTGGTGGGCCCCATAGCAAAATTCCGCCCGGGACATAGCCACCTAGTTTCTCGATACTTTCGGGATTCTCGAGGAAGACGAGATTCTCCTGAATGCGAGCGAGAACGTGGTCTTGACCCCAAACATCACTGAAGCGAGTCTTTATATCGTCGGGGAAATACGTATCAATTCCACCACGACTCAGAAACCAAAAGATTGCAACAAATTGAATAATTATGAAGACGACCGCGAATGCCAATTGTGCGATTACCGGCAGCGCGCTCCAAAGTGCCTTTGGTGCGAAGAAGAGAGCTCGTACCGGCGTCTCTTTATAAATAGCTCCAAGGACTATCGATAGCAACGTTATAAAAACTAACCATTTAATTACTCTAGATAATCTAAACCGTGTCCAGTCGCTTAATCGATGAAGTTGACGATCTATAAAACTAAAATACTTTTGCCAGAAACCATGGTACGGCGAAGCTAATTCAGCAATAAGAAAATGTGTCTGTCGGATGAGCTCGATGGCAAGTAATGGAAATATCCACCATCTCTGTGAAGCGCTCTGCTGAGTCGCCGCTAGAAAACCAAGATCGTCTTTGCCGGCCATATCGGCCCAAACCAGAACGAAGAAGACAATCGCAAAAAAAAGCAAAAATTTGATTCGATCATAAAATGAGATATGGATTCGAGTTTTTCTATCTGAATCGCGTGGACGTGAAGGAGATGAAATGTTGGACTCGGTCATTTCTTGCCCTCCGGTTTGAAATCTACGCCGCTCTCACGGCGTTGCGCTACGGTAATTGCGGTCGGGGCGCCAGTCAATGGATCGCCACCGCTTGCAGTCTTAGGGAATGCAATTACTTCTCTAATTGACTCTGCTCCGGCCAAGAGAGCGCATAATCGATCGAGGCCGAGCGCGATTCCACCGTGGGGAGGCGGGCCATAACGAAAAGCATCTAAAAGAAAACCAAATTTGCTCTCTGCTTCTTCCTTGGTCAATCCGATGACTTTGAAGACACGGCTCTGAATATCCGATTTATGTATACGGATCGAGCCGCCACCGATTTCGTTACCGTTTAAAACTATGTCATAGGCGTAGGCAAGAGCGTTCTCTGGATCAACATCAAAACTTTTTTCAAATTCTGGCTTTGGTCCGGTAAATGGATGGTGAACCGCAGTCCAGCCCCCATCCTCCAATTTCTCAAACATGGGAGCGTCAACCACCCAGAGAAATTTCCATTCACCAGGCTGGATAAGATTCTTACGTGTGCCAATCTCAAGTCGGACTGCACCCAAGAGATTTAACGATGGCATCTCTTGACCGGCTGCAAAGAAAATTGCATCGCCGGGCTTGGCTCCGACTTCTGTTGCGATATTTGCGCTCTCTCGCTCCGACAGATTCTTTACTACCGGCCCACCAAGTTGACCATCTGTATGAACGAGAATGTAAGCCAAACCTTTGGCGCCGCGCGCCTTTGCCAAATCTTGCCAATCGTCAAGTTCTCGCCTCGGCGAATCGGCGCCTCCGGGCATAACAACAGCTCCTACATAGGGGGCTTGGAAGACGCGAAAACTAGTACCTTTGAAGAAATTTGTAACATCCACCAACTCCAAGCCGAATCTCAGATCGGGCTTATCAGAACCAAATCGTCGCATCGCATCTCGATAACTCATTCGTTGAATCGGAAGAGTAATTTCATGTCCGATAGTTTCTCGAAATACTCGTTGTAGAACTCTTTCGGCTACTTTTATTACATCGTCTTGATCTACAAATGACATTTCAATATCTAATTGAGTAAATTCGGGTTGGCGATCGGCGCGAAAGTCTTCATCCCGAAAACACCTGGCAATCTGGTAGTACCGCTCCATGCCGGCCACCATGAGAAGTTGCTTGAAGAGCTGTGGGGATTGCGGCAAGGCATACCAGGATCCCGGCTGCAGCCGAACTGGAACCAAGAAATCTCGCGCTCCTTCAGGTGTGGATCTGGTTAAGTAAGGAGTTTCAATCTCAAGAAATTTTTCGTCACTCATCACTTCCCGAATAATCTTTGTGGTTTTTGATCGCAATCGAAGAGCTCTGGCTGGCTCCTCTCTTCGCAAATCAAGATAGCGATATTTCAATCGAATTTCTTCACTGACGTTAACTCGCTCACCCGAATCAACCGGAAATGGCAGTGGTGCAGCTTCGCTAAGTATTTCTAAATGATCTATTGGAATCTCAATCTCACCGGTTGGTGAGTTTGGGTTTTCATTACCAGATGGCCTCCTAGTTACCGTACCGGTCACGAGAACGCAGAATTCAGCTCGCAGGTCTCCAGCGATTGCCTCGTCAGAAAGAACTATTTGCACCGTTCCGGTTGCATCTCGCAAATCAATAAATGCAACCCCGCCGTGATCTCGCCGTCTGGCAACCCAGCCGGCTAACGTTACTTTGCTGCCAATATCGCTGGCACGCAAGGTTCCCGCGTTGCTAGTTCTAAACACCGATCTCGCCCTTCATTGTTGACTCCGAAATTTCAACGACTTGTGAAAGCTCGAAGCTCTTCGACCAAGGAAGTAAGGCTAACTGAGAACTCCTCACCGTCGGACATTCTTTTTAGACGCCCCAAGCCTGAGGAGAGTTCATCATCGCCCAGCACTAGGACAAAGTGCGCCGCAATTTTATCTGCGGCCTTCATGCTCCCTTTTAGTCCTCGATCACCAAAAGCGATATCGGCGACAAAGCCACCGCGTCGGCAATTTACCGCTAGCTCCAAAGCTAAATTTCGCGAAGTTTCTCCAATAGGAATGATGTAAATGTCAACGTATTGTCGATCCGTTAGTTCGACCCCTTCACTCTCCAGGGCGAGCAGTGTGCGATCAATTCCTAAGCCAAAGCCGATTCCAGAAAGGGCTTGCCCTCCCAAAGTTTCCATCAAACCGTCATATCGACCACCTCCACAAATCGTGGATTGGGCGCCAAGTCGATTATGAACAAATTCAAAGGTAGTTCCGGTGTAGTAATCCAAGCCCCTAACCAAGCGATCATTTACGGCAAATGGAATTTGAAGTTGATTCAAATAATTCTTCACAAGTTGGAATTTCTCAATACTTGTTGGAGATAGAAATTGCGATAGCAAGGGGGCGGCCTCAATCTTCTTCTGGATATCTCCACGTTTGTCATCGAAAATGCGAAGTGGATTCTTTTCCGCTCGCTCCATCGTCTCTTGATCAAGATTGCGTCCTCTAAGAAAGGTTAAAAGCGCCTCCTTATGACGACTTCGCGTTTCTTGATCGCCAAGTGAATTTATCTGTATTTGATAATCGACCAGGCCAAGTTTCTGAAAAGCTAGATGAGCCACACTGATTACTTCGGCATCAAGGGCTGGGTCATCGACTCCAACCGCCTCAATCCCAAACTGGAAAAATTGTCTATATCGACCCGCTTGCGGTCTTTCAGCTCTAAAAAATGGGCCGGTATAAAAAACTTTTACCGGCAATTGACCACGGTCGAGGCCATTTTCAATTATTGAGCGAATTACTCCAGCGGTGCCTTCTGGTCTGAGAGTTATTGATCGACCGCCACGATCTTCAAAGGTATACATTTCCTTCGAAACTACATCTGTTGTTTCGCCTACGCCGCGAGCAAAAAGTTCAGTATCTTCAAATATCGGAGTTTCAATTAATCGATAATTGGCCGCTAAAGCCGACTCCTCTAACTTCCAAATAACGCGTTCAAACCAACTAGATCTTGGTGGAAAGTACTCGGAGACTCCTTTAGGCGCTTGGAATTTCATATCGTAGATAATCTTCCCTTAGCTGCTGCTTTCAAATAGGGATTCATCTTGAACTCAATCTCCAATCGGCTCATCGGTCCATGGCCTGGTAGGAGTTGTAATTCCTCAGGCAAGGTCAGTATTTTCTCACGCAAACTTTCTTCCATCTCGGATATTGAGCCTCTCGGCAGGTCGGTCCTTCCTATCGCCCCAGCAAAGAGGGTGTCGCCACTTACTAGTACTTGATTATCCACCGTCGCAATTACAGATCCAGGGGTATGTCCTGGTGTATTTGTAATTCTAAATTTCATTCCTGCTAACTGCATCTCAACATCGTTTGGCAATTCTGTAATGCCAACTGGCTCCTCAAATACAGGGCTCGGAATTAATTTATTCAATCTAGGCAGGAGCGTATTGGTCTCTTGAGTAAGGGCAAGATGTGGACTCGTTAGCAATTCCCTATCAGATTTATGTATAAAAGCCTTTGGTATGCCAACGTCAGATTGCAGCGGTATCAAAGTAAAGAAATGATCGACGTGACCATGCGTAATCAAGATTGCTGAGGCCTTCAAGCGTTTTTCGAGGATAACATTCTTTATCTCCTCTACGAATTTGTGATCGCCAATACCTGGATCAATCACTACACACTCTTGGCCAATTCCAGAAGAGAGAATCCAACAGTTGGTTCCGTAATAAGGCGCCACGATATTTTCAATCAAAAGAGCCATTGCTGCATTCTTCCCTAACGGCTGGGGTGAGCATGAAAAGCCTCCCCCTGAAGGGGGCTTTTACAGATTCCCCGGGTTTGGGTACCTTCTTCCTTTAAACCGCTGAGCCCGAAACGACCGAAAGGTCGCGCAACGAAAAGGAACTGCCAATGGAAAATCTAGAAACCACAATCAAATCTCCGGCAGCTGCCTTGATCGGCGATCCAGCTCGTTATGGTCGAGTTGATGAATCCGGAACCGTCTATGTGCAAACCACTGATG
>VGAE01000021.1 GCA_016870975.1 Actinomycetota bacterium
ATGTTTAGGATTTCTATAAAACTCATCACTGTATTCACGCACTGATCTCGGGTGAATGAATAAAAGTGAATCATGTCCATTGGGGGCAGGCTCCATAACCAAGACAGAATCAGGAACCGCATCGGTTCCATTAATTCCCGTCAACCATGAGTAAGCAGAATAAGGTCTAAATCTGTAATCAGAATCATTACTCCGCACCTTGAATTTACCCGCTGGAATTATCAATCTCTTTCCAGGAAATGCCTTCGAAAGGCTCTCACGTCTTTTAACTGCAAAAGGAGTAACTGGACTCCTCCTGAGTCCTTCTAAAGGTGAAGGCGCCCAACCTTGTTCCATGAACTTCTTGAGTGGTTCAGGCGTGGGAATATCGTGCGTGCGTAAGTTGGACTTCTTACTCTTCTTTTCGTCCTTATCAAATGTCACAACCGGAGAGTACCCCGGGGCAAGACCCTTTGGTAAGTAAAGGTAAACTTCGCTTTCGATTGGAGACGTCGCATAGCCCGGTCTAGTGCGCCTCACTGCTAATGAGGTTTTCCCGAAAGGGAATCGGAGGTTCAAATCCTCTCGTCTCCGCTCAGTTTCACACAGTTGGTAGCTTTATCTTTCTTAAAGGTTTCAATTTTGCCCAGGTTTTGACCATTAAACTCATTGAAATGATTCACATGTAAGCGCCGCCAAAGTAGAGTTAGTACCAAGAACCTCAAAGAAAAGAATGACTCATGAATGTCTTGGATATTCGTATGTTTGTAGGTGCGGCACTAGTTTTGGTTCTTTCAGCTTGCGGTGGGTCAAATGCGGGTGAGCAAGGCGAATCAAGCAAATCCAAAACCGATGTCGTAGAGGAAAAACAGGTGAGCGATTCGATATACCCCGGGTTGAAGTTCAGCTTGGCTCCGGAGGCCCAACAAGTCTTGCCCTATGCATGCATCGATTACTTCCAACGAGGAACTCTATGCACCCTCGATGTTCTCAATGAATACGATGGCGACTCCTACATCGAGCCCTATCTTGAAGCATTCGCGTATGACGAACAGGGCAGAAAGTTTAGGTCGCAAGCCGATGCAACTGTCTCTCATGTTTGGGCTGGGGGTTCCACTTACTTTAACCCTGGAGAGAAATTGATGTGGGGGATGGAGTTTGCGATTGGCGATACATCCGAGAGACTTGTTAAAGTTGAAATTTACGCTGATGGCTCACTTATTCAATCAATTCCGATAAATGTCTCACGATAAGGAAAAAGCGTTGAGCAAAATGAGAGTCACTGCACTCGTTAACATGGTAGCGATAGTGGGGTTTGCCCTCATACCAAATCTTTGGCTAAGTACATCGACTGCATCAGATTTAAAACCAACTGTCACAATTACCTCCCCAACCTCAGGGACAGTTCAAAGAGGCAAGGTAACAATAAGTGGATTGGCAATACCAAATCCCTCAGGTACATCAAAGATAAGGTCTATTGGAATCAAAGTGGTGGGTTTAGACCCTGAAGCAGAGAGTTACATTCCCACAGGTTATCGAGGAGGGCATTATGGATATTCATATGGCATCGAATGTGAATTCGATTGCGATGATGGTGAACCTTCACCTTATGATTTTGATAGGGATGGCAAAGTAGAAGGTACACCACCTGCGGCAGTTTGGACTTTAAAAGAGTCAAGTAACGGCAAGTTCAGTTTAACTTGGGACCTTAGTAGGTGGCCAAGTCAGACTTACATAGTTACCCTCTTTGCAAAAGACAGCATGCTGCAGGCAGCTGCAAGTGAGCCCATTCAATTAATCAAGGAAAGGGAGCCAATAACAACAGTCAATGTGAAGCTCACCTGCCAGGTGAGGGGAAGTTCATACGTTGATGTCGCGACCTATATCGATTGTAAATCAAATGTCACATTGCCTCAGTTGTCCGTACAAATACAGTTCAATTCAGGTTCAGGTTGGATGAACACCTCAATCAGAGACACATTTGATTATGAATTTCGTGGGTATCGACTAATGTTTAAGGAAGGTATTACGAAGATTAGGGTCACTTCACCTGGTCTTATGGAACAGTATTCTCCATTTCTTGCCAATACACAATACAAGCCATTTACATCTAATGTCGTGACAGTGAAGACTACGAAGATGAAGACTTCACAAGTTAAAGTCAACAAGAAATCTCGTGAATACAAAACTATGTTTACAGTAGGACAGAATTTTGCAAAGGTAAGCATGGCAACAGATTCGGCAATGTCTCAATGTAAGTCAGCTATGAATACGGGGTTGATTAAGGTTCGTGGGATTCCGCAATACCTCGGTGTGCAAGCAAGGCAAATTCAGTCTTATCTCAGGACCCCTTCGGGTTTCCAAGGCTGCATAGATGGGTTCAATAGTTGATGCGATTAAAGTCAATTTTGCGTGTCTCGGTGAGTCTGGGATTAATTTTAGTAATGGTGTCAGCTTGCTCCAGTTCAAACAACTCCACCGATTCAAAAAACGCGATAACAGAGGATAGAGTTGTGTGGAGTAACACAAACTCCCTTGAGATTCCCATAAAGCTAGCTGTTTCTAAGTCTTGTCCCAATTTTAACGTTGAGAAGGCATCATTAACTTTCGAGCGAGACTATGCGGACTTTAACTTACGAGTCATAAAATTAGACGACGCGACATTACTTTTGTATCTTGATGGAGCCATCGAACCCGAAATCGAAGATGAATTTTCAACTGTAAGGTTTTATGAAGAGTGGGGTTGTACCGAAGACACTTTATATATACAAGAATTGCGCTTCAGCGATGTAGACTTTTACGGTAACGAAAATCCAATCTCAATTTTTAACTGCGTGGATGAATATGAGAACCAGCCGTCAAATCTCATTATTACCTGCGCAGACGCGAATATGGGCGTCGACAATATAGTCTGGAAATCTTGGAACAATATAGAGGCATCTGGAGAAGGCATATTTTATGAGAATAATTGTTCACCAGACTGCGCTACAGGAAGGATTATCCGGCAGAAAGCTGAAATTCTTCTAGCTAGTATCCAGAAGGATAAAGCTGATAAAAGTGTGTTTACGGAAATTAGCGTGCAGACAAAAGAAAAGCAGCAAGTCGGTGGTTACATGAACACCTACTCGCTTTACTCTGAAGAGTAAGTTCTCTTAAGACTTCTTAGCGCTTCTTTTCCCAGGACCTGGATTTTCTATCAAGCCTTGGTCTCTGGCAATCGGAAGTATTGGCTATTTGGTAGCAGAAAAACTAAGTTGATTGTTATCTGCATTAACTGTTGGGCTGAGATGGATTTCGTAGGAACTCTCTAGTTTTTGCCCCTGTTTTGCCCATCAACAAGGAGAAATTGGGGGAACTTGAACATCCTGTGGAGGCGTTAGAATACGCAAGTAAAGGGAGATGGCACCTGCTTGGTATGTAGGCGCCTCACTGCTAATGAGGTTTTCCCGAAAGGGAATCGGAGGTTCAAATCCTCTCGTCTCCGCCAGAAGAGAAACATTGAGGAGAATTCCTGTCTACATTTCCCATCGTAAGCGTAGACGCTGGCCCTGCTGGTTATTTTGCGGCGCAGGCCCTTAAAAATCTTCAAACTCATCAACTTAAATTCAAAATCTACATGATTGAAGAATGACCGATACCTTGCTGCTTTGTTCGAGGTGGGGTTGCTCCGGATCATCCCAAAATAGAGACAGCCTCTAACGTATTTGAAGAAATAGCCACACCGAGGGTTTCTAACTATTTTGTGATGACGAACTTGGTAAAAACTTAACGGTTTATGAGCTAACTAGCTCTTACGACGCAGCCGTGATTGCAACTGAAACAAGCCGGTAAAGAAAACTTGGTACTCCTGACGAACATCTTCGTGGCTCCCTCTCTGCTAGTGATTTTGTTTCTTGGTGCAACGCCCTCCCGATTACATAGATGTAGATGTCCCACCGGATTCCGTGTTCAAAATCTGTAATTAGCATCGTCGCTGCGAACTTTAAAACCACCAGTGGGTAAAACTAAACAAACATCTGGATTTCGCGCCGACAGTTTTGCGCGACGAGGAAATCCGGATGTAACAGCTGGACCAGCGACAACATCATCTAAATCAAGCGGCACCCAACCCGTGGACATAAAGTCGGCATAAGCCGGTGAAGGAGTGACAGCCTACGCTATCTTCACAACTTCATCTAAATCAGGCGGCACCCAACCCGTGGACATAAAGTCGGCATAAGCCGGTGAAGGAGTGTCAGCCTACGCTATCTTCACAACCTCTTTTTTGGTCCATTCGAGGAAGGCTAAGCCCGACCTTCGGGAAGAGCGGGTGTCTTATATGGTGAAATACAGTTTTGGGTTTCTCATTTGTTATCTAAATGTTATTGGTTTCACTCTTGACCAAGTGGATACTGGCCTTGTGGCGCGGCATCAATATGAATTTGGGAAATAGAAAATGAATTCTTTCAAAGCAATTAGTGCCCGAAATCGACGTTTGGTTTTTGGGGGTGGAACGGCGCTTATTGTTCTGCTATTTGTGGGTGCGAATACAACATTTCTTAGCGACGCCGAAGTTGCCGCAAACACCCCCCAAGAATTTAGTTTAACTGATTTTGCTGCTACTAATCTTCCGCTTATTGCAGCAGATATTCAAGCAAAGGCGATAGATATCGCAATTGTTGCCAAAGCTGCAGACAAAGATATTGTTGCAGCTGGTGCACAATACGGACGAGATCTCGGAAATAAATCCTTCGTGTTTGCAGTAAAAACAACAGCCAAAGTTAAATCAGTGGATGAAAATTTCATTGTGCTAGATGTACCGGGAGGCTCAGCACAAGATACTTTTAATATTCCAATTGGATTGGCACTATCTGGAAACCCACTTCGGGATGTAACTGGCAAGATTACTTTTGGTGACTTTTATGATCAGACTCAGTACCAGGATGCAGCAAACGCACTTAAGGATTTAGTGCGCTCATCAATTATTGAAAAGCTAGACCTGAAGAATTTACCTGGCAAAACTCTTGAAGTTTACGGAGCCTGGAACAATGGTCCGATGCCAAAAACTTATAACATCCAACCAACTTCGATTGTTGTGAAATAACAGTGGTAAAAATGAGATCTGCAGCCATCGAAGCCATAAACGTAAGTAAAAATTACGGGGTAACGCAAGCATTGAAGAGTGCAAACTTCAAGGCAGAATCTGGGCAAGTTACAGCACTTTTTGGCGAAAATGGCGCTGGCAAATCAACTCTCATGAAAATTTTGGCTGGAATTGAACGCCCTACATCAGGAGAGATTAAAGTATTTGGAGAGAAAGTTGAAATCTATTCACCCATAGACGCTCAATCACTCGGCATAACGATTATTCACCAGGAATTAAGTCTCTGCCCCAATCTAAGTGTTCGTGACAATATTTTTATGGGACGTGAAAACTCAAAACTTGGTTTCATGAATTACACGCATGAAGAAGAGGTCACTCGGCGAGTTTTGGCGCAACTCGAAGAAGTAATAGATCCAGAAACAAGAGTGGAGAATCTTCGTCTTGGACTTCAGCAAATCGTTGAGATTGCTCGCGCGCTGACAATTAATTCAAAAGTTCTAATTATGGATGAACCAACTTCTGCTTTAAGCTCAACGGAAGTCGCTGTTCTTTTCAAAATTATACTTGAATTGAAGGAAAAGGGCGTAGCGATTATTTATATTTCACATCACCTTGAAGAAGCCTTGGAAATCAGTGATCACGCGATTGTACTGCGCGATGGACAGGTTGTTGCAGAAGCTGATGTTGCGGACATAGATTTGGAATGGGTCGTTTCAAACATGCTTGGTCGAACATTCAAAGAGCAGGCCCATAAGAATTCAGGACGGACAAAAGGCAGGAATATTCTTGAGATTAAAAACGCAAGAATTCTTGAACGTGGAATTGCAACTTCGAAGCTTTACGCCGTCGAAGATTTTTCACTTACCGTTAAAGCCGGGGAGATAGTTTCAATTTATGGCTTGATGGGCGCAGGGCGAACCGAACTCATGGAAGCTCTTGCTGGGCGAGATGATTTTGCACACGGTGAACTTCTATTAGATGGAATTGATGTAAAGCATTTATCAGTTCAAAATCGAATCAAAGCAGGCATGGGTCTTGTGCCTGAAGATCGTCAGCGAGATGGATTAATTCAACAAATGAGTGTTGGGTCCAATCTTTCGCTCGCGAGTTACATGTCACATATAAAGTGTGGTCTTGTAAATCGGTCAACCGAGAAAACAAAAATTGAAGAAGCAATAAAAAATGTTCGCGTAAAAACTTCTGGACGTGACATGCCTATTGAATCACTTAGTGGTGGGAATCAGCAAAAAGTTGTTCTTGGAAGAATGCTTCTAACTGATCCAAAAATTCTTCTCTTGGATGAGCCAACACGAGGGATAGATGTGGGTGCCAAAGGAGAAATATTTGATCTTCTCCGAGAGCGCGCAGAACAAGGATTAGCCATACTTTTCGTAACATCAGAAATTTCAGAAGCAATTAATTGGTCAGATCGAATTGTGGTTATGTCACGCGGACATGTCGTTGGTATTTATAAGCCATCGGATGTAACCCGCGAAGAGATCATGTCAATAGCAGAATCTACAAAAGAAGAGGGGGCAAGAGTATGAAATTAAACCCACTCAACAGAGGGGAAAGGACGGGAACTTCCTCTAAATTGAATCGTAGGGCTTTCATCATTGAAATCCGTGCACTCGTCGCCTTAGCTATCATAGTAATTTTCTTTAGTTTTTTGTCAGATAAGTTTCTTCAGTACAGCAACCTAGTTTTAATGACACGACACGTCGCAATGAACGCAATTCTTGCAATAGGAATGTTGTTGGTAATTCTCAATGGAGGAATTGATCTCTCCGTTGGGTCTATTGTTGGACTTTCGGGAGTTGTTGCCGGATATTTGATGCAGGGAGCGCCAGTTCCATTCACAGATCAAGTTGCCTATCCAAATATTTGGGCGGTGCTTGTTATTTCATTGATTGTTGGAATGTTCTTTGGATGGCTCAATGGTTTACTTGTTGCAAAATTGAATATTGCACCATTTATAGCAACTCTTGGAATGCTTTACGTTGCACGCGGTTTTGCAAAATTAATCACCAATGGCGAGACCTTTACAAAATTGTCAGGAAAGCCAGAGTTAGGAAACGTCGGTTTTCTTAGTACATTTGCAGCGCGACCACTTGGTATTCCACTTCCTATTTGGGTAATGATAGTTTTTGCAATTGTCTTCTCAGTCATTCTGAACCGCACTGCGTTTGGTCGCTGGCTGTATGCATCAGGTGGAAATCAGCGCGCGGCGGCACTCACCGGTGTCCCCATTACAAAGGTAAATGTGCGCATATACGTGCTCTCTGGTTTTTGCGCTGCCTCTGTAGGCGTCTTGTTTACTGCAGATTTGCAGGCAGCCATTCCAAATATGGGTGAATTCTCTGAGCTTAATGCGATCGCCGCAGTGGTTATTGGTGGCACAGCGCTTTCCGGAGGTCGAGGAACAATTCGGGGAACACTAATTGGTGCCTTCGTAATTGGTTTCTTGGTTGACGGGCTTGTTCTTATTGGAGTTTCTGTCTTCTGGCAGGAAACCATTAAGGGTGCCGTTATTATCATCGCGGTAGCAGTAGAGGAAATACAACGAATATTGGAGCGCCGACAAAAATTGAAAAGCGCTTCATGATCCACCGCACGACCCACGGAAATACCAAAACCCATGGAAAGGGGTAAGTAATGCTCAACAAATACAAAGTGATTGCAGCTGCGGCTGCTATCGCACTCGGATTAACTGTCGCTGGTTGCGGTTCATCAGATGATTCTGCAGCTGGTGGCGGCACAATTGCCATCATCACAGTAGATCCAGCTAACCCATACTGGAAAGCAGAAGTTGACACTGCAGTAGAAGTAGCAACTGAACTCGGATATGAGACAACTGTTAATGCTCACGGCAATGATCCAGCTAAGCAAACACAATTCATTGACGCAGCAATCTCTGCAGGCGCTAAGGCGATCATTCTTGACCCAGCTGGCGCGGACGAGAGCGTTGGCGCAGTTCAGAAAGCTACAGATGCAGGAATTCCTGTATTCCTAGTTAATGCTGAAATCTCTGCACAAGGTATTGCAAAGGCGCAAATCGTTTCTAACAATGCTCAAGGTGCAACTCTTGGAGCACAAACTTGGGTAGAAGCGATGGGCGGCAAGGGTAAGTACGTTGAGTTATTCGGTAACCCAACTGATAACAACGCAAAGGTCCGCTCCGATGCATACCACGCTGTGATCGATCAGATTCCTGGATTCAAGTTGCTTCAGAAGGAAACAGCAAACTGGGATCGCGCACAAGGTAAGGCAAAGATGGAAATCATGCTTCAGGCACACCCAGACCTTCAAGGTGTAATTGCTGGTAACGACGAAATGGCTCTCGGTGCAATCGAAGCTCTTCGCGCTGCAGGCAAACTCGATAAGGTAAAAGTTCTTGGCTTCGACGGTAACGACGATGCTGTGGCAGCAGTTATCGCTGGTGAAATGGTCGCAACAGTTCTACAACCAATCGTTGATGGAACAAAGGCAGCTGTTAACCAAGCACACGCATTTTTGACTGATGGCACATTGCCAGCATCAGAGAAGCAAGCCATAGATTGTATCCTTATTACGAAGGAAGAAGCAGGCCGTCTAAAGGGATTTGTGCTTAGCTAATCGCTAAGAACAACTCTCATCGATGAGAGAGTGGGAACACGTTCGTTGAGGCGTGTTTCCACTCTTCATCACAACAAGATGAAAGTTTTAAATTCACAACGGCGTGTAGTAAGTATTCCTATTGGAAATTATCGGGAGACGAATGACTTACATTTTTGATGATCCAGCCAACTTTAAGAATCAAGTAATTGATGGATTCGCAGCCGCATATGCACGTTATGTTGAGCGCGTTCCTAATGCCGCCGGTTTTGTTCGCTGCAGCGGACCGATAGCAGGAAAAGTAAGTCTTGTTATTGGAGGCGGCTCAGGTCACTATCCATCTTATGCAGGCATCGTTGGCCGAGGATTTGCAGACGGGTGCGTCATGGGTGATGTTTTCACATCCCCATCCACCGAACAGATTTATCGCATTAGCAAAGTTGCAAATGGTGGAGCCGGAGTATTGCTCTCATTTGGCAACTATGCAGGAGATCGCCTTAACTTTGCAGCCGCACAAGAACGTTTAATGGCAGAGGGTATTGATACAAAAATTGTTTATGTAACCGATGACATAGCATCGGCTAAACCAGATGAAAAAGAATTAAGGCGTGGCATCGCTGGAACATTTGCTGTTTATAAGTGCGGTGGCGCTGCTGCAGATGCTGGAAAATCACTAGAAGAGGTCGCCCGAATTATGCAATTAGCAAATGATCGTACTTATTCTTTTGGTGTTGCTTTTGAAGGCTGCACATTCCCAGGACAAAAAGAACCACTTTTCCACGTAGAACCTGGCCGAATGGAGTTTGGTCTAGGTATTCACGGTGAACCCGGAGTCAAATCTACTGACTGGATGCCTGCCAAAGATTTAGCAAAGAATCTCGTTGATGCGATTCTTGCAGAACGCCCAGCCGACAATTCAAAACGAGCCGCCGTTATTCTCAATGGATTAGGCGCCACTAAATACGAGGAACTATTCCTACTTTATAGTCATGTGTCTACCTTGCTAGAATCTGCAGGAATTACGGTTGTACTTCCAGAAATTGGCGAACTTGTAACTAGTTTAGATATGGCAGGTTGTTCACTTTCAGTTATGTGGCTGGATCCAACTCTTGAAGAGTTGTGGTCATCTCCAGCAGACACAGCTTCGTTTAGACGCGGTAATGTCGCGCCAAATAAGGAACTACCCAAACGCATAGAAGTAATAACAGGAACAACGTCAACTGAGTCAATTTTGGCTACCGAACACTCACAACGAGCTGCAGTTGTTGCTCGCGAAGCACTTATCGCAATGGAACAAGTACTTGTATCCAATGAAGATTATCTTGGAAAACTAGATGCTATTGCAGGCGACGGAGATCATGGCGTTGGCATGGTTCGTGGAATTCACGCAGCCGTAGCTGAAGCTAAAGCAAATATAGGAGGAGTTGGCCACATAATGGTTGCAGCTGGTAACGCATTTGGTGATCGCGCAGGCGGGACCAGTGGAATTTTATGGGGAATTTTTATCTCCGCGATTGGACATGCATTAGGAAATTCAGAAGAAGTTGATGCAGAAAAACTATATAGAGCTCTCGAATTAGCAACCGAAACCTTAGTTGATAAGAGTAAAGCCAAACTTGGCGATAAGACCATGCTAGATACCTTGCTGCCATTTATAGATTCGCTCGACGAGCAACTTAGAAATGGCAAAAATATGGCTGATGCATGGAAACATTCCTCGGAAGTCGCTCAAAAAAGCGCAGAAGCCACAGCAGCGTTGTCTCCAAAGATTGGACGAGCTCGGCCTTTAGCAGAGCGCAGCATAGGAACACCAGACCCAGGCGCAACGTCTATGGCACTCATTATAAAAGTTGTTGGTGATGTCATTTCTAGCGCAGATTGTGGTTCACAATCTGTAAAGATAGATTAGTTATGAGCACGCAATGGCGCATAGTTATAGGCTCGGACTCTGCAGGATTGCAATACAAAGAAACACTACTTGCTGATCTAAAGAAAAATCCAAACGTCTCATCTGTTGCGGACCTTGGTGTAAACGCGGATGCACCGACATCACAGGAATATCCAGAAGTCGCCATTCTTGCCGGCGAAGTAATTATGCGTGGAGAGGCTGATCGCGGAGTCTTGATTTGTGGAACGGGAATAGGTGTTGCGATATCTGCGAATAAGGTGAAGGGAATTCGTGCGACCGTAGCACACGACTCTTTTAGTGTTGAACGTTCAATTCTCTCAAATGACTGCCAAATTCTTACGATGGGGCAACGGGTAATCGGCCTCGAGCTAGCTCGTCGACTGGTGAGAGAATGGCTAACTTATACATTTAATCCATCTTCAGCTTCTGCGGATAAAGTAAAATTAATTTGTGGATATGAGGACAGTAATTAATATGTCACACCATCGACAAAAAATAGTTGGCGTTGGTTTAAAGATGTACTTTTCAGCTGCACAGACCATAGGGTGGGCTCACACTGCTAAATCTGAAATTGCTTCTATAAATTCGATAGAGAACAAGACTGTTGAATTTTTTGTCTTGCCCTCTACACCAATGATTTCTCAAACCATCTCTATTTTTGCGAGTTCTAAAGTTGGAGTTGGTTCGCAAAACAACGCAGCTACTCAACTCGGACCTTTCACAGGCGAGACGAGTGCCGAGATGCTCAGTGAAATAGGTTGTGAGTTTGCTGAAATTGGTCATGCGGAACGTCGTCGGGATTTCAATGAAACCGACGAATTAATTGCAAAAAAAGTTTTGCAGGCGCTTACATTTCGTTTAATCCCAATAATCTGTGTAGGTGAAATAAGACAAACAAATCCCGAGTCAGCAGCGGAGGTGTGTATTGCTCAAATTAAAACTGCGCTCTCGCTTTCTGCCACGCATCTAAGCCAACGCGTGATCATTGCCTACGAGCCTGTATGGGCTATCGGAGTGACAGCACCCGCTGATCCCGCTTACATCAATGTCGTTTGCGAGAAGATAAAAGAAGCAGCCACAAACCTAGGTGCACGTAATCTTCAAATAATCTATGGCGGCAGTGCCGATCGTGGTCTATTTAGAAAAATTGCGCAAAACGTTGATGGTCTTTTCCTTGGGCGCTCAGCGCATGATGTGAGGAATTTAAAAAAGATTATAGAAGAGGTTGAAAACGTCTCTTTAGAACAAGCAAAATGAAACACGTGAAATGCATGTGTCTCTGTAGCAGAAAGGTAGTACCTAGCAATGTCTGAACAAATGAAAGCCGTTGTATGTCACGGGCCAATGAATTATAAATTAGAAGATGTAGCAATTCCTAAACCTGGCGCAGGAGAAGCACTTGTAAAAGTTGAAGCAGTTGGTATTTGTGCAAGCGACCTTAAGTGCTACCACGGAGCAGCAAAGTTTTGGGGCGATGCAAGTCGTCCAGCATGGGCGGAAACAGAAGTAGTTCCAGGACATGAATTCGTTGGCGAAATTGTTCAGCTTGATGATGTTGCTGCAAAGCGTTGGGGAGTTAAGAAAGGTGATCGTGTAGTCGCAGAACAAATTGTGCCTTGCGGAAAATGTCGTTACTGTCTTCGCGGACAATATTGGATGTGTGCACCACACGGAATGTTTGGTTTTAAACGAGCAACACCGGGTGGCATGGCTTCATACATGGTCTTTCCTCAGGAAGCGCTGGTGCATAAGATTTCAAAGAGCGTGAAACCACAACACGCAGCCTTTGCGGAACCATTATCTTGTGCTCTTCACGCAGTGGAGCGCGCGAATATTAAATTCGCAGACGTCGTCGTTGTCGCAGGTTGTGGACCGATCGGCCTAGGCATGACTGCTGGAGCTGCGGCAAAATTCCCAGGAACTCTGATAGCGCTCGATCTTGATGATCGTAAACTCGAAGTAGCAAAGAAATGCGGTGCCACTCACACGATTAACATCAAAAAGCAGGATCCTGTACAGATTATTCGCGAGATGACCGAAGGTTATGGCGCTGATATTTACTTAGAAGGAACTGGTCACCCGGCAGCAGTGCTTCAAGGTTTGAAGATTCTTCGCAAACTTGGAACATTTGTTTGCTACAGCGTATTTAAGGAGGATGTTACAGTTGATTGGTCAATTGTTAGTGATGACAAAGAACTCGATGTACTCGGTGCGCACCTTGGACCTCACTGCTGGCCAGCAGCGATTAAAATGATTGAATCAGGTCGTTTACCACTTGATGAAATTTGCACGCATCAGTTTCCGCTTACAGATTTCCAAAAAGGACTTGACATGGTAGCTGAAGGTACAAAGTCAATCAAGGTTTCATTAATCCCATAATGAGCACTAATAGAGTCATCAATGGTCAGCTAGCATCACTGCTTGCTCGATTTCGCCACGTAAATATGATTGCAGTTGTCGATGGTCCCTTTCCAACATATCATAACGTTGAAACC
>VGAE01000022.1 GCA_016870975.1 Actinomycetota bacterium
CCTGGAGTGTTTGTCGTCGTTCGCCATAATGATCCTTACATCGCTCATGAAATGAACTATTTATCAATGGGAACCGGACCTTATTTTGCTCTCTACCGGCCCTTTCATCTAGCATCAATTGAAGCTCCCATCACGGTCTATCGAGCAATTTTGGATCGAAGCTCATCACTATCTGCCACACACTTAAATGCTGAGGTAGTTTGCATGACCAAGAAAGATCTAGTCATGGGAGAGCTAATCGATGGAATCGGTGGTTACACAGTTCGTGGTTATGCAGATAAAGCTCTCGATGCCAAATGCGAAAACCTAGTTCCACTTGGTTTGATTGCTGGAGCAAAAGTTATAAAGGCAATTGGAGTAAATGAACTTCTCACCTATGAAAACGTTCAATTGAAGGAAGATTCGCTCATTGTAAGACTACGTAAAGAGCAAGATTCTCTTGGTCTAACTTACGCTTCTTAATTGCCTTTTTGCTTCGGGTTCAGTCCAAGTTCATCCAAAAACGCGCGTTGGCGTTCCGTTAAAGGATCCTTAGCTTTCACCTCGCTTACTGAATGTGATTCTGGACGTAAAGTTGGATGGAGTCCGAGGGCTATGCGCTTCTCTTCCTCACGCTTAGTGAAGATCTCACCTTTGCGACTTTGTTTTGTGTGGTACTTTGCAATGATCTCAGCAGCGCGCTCTTGAGGACTCATTTTCTTTCGCCACCATAAGAAGCGCTCAAGCATGGCAGAATCATACCTGTGGAGAGTCCAACTAAAGTAGCAGTTGTTGTACTAGCTGCAGGATCTGGAACTCGTTTCGGGCACTCCACGAATAAGGTCTGGCTACCATTGAGTGGACGCCGTATCATTTCACGATCACTTGTCAACGCATCAAGAAATTTTCCGTTGGGACGCATCGTCTTGGTGATTCACCCGAGTGATGCTGATCTTGCAAATGTGACTCTCGAGCGTGAGGTACAAGGTGTCCATGTCGAGATAGTGTTTGGGGGGGCAACGCGCCACGAGAGTGAGCACAACGCGCTTCAACACCTGGCTCCTGCAATCAGAGGTGGTGAAATCGAGGTGGTAATAATTCATGATGGAGCGCGCCCACTCGCAACGCCTCAATTGTTCTTAGAGATTACAAAGGCAGCGAAACAGTTTGGGGGTGCGATACCCACGATCCCAGTCGACTCTCGAGAATTAGAGAGGATGCAACGCGACACGATGGTAAGAGTTCAGACACCTCAAGGCTTTATTGCTCGAGAACTTTTAGAGGCGTACAACAAGGCTGCTATCGACGGTTTCATTGGAACGGACACTGCCGCGTGCATTGAAAAGTATGCTCCTTCCATTACTACACTTACCGTTTCTGCGGATGTTTCAAATATCAAAATCACTTTTCCGCAGGACTTAGCCATTGCTGAGCATGTGCTGGCTTTGAGGAGGTACCGAGATTGAGAGAGGAATTGCTCGAAGTTGCGCTCTACTGTGCTCGCTGCAACAGCGAAACTTCCCATCGACTGGTCTATGCGGGACGTCTATTGGTCTCAACAACTTGCTCAGTCTGCTACACGAGAAACGAACATGAAAGTAATGACCTCTGGGACGCTTACCTTAAGGACTTGCCACACCGAATTGCCACAAAACCGTTGAGGATCTGGAAAAGAATATTACGAGCTCCAGCATTAATTCTTTGGGAACTTCCAAAAACCACTATTAAAAAACCTATCGGAATGATACAAGAGTTCAGAAAACTAAAAAAGAGGAACTAGCGACCCCTACTCTGTTGCCAAAAAATAAGAGATTCCAATAGGGCACTATCAGCAAGCGAATTTATTCGCAAACTTTCGAGATCGGCATGAACCTTGGCGCATTTTGTACCCGCTTTGAGTGGCACAAACCAATTCGATCTATCTGATTTAAAGTCAATAGCTTCATAACGGACGATTTCAGGTGTTGAGACTCGCAATATTGAGTTTCTATCAATTGTCTGCTTGACAGTTTGCTCAGGGGTAACAAGTTTTAAAGTTTCGGTGAATCTCGAAACTGGTCGAACTGCATCAACCTCCCCAATCAACGCCTCGAGAGTGCGATGGAATTGCGTCGTTCTAGTCAAAGGGCGTTGTGAGTCATGAATTGCAACGAGATCAAATGAATCAGATTCACCTAGAGTCGCCGCCAAAGACTTTGGGGAGTTTGGGTCACACGTCAAGACTTCGCAAGAGAATTGCGCTACTCGATGGGAATCCTCTTCATTTATTGCAATAGCTAGCTGGCTTCTAACCGAAGTTTCTAAGCAAAACGCTCTTGCAAGACCAACCGAGGTACTAAGAATCGAATCCTTATGTAACTTCTCAAACGCTATAGGCAGGGTAACTGCCACAACAACTTTGAGTAAGGGTGAGCGCACAAAACTACGAAGCTAAGACCTTATCAAGGATTGATTCGGCCTTTGTCTCATCTGTGTTCTCAGCCAGAGCAAGTTCGGAGATCAAAATTGCGCGAGCTTTAGCGAGCATCCGCTTCTCACCAGCAGATAGACCGCGATCAAGATCGCGACGATATAGATCGCGTACAACTTCAGCGACCTTAATTACATCGCCAGAAGCAAGTTTTTCAAGATTAGCTTTGTAACGACGAGACCAATTGGTTGGCTCCTCGGTATATGGCTGGCGTAGTACGCCGAAAACGCGATCCAATCCCTTTGAGTCAACGACATCGCGTACGCCTACTAGATCAACATTCTCAGCTGGGACTCTTACTGTGAGATCGCCTTGTGCGACCTTCAAAACTAAGTAAATCTTCTCTTCGCCTTTTATGGTCCGCGTCTCAATCGCTTCGATTAGAGCCGCTCCGTGATGAGGATAAACAACGGTTTCACCGACTTTGAATGTCATCGTGGGGATTTTGCCTTTCGCTAGAGGGCAATTTTATCAGAGAACTCCGTCCGAGAAAAATCGTGCTTTCTGCCATTATTCACCCATGAATCTTCGGGCAACTGCACTCCTCTTGACATCTCTCGGTTTGGTTACTCCGGCTTTAATTGGTTGCGCAGCTGGCGGTAGCGCAGAAACTCGAAACATTAGACAAGTAACAGATGGTGTTGAAAAAGATCTTGAAGCGATAAAGGTGCGAAATGTTAAAGTCGTTGCGCTCCCTGATGGTTCTGCAACATTGGTTGGCTTTCTCGTTAACCAGAGCGATGCCCCAGACCAGCTTGTAAATGTCACGGTAAATAACCAGACCGCGCTCTTACAGGGAGATGGAATTCTGCTCCGTAACCGTCCGGTAATTTTTGAAGGCGATAGCGCCAATGCAAAGGCAAAAGTTGCGATATTAGATGCTAAGCCGGGATACCGCGTTCCAGTTGCTCTCTACTTTGCCAACGGCGGAAAGTTAGAGCTTGATGCGCTCGTAGTTGAAAATACTGGAATTTATAGCTCCATCTTGTAACCCAGGCCGCGCACCGTCTGGATTATCTTTGGATTGGCTGGATCAACTTCAATCTTCGCTCTAATTCGTTTGATATGAACATCTAACGTCTTGGTATCACCAACATAATCGCTGCCCCAGACTCGATCAATTAATTGAATTCGAGTGAGCACTTTTCCGGCATTACGCATCAAGAACTCTAATAACTCAAACTCCTTCAACGGTAGCGATACCGGAAGACCATTTACCGAGACTTGGTGGCGATCGATATCAAGACGGATGCCCTGCACCGTCAATAAGCCTGATTCGCCAGCCGCGATTTCATTTCCATTCCTACGTAAGACTGCATTTATCCGCGCAACCAACTCACGTGCCGAATACGGCTTAGTCACATAATCATCGGCGCCGATTTCTAAACCTACAACTTTATCTACCTCTGAATCCTTCGCGGTAAGCATGATGATAGGAACCTTAGATTTAGCCCGAATTTTGCGGCAGACCTCTGTTCCGGAAATCTCTGGAATCATCAAATCCAAGAGAATTAAATCGATACCACCTTGCTCAAATTTCTTTAGCGCTTCAGTCCCCGTTGCCGCTGTTAATACCGAAAATCCCTCTTTACTAAGTAAAAATTCCAGCGCCTCTGAGAATGAACTCTCATCCTCAACAATCAAGATCTTCGTCATTTGATCTCCTCGGGTGGGGCGATTGGCAACAAAATTGAAAATGTACTTCCTACATTCTCTTTACTCCAGACTTTCACATCTCCACCGTGATTGAGCGCTACGTGCTTAACAATAGAAAGCCCTAGACCAGTTCCACCTGTCTGGCGAGAACGAGCGGGATCGACTCGATAAAACCGCTCAAAGATTCGACCTAACTCTGCTTCAGCTATTCCGATTCCTTGATCAGTAACAGAGACCTCAATTAATTTATCTTTGACAGCAGAAGTCACTGAGACTTTTGTATTCTCCGGAGAGTAATTAATTGCGTTCTCAACGAGATTATGGACCGCTGCAATTAATTGATCCCGATCGCCAATAACAACAGCGTTTTGCATTGCTCCCAACTCAATTATGATGCCGCGCGCCTCAGCGCTTATTTGGGCTTGATTTATCGCTTCTCGAATAATGTCTTCAATCTCAACCGGGAAAGCTTTCTGAAGAGGGTCACTACTCTGTAGGTGAGAGAGATCGATAATCTCTTGAACTAAATCAGTCAAACGTTTTGCCTCATTCTGCATTTTAGTCGCAAAACGTACGACCTCTTCTGGTTGATTTTTTGCCCCCAGTATCGCTTCACTCAAAAGACCGAGAGCGCCGATTGGCGTCTTTAACTCGTGGGAAACATTTGCTACAAAATCTCTACGAACCGCATCGATTCTTCGGACTTCGCTCTCATCAGAAACAAGTACCAATATCAATCCATCTTCGGTTAGCGGCGCTACCGAAACTCGTAACTCGCGCTTTCCTTCACCAATCGGCCCGCGCGCAATCTCGATTGAACCTCGACGCGTTTCATTTGTTCGGCGAACAACCCGAATTAACGCAATCAATTCTTTGCTAACAACTCGCCCATCTCTTACTAAACCAAAATTTACTAAGCCATCACTCTCGTGAATTATCACTTCACCTGGCAATACCAACATTGATTCTGATTCGAGAGAGGAGAGCGCCTTTATTAGTAACTCAGGTATCTCTATCCGCTCATCCAGATCGCTTGCGTCCCGGCGGAATCTCATAGCGCTATCGTACGAAAATCGAGAGTAGGGGTCACTTCCCATCGATTCACGCGTTGTTTACTTCTACTAAAGGCTCCGTTAACGAGGCAAACTGACGGTTCACCAGAAAACGATTACCCTGCCCCAATGACTTGGTTACGAAGCGCATTCCAGGATGAATTGGATGGGGTAACCGCAACTCTGGTGGAGCTCTCCAACATCGTCTCTCAAGCGATCGATAAAGCAACTCACGCGCTCTTAACTGCAAGTCTTGCTGAAGCTGAAGAAGTTATTGCCGCCGATGATCGCGTAGATAACTTGCAACATGAATTAGATGCTCGCATTATCGACATCATTGCCCGTCAACAACCGGTCGCTTCCGATTTGAGAGCGCTAGTCACAGCGCTTCGAATGAGCGCTGATTTAGAGCGCATGGGAGATATGGCTCATCACGTCGCAAAAATTACCCGCCTCCGCCATCCCGGAGCTGCAGTCCCCTCTGAACTTCTTTTAACGATTGAAGAGATGGGTAAAGTCGCAAAATTAATCTCCGATAAAGCCGGAGACATTATGAGCTCGCGTGATATTGAAAAGGCTTTGGAGCTAGAGCAAGATGATGATGAGATGGATAAATTACACCGCAAACTTTTCACAACTCTGCTCTCAGATGATTGGAAACATGGAACTGAAACCGCGATTGATATCACCCTTATTGGTCGCTACTACGAGCGTTTTGCCGACCATGCAGTTTCAGTTGCGCGCCGCGTCTATTACTTAGTAACTGGAAAGTTCTCTTCTAACTAACGCTTTCCTTGATTGGCCACCGCAGCAATTGCTGCCGCCGCGGCACTTGGATCTAAATACTCACTCTTACCAATCGGTTTTAGATCTTGATTTAAGTTATATAACAATGGAATTCCGGTTGGAATATTTAGCTCGGCAATATCGCTATCGGAAATTCCATCAAGATGCTTTACAAGTGCCCGTAATGAGTTTCCATGAGCGGCAACTAGAACCGTTGCGCCACCTCTTAAATCTGGCGCAATTGAGCCATCCCAATAAGGCAAGATACGCGCAACGACATCCTTGAGGCATTCCGTCTTTGGCATGGCATTTCCTAGATCCGCGTATCTTGGATCTAAAGCTTGGCTAAATTCATCGCTGTCATCAATTGGTGGTGGTGGAACATCAAAGGATCGGCGCCATAATTTAAATTGTTCTTCACCATATTGTGCGAGCGTCTGGGCCTTATCTTTTCCTTGTAGCGCACCATAATGCCGTTCATTTAACCGCCAACTCCGTTTGACCGGGATCCAATGTCGGTCACAGGCATCTAGCGCGATATTTGCAGTTTGAATCGCACGACGAAGTAGTGAGGTATGCACTAAATCTGGGAGTAAGTTGCGCTCTTTCAAAAGTTCACCGCCACGCTTTGCTTCACTCTCACCCTTTGTGGAAAGCATTACATCTACCCATCCAGTAAAGAGATTTTTGGCATTCCATTCACTCTCACCGTGGCGCAAGAGAATTAATTTGAACATGTGTTAATTCTATTGCCTTTTACTAGTTACTGGATTAAATGCTCAAAGGCCTTTAAATTAGCTAACGATTCACCGCGAGATACCCGCCAGGCCCACTCCCGCCGGATTGCGCTGGAAAATCCCAACTCTAAGAGTGGATTAAATGAGGAATCTGAATACTGCAGTACCGCGCCAATTACTCGATCTAATTCCTGTTCGGAAATTGAATGAAATGGTAGACGTCCGACTAAATAAATATCGCCCATCTCATTGATGGCAAAGGCAACGCAATACATCGAAGCATTCTTCTTCAATAACCACTCGTGTACCTCCTCCAAATTTTCATCGGGCTTTCGAATCACAAAGGCATTGATACTTACTGAGTGATCCCCGACCACGATGGCGCAATGGGTCTGGAGCTTTCGCTCACCGGGCAGGGTTAGAAAGAAGGAATTATCGCTCCGGTCATGCTCGATCTCATGGGAATCTAAAAACTCTTCGATAGTGGCTAATGCCATCGCGCGATTCATTTTTACACCACGCTTAGATGTGATTTGCTACCGCGCGAGAGCACTTTGTCATAGACATCCAGGATTCCACGCGCTGTTGCATCCCAACCGAAATTGGAAGAGTGATTAATCGCGCCAATCGACAATAACAATCTCCGTTCTGGTTCTAATAAGAGACGTTGCAAAGTCGCCGACCAGGCTTTTGGATTGTGTCCATCTACCAATACCCCAGAAATTCCATCTGCAACTGCTGCACGAAGTCCGCCCACTGCAGTTGCCACAACCGGCGTGCCACAAGCTTGCGCTTCGAGTGCTACTAAACCAAATGATTCTGAGTATGAAGGCACGCAGACTAAATCAGCAGCGCGATACCAATCCGATAACTCTTCATGTGGAACTGGAGGAACAAAAATAATGTTCTCAGTTACACCAAGAAAAGTAGCGAGCCCGGCAAGTCGCTCCGGTTCTTTCGAACCATTTCCAGATGGGCCACCTATAATCACCGCACGTAGCTTTGATTTCAAAGCTGGCGTATGGCTCAACATTTCAGCAACTGCGCGGATAAGAACTTCCGGGCCTTTATGGGGCTGGATACGACCCACAAAGAGCAACATCAATTGATCGCTTCTTAACTTTAACTTCTCGCGCGCAACCTTCTTGCCACCATTTACTCGATAAGTTCGAAGATCAACGCCTGGTGAAACTACATAAACATTATCGGGACAAGCATCATAAAGAGAGACCAAGCTGGCGGCTTCAGACGCGGTATTGGCAATCAGCGCCAAAGCCGCCTTAACTACTTGTTCTTCCCCTATCGCGCGAGATTGTGGTTCAGGTGATTCACCCTCAGCGAGCGCTTGGTTCTTTACTTTTGCCATGGTGTGCATCGTGTGAACTAACGGCAGGTTATATCGCTCTGAAATCAACCAGCCAAGTTGGCCAGAGATCCAATAATGGGAATGCAATAGATCGTAATAACCAGGTGGTCGATTTAATTCATAACGCAAAAACGATGACATCAGAGCGCAGATTTGAGAGGGAAGTTCATCTTTAGTAATCGAGCCATAAGGACCGGCCTCTAGATGAACTACATTTACACCTGGCGCAATTTCAATCGACTCAGGCAGATTTGGTTTAGTGGCTCGCGTAAAGATATCTACCGCAACGCCTGATTCTGCAATTCGCTTCGCGCTCTCTAAAACATAAACATTCATGCCGCCGGCATCACCAATACCCGCCTGTTCCAGCGGGGAGGTATGCAACATCAAAGATGCAATCCGGTTATTTACCATGACCTACAAGTTTACTCTTACTTAAACCACGCGTGGCAGCGTCGACCAGACGTGAGCTTGTAGCTTCTGATCGCCAAATGCCATGTCATAAGCGAAGAAAAGTTCACCTTCGACTAGACCATAAAGGCGTTGACCTTCACCGACGCTCTTTGCAGTTGGGGCGGCATAACCTTGATCCATAACTAATTGAATCTTTGGTCCATCAAAGCGACCAACCCAACCTTCCGCAATTCCGGTGGAATGGGCCAAGACAACCTCTAATTGATTATTTGGTTTAACTCGCCAGAATCCAGTCTCTGATGCGGATGTTTTGATGATCTCGCTATTGTCATCAATCAACCAGGTCCGTGAAAAATAAGTTAAAAATGGTCGGCCATCATGGCTAAAGGTAACTTCCTGGGCGAATTGAAAAGATTGTGAACCGGGGTAATCGCCATGTCCTTTACCGCGCCAACTTCCCACCATCCAAGCCAGCGGATTTACATCGGGATGTAGCCCCTCTGGAATTTGAAATGCCATCACTCGCCTCGTTTCAATTTACGCCACTGACGCGCGGCAAAACCTAGAGAAGCAAGGCCGGCAAAAATGCTCGCCAGAATCAAGAAAATCGTTGTCAGATACTCCATTACTCCACCGGAACTAAAATCTCTTGTGTTGCAGCAATTCCACCAACATTTAATACCGCGTCAGCCGGGGTCATCCGTTTAATCAACGCTAACGCGATCGTCCCTAATTCATAATGGCGAGCGATAGTTCCAATAAATCCAATCTCTTTGCCATCGTAAGTAACAGGTGTTCCACTCTTCGGTAGCTCCACCGAACTTCCATCGAGATGCAACAAGACTAGACGTCGCGGCGGATGTCCCAAATTAAATACTTTAGCCACCGTCTCTTGGCCCCGGTAACAACCTTTTGCCATATGGACCGAGCGATTTAAGGCGCCAATCTCATTAGGAATCGTCTTATGGTCGGTATCAATTCCAAGTCGCGCTTTTCCGGTTGCAACTCGCTCTGCTTCTAGCGCCCAAGTTCCTACTTGTAGATTAGAGGTATTAAATGCATTTATCGTTGCCACTAACTCACCTCTCGGTACAAGTGCATAGGGGCCGCCAAGCAAATCTGTCTTACCCGGCGCTTTTAGGATTGCAAACTCATTTGAAACATCTTTCGCATCTACTCGGAGCATAAATTTCATCTTCTCGAGATAACCCAATAACGGCGCAACTTTCTCTCTATCTAAATGGAGATAAGTAGTCGTTCCATCATCCACTAAAAATAATTGCTGTTCGATGTGGCCTTGTGGGTCAAGTATTAGCGCCTCTCTCCACTCACCGGCGGCTAACTTCTCAAGATGCTGTGTTGTTAACGAGTGGAGCCAGGTAAGTCGATCCTCACCGCTAATCGCAATTACCGCGCGATGTGAGAGATCAGCCCAGGTTTTACCGGCACTTAACTCGCGTTGCTCTTTGGCAACTTCGCCGAAGTGCCAGATCGCGCCTTTATCTAGGCCATCTTCAACATAGACCGCGGTCATTTCGCTTGGCAGCTCTCGCAGGTTCCATAGATCGCAAAGTGGGTTACATCGGTCTTAAAGCCATAATCATCAACCAAGGTATTAACAAAGGAGGCGGCAACATCAATCGGCGCATCACCGACCGAACCGCATTTACCGCAAACTAGATGGAGATGAGTTAACTCTTCGGCTGCGTGGTAAGTCGCACCGCCATGACCGAGATGGGTATGTTGCACGAGACCGACATTTTCTAGCGTCTCTAAATTGCGATAGACCGTTGATAGATTAATGCCGGGATGTGTGCTGCGAACTTTCTCTGCTAATTCTTCTGGCGTTGCATGCCCTAATTCACGAACCGCGTTTAATACCAGTTCGCGCTGCGGCGTTAAGCGCAGCCCTTTTTCGCGCAGTTCATGTTTCTTCTCGGCCACCTACCAATTCTACTGGCAGTTTCAATCGCTACTTTCGGGCGCTAATTGCGCTCTTGGCACGTGCGATCAAGAGATAGACCTCGCAACCAAGGCAGTAATTGAACGCCGCATTCAAAAATGCTGCGGCTAGCGCAAATCCAACAACGATGACTCCGGCAGTCTCAAGACCCAAGTCATAGAGAATCGTTGCGGTAATTGCAAATAAGAATCCAACTAGCTGAGCAAATTGTGGTGGGCGGGTATCTTCAACTGGGACTTCACCCTTAAGTCTTGGCTTTACCGATTTCGAATAGATAAATCCATATGGCGAAACGCCAAGTCCAATAAAGGCGACAAGCGCAAAGACCAAGAGCTGCCAGTGAAGTAGCAAGAGATTTCCGGTTGCTAGAAATGCCGTTAAGACAATCGTTGTGATTACTGCGCCAAAACGTGGGCCGCGGGCATCGATTAACTTTGGATTACTGGTTTTAAATGAAAGTACATTTGTGATTGACATGGGCAAAAGGTAACTGGAAATCAATAGCTTCGCGAGTTGCGAAGAGTTTGCAACTATTTAATAGCGGCGAGGGTATTTACTATCTCAAGTCGCTTCGGCGCCCCAATCGCGCGCCCAATCTCATTGCCCTTTCCATCTAAAACCAGCGTGGTTGGCGTGGAGCGAATATCAAGCTTTCGCACTAAATCTAAATTCGCCTCGGCATCAATCTCAATATGTTTCACATCTGATAAACCTGAAGTGATATTAATGAGCAAAGTTCTCGTCGCCCAGCATGGCGTACAGAACGCGGAAGAGAATTGCACAAAAGTAGCGCGCGAACCTAATTCACTTCCCAAGACCGACTTATCAAGCGGCGCCTTGCTGGCGCGCTTTGCTTTTCGCTTCACCTTGCCGCGGCTTAATTGATACCAGATTCCATATCCGGTCGCGAGCGTGAAGATCGCAATTATTGGTAGGTAATTCGACACGAGAGTATTCTGTCACCCTTATGGCACGCGTTCTACTCCTAACCAACTCGCAAGGCGCGAGCGCTGAAGTTCTACCTTCACTCTCTTTGCTTCAGCATCAAGTTCGCATCTTGCCTGCGATTGGTTCGGTACTCGTCGATTTACCTGAGACCGATTGTTTATTTCTCGATGCGCGTCGCGATCTTCCCGCTGCAAAATCACTAGCTAAATTACTTGCTGCAACTGGAGCTGGTTGTCCCGTAATAATCATCGCAACTGAAGGTGGACTTCCTGCACTAACCGCAGAGTGGGGCTTTAATGAATTTATCCTTGATAGCGCTGGACCTGCTGAAGTAGAGGCCCGTATTCGCACCTCAATTGGAAAACTGGAAGCCTCTCGCATCGAAGCCGATCCACACTCCGGTGAAATAAAAAGCGGTGAGGTTGTTATCGATGAGAATAGCTACACCGCAAAGATCCGCGGCCATGCCCTTGATCTCACCTATAAAGAATTTGAATTATTGAAATATCTCGCCCAACATCCAGGACGGGTATTTTCTCGCGCCCAATTACTGCAAGAGGTCTGGGGTTATGACTATTTCGGTGGCACCCGCACCGTTGATGTTCATATCCGGCGCCTCCGCTCCAAACTCGGTACCGAATTTGAAGCCATTATCGGCACCGTCCGCAATGTTGGTTATCGCTTCAACGTCAACCGCGAAAACCTCCAAGATCAAAACTCTTGATTCTCCACAAAACACATCTCGACCCCAAACTTCAGTCTGAGGTTCTCGGTTTAATCGCTAACGCCACCGATGTTGATGGCATCCCACCAGTTGCCGAACATGTCCTTCTCCATATCCGTCACGGTGGCGATAAAGCTGACTCTCATTTCATCGCGCTCCATGAAAATGAAGTTGCCGGCTACGCCCATCTTGATCTCACCGATCAAGTTGAAGGGCCATCAGCCGAATTAGTTATCGCACCAAAATTTCGCAGTAGAGGTATCGCGAACGAACTCCTCAAAGCTCTTACCAAAACCCCGCGACTTCGCCTCTGGTCACATGGCGATCTTCCCGATGCCAAAAACTTCGCACTCGCAAATGGCTTTACTCGAGTCCGCACCGTTTTCCAGATGCGCCGCTCACTAACCGATGCCATCCCAAATACCGATCCGAAAGTTTCAATCCGCTCATTTCTTCCAGGTATAGATAATCAAGCCTGGTTAGAAGTAAACAATCGCTCATTTACTAGCCATCCCGAACAATCTAATTGGAGTGAGCGCGATTTAGACATTCGCACCAAAGAGAGTTGGTTTGATCCCACCGGTTTTTTAATCGCCGAAATTGATAAGAAACTTGCCGGTTTTTGTTGGACCAA
>VGAE01000023.1 GCA_016870975.1 Actinomycetota bacterium
ACATTCGGAAGAGATAACCGCTGAAAGCATCTAAGCGGGAAGCTCGCTTCAAGATTAGGTTTCCCTTTGGTTTACCAAGTAAGGCCCCCAAGAGACTATTGGGTTGATAGGCCGGAAGTGGAAGAGACGTGAGTCTCGGAGCTGACCGGTACTAATAGGCCGAGGATTTAACTACAAAGTTGCTACGCGTCCACTGTGTGGTTCCCGAGATACGGTCGGGGACTGAAGATCGAAAATAAATTTTCGATTTCTTTCGATTGACATCTCAATAGCGTTTCGGCGGTCATAGCGAGAGGGAAACACCCGGTCCCATTCCGAACCCGGAAGTTAAGCCTCTCAGCGTCGATGGTACTGCACGGGTCACTGTGTGGGAGAGTAGAACGCCGCCGGACTTTAATTAGAGAAAGGGGTTACGAAAGTGGCCCCTTTTTCATTTTCTGAGAAGAAATCTGGCGCCAAAAACGCACGTGATAAAAAGAATTTTAGAAAAGACGACAAAAGAAAATCGGGACCGACAAAAAATTGCCCGACCCGCCCTGCTAAAGAACGCCCTCCCAAAATCACTGGCCCCCACGAGCGAACACGAAACTTTGATCGACCATGGGTAAATGATGAGGTAACCGGTGAAGAGCTAGATAAGAAAATCATCTTTCAACTTGATTCATTAACGCCTGGAAACGCAAAAAGCGTCGCTCGCCATATGGTTTCATTGATGAATAATCTCGAGACTAATCCAAAAGAAGCGCATCAGCATGGAAAAGAAATTGTTTACAGAGCGGGGCGCCTTGGTGTAGTTCGAGAAAAAGCAGGAATCGCAGCTCTGAGAGCCGGCGAATATAAAGAAGCGCTGAAGGATCTTCGTGCGGCTGAACGAATTACCGGTTCGATTGAATTAAAGCCATATATTGCACAGTGCGAGGCCGCTCTTGGAAATGCACGCAAAGCCTTGGAGATTGCGGGTTCCATCAAAGAGAGCGCTCTCTCTACAGAAGGGCGCGTGGAGATGAGAATTGCTGCAGCGAAGGCAAGGTTAACCCTTGGCCAATCTGCGGCTGCCGTTATAACACTGACTTGTTCAGAATTGAATGAAGATTCACCGGCTTGGAGCAGGAGATTAAGAAATGCATATTTGGAAGCTCTTCAAGCGGTGGGAGATAAGGCTAATGTTGAAAAATTTTTGAAGAGGTATCCAAAGTTGGCAGAAAATTCTGAAGGAGATGTCGGTCAGCGCTAGAAGGATTGTTCCCCTAGCGAAAAGAGGGAGAAAATTCATGCCCAGACCAATGAATAGAGTCAGCTTGAGAGGAAGAGTAAGCGGCGAACCAAAAGTAAAACGGTTACCCAGCGGCGATGAGGTTGTTGAAATTTGCCTAGTCGTAGATCGAGTTAATAGAAGTGGGGTAGATACCCTCGATGTCGCTTCTTGGAGCGCGCAGTTGAAGAGAAGAACTCTTTCTTTGAAAGATCAAGAGTGGATTTCTGTATCTGAAGTAATTCGGCGCAGGTTCTGGCGCTCGGGAGCAAAGTTGGCCAGTCAGTGGCAGGTCGAAGCGCGCGAACTTGGAAGGGTTTAGGTACCTTTCGGGTATGGCCAATGATTTACTTTCAGCGCTTCGCACCTACCTCATGAAACTAGGTAATGGCGAGAAGAGCCCACAGGAGTTAGCTGCTGCTTTAAATGTTTGGGCTAGGGAGAGCGGTGAGGCGATTAAAAGTCGCGTCGAAGAGGAAGTTAAACGGAGCGTCTTCAAAATGGGTTTTGCCAAAGAGAGTGATTTAAAGCGCCTTGAATCTGAGCTCATAGAACTTAAGAAGGAAATAGCTAAAAATAATGGCGCCGCCAAAGAATCCCCTGCGAATAAGGCGCCAAAGAAAAAGGAAAGTAAGGCTAAAGGGAGAGTGAAGAAATGAGCATAGAAAAGATCTCAGCAATTAAGGAGAGAGTGAATGAAATCGCTCTCTCTCCTCTACCTGAACATGGAAAACGTTTTGAAGAGATTAATGGTGAACTAACCGATCAACTCTCCAGAGTTGAGGGAATTTCTAACTAAATAAATGCGACAGCGACTCGATAGCGAATTAGTTCGCCGTGGGCTGGCTCGATCTCGAGAAAATGCGCAAGATTTAATTGAGAGTGGAAAAGTTAGAGTAGGTGGTCTGCCCGCGAAGAAGTTATCAACGCAAGTTGATGCGGAGATTTCAATAGTAGTTGAATCTGACGAAAAGGATTTTGTTTCAAGAGGGGGCCATAAACTTGCGGGCGCTCTTAAAGCGATTCCCGGTATTAGAGTCGATGGGCGAAGAGCCCTTGATGCAGGCGCCTCAACTGGGGGATTTACAGAGGTCTTACTAATAAATGGCGCCAAGGAAGTTATCGCAATGGACGTTGGATACGGTCAGTTAGCTTGGAGTTTGCAACAGGATCCAAGAGTGACAGTAAAAGATCGACTTAACGTCAGAGATGCGAAACTCGTTGATATTGGAGATCCAGCAGATCTAATCGTTGCCGATCTCTCTTTTATATCTCTAAGAACAGTGCTCCCCGCGCTAATTGGGCTCGCAACGCAGGATTGTGATTTCCTATTGATGGTTAAGCCTCAATTCGAAGTTGGTAGAGAAAAATTGGGCGCTGGCGGAGTGGTTCGTGAACCAAACCTTCGTTTCGAGGCGGTTCGAATGGTGGCTGATTCGGCATATTCGCTCGGATTAGGTGTCGCATCTGTAGTTGCTAGCGCTCTACCCGGCCCTTCAGGAAATGTGGAATATTTCCTGTGGTTACGGAGGGGATCACCCGCACTTGCGGATTCTGACTTAAGCGAAGCGATAGCAAAGGGGCCGGCGTAATGAGAAAGATAGTTCTCGTACTACACCCATCGCGCAAGGAAGCTCATCAATTAGCAAACGAACTAGTGCCAAACTTGAGAAAAATCGGATTTCAAGTTGCAACAACCTCCGAGGGTATTACCGGGGCAGAGAAGCGGACTGATTCGGAGATTTCATATTTGGCAAAGAGCGCTGAGCTAATACTTGTCCTTGGCGGTGATGGCACGATTCTTCGTGGTGCCGAACTGACTCACGGATCTCAAACTCCAGTGTTAGGAATCAATCTCGGTCACGTTGGATTCCTTGCTCAGATTGAGCGTCCTTCTAATTCAGAATTAATTAAGGCCATTGAAAGCAGGTCTTATCAGGTTGAAAAGCGAATGACGCTTTCTTACCGTGTTGAACGTAAGGAGAAAGTTGTTGCTGAAGGTTGGGCGCTAAATGAAGTTGCGATTGAGCGAAATACCGAATCTATGATCGAACTTTTTGTACAGATAGATCAAAGGCCTCTTTCACGATGGGGTTGCGATGGTGTTATCTGTGCGACTCCAACTGGTTCAACAGCGTATGCATTTTCAGCCGGAGGTCCAGTTGTTTGGCCAGATGTCGATGCGCTCGTACTTTTGCCGTTAGCCGCACATGCACTTTTCTCAGACCCGATGGTCGTATCTCCGCAATCAGTTATCGCAATTGATGTCGAAAGTGAGGTAGGCGTGATTTCAGCAGATGGGCTTCGCAAAGCACAGCTTCTTGAAGGCGACCGGGTAGTACTTACTTCGGAGCGAAGTTTTATCCCGTTGGCTCATATTGATAATGTGACATTCACCGATAGATTGGTTGCGAAATTCAAATTACCTGTAGACGGTTGGCGTGGGAAGTAGTAGAGGCTCAGGCCGATCGCGTCTCAATGAACTCTCAATTCGTAACTTGGGGGTCATCGAAGAGGCGGAAATTGAATTTGTCCCTGGTTTAAACGTATTAACTGGCGAGACGGGCGCCGGAAAAACAATGGTAGTTACGGCGCTCTCGCTTATCGCTGGAGCCAAATCCGATAGCGATCTAGTTCGGTTAGGTAGTGAGCGCCTAAGCGTGGCCGGCAACTTCAAACTTCCCGAGCATCGCACAGCCACACTGGACAGCCTCTTATCTGAACAAGAGCCAGATATTGAGGATAACTCGATAATACTCACAAGGATTATCAACCGAGATGGGAAATCGAAAGCTTCTCTCTCCGGTCTTCCGACAACCTCTGCAACCCTGGCCAACTTTGCTGATGCATTAATTGAGATTCATGGCCAACACGGCACTCTTTCACTTACAAAGAGCTCACGGCAGAGAGAATTGCTAGACAACTACGCCGGAGATCGCGCTCTAGCTGCTGTCTCTCAATACAAGCATGCTTTCGAGATTTTCTGCGAGCTAAAACGTCGACTTTTGGACCTCGACAAATCTGAGAGCTCAAGGATTTCAAAGATTCAGGAACTTGAAGAGTTTCTAAAGGACGAGGCAAAACTTCGACCAAAGTCCAATGAAGTCGAGGATTTAGAGAGAAAGATTGCACTATCTGAGAATGTGGAGGAATTAAGAGTTCATTTAGGCGAGATTGTCTCGACACTTACTTCGGAGGAGATTGGAGCGCTTGGACGAATAGATCGCGCTCGGCGTGCTTTTAATGCGCTTGCGGCTAAAGATAAGAGATTTCTGGAACAGGCAAAGCGTGCCGATAATTCCTTCTTCGATCTACGTGATTTAGCCAATGAGAGTGCAGCTCTTCTTGAGAGTTTTGGGGAAGATTTAGCGCCTCTTGATGATTTGCACGCGCGCAAATCTGCTCTTCGGAGTTTCGCCAAAAAGCATGGTGGTGAGGGAGATCTGACAGAGCAATTGCTCCGAGCGGAAGAGCGAGCTAAGGCAGCGAAGAATGAGATTGCTGATTTATGCGGTGGCGAAGAGCGAGTTGAAGTTCTGAAGAACGAGTTTATTAATTCTCGTAAAGTGCTTCTCGATAAAGCTAAAACACTAAGTGCTGTAAGGGTCGAGGCTGCGTCACGTTTGACTTTCTCGGTAAGCCAAGAGCTAACCGATTTGGCGATGCCGAGTGCTCGTTTTCTCTGTGAGGTTACCTCTCGAAGTGAACCCAAAGATGACGATTTCGAGGAAACAGGTCTCGATGACGTCTACATGAAGTTCTCCGCACATCAGAACGGAGAACTTTTGCCTATTTCTAAAGCTGCGAGCGGAGGAGAGCTTTCTAGGTTGATGCTGGCGATAGAAGTTGTAGCAGCCGGGAATTCACCGCTTGGAACATATTTATTTGACGAAGTTGATTCCGGAATTGGCGGAAAAGCGGCTCTCGAAGTGGGCAAACGCTTAAAGAAGTTAGCAGCAGATTCGCAAGTTATTGTCGTCACGCATCTACCTCAAGTTGCTATCTGGGCTGATCGTCATCTCATTGTAAATAAAGATTCATCTGGCTCAATAAGTGAGAGTTCTGTCTCGATAGCTACGGGTGAAGAGCGAGAGTCTGAAATAGCCAGAATGCTCTCTGGCATCTCCGACTCAGAACACGCCCAAGAGCACGCGCGGGAGTTGTTGAATTTAGGTAAAGCGTAATTTGAATGATAAGTTAGTGCTCCATGACCGCCTCTCATGTGACGAAGCATCTTTTCGTCACCGGCGGAGTCGCTTCTAGTCTCGGCAAAGGCTTGACCGCCTCTAGTTTAGGCAGGCTCTTACGGGCCCGAGGTCTAAGAGTAACCATGCAGAAATTGGATCCATATATAAATGTAGATCCAGGAACTATGAACCCATTCCAACATGGAGAAGTATTTGTAACTGATGATGGAGCAGAGACCGATCTCGATATCGGTCATTACGAACGTTTCCTCGATACAAACCTTCATGGATCCGCCAATGTGACGACAGGTCAGGTGTATTCAAGGGTCATAGCAAGAGAACGCAAAGGTGAATACCTCGGAGACACAGTACAAGTTATTCCTCATATAACAAATGAAATCAAGGATCGAATTCGCGCTATGGCTGCACCTCAGATTGATTTGGTGCTCACCGAAATTGGGGGCACTGTTGGTGATATCGAATCTCTACCATTTCTCGAAGCGGCCAGACAGATTCGACAAGAGGTCGGACGCGAGAATGTCTTCTATCTTCACGTCTCTCTAGTTCCCTATATTGGCCCTTCCGGAGAACTAAAAACGAAACCAACACAGCATTCCGTTCAAGCTCTTCGCTCCATCGGAATTTCGCCGGATGCGGTAGTTCTAAGATCTGATCGCGACATTCCTATAGCAGTCAAGAAGAAAATCTCTCTTATGTGCGATGTCGATCAAGAAGCTGTCGTGGCTGCAGTAGACGCTCCTTCGATTTACGACATTCCAAAAGTCCTTCATAGGGAAGGTTTAGACGCCTATATTGTTCGAAGAATGGGGTTGCCTTTCCATGATGTGGAATGGGGAGAATGGGATCGCCTACTCGAGCGCGTCCACCGCCCTAAACATGTAGTTCGGGTGGCGCTTGTGGGTAAATACGTCGACCTGCCGGATGCTTACTTATCTGTAACCGAGGCTTTGCGAGCTGGCGGTTTTGCCAACGATGCCAGAGTTGAAATTAAGTGGGTGGTGAGTGACGATTGCGAAGAAGCTGCAAAAGCGAAGAGTCAATTAGGAGATGTTGATGCTATTTGTGTTCCTGGTGGTTTCGGCGTCCGAGGTATTGAAGGCAAAGTTGGTGCTCTGAGATTTGCTCGCGAAAATAAGATTCCAACACTAGGACTTTGCCTAGGTCTTCAATGTATGGTGATTGAGATTGCTAGATCAATAGCAGGAATCAAGGATGCAAATTCTGCTGAATTCGATCCAACCACCGCCAATCCAGTTATTGCAACCATGGAGGGTCAGGAAGAGATAGTCTCTGGAGAAGCGGATATGGGTGGCACGATGCGATTGGGTCTCTACAAAGCGATTTTGGGGGATGCTTCGATGGTCGCTGATACTTATGGTGCCGGTGAAGTTTCGGAACGTCATAGACATCGCTACGAAGTGAACAATAAATATCGAGAAGCGATAAGCAGCGCTGGTTTGATCTTTAGTGGTCTTTCACCCGATGGAAAACTGGTGGAGTTCGTGGAGCTTCCCAAATCTTCTCATCCGTACTATGTAGGAACACAGGCACACCCCGAGTTTCGCTCCCGCCCAACAAATCCGCATCCACTTTTTGCTGGTTTGATTCGTGCCGCTTTAAATCGTGGGTAACGAAGAGATCTTTGAAGACTTCCTTAGCCATATTTCAGTGGAACGAGGTTTGAGCGCAAATACTGTCTTTGCCTACCGTCGTGATCTGGCCAGTTTTGCGAGTTACCTCCACTCAGAAAATATAAAGGTTGAAGATGTTAACCTTGAAAGTTTGGAATTCTTTGTTTCTGAGGGTCGAAGAAAAGGTCTATCTCCCTCTTCATCGGCAAGAAGTGTCGTTACGTTACGTAGTTTCTTCAAATTCTATGCGAAAGAGAGCGGATCAGAAAATCCAGCTCGCGATCTGAAACCAACGAAGTTGCCAAGGAGATTACCCAAAGCCCTTTCCATCTCAGATGTTGCGAGATTGATTGAATCCGCTCCTAAACGGGGAATTGGATTGAGAGATAGGGCGCTTCTCGAACTGTTATATGCGACTGGGGCGCGTGTCGGTGAAGTAATTGCGCTGAATCTCAATGATTTGAAATCTGTCGGTAGCGAGATCCAAACGATCAAACTTTATGGGAAAGGACGGAAAGAGAGAGTGGTCCCGATTGGGAAAATTGCTCGACATGAACTCGAGCAGTACTTAGTTACTATCCGGCCATCCTTAAGCGAGAAGAGTCGCAACCGGAGTGATGCACTCTTTCTTAATTCGCGCGGAGGACGGCTTAGTCGTCAGAGCGCCTGGAAAATTGTCTGCGAATCTGCGCAATTGGCTGGAATTCCGGCGATATCTCCACATTCCTTACGCCATTCTTTTGCAACTCATTTACTGGATGGGGGAGCCGATATTCGAATCGTTCAGGAGTTGCTCGGACACTCATCTGTAAACACAACTCAGATTTACACCATGATTACTATCGAGAAAATCAGAGAGAGTTATATTTCTGCTCACCCGAGAGCAAAATAATTCTTATCGACTTCTTAAGCGGCGCGCAATAATTGATTGATCACCTTTAGATTCCAGATCTGCTATCACAATTGCGAGCGCCTCTCTAACGATTCGACCTCGATCAACTGCTAAACCGATATCACCGCGCAGATGTAATCGAGCCTGCTCCAGATCGAATAGTTCATCTGGCGATAAATAGACCGTAATTTTCTCATCATGTCGTTCGCGGCCAGAAGGAGAGCGATCTATTCCAGTTGGCCGACGTCGAGGCGTCTGACGAACCGAATTTCCCTGAGGAGTTGGCTTGGCAACAGGTGACGCTGTAGGACGATTGGTATGGACGACTTCGAGAGCCTCTTCAACAGTATCCGGCACGGCGCTCAGAGTTGTTTTACGGAATAACTCATCGGCGCCGGGAAGACTAATCCTGCGACTCATCGAATACCTCCATTAGCAATCAGTTCACGCGCCAATCTTCGATATGAAGCAGCGCCTGCAGAAGAGCTTGCGTAAGAAGTTATTGGCTCTCCAGCAACAGTAGTTTCAGGAAAGCGCACAGTGCGCGCAATTGTGGTGTCGCAAACCTTCTTCGGGAATGCCTCATTAATTCTCTCTAGGACCTCGCGACTATGTACCGTCTTGCGGTCAAACATTGTTGGCAAGATTCCCATCAGTTGTAAATCCGGATTTGTATTAAGTTGAACTTTCTTAATGATGTCATCCAGAAGTGCAACCCCGCGGAGAGCAAAATATTCGCATTCCAAAGGAACCAAAACGTAATGGGAGGCCGTTAACGCATTAACAGTTAAAAGTCCAAGCGAGGGCTGACAATCGATAAGAATTACGTCATAAAAATCTATTACTGAAGAGAGAACTCGCTTCAACACCTTCTCACGCGCGATGACATTTACCAAACCGCCTTCGGCGCCAGCGAGATTTTCGTGGGCTGGGATCATGTCCATGCCGGGAACGCTGGTCTTTAGCAAGAAGTCATCAATTTTCGTTGTTTCATCCATCATAAGATCGTAGATCGATCCCTCTATCTCTCGAGTGGAAACATTTAATCCGACTGAAAGTGAATGTTGTGGATCAAAGTCTACTAAAAGAACTCTTCGACCAAGTTCAGCAAGGGCGGCACCAAGATTAATGGTTGTGGTTGTTTTACCGACACCACCTTTTTGGTTTACCACTGAGATAATTCGAGCATCACCATGCACCTCAAGCGGCCTCGGTTCGGAGAGGATCGGAGTGGGTCGGTTGAGCACCGAAGATGTGGTGACTACTTCTTCATTTCGACTTGGCTTACTTTTGGTAAATGTCGATTTAGCATTCAAGCGAGAAATCTCTGAAGCACTATTTGCCATACCACGACTCTACGCACGGCAATTCGGAAACTTAGCAACGACACGCGTAGAGTTCGCTAATGATGTCGGAAAGTGGAGAAGTCTCAAGTAGTGGTTCAGTGTTGCCACAATCTGCGCTCGAGGGTCGAGTTTTGGGATTTTCAGTCAAATTAGAGAACTTCGATGGCCCTTTCGATCTACTTCTACAACTTATTTCGCGTCATAAGTTAGAAATTACCGAAGTTGCTTTAGCTACCGTCACAGATGAGTTCATTTCGCATATTCGCGCCCTGGAGGTGACTGAAATAGGTTGGCGCTTAGATCATGCAACGGAATTTCTGGTTGTAGCGGCCACCCTTCTTGACTTGAAGGCAGCTCGCTTACTTCCAAGTGGCGAGATCGATGATGAAGCTGATTTGGCGCTCTTAGAAGCGCGCGACCTCCTCTTTGCAAGATTGCTTCAGTATCGCGCCTTTAAGGAGATAGCGCGGATAATCTCCGATTGGATTGAGCTCCAAGAGAAGACATTTGCCCGATCGGTCTCCTTAGAGCCCCACCTCGCCGCACTTCTGCCAGAGGTTCTCATTGGAGTGACTCCGGAGCGCTTTGCCGCTGTCGCGAATCGAGTTCTAACGCCGAAGATTGCTCCGAAGCTCTCGACCGAGCGCCTCCATCAGGCCATGGTGAGTGTCGCCCAAGAGGCGCTCCTGGTCGTGTCAGCGCTAAGACGTCAGAAGAGCACCACCTTTAGGGCTTTAGTGGCCGATGCTGAGAGCACCTTAATTGTCGTCGCGCGGTTTCTAGCTTTACTCGAGCTCTATAAAGATAGCCAGGTTCGTTTCGAACAAGTTCTCGCCCTGGGAGAGTTGCAGATAACTTGGACGGGCGCCGACTCTGGAGCGGTTCTAGTTAGCGATGAGTTTGATCGTTTGCCTGCCCTTGAGGAGGATAACCTTGCGGAAGGTCAATCTCTACAAATGGAGAATGGTGGCGATGAGTAATCGTGAGTTGGAACGCTCAATCGAAGCGATTCTCATGGTTGTCGAAGAGCCCCTATCCGAGGTAGTCCTCGCGCAGATAATTGAAAGACCAACCGAGGAGATTGCTTCGGCTCTGGCTGGACTATCCGAAGAGTATGAGCGGCAGGAGCGGGGTTTTACTCTCAAGCAGGTTTCGGGGGGCTGGCGGTTCTACAGCCACCCAGATCTTTCGCCGCTCGTTGAGAAGTTTGTTTTAGATGGCCAGCAGGCGAAACTCACGCAGGCGGCCCTAGAAACCTTGGCGGTGATCGCATATCGCCAACCAATCTCTCGAGCAAGAGTTTCGGCCATTCGTGGAGTCAATGTAGAGGCGGTTATGAAGACTCTGGTAAATCGAGGATTAGTAGAGGAGTGTGGCGTTGAACATGAGACGGGAGCGCTGCTTTACCGGACAACTAATTATTTTCTAGAGAGAATTGGGCTCAATTCGGTCTCAGATCTGCCAGCTCTAGCGCCATTCCTGCCGGATATCGATGGGCTAGATGAGATCATCGCTTCGCTGACTGAGTAATCCACCGAAATAGGACCTAAACTGTATTGGTGGAACTCCGCCTCCAGAAATACCTAGCCGATGCTGGCATAGCCAGCCGAAGAGCCTGTGAAGAGTTGATTACCTCTGGAAGGGTGACTGTTGATGGAAAAATTGTCAGCAAGCTCGGCACAAAAGTAAATCCGGAAAAGAGTAAAGTCGTACTAAATGGTAAGGCAATCAAGCTAAAAAAAACCAAGACTTATATTGCGTTTTATAAACCAAAAGGCGTTTTGTCTACTATGTCTGACCCCTTGAGACGAGATTGCATTGCCAATTATTTTTCTGATTGGAATGAACGTCTTTTCCATGTTGGTAGGTTGGATAAAGAGAGCGAAGGCTTGATTCTATTAACCAATGATGGCGACTGGGCTCAGAAGGTAGCTCATCCAAAATATGGATTGATTAAGAGATATCGAGTTTCAACAGGACAGGCGCTGAGGAGCCAAGAGATCGATCTCCTCAGATCGGGCGTCAGGATTGAAGGGGGAGTCGCTAGGGCGATTTCGGCAGAAAGGATCCCAGAAGGGGTAGAGATTTCAATTCACGAGGGGAGAAATCAGATAATCCGAAGGATGATTGAGAGTCTAGGAATTGAGGTATTGGGCCTGCTAAGAACGGATATTGGTTCTATTCGTTTAGGCGAGTTGAAAGCCGGTAAATGGCGATATCTATCTAACGTTGAAATAATAAATATATAAAAAAATATAACCATTAATTGACTTACCTGCAATAATAATAAGTAAATAAAACGTTTTATTTATATTTCAATCTGGCCTTAAAACCTATATATCGACAAAAGCAGGTACGAATTGTCTGCACAATAGCAATTTATCGATATTTGCCATAACACCTCCCTCAATGAGTAAATGTAGACAATTTGTAGGGAGTCTTTCCATGCTATCGAGATATTGTTTTATGCATAAAAGTGTTTAAAGGTAAGTGGCTTCCCCGAGAAATCACCCTTCTTGCGTAAACTTCGTAGATGGATATACGGGCGATCAGAGGCGCGACACAGATTGATAGAGATGACCCCTCCTTGATGAAGGAGGCTGTCGTTGAATTAATGAGCGAGATTCTTAGGGCCAATTCGCTTGAGAGCCAAGATTTAATTTCGGTGATTTTCACCGCAACCCAGGATCTTCTCTCTGATTTCCCAGCTGCCTCAGCGCGAGCAATGGGGCTAGGGGAGGTACCGCTACTTTGCGCAGTTGAAATTCCGGTTCCCGGGAGCATGCCCCGAGTTATCCGAACCTTAATTCACTGCAGAACCGCTCGCACCCAGAAGCAGATTGCTCATGTATACCTACGGGGCACCAGTCAACTTCGTAGCGATTTAGCGCAATGAAGCCGATCTCACTAAAGATCTACGGCACTGGCCTCATCGGCACCTCAATCGGATTGCGCGCCGCGGAGCTTTCATGGCCCGTCTCGCTTATCGATTCTTCAATTGGGTCACTTCAGATCGCGAAGGACCTAATCCCTTCAAACCAAGATATCGAAAGTCCA
>VGAE01000024.1 GCA_016870975.1 Actinomycetota bacterium
TCCTTCAAGATACGTGCTGCATGTGCGCGAAGTTCGGCGGAGTGCTCGGTGTAGAAAGCACCAAAATCCGCAACGCTCCATGTGGTGGGAGCGGCGGATGCCGTTTGTTTCTTATTACGCGCCATTACTTTTCTTGCCCCTAGGTTTCTTGCTTAGCTCCATTGCTGGAGGTACTGCTCAGGTCGACGTCTCGGCCCTACATTGGCTTCTACGGATCTCGTCGCTATTTGTCGCGTTGACTGGACAAATCGGACATTTGGTACTGGTGGCCCACCTTGAGGGTGATCTAGCTCGTTCTCGCTAGTTGCGGCCTTATATGTGGCCTGTAATCGGCATAACGCCTGGGTTTCAGGCGTTCGGGGATAGGGCTATAACCTATCGAATAAGCGCCCAGCGGGGAAATTGGCGCCTATATATAAGGAGAAGTTTAGGTTGTCAGGGGGAGATTAGGCGGGATTTCCCTAAAACTCTCAAGGGTGTGTTGAGAGTTTGGTGTGAAATCAACCGCTGGGGGGTCTGGGGTAGGCCTGGTGTAGCGGTGGGTAACCCTTTGTTTGCAATGGCCGAACAACGTATGGAATTGCACATCACCCTGGGTTATTCTTCCGACACATTTCGCACAAGTCACATCTGAACCTGAACTAAAAGTCTAGGTCATGTGACCTTTTCGCCAGGAGTACTGGAGAAGACAGCGATAGACAGGAGAATGATGGTTCAAAAAAAGAGGGGCCAAAAGTTAATCTCGCTTTCGGTGGCCCTGACGCTTTTCATGGGAATCTTTACTGCAGCGGGACCGGCACGGGCAGCAAAATCTGAGCTCGTCTTGGGATCCACTCAAGGTATTCCGCAACTTAACCCACTAATTCAGACTTTTGCCGCTGAAGTAACGCTTTGGCCGCTACTTTGGTCCGGATTAACCAGGAGAACTGAAAACGGTTCGGTAAAGCCAGACTTAGCAAAAACGTGGAAATCAAACAAGGCTGGAACAAAATGGACCTTCGAATTAACTCCAGGAGCAACATTCTCGGATGGAAGTCCATTGAATGCAGCTGCTGTGAAAAAGGTCTTCTTCTATGCGCTTGAAGAAAAGACTGTTTTCCAACGTAAGAGCCAAATTAATATGATCGACACTATAGATGCATCGAAGAGTAAGATTGTGTTCAACTTGAAGACGCCAAACGCACTCTTCTTCGAAGGTGTATCTGATATTCGACTTATTAAAGTTAGTGAAGTGAAGGATTTTAATAAGAATCCTTCCACTTCAGGTCCATTCAAGGTCAAGGAATTTAGTCCGAACGTCAAATTGGTATTGACCCAAAATACAAAATATTTTGGTACCAAGCCAAAAATCAGTGGAATTCGATTTGTCAAGACGGCAGATCCAACAGCTGCCGTGACATCGCTTCGCTCCGGAGATATTGACTTCATGTACGAGTTACCGCTCGCAGATGCTGGACCTTTGAAGAAAGATAAGAAATTAAAAATTATCAAAGCTCCAGTATCGAGTATCCCAGTAGCCTGGGAAATGGATATGACATCTCCACCATTCAACAACATCAAAGCACGTCAAGCCATTGCATATGCAGTTAACCGTCAAGCAATTCTTGATGGTGCATATTATGGATTTGGCTCTGTTTCCAGCTATGGAACGCTTGTAGCCGACAACAGCAAGTGGCAGTGCGGCGAGAAATACGGTCTAACCAAGTACACCTACAACCCGGAGAAGGCAAAGGCGCTTTTTGCTGAAGCTGGAATCACATCATTCACATGGTGGGGTGTATCCGGAGCTCTTCCGGAGTTCGACGCAATGGGCCAAATTCTGCAAGCCGATTTGAAGAAAATCGGTATCGATATGAAGATTGAGAATAATGAGGTCGGAACTTGGGCAGCTAAGTTCTACCCAGCTGGAAAGTCCTATCCAGGCTTATTAGTACCAAACTATTTCTCACTTCAGTACGAACCTGCCTATTCGATGTTCTTTGCCAAAAGTGGTGGCTTTGAAGCCAACTGGAATAACAAAGAATACGATGCGGCATATGACAAGGCGCTTGGCACTGTTGATGTTAAGGAGCGAGCAAAATTGTGGTGTGTTGGTATGAAGTTAGAGAATGAACAACTTCCTATCATTTCACCAATTAACTTTGACAAGCTTCATGCATCCAAGGCAAATATCTCCGGAATTTGGGTTGAAAGCACCGGAGATGTACACCTAGAGGGCGCCGTCATCAAGTAATTAGTAACCACAACAACATCAAGAAAAGAGACTCTGGAGTATGGCAAGATTTTTATTGAGACGTCTGATTAGCAGCCTTATTGTGCTGATAATCGGAATGATTTTAGTATTCCTTGCTCTCCGCGTTTTACCGGGAGATCCCGTTCTGGCAAAATACGGTGCGTCAGCTGGCGCTACTCCAGAGAATCTTGATGCTTTAAGAGAGGAGGCTGGGCTAAATCGACCTTTAATAGTCCAATTGTTCTCTTGGCTTGGCGGTATTGCGGTAGGTAATTTTGGCAATTCTTATTTTTCACAACTTCCAGTATCACAGCTCATCTGGGAGAGACTTCCTGTGACAATCGAGCTGACTTTTCTCATCGTTTTGCTCTCCTGTTTTATTGCACTTTTTTCAACTTTTCTATCTGTTCGTAAACCAGGGAAAAAAATCGATAGATTTCTCGAGAACCTAACTTCATTAGGACTTGCTATACCGAACTTCATCGTCGGTATCATCCTTGTCATTACCTTTTCCCTCATCTGGGGCATATTGCCCTCTCGAGGTTACGTGCCAATTTCGGAGAATTTATTTGAAAATCTAAAGTTGATGATTTTGCCAACTTTCACCGGAGCGATAGTTGCTACTCCTTACCTGAATAAATATCTGAGAACTTCTATGCTCGAATTACAAGCTGCGCCTTTCGTTCGAACTGCAGAAGGTAAAGGGTTATCACATTCGAACATTTTGTATAGACACATTTTCCCAAATGCACTCGTTCCAACACTCACAATGTTGGGTTTGATAGTCGGTTATACGCTCGGCGGAGTCCTAGTAATCGAATATATGTTTGGATTACCTGGCATTGGCTCTCTCGCCATTGAGAGCGCAGCAACAAGAGATTATGCAATTCTCCAAGGTGTTTCGATCTTAATCATGACGCTTTTTCTTTTAACGACACTTCTTTTCGACCTCGCATGTGGGTTAGTTGACCCAAGAATCAAGTCAAACAAATGAGAATTGGTGAAGTTCAATGACTACATCCACAAAGAAAAAGGGAAATGTGCGAGTTCTAACTAGAATCTCTTCCATCGCATTGTTTTTTATACTTTTTGCATTCATATTTGCCAAATTTGTCTCGCCTTACGACCCAACAGAATTAGCAGTCGCACCTCCATTTAGCTCCCCCAGCTGGGCACATTTCTTTGGTACAGATGAATTGGGGCGAGATTCGTTCTCTAGAAGTCTCTATGGAGGAAGAATCACTGTTCTAATTTCAATCTTGGCTGCAACTGTCGCCTTATTTCTAGGGACTATCTGGGGTTTTGCCGCAGGGATTTTCAAAGGTTGGCTTGATGAAGTGTTAATGCGCACTGCAGATGCAATGATGGCGATTCCCGCCTTGCTTTTTGCCCTTGTTTGTATATCTGGGTTAGGCGCTTCCTTCGTTTCGTTAACACTGGTCGCTGGCATACTACTCTCTCCTTCCACAGCGAGAATGGCTCGGAGTGCATTACTAGTTGAAATTTCCACCGACTACTTCACTGCGGGTATTGCTTCAGGTTTGAGTAGATGGAAGTTGATTTGGAATGAGGTAATGCCAAATGTTGCCTCTCAACTATTAGTACAGTTCAGTATCAATGCAGCTTCGGCAGTTATGCTGGAGGCGGCTCTGAGCTTTATTGGACTTGGTGTGCAACCACCAAGCGCCTCATTAGGAACGCTGATCTTGCAAGGTTATGCCAAAATTTATAATTCTTACTGGTATGTTCTCTTTCCCAGCCTATTAGTCGTATTGATTATCCTTCTCTTCAATGCCATAGCGGAAAATATGCGAATTTCAATGGAATCGGATAAATCCTCTTCATGAATACAGGACTACAAGTACGAAATCTCAGTGTGAGTGTTCCAACCACCTCCGGTCAACGTTTGGCGGTCGACAATATCTCTTTCGATTTACCGAAAGGTAAGAGCATTGCCCTCGTTGGAGAGTCAGGAAGTGGTAAATCCCTCACTGCATACGCCTTAATGCGTCTGTTGCGCGCTCCGGTGCAAATTGAGGGAGGCGAAGTCGTACTAAATGGAGAACTAATTTCCAATCTCACCCCACAGGAATTCCGTAAAATCAGAGGTGGAAAAATAGGCATGGTTTACCAAGACCCAATGTCTGCATTAAACCCGCTTATGAAAATTGGCAAACAAATCGTTGAGAGTATCCTTGCCCATTCGGATATTGAGAAAAATGCCGCAAAAAAACGAGCTATCCAACTACTTCAAGAAGTTGGTATTCCAGCAGCAGAGGATAGTTTCAATGCTTATCCCTTTGAATTTTCTGGTGGAATGTTGCAGCGGGTAGTTATAGCAATGGCGCTAAGCGGCAACCCAGAAATTCTTATCGCTGACGAAGCGACTACTGCCCTTGATGTAACAACGCAGTCGAGGGTTCTGAATTTGATTAGTCAATTGGCTTATGACCGCGGGCTATCGGTTCTACTCATCACTCATGACTTAGGAGTTGCCGCACAATTTGCAGATGAGCTGGTGGTCATGTACGCCGGAAAAATTGTCGAATATGGTGAAATCAGGGGGATCTTTTCGAAACCGCTTCATCCTTACACGCAGGCGTTGCTCGAATCGAGGTGTGATTACACAATTGATTTTACAAAGCCGATTAACACGATTCTTGGACAACCACCCAAACCAGAAAATCGAACATCTGGATGCGCTTTCGCTCCACGTTGCAAGTTCAAAGAAGATATTTGTGAGAGTAATGATCCTCGCCTAGAAAGCGTTTTACATCGTTCAGTTGCTTGCCTCAGAGTAAATGAGATAAATGCGTTATCAGGAAGGGAGTGATTAACTATGAGCGCACAAACTGCCATTCAGACTACTGATCTTACAAAAACTTACTCCGGAGCTCGTGGCGAAGTAATAGCGCTTAACAAAGCTTCATTTACTGTAGAGCAAGGTAAAACTTTGGCTCTTGTTGGCGAATCCGGTAGTGGAAAAACGACTGTGGCGAGGTTGGTTCTTGGCTTAGTCCCACCTACAGATGGCGAAGTATCTATCCTCGGCCAAGAAATCTCTAAATTGAAGGAACGAGAGATGCGTAGCCTTCGCCGTGACATTCAGGTAGTTCAACAAAATCCATACAGCCAATTGAATAGACGGCATACCGTCAAGCGAATAGTTGAAACACCACTTAAGGCCTTCAAAGAAGGTAAACCTGCCGAACGGAACGATCGCATCGTCGAAATGTTGGAGGCAGTTGGTCTCGACGCTGCCTATTTGCGACGCAGACCACACGAACTTTCTGGCGGACAATGTCAACGAGTGGCGATTGCCCGGGCTCTCGTGCTAAATCCAAAAATCTTGATTCTTGATGAAGCTGTATCTGCACTAGATGTTTCAGTGCGAGCTCAAGTTTTAAATCTCTTGAAAAGTTTACAACGGGAGAGAAATCTAACTTATCTTTTTATTACACATGACCTTGGTGTAGCGCGGTACATAGCTGACGATATCGCTGTTATGTTTCGTGGAAAAATAGTTGAAAAAGGAAGTAGGGAAGAAGTATTTGAAATTCCTAAACACCACTACACAAAGAATCTGATTTCTTCAGTTCCACTCGCGGAGCCACAAGAGAAATCTACTAAACCTAAAACGATTGCTAATCTACCGAACCCAAATCCTTCGGATGCATGTGCGTATCGAAGTCGTTGCGAACGTGGGCAAGTTGAGACTGAGTGTGTATCTAAGGTTTTGGTGCCAAATTCTAATAAATCTCACCAGTGGTTATGTCATTTCCCGCTGAACGAGAGGATTTGAACTGTGAGTGGAGCGGTAGTCGTAACAGGTGCTGCATCGGGCATTGGTAAGGCGATAGCCAAGAAAATCGCATCGCGAGCCGCGGTGGTACTCGTGGATCTCAATGAAATTAAACTGGCAGAGGTAGAAGAGGAATTATTGAATGGCGGTCATCAGGTCGCGCGTGTAGCCGGCGATGTATCCAAGCGCGCTACCCACATCGAAGCGGAAATTGTTGCTAGAAAATTAGGAATTCTCTCAGGCTGGGTAAATTGTGCTGGAATCGGTGGCATATTCCCATTGCATAACCTACCAGAGAATGAAGAGCATTTGATGAAAGTATGGGATGTCAATCAAGCTGGAAGTCTATGGGGATGCGCAATTGCGGTCGAGAATTTCATTAGAGAGAAGCGGAAAGGTGCAATCGTCAACATCTCTTCCGTTCATGGAAGACAGGCTTATTTAGATCACGCACTCTACGAAATGTCTAAAGCTGCTGTCGATGCACTGACCCGAAATGTTGCTGTTGTATATGGACCTTATGGAATTCGAGCTAACTCGGTGGCGCCTGGTGCTGTGATGAGTGAAGCCATGATTCAAAGTTTTACGGATGCTCCTGATCCAGATGGTCGGCGTCGTTGGTTGGAAAGCTCTACTCCGCTCAAGCGAATTGCAAGTCCAAGTGAAATCGCAGACGTTGTTGATTTTCTGCTTTCAGATAATTCGTCTTATGTAACGGGACAGAGTATCTATGTCGATGGAGGATGGACATCTTCGCTGGGCTCACGTGAGGTAGACAAGGAATTGGCACAGCGCTACAACCTCGAAGTAGATAGCGGCTTACCCAATCGGTAGGGGTTAACTGATAGTTTGTGGGCCCTGTCGGGATCGAACCGACGACCCACGGATTAAAAGTCCGTTGCTCTACCGACTGAGCTAAAGGCCCCTAGCGCAAGAATCTTGCGACAGCGATGCAGTCTAAACCAAAACCAAAGAAGGTGATGCCAATGGACAACCAGCCTAAAGTGAACGTTTTCTCACTACTTCTTCTTAAACCCAGCAGGGCATTTAGGGGCTACTCCGGCAACTTTCCGAGTGAGTTTCCCCTTCACGCAAGTAATCGAAACTCGTTTTGCTGGCGCCTTCACTGCAGGGGCAGGGGTGACTGCAGCGCTTTGAGTGGAAGTAGCTTGTGAAGGAGCAGGCGAAGGGGCAGCGACTACCGGTTTTTCTTGATTCAGTTTGATCTTGAGCGTCGGGCTAGAGAAGGTAAATCCGCGCGCAGAAAGTTTGAGCCATTTATCTGCGCCCACGCCTAACTCCTGGAGTGAGGAGGTTTCAATCCGCTCCTCTTTACCCGCATCTACAACAGTCACTGTCGCCGTTATTGGCGCATCGGTAAATCCATATAAACATTGCGCGGTCGCCTTGCGCATCACCAGGTCATAGCTCCCCTGGAATACTGAACCATCAGGGTTAAGGTGCATGCCACCAACTTTGTAGTTGAGCGTGCCATTGGCAAACGCGGGTGCGGTACCTTCGTAGACCATTGCATTTGTTGTAACTACTCCAAGAAGTTTTGATTTATCGGCGAGACACTGTGAACCAAAACCATTGATAATTGTCGTTGCAGACCAGGTGGTCACTAAACCTGCAGCAGTATCTTTCGCAACATCTTTCCAATTCTCAATCGTGATAAACGCACCTTGTTCATTTGCCCGACTGTTCGTGACGCCAGTGAAGTCAGTATTTCTAGGCAAGCCCTGCAACATTGCCGGAGTTGCTTTTGATCGATCAGTAGTGGCATAAAACTTGGGGACTTTAACCGGCTCGGCGTCGATAACAATCTTGTTCTGTTCAGCATCAAAAGGTTCGACCGTGATAACAGGATCTGCCATTCGCCCCATTAACCAACCAGTAAGTTGATTACTCACACGTAAGGTGAGCGATGCACGAACCCCATCTGGAAAATCTTCCATCAAACCGCAGCGACCCGTTTCAGTCCAAGCGCAGCCAGTTGCCGATCCTCGAGTGCCTATCCGAATTGAGCCGTTGGGTAAAACCATTTCCTCAGAGAAAGGTCTCTCATATTGAAAACCAGATTTATCAGAGTAGGGAAGAACCATCGCCGTGAATTCATCAAAGACAAGTCCACCACCTGGATACTTCGTAGCTTTGAGAACAACATAGACCGCATATGTCTCTGCATTCCCACTGTTTTTCATTCCCGGGGCGTTCCAAAGACTGATACTGGATCCTCCTGGTAAGCCATCTCCTTGAGTATCTGCAACGAGCGCGCTATCTACTTGGCGAATGAGAGTCGCAGTTTTGGTGAGTGGTTCATCTTTCTTGCGAATCGAGACCGCTTCGATACACCATTGCTCAGTTGCTGTCTTGCAGGCCGGCAACAAGAGATTAGCGACATATGTTTGTTCTGGCTTGTTGCATGGATCTACACCGATTGTCTTACAGAGGCGCGCATTGGGTGTACCATCAGGATTAATTCGCGGAACACCCTGTGCCGTCAGCGTTGACACATTCTCACCTGAGTTAAAAAACGAGTCGACGATGTTCACGCCAATCAGATTGGAACCTTGTGGAGTGATATCTGGCGCCCAAATCGCCCCTTGGGTTGGCACCATCGAAAGAGTTAGCGAGGCGGATATAAATGAGACTAGAGAGATTAGGCGGAACCCCTGCTGCATGGCAGAGAATTTACTACTTTTTCTTAAAACCGGAAGGGCACTTCGGCGCAGTGCCAGTTACCTTCTTTGTGGTCTTTCCTTTCACGCAGGTAATAGTAATTCGCTTCGCGGCAGCTGGTTTAGCAGTAGGTGAAGGCGCCGGTGCCGCCTCGGCCTTTGGTAGTTCGGGTTTCGCTGAAATTTTCACGGCAAGAATTTCGCTATAGGCAGGAAGTGTTTGATCTGCAATCCAATTCTTCACGCGAATGTAGAAACCTTTATCGTCAGCTTGGATTGTGTAATTCTTACTCGTCGCACCAGCGATATCGGTGCAGGAAGCCCCCTTCTCGTCGGAGCAACGTTGCCACTGATAAGAATAGGTAGGCGAGAGCGCGCCGCTCCAGATTCCAGGAGTTGCTAACCACTCTTCTCCAACTTGTAAGAATCCAAATGTCGATGGTGCGCGATCGAGTTTGGTTGCCGCAGTAACTGGTCCAAGAATATTTGAATTCGCAGAAACCACCCCGATGCGATTTGTCGCACTGACCTTGCCGCGGAAATATTTACCTAAATCAGCAAAGGTAAGTTTCAAAGTTGAGGCTGTGGCGCCCATGATGTCGGTGCAGTTAGCGCCTGCAGCATCAGTGCAGACTTGCCACTGCGCTGCGGTTGTTGGCGTTGGCACGCCACTCCAGGTTCCAGATGCGAGCGTCAATGTCTGGCGATCAACCGGTGAACCAGAGATAGTTGGAGCAACTGTGTTTGCCGGCAGAGCAGTCTTGATGGCAATCGTGGTCAACGCGCTCGGTGAACCTTTAACGCCGAGATTATTTGAAGCGGTCACCATAATACGAAAATACTTTCCGACATCACCTTCTTTTACGGTGTGAGTAAGAGCAGTTGCGCCATCGATGGGAGCGCATGTTGTGATATCCGTTGATGTACACGCTTGCCATTGCTGGGTGTAGGTCGGCACGGGAAAAGCTGCAAAGGTGCCACGAGTGGCGGTCAACACTTCATCAACTGCGACAAGTCCACTGATGGTGGGGAGCGAGACTGTTATTGGTTCAGAGGAGATCTGACTTGTTAATCCCGAAAAGGTGGAGCCAGCGAGATTAAATGAATTCGCAGCAATTGCGACCTGACCACGAAGATAGAAACCTACCTCTGCTGAGGTAACGGTAAATCCCGTTGATGTCGCGCCCGCGATATTGGTGCAGGTGGATACATCCGATGTTGAGCACTTCTGCCATTGATAGGTAAATACTGGTGAGGTAGCACCGCTCCACGTTCCACTACTCAAAGTTAAGGTCGTGCCCACGAGGACCGAACCTGTTATTGCCGGAGCAACTGTTGGAGTTGGTT
>VGAE01000025.1 GCA_016870975.1 Actinomycetota bacterium
TCGTGGCGCTGATATGAGAGGCGTTTACCTGGTTGCACGATGATTGATTTAACTTTATGGATCGCGCTTTCTTGAAGAACTTCATAGCTACCCCAAGGGCGAACTTCCGAATTCATACGCTAATCAAACCACGATTTTGATTGTATAGACATTTGTGTTGGTAATGATTATCCTAATGGGGATGTCGAAACACGTAATTGTTACCGGAAGTAGTGGCATTGCTGCTGCTCTTATTCGCGCGTTGGCAGAGCGCGGTGACCAGGTTTTTATCATTGGAGGCGTTGCCGATGATTCCCAAAATCTTATGAATGAGTCTTCTAATGTTCTGGGTTTTCAAGATGTCGATCTGCGAGTTGAAGAAGAGTGCGTCTCTGCTTTTGAAGCCGCAGGTAAGAAATTAGGAAAGGTAAGCGATGTAGTTGCCATAGTTGGTGGCTCTGGTCGAAAATTTGGCGATGGTAAATTTGAAGAAACTTCACTCTCAGCTTGGAATGAAACCCTTGCATTAAATCTAACAACAACCTTTCTCTCACTGCGAGAGGGTTTGAAACTTTTGAAAGCCTCCGGTGGCTCAATTACTTTGACTGGATCAGTTATAGCAAGTTCACCCGTAAAAGAACATTTCACAACTCATGCTTATGCCACTAGTAAAGCGGCGATTGAAGGTATGGTGAAGATTGCCGCGAGCACATATTTAGATTCTGGAATTCGGGTAAATGCAGTACGTCCGGGCTTGGTCGCAACTCCGATGGCAAAACGAGCTGCTGAGGATCCAATAATTCAAGAGTACATAAAGCGGAAGCAACCGCTCGCCGGCGGCCAATTACCGGCCACCGATCTCGTACCTGCATATCTCTATCTAATCGACAACTCTGTAACCGGCGAAATCCTTACAGTGGATGGCGGTTGGAGCTCGGATAAAGAAATCTAATCTCGAAAGGAAATGTAATGGCCCATCCAAAATACTCCAAGCAGAAGATTGCGAAAACAATTGATCACTCTCTGCTTAAGCCAGAGATGACTCGGTATGAGGTCCGTCAAGGTTGCGAGATTGCCAAGAAATATGACGTTGCCTCGGTCTGTTGTAAACCATCAGATGTGGCATTCTGCGCAGAAATTCTAAAAGGCACCGATGTTGAGATTGGCACAGTTGTTGGATTTCCACATGGCTCAAGCACCACGGCCACTAAAGTTTTTGAAACCAAAGCTGCAATAGCCGATGGCGCTACTGAGATTGATATGGTGCTAAATATCGGATTGTTGAAATCTGGTTTATACGAAGAGGTTAGGTCGGATATCAAGGCTGTCGTAGAAGCAGCCGGTGGAAAGATGGTAAAAGTAATTCTAGAAAATGCTTACCTAACCGATGATGAGAAAGTTACCGCTTGCAAACTCTGTGAAGCAGCGGGTGCCCATTACGTGAAGACCTCTTCGGGGTATGCGCCTACTGGCGCGACTGTTGCAGACGTAAAGTTGATGCGCTCCTCAGTCTCGCCTAAAGTGAAGGTCAAGAGCGCAGGCGGCGTGCGAACGTTAGATGCGTTAATCGAAATGTTGGATGCAGGTATTGAGCGAAGTGGTGCGACAACCACGAGCACAATGCTTGATGAATACACTCAAAGGTTTGGTGATTGATTGGAGAGATTTCTTGGCGTCGATCTTGGCGGCACCAATATCAAGTATGCCGTTATTGAAATCGATGGCACAAGCATCAAGGAAATTTTAAAGGACCAGATATCTACTGAGGCCAAAAATGGCCCTGATCATGTGACCGATCGAATCGCTAATTTGATGAAGAAAATTGATAGCGAGATGGCGATTGTTGGCGCAGCTGTTGCAGTTCCAGGAATCTTTAATCACGATACCGGTGAGATTCTGCTATTTCCTAATCTTCCAGGGGCCTGGGAGAACTTCCCCTTTAGCAAAAAATTAACGGATGCGACTGGAAAATCCATCTCACTTATTAATGATGCTCGAGCATTCTGTCTTGCCGAATCAACGCTTGGTGCAGGACGTGGCCATCGGTTTGTTGCTTGTATCGTTATGGGAACCGGAGTTGGTGGCGGTTTAGTTATTGATGGTAAAGTTCATGAAGGCGCAACGCGAGGCGCTGGCGAAATTGCTCATCAAGTAGTCGCACCAGATGGGCTGGTATGTGGTTGTGGCACTCGCGGCTGCGTTGAAACGTTGACTTCTTCGGCCGCAATTTCGGCGATGGCAAATACCAGTACTCCGGAAGAGGCTTACGAGCGAGCAAAGGCTGGCGATGAAACTGCAATTGCGGCTTTTCGTAATGCTGGAAAATGGTTAGGAATCGCGCTTGCAAATGTAAATGCCGTCTTCTCACCTGAAGTTTTCATTGTTGGCGGCGGTGTTGCCCAAGCTGGTGATTTGGTTCTCGATTTCATCAGAGCAGAGTTGCATGAAAGAAATCATCTCTGGCCAAATTCAGCCTTTAAAGTGGTTCCGGCTCAACTAAGTTTCTTTGCCGGTGCAACTGGCGCTGCGCTAAAGGCAGCAGCTGCAGCCGGTACACAGTTAAGTTTCACATCAATTACATAACGATTTGAAGCATAAGCGGTCTCAGTGAATTCAATAATCTGACCTCTGGCATCAGATATCACTCGAGTTTCAACGAGTAGCGGAGTTCCCGGTGGGATATCGAGCAATTTAGCCTCACTTCGATCAGCAACACGTGCTTGAAGCCAGCAATTCGCCGTCGAGGGGCCATAACCAATCTCACGTAACTTCTCATGCAATGAACCGGTTGTTAGATCTGCGGAAAGAACCGCTTTACACTCCGGAATTAAGGCAACGCGTTCAATACTTAATGGAACTTCATCTGCCAGACGCAGCCTCTTAATAACTACAACTTTTACTTTTCCAGGGAGCCCTAAAGCTTCACGGTCGCGCGCGCCCGCGATTTCAATTCCTACAGATAACATCTCGGAAGAGGGGCTCAAGCCACGCCTTCTCATATCTTCGGTAAATGAAAATAGAACACCTTCGCTACGATGGATCGGTTTAGTTGCGATAAAGGTGCCGGCGCCACGTCTTCGATCAACTAATCCTTCGCGCAGAAGATTCATCATCGCCTGGCGTGCGGTCATACGACTTACTTTGAAGCGGGCTGCAACCTCAACTTCCGAGGGAATTAACTCTCCCGGCTCGCCCTTTGCCACCAAGGTACGGAGCCAGCCCTCAATCTCGAGGTATCTGGGACCTTGATTTCTCATCGCTTGGCGACTACCTTCCCTCAAGTCGTATAGACATTTAGCTGTCACTTCTAGGGGGAAACATGTCGGCTGCTGGTTCATCACCATTAGCAGGGCGATGGACCGCGGCCGCTCATGGTCTTCTAGAACGGCTTATGACTGAGCAAGGTAATGCCATCTCTCAAGCAGCGCAATGGTGTTTTGAGAGTATTTCTAAAGATGGCGTCGTACATCTATTTGGTGCTGGCCATTCTCGTATTCCAATTGAAGAGATGTTCCCGCGATATGGATCCTTCCCGGGTTTCAATCCCATTGGTGAGTTATCTATGACATTCCATACCCAGATCGTAGGAGCCAATGGACAACGACAAGCGATGTTCATAGAACGCGTTGAAGGTTTCGCTGACCAGATTCTCGATAATTGGATTCTTAAATCACAAGATTTACTTTTCGTATTTAGCGTAAATGGCAAATCCGCAGTACCGCTAGAAATGGCGCGCGGCGCGAGAAAAGCTGGAATTAAGACAATCGCAATTACTTCGGTTGCTCAGAATAAAGATGGCAAACCAACACACTCCAGTGGAACCACATTGATTGATCACGCCGATTTGGTAATTGATTTATGTACGCCAATTGGCGATGCGCTAATAGATATTCCAGGTCTGGAAACACGAGTCGGTCCAGGATCAAGCGTTACCGCGATTGCCATTGTCAATGAAATTAAAGTCCAGACTGCAGATCTATTGGTTAGAAGCGGTTATCTGCCGCCAGTTCTCACCAGTTCATCAGTCGTAGGAAGCGAGAAGAGCAAGGCGCTCTTCGACTCGGCCTACGCCGAGCATGCCCGTCGTATTTCATCTCGAATGAGAGGCGCGGGGGGATAACAGAAAATTTATCCGCCAGCCCTTCCCACCGAGGGGCGCCCGGTGGGTAAATAGGGGCCTTGGCTGGCTCGAGCTGGTCGGGACTCTATGAGTTACATACTAGTACTAGGAAGGAAAGAGAATGAAATCAAGAAAGTCGATGAAGGCGCTCATTGCAGCGGCAACATCAGTCGCACTTGTTCTTGGAATGTCTCTGTCTGCTGCTCCAGCTAACGCTAATAACTATGTAATTGGCGTAAGCAATGGCTGGGCTGGCAATTCATGGCGAGAGACTATGGTCTGCGCAATTAAGGCAGAAGCTACACTCTCCAAGAAAGTATCAAAGGTTCTTGTATCGTCACGAAATACTGACGCAGCAGGACAGTCCGCCGATGTTCGTGCATTTATTAGCCAAGGCGTAAATGCGATCATCATTAACCCAGGTGACAAAGATGCAATTAACCCAGCAATTAATGAAGCAATTAAAGCTGGCATCAAAGTCATCGCAGTTGACGGACCGGTAAGCGCTCCTGGCGCATATATCGTCTCCAACGACCAGAAGAAGTACGGCGCAGCAGGCGCTGAGGCCCTTGCTAAGGCAATGAACTACCAAGGAAATGTTCTTTACATGCGCGGTATTTCCGGTCACCCCGCTGATACTCTCCGTGACGAAGGCTTCAAGGCTGTCATGAAGAAGTACAAGAACATGAAGGTGACTAAAGAAGTATTCACCAACTGGGATTGGGCAAAGGGTGGCGAGCTTGCAAAGCAGCTACTTAGCCCAGGCAAGTTCCAAGGAGTTTGGACTTCCGGTATCGACTATCCAGTAGTCGAAGCTATGAAGACAAACCTCCGCGGAAGATATATCCCACTAGTTGGTGCTGATAACAACGAATTCCTCCGCCAGACCAAGGAATTGGCAGGCAAGGGCTTCGTTGGAATCGTTGTAACTAACCCAGCCGTTATCGGTGGCGCCGGACTTAAGGTCGCTCTCGATGTTCTTGGTGGAAAGACAGTTGCAACTGAGTCACTTTTGAATCCATCTGCATGGACCTACAAGGCAAACAAGAAAGAGATTGATTCTTCTTTCTTCGTTGGCCAAGAGGCGACATTCTCAAGCGCCGTCAAGATCCCTGGCTATACAACCTTCAGCCCAGCTCAGCTGTTTCGCTGCAAGGCACCACAAGACTCCGATGACGGAGCTCGTGCATAGTTAGAACGCGATAAGCGTTTACCGAACCTCAGAGCCGAAAGGCTCTGAGGTTCTCACTTGAAAAACGTGAAGGGAAGCGATGGGAAATCTTCTTGAGATCCGCGCAGTAGCAAAGAACTACGGCCCAGTTGTGGCCCTTCGCAACGCTAATTTCACCGTTGCACCAGGTGAGATACACGCGTTAATGGGAGCAAATGGTGCAGGTAAATCAACTCTTGTCAAAATCTTCACCGGTGTCATTAGTGGCGATGCCGGTACTGTTAAATTAAATGGCGAAGAAATTCATTTCACATCTCCTGATAACGCTCGTAAAAATGGCGTCGCGCCGGTTTTTCAAGATCCAGCATTAATTCCTGATCTCTCACTTCGTCGTAATCTTCGGTTAACCAATACCAATATCACTAAGTTTGAAGAGCAGATTGCTTACCTAGGCTTAAAAATTAATCTTGAAGAACTAGTTTCTCGAATCAAATTACCGATTTTAAGAATGATTGATTTAGCGCGAGCGCTCGCCCACGATCCAAAACTGTTAATTCTTGACGAAATCACCGCAGCCTTACCAGCAAACCTTACTGAAGTTGTAATTAGAGTAATGAATGAAGAGAAAGCTCGGGGAAATTCTGTTGTCTTTATCTCCCACCGCTTATCTGAGATAGGTGAGATTTGTGACCGGGTTACCGTGTTACGGGATGGAATCGACGTCGATTCTTTCAATACTTCAGAGGGCGATGAGGATCGAATTGTTTCGGCAATGCTCGGCAGCAAGATAACAAGTGCTGAATCGAAAAATCGAAGTGTATCAACAGGCAAAGAACCTTTGCTCGCGGTAAGAGGAGTTAAAGATGGAGATAAATTAGTAGATATTGATTTTGAAATTTATCCCGGAGAGATCCTGGGCGTAGTCGCACTCGAAGGACAGGGCCAAGATTCTCTCTTTGATATTCTCGCGGGAGAAGTGAGCGCAAAAGCCGGAGAGATCCACTTCAGCAATAAAAAAGTTGAATTTTCTCATCCCGCCGATGCCATCAAGCTAGGGATTAGCTATGTTCCTGGTGATCGAAAAACAGCTTTACTTCCGCAGCGATCTATTAGGGAAAATCTTGCTCTCACCAAGTTCCGCGAGCTTCGAAGTTGGAATTGGATCCACCAAAAAAATGAAGATTCTTTAGTCGATAAAGCGGTTTCGAATCTCGAGATTGATACTCGTGCGAGCTCTCAAGTTAAGCGACTTAGCGGTGGTAATCAGCAGAAAGTGACAATTGGTCGCTGGATCACAACTGGCTTTGACCTACTCCTCTGTTTCGATCCGACTCGGGGCATTGATGTTGGAACCAAGAATCAAATTTATAAATTACTCTCTGGGCTCTCAGCTGAGGGTAAATCAGTCCTCTTATTTACGAGTGAACTCCGTGAAGTTCAACTCGTATGCGACCGGGCCATTGTGCTTTACAACGGAAAAGTCCAAGGTGTTTTCAATGCTGCAAAAGCTGATGAAGAGTTACTCCTTAATGCAGCTTACGGGAGAAACTAATTATGAAAATTTCGCTTCGCGAGCAATACTGGAATCTTTCAATTCTTGGTTTAGTAATTATTTTAACTGTCTGGCGCAGTAACCAACTTCCAGTCTTCGGATCGTACGAAATCAAGACCATCATTCTTGGAATTATCCCAATCGCGTTGTTAGCTATGGGCCAGTCTCTGATAATTATTGGAGGTGGCATAAACCTTGCCATTGGTGCCGAAGCTATTCTTATCAATTGCATCACTGCTAAATACAGTGAGGGCAGTGACTTCGCACTATCGCTACGCTGGGCGTTAATAGGTATCGTAATTTCAGTAATTGTCGGCGCTATAACCGGATGGATAATTTCTCAATCTGGAATTGCAGATATCGTTGTAACTTTAGCAACTAGTTTTGTCTTGATTGGATTTGCTTTGTTTATTCAACCTGGTCCTGGTGGCGGTGTGAATCTAGATTTTGCTAAGTATTTCATGGGTGGAGAAGATTCCTATATCGCTCCTTTATTAGTTCTATTTTTACCAATTCTTTTAATCTGGCTACCACTTCAAAGATCTCGCCTCGGAATTTCTTTTTACGCAATCGGATCCAGTAAAGATGCAGCCTTCTTATCTGGTGTAAATGTGGCTCGCACGAGAGTTTCACTCTATGCGGTGGGGGGTTTATTCGCAGGTCTTTGTGGTGTTTCCCTAACAGCAATTACCCAAGCCGCTAGCCCCTTTGCAGTAATCAGCAATACTGCAACTTTGAACTCTGTTGCAGCTGCCGTACTTGGTGGCGTTGCTCTCGCTGGTGGCGTGGGCGATTTATTTGGCCCAGCCCTGGCATCGCTTGTTCTCTATTACATACCAACCATCATGCTCGGATATGGAATCGATCCAGCTTATAGCCAGATAATCCAAGGCGCTTTAACCATTCTGGTCGTCTTAGTTGGCGGATTACTAAGAGCAAGGGGTAAGCGATGAAACTCAAAATCAATAGATCAATAATCGCACTCTGGATAATTCTTGCGCTGACTTTTCTTGTAACTGGTCTCGTTGATTCTTATTTCTTCTCAATTCCATCTATCGGAATCACTCTGCAACTTGCGGCACCTTTGGGATTACTTGCTGCTGGTCAAACAATCGTGATGCTAACCGGCGGTATCGATCTTTCCTTGGCCATGATTGCTACTGGTGCTGCTTATATTGTTAGCGTTAAATCTGAATCTGGGCTATTTATCTCGTTGGCGTACGCTCTGATTTTCTGTGTAGTAGTCGGAGCGGTGAACGGGATTGCGGTAGGAGTCTTTGGAGTTAATCCTCTAATTATGACTCTGAGTATGAGTGCGATTTTAATTGGTGTATTTACAGTAGGCGTCTCGACCTTCCTCCGCGGCAGCTCGCGTATGCCAGATCTACTAATTACCGCAAGTTCGGGATTAATTCTTGATCCAATTACTTGGCCGCTCATCATTTGGATAATCGTTGGAGGTTTTGTTCACTTCTCCTTGACGCGAACTGGTTTCGGTCGGGTTATTTATGCGATTGGTGATAACGCTAAAGCAGCGCGCCTTGCCGGTGTGAAAGTTTGGCAGGTACAGATTGCAGCATATGTATCATGCGCGATTCTTGGAGGTATGGCTGGAATTATGTTGGGTGGCCAATCTGGTGCAGTTGCCATCAGTTTGGCTAACTCATATTTACTACCTTCAGTGGCGGCCGTAGTTATAGGCGGAACTTCAATTATGGGCGGAGTGGGAAGTTATTCTGGAAGCGTGATGGGAGCATTGATTCTCTCCGTACTTTCATATCTCTTAGCGACTTTAAATTCATCAGAGGCCTTCAAACAATTAGTTTATGGAGGCATTGTTTTAGCCCTAGCTTGGGTTTACTCTTCAATCTCAGAGAGAAAGTGATCTAATGAGCGCTGCCGCGGTAATCGGGACTGGATTTATCGGAACCGTTCATATTGAAGCGATTAGAAGAATGGGTGTACCTGTAAAAGGTGTGCTCGCAGGAAGTACTACAAGCACAAAATCTGCATCTGATCGACTTCATCTACAACATAGCTATAAAGATGTTGCGGAAATTGCAAGCGATAAAGATGTAAATATTGTTCACGTAACGAGTCCAAATGCGCTTCACTTCGAACAGGTCACCACGCTATTAAATAGTGGAAAACATGTTATCTGTGAAAAACCGCTAGCCCTCACTGCAAAAGAAGGTGAAGAGTTACTGCGCCTTGCGGAATCTAAAGGATTAATCCATGCGCTCTGTTTTAATACCCGTTTCTACCCAATGGTGCATGAAGCGAAGAGCCTCGTTAAGGAGGGAAAAATCGGCGCGCCAACTTATGTGAAAGGTTCCTATCATCAAGATTGGCTCTTGCAGGCTACCGATTGGAATTGGCGATTAGAGGGTGAGAAAGCTGGCGAGCTTCGCGCAATTGCAGATATCGGTTCGCACTTGATTGACCAGATTTCATTTGTTGCCGGTTTAGAGGTGGAATCTGTACTCGCCGATTTACACACAATAGTAAAAGAGCGACAGAAGCCAACTGGGCCAGTCCAAACATTTACCGTGGATACGACTTCAAAGCGGAAAACTGTGAAGATGAGTTCAGATGATGCCGCTGGCGTACTTATTAGGTATAAGAACGGCGCGCGCGGAACTGTCTCAATTTCACAAGTAAGCGCTGGTCGAAAAAATAATCTCTCTTGGGAAATATCCGGTACTGAATCTGCAATCGCTTATGACTCCGTAGAACCAGAAAAATTATGGATT
>VGAE01000026.1 GCA_016870975.1 Actinomycetota bacterium
AGTCAAGCCTCTAAAAGTAGACATAGAACTCTTAAAAGCGTTAAATCTGCCCGGAACGCGAGAAAAGGTTAGTGATTTGTCAACGCGAAGTGAAGCGATTAAAAAAGCCATTCAGCCACTTATTAGGGATGAAGATTACGTCAGTTTTGCTATACAAAATCTTTTCAATCAAGGAGACGCTTCGCAAGGCGTAGTTATCGCGAAAGAGGTCGTTCGGTATAAGCCAAATTCATGGGTCGGTAATCAGGCCTTGGTCCTAGCTTTCGCAAATTCAAATAACCATAGTGAGTCCTTGAAGTATGGTCTTTTGACCGAAAAGCTAGATCCCCTTAATTACAATATATGGATCAACATCGCGATGCAGGCTCAGAAAGCTGGTGAGATTGAACTAGCGAAACAATATTGTCAAAGAGTATTGCAATTCGCGCCCGCAGATAGTGATGCACTCAGAAATGCCCGCGTCTTGCAATCCATGTTGAAATCATGATGCGACCCAGTCGACAGAACATCATTGGCATTGTCGGATTAGGGTATGTTGGTCTTTCCCTAGTGAAAAGCCTTTTTGAGCGAAATTTCATCGTTATTGGATATGACACCGATGAAAATAAAGTAGAGAAGATACGTAGGGGACATTCGCCGAATGAAACAATTGAAGATTCAGAACTGGTGGTGATCAATTCTTCGGGGCGATTTTATACCACCACAGAAGCTAAGGAGTTGGCAAAAGCAGAAGTAGTGATTGTCGCAGTACCTACCCCTTTAACTGCGATGGGAAATCCAGATCTAAGTCTGTTAGAGAGAGCGTGTGTGGAAATTGCTCCCCACATTAAGTCGGAGACTCTGCTAATTAATGAATCTACTTCTTACCCTGGAACTCTTCGTGATTTTATAGTTCCCTTGATAAAGCAGAATCAAGGAGACGGAAATTCAAAAATCTATTTCGCATGCTCTCCTGAGAGAGTTAACCCTGGAGACGTATTTTATAGTCATGGAAAAACTCCAAGAGTGGTATCTGGTTTGGATGATAGTGCCAGAGAGCGAGTTCATGCGTTTTATTCTGAATTCGTAGATGATGTTTTTGTTGCATCAACTCCCGAAGTTGCAGAAATGTCAAAACTTCTGGAGAACTCTTTTAGGCTAGTAAATATCTCTTTTATAAACGAGATAAGTGATTACTGTGTTTCTCAAGGTATTCCAGTGCGTGAAGTAATTCAAGCAGCAAGCACAAAGCCATTCGGATTTATGCCGTTTCTTCCTGGGCCTGGCGTTGGAGGACATTGCATTCCGGTCGACCCCGCTTACTTATTACAAGACGCGGCGGATAAAGGTAAGGCGCTTCCACTTCTTAAAAAGGCTTTGCAGTCAAATCGATCGCGCTCCTCTCAGATAACTAGTTTTCTTAAGACTGAGCTGGGTTCGTTGAAGGGGAAGAAAGTCCTCATTGAAGGTGTCACGTATAAACCGAACGTTGCCGATACGCGCGAGACTCCCGCTGAGCCACTCTTTGAATCCTTAATGGCTGAAGGCGCGCAAGTTCATTGGCATGATTCTCTAGTCCAAAATTGGAACAATAGTGAATCGTCGCGAGTGTCTGATAACAAATGGGAGATAACGCTCGTTCTTGTCTTGCATGAAGATAGTGATGTTTCAGAACTTATTCGTCATTCAGAGATAATTTTCGACTTTACTGGAAAACTGCCTATGGAAAGCGGGAGGGTGCGCTTAATCTAAGGGGCGAATCTACGAGCTTCAATCGGGTCTCCAAGACCGAGGCCTTGACGATGCTGAATTGCTCTAACAAAAGATGAGGCTTCGAATAGACCTTCGGGTGTGCCAGTATCGAGCCACGCGGTGCCTCGCTCAAGGATTTCTACTTGAAGCTTATTTCGTTTCCAATACTCAATTATCACATCAGTTATTTCCAGCTCACCTCGCTCGCTTGGCTTTAACTGTCGAGAAATTTCAATAACTTCATTGTCAAAAAAATAGAGACCCGGGATTGCCAAATCAGATTTTGGTGAAATTGGTTTTTCTTCGATACTTGTAATTTGACCGTCGGGGCCAAGAGAGACGACGCCATAGCTAGAGGGATCACTTACGTGATAACCAAATATTTTTCCACCAGTGATTTCTCGATTTCTAGCAAGTTGACGACCTAATCCCTGTCCATAGAAAAGATTATCGCCAAGAATTAAAGCCACTTTTGACTTGCCAATAAAGTCTGCTGCGAGAAGAAAAACATCAGCGATACCGCGAGGTTCGTCTTGAACGAGGTAAGTGAATTTAACTCCGAAGTCATCTCCGTTACCAAGAAGTTGCTCAAATGCCCTTATATGTTGCGGGCTGGAGACCAGAGCAATCTCTTGAATGCCAGAGAGAATCAGAGTACTCAAAGGATAAAAAATCATGGGTTTGTCATAGACTGGCAGAAGGTGTTTGCTTACGGCGCGCGTTAGCGGGTACAGGCGACTTCCTAAACCGCCAGCAAGGATAATTCCCTTCATGAGTAGACTCTACCGCACAGAAAATAAGGGGGATTGTTGACTACTTCTGAGACGATCTTGGTTACAGGTGGCGCTGGTTTTATTGGTTCACATTTTGTAGAGCTTCTAATTGAGGGTACCAATCACCCCTTCCAGAAAGTCGTTGTAGTTGATTCGTTGACTTATTCGGGACTTCGATCAAACCTTGCTTGTTTTGAAAAGCAGTCAAACGTTCAATTTGTTGAGGCAGATATCTCCAACAAAGAATTGATGCTCCAAATTGTAAAAAACTACAAGATAAATTCCATTGTAAATTTTGCAGCAGAGTCACATGTTGATAGGTCGATACAGTCCTCAATGCCATTCGTAAGTTCAAACGTTGCAGGAACTACGAATTTGCTAGAGATTTTTAAAGATAACTGTGACGGTCGATTTATTCAAATTTCTACCGATGAGGTTTATGGCTCAATAAGGAGAGGATCTTGGTCAGAAAACGAACCCCTTCAACCTAATTCACCCTATTCTGCCAGCAAAGCTGGAGCTGATTTAATGGCGCTAGCCTTTCAACGAACATATGGACTTAACTTATGTATTACACGCTGTTCCAATAATTATGGCGCTCGACAATTCCCAGAAAAAGTTATTCCTCTTTTTATTACAAATCTCATAGAAGGAAAAAAGTTGCCACTTTATGGAGATGGACTAAATGTTAGAGATTGGATCCATGTAAGGGACCATTGCCAAGGAATCCTTAAGGTACTGATGTCGGGGGAAGACGGAGAAATCTATAACATTGGAGGAAATAAAGAAATCTCGAATTTAGAGTTAAGTCGAAAGATACTAAAGCATTTTGGTAAGGGAGAAGAAAGTATTGAATTCGTTGCGGACCGAGCAGGGCATGATTTCCGTTATTCTGTGGATGATTCTAAAATCAGGCAAAAGCTTGCTTTCGAAAATAAGATTGAATTCGAAGTAGGTTTAGCAGAAACCATTGAGTGGTATGTTGCTAATTCAGAATGGTGGCATCCACTAAAGTGAAGATTCAATTACAAGGGAGAGTAGCTCTTTCCCTGTGCTGGGGATTTCTTGCTTCCTTAATTCTTGCTGCGCCAGCGAGCGCTGTCGAACGTCGAGTTGTCGATGTAGTCGGGATTTCCTGGTCCGGGGCGGCCACGATGTCGAGCTCTGTAACTGAAGTCGCGTCAAAAGTAGATGGAGAAGTTCGTTCACGTTGGGAAGATCTAACGAATTTAATAGGTAGTGTTGAAGATAAAAGAATTCAGTTTTACGTGGGCCAAATTCTCAGTGAGAATATTGGTCTCAACACACCCTTGCTATGTAATCGCACTGATTTTGCAACGTTCATGAATTCCATTCGAACAGAGGCTTATCGAAGACTTAGAATAAGTGAATCAAAAGATCGCTACTTAGTCATCTTAATGCCGAGAGCAAACTGTATTTGGGAGGGCAGAAGTTTGATTGGGGTTCCAGGTACAAAAGGCGGAACTTTGATCCTTCAAGATACATCTGACCCTTTTGTTATTGCTCACGAGCTTGGTCACTCACTCGGACTTGGGCATAGTAATTTCTTGCGATGTCCCGCTACTCGTGGTGACGGGTCGTGGGACCAATGTCAGGCAGTGGAATATGGCGGAACGGTTGATCTCATGGGAAACGTGCCGACCAATGCTCCTTTATCAACGTATCATCAATGGAGAATGGGTTTAGTCTCCGATTCGCAAGTGAGTGAAATTTGGAATTCACAACAGATCTCACTTTCCGCTGCCGATATGGCAACAGGGACGAAGGCTATATTTCTTCGAGATGGAAAGAGCACCTATTGGATTGAATACCGGAGAGTTCGACTCGAGAGTGGTTACCAGGCCGGATTAGTTGTTTATCGCACGGATCCTCCACCAGCCAGTTCCGTTGTTAGTCCAAATGTCGAAGATTCTTTTAGTTCAGCTTCGAATGTAAGTGTCTCTACAGATATGTGGCTTATCAATCTTGATAATTTCAATTACGCTAATTCGAGGTCCTCGGGCTCGATGACCTTGGGTAAAGGAAAAGTTTTCTCTGTATTTAGCGGCAAAGTTTCATTTGAATTGACAGAGTTAGCGACAAATCAGGAATCTGCTACGGTCTCGATTAAACTGAATGCTGATTCAACTCCTCCTCCAACGCCTCGACTGGTGTCTATTAACACGGTCGGGTCTTTCCAGGACTCTGTCTTGCAGGCGGGCTTTGAGGACCTTGAAACATTTGTTAAGAGTTTTGAGATTAGGCGAAATGAGAAAATCATTGAATCGTTTGGAAATCCGGATCCAAATTGGAGACCAACTTACTTAAGTCCGTTTCGGGCTAATCGCATTCTGAGTATTGCTGATCTGCCGGAAGGTAAATATTCTCTTGCAATACGAACCATAGATGTAGCGGGAAATAAAAGTCAGTGGTCTCTTCCTCAAGAGGTCAATATTGATCGAGGTGCGCCAGTTTTAGAAAATAAAGTTTCTGTTGTGGGATACTCGAGGAACGGAGTCTCATTGAAACTTATGGGAGTTCAGGATGAGGGAAGTACTCTTTGCAGCACCTCAATTTACAATAAGTTCGACTTTGTTCTCCGCAGGAGTATCGAAAAGATGGCTCCTCAATTTGATTTTCCTTTGAATGAGTCGATGGGTAATCGTATTCAGGCTCGTGATTGTCTCGGAAATGCCGCCGATGCAAAGATCAATGTTTCAAATTCATGGATTGAGGCGGATAAAGGATCAAGAACGGGTACATGGAAGGCACAGATCGATAATTACGGAAATCGCGAGTTGATTTGCTCAGGCAAGTGTTCCGCCTCAATCACAGCACGTGGAAACTTGGCAATTCTTGCTAAGAGTGCTGACTCTGACGTGTATGTGTCAGGAAAGAAAGTCGGGCGTTTAACTAATACTGCTGGTAGTAACATCTTTAATGTAGAAGTTGGAGCTCGGCAGAAAGTTATTCGAATTTCAGGCAAGGGAATCACTTTGAGTGGTTATGTTGAGAGCAGAATTGAGATAAGTGACGTAAAGATTAAACTTCCTACTACCCAAGGTGTAGATCCCACTCTGACGCAGAGTACCCAGGTGACTCTTAGAGGTTTTGGATTTAGACAAGAAGATTTTGTTAACGACTGGCGGGTATTGCCTATGGCTGGTGGAACCGAAACCACCGACCCCACACTGGATTTATGCGGTAACAACTATGAATCAGAGAAATTGCGAGAAAATAGAAGGCAGGTTGTAGTTACGCGCAGCGGCACAAATTATGCCTTTTTGTCATCGGAATCTGTTCAATATAAAAACGTGGCCGCCACAAGTCAAGCTCTTGAAGAATTGCAAGCAAATCTTGCTCAGTGTAAGAAAAATGTGGGAATTAAGGAAGCCACAGGAACTTTCACTAAATATGTATTCGCCAATACTGAACCTCAAGAAAAGTTTCTGGACATAAAAAATTCAGTTATTGTTCACGCAGTCATGGGTGAAGGGCAACAAGCAAGAACGTTATATGGAATTTATCAATTCAACGGAAATTACTTTACTGGTCTGTACGTTGTGCGTTCCGGAAGTGACTTCTTCTCCGCTGAAGAGTTAAGTAATTGGACAGAAGTCGCTCGTGTCTTCAAAGTTCGATTACAAAACAAATGAAGAAAGTTTGGGTTACCGGAGAAGCTTTGATGGACTTGATTCCTGTTGCGGGCGGGGATCGAATTCCAATGGTGGGCGGGGGGCCCGCAAATACCGCCAAGGCTGTGGCTCGTTTGGGATATCCGACTTACTTTGTGGGTGGAATTTCTACTGATGAGCATGGACGCGCTGTGGAGATTGAATTAATGAGTAGCGGAGTTGATTTATCTCTTGTGTATCGAGGGGACTTGCCGACCGCACTTGCGATTGCGACTATTGATGAAAACGGCTTAGCTCACTACGACTTCGAATTAGATGGAACCTCAAGTTTTGCTTTCGATAGTGCCTGGTTACCCGCGGGAGAGCCTGATGTAATTCATGTGGGATCGGTGGCGACGATTTTAGAACCTGGCGCTAGCGAGTTGTTGAAATGGGTTTCGGCGAAATCGGCGCCCGTGGTTTTCGATCCAAATGTTCGACCTTCAATTCAGGGAAATAAGGATTTATATCGAGCTGCGGTGGAGCGATGGATCGATGTGGCCTCCGTTGTGAAATTAAGCGAAGACGATCTGCACTGGCTTTACTTGGACGAGTCTGTAGTCCGAAGTTGGTTTGAGCGTGGGGTTTCAATGGTGATTGTGACCCGCGCCGAACGCGGTCTATCAGCGATTACTGCGATGGGAGAAGTACATGTTCCGGCGGTCGTAGTCGATGTCGTCGACACGGTCGGTGCCGGAGACACTATCAGCGCTGTGGTGGTTGAAGGGCTATTGGAGTTTGGTAAAGAAATTTTTGCTTTGGGAAATATTGAGAAAGTATTGAAAAGTGCGGTAAAGGCCGCGGCTATTACTTGTTCGCGAGCGGGAGCAAACCCGCCTTGGAAATCAGAACTCTAGGAGAGCCCAGCTTTTTCAGCGAGTTGCACTACCACATTTCGTGAATTAACGCCGAAAACGCTGTAAATCTTGATGATGTCTTGCTTAATGGTTGAAGAAGAATATTTAAGGCGCTCGGCCATCTGGTCGGTTGTGAGATCTTCTTTGAAGAGTTTGATGATCTGTTTTTGACGAGGAGAAAGAGTCTGCATTGAAGTTGAATAATCTTTTTGAGTTACAACTTTGTTAGCAAGAAGATTTCGTATGTATAGACCACAGAGCGCAAGAACTCCTTGGGTTGTGTCAGTATTAGGAAATTCATCGGAGGGACTTTTCATCGAAATAAATCCAATGGCGCCAATCACGGTATTGCGATGTTTGATTGGAGCTGAGATAGTGACGCCGGCTTCAGTTTCATTAATTTGGCTGAGATGCGGATACATCGCGATCATTTCCTTTGGCGATTTGAAGATACTTATTTCTCCAGAGCGAGCGGCATCGGTGATTGGCATCGGAGTCCATAAAGGAATTCGCATATAAGGATCGACCAAGTCATTTGCACATCCATACGTGCCTTGAAGATCGAGGAATCCTTCTCGTTCAATTACACCGAGGATTGCACCGCGCGCATCAATTGAGGCAAGAGTTTTGTTTACGATGTGAGATAAGAATTGATCGGGCTTTGGATCATCTAAAACGGTCTTTGCTAAGTCGGCCAAGAGCTCCGTGGTATTCGTTGTGAGCACGCTTGGCACTCCCGGTCATGTCCGAAGTTATGACCGAAGCCTGCCCGAAAGTGAGCGTAAATTGGGATTTTAGGGCGGTCATAGTAGGTCATGACCGCACTCTCAATAAGATTTCGCAGTGACTTTGCACCATGCCCTCGATAGTGGCGAAATTTCATTAGAAATTGATGTTGATCAGGGTGCGCGAATTTCATCGATCCGATTTCGCGAGATTGAATGCGCTGTTCCATTTCGCGACCAGATTCTGACTTGGGGTTGGTATGCAATGGCGCCATGGGCGGGAAGAATTCGTGATGGAGTAATTAAAGATAAGAGCGGTCACGAGTTTCAGTTACCGATTAATTTAGCGGCGCCTAATGCAATACATGGATTCGGTTTAACCTCTTCGTGGGAAGAGATTGGTAATGGGGCATTTGCCTTGGATTTTCCTGAACCGTATCCCGGTGCGCGAGTAGAACAGAGATTTGAGTTGTTGGATAACGCACTTCGATGGTCACTTGAATATGAGGCTGGTAATTGCGAACTGCCATTTTGGCTCGGATTTCATCCGTGGTTTCCTCGCGAATTAGCAAGAGGTGGCCCAGTCGAAATAGATTTCCATCCGGGAAAGATGCTGGAACGTGGAAATGATTATTTACCAACTGGAAAGTTGATTACTCCCACGTCGTCGCCTTGGGATGATGCATTCACCGAAGTTCGGGGCACGCCGACTGTGTATTGGGAAGATGCGTTGCAGATAAAGATTGAATCTGATGCGCCATATTGGGTGGTCTATGACCAAGATTCAGATGGGGTCTGCATTGAGCCCCAAACTGCGCCTCCTGATGCAGCGAATTTGGGGATTTCCAGCGATACTTATCTCGAAGCTTTATTTGTATTTGAGGAGACTTAATCCGTGATTGACCGGGTACGACTCAAGCAATTACATGCGCGCGAAGAAGAACGATTTATAGCGCGCACATCCAAGAGCCGCGAGTTATTTGAAAAAGCTAAAGGCGTGATGCCTGGCGGAGTTCCGATGTCATGGATGGCGAAATGGCCCGGAAAATACCCGCTATTTGTGGCTTCGGCCCAAGGAGCACATTTCGTTGATGTGGATGGAAATGAGTACATTGATTTGTGTCTAGGCGATACAGGTTCGATGACGGGACATTCACCCGAAGCAACAGTGACTGCGATTTCAGCCCAATTAAAACGAGGAATGACGGCGATGTTGCCGACCGATGATGCAGTTGCGGCTTCATCCGAATTAGCGCGACGTTTTGGACTGCCGTTATGGCAATTTACTGTATCGGCGACGGATGCCAATCGCCACGCGATTCGTTACTCGAGGTTGATTACTGGCAAATCCAAAGTTGTGGTCATTGATCGGTGTTACCACGGATCGGTTGATGAAACTTTTGCGACTCTTGACGCATCTGGTGCAACTGTGATGCGAGAAGGAAATATTGGTGCGCCAGTTCCGCTTTACGTGACCACTCGAGTGGTGGAGTTCAACGATCTTGCGGCGATGGAAGCAGCTTTGAAGCACGGTGATGTGGCTGCAATCTTGATGGAACCTGCGATGACCAATGTTGGAATTGTGTTACCTGATGATGGATATTTAGTAGCGGTCGGAGAATTAGCAAATGAGTATGGCGCAGTCTGGATCATTGATGAGACACATACAATCTCGGTTGGTCCTGGAGGAATGACTGCGGAATTAAGTTTGAAGCCGGATATGTTGACGATTGGAAAAGCAATTGGCGGCGGAATTCCTACTGGAACATTTGGTATGACGCAT
>VGAE01000027.1 GCA_016870975.1 Actinomycetota bacterium
TACCGGCGAACATGGGATTGGCATGGGCAAGATTGAGTTACTAGTCGAAGAAACCGGTGAGAGCGCAGTCGAGCTTATGAGGGAAATAAAGCAAGCCCTCGACCCAAATTGGATTCTTAACCCTGGAAAAGTAATCGCAGAGAAGATTTGATACTTGGTTACTAATTTTGAAATTATCTGGTCAACTCCAAAGTTGGCACCTATGTATCCACCATTCCCCATCAAGTACCGGACTATCAACTTAGTCTTGCGCTCACCAAATAGCCAGAACTGACGAGTGCCAGGTACCGCCTCCATACGGTCATTACTCCCACCGCACTTAGGGCAACTCAAGATTAGGTCTGTCGTTTCTTTACCGCATTTTGGTGCCAGAGCACTTGGTCAAGCTCCAATAGCGAACATTTTGCTTCTGCGACAACTTTCTTGCAAAGTTCAAGAATTCAACCCATCTTCCACGTCTCTGATAACTGCATTAATCGACTTTGTGTCGTCAGCCAGGTTGCAGAAGACAAATTGAGGGAAGGGGGTAACACTGGTGGTGACTTGGATATCACGGTATTGGGCTCTTTTAATTCCTCGACTGTAGAGCTTTCTTCCTGCACATATTTGGGACACACCAAGTTATTTGCATATTCCTTATAGAATGGGTCAAATTCAATCTCAAGTATTGAGTGGAAAAGATAAATCAAGACTAAAATTGCCTGGAAAAAAGGATGGAGAAGACAATGCGCCAACTTCTTCTTGGTATCGATATCGGCACCTACGAATCTAAGGGAGTTTTGACCACTCCCAACGGTGAAGTTGTCGCCCAAGCATCCCTTCCACATGAGTTGGTACTTCCAAAAGTTGGTTGGGTTGAGCATGACGCTGAACAAACTTGGTGGGGAGATTTTTGTAAACTTTCACTTCAATTAATTGAAAAAGCTGATGTTAAGAATCGTGAAATCAAGGCTGTCGGTATTAGCGCAATTGGCCCAGACGTTTTGCCAATTGATGAGAATTTAAAGCCATTGCGGATGGGAATTCTTTATGGCGTTGATACTCGTGCTTACAAGGAAATTGATGAATTAAATGAAAAATTTGGTGTAGCGAATATTTATGAGCGAGCCGCAAATTGTTTATCAGCACAATCTGTAGGTCCGAAGATACTTTGGATAAAGAAGAATGAACCAGATGTTCACAAAAAAGCGCGTTGGTTTGTGCATGCATCCACATTTATTGTGGCTAGGTTGACCGGAAAGGTTGTAATAGATCATTTATCGGCTGGATGTTCTGTGCCCTTGTATAACCCAGAAAAGAAGTGTTGGAGCGATGAATTCTCTTCTGACTATATTTCAATTGAACAGCTCCCCGAGATTATTTGGTCCGGAGAAGTTGCAGGCTATGTAACAGATGAGGCATCGAAATTAACCGGACTTACCCCCGGCACGCCCGTCGCGGTCGGGACTATCGATGCAGCGGCAGAAGCGCTAAGTGTTGGCGTAACAAAACCCGGCGAAATGATGATGATGTATGGATCTACAATTTTTATGATTCAAGTAACTGATAACGAGAGCGCTCGAGATAAACGCCTCTGGGCTTCGCCTTATCTCTTTAAGGACACCTGGTGCCTACTTGCCGGAATGTCTACGAGTGGCTCACTAACTCGATGGTTCAGAGATAACTTTTCTAAAGAGTTACTTGGGTTGGAAGAATTAGGGAAAGTTTCAGCATATTCAATTCTGGTAGAAGAGGCTGAGAAAATTCCTCCTGGATCAGATGGACTAGTCGTCTTACCTTACTTTAGCGGTGAAAGAACACCCATTATGGATCCGATGGCAAAAGGAGTCTTCTTTGGTTTGAATTTAATGCATACACGCGGCCATCTTTTCCGTGCCGTATTAGAAGGTATGGCTTACGGCGTCAGGCAACATGTTGAACTATTTTCAAAAATTGGTGCCAAACCAAAAGTTATTAAATCGGTTGGTGGCGGTACGAAGAATCAAGTTTGGTTACAAGCCACCAGCGACATCTCTGGCGTACCTCAAGAAGTCGCTCCATTTACATTTGGAGCTTCATATGGTGATGCTTTTTTGGCCGGAATAGCAATTGGCTTGGTTCCCGGCCCAGAATCTATAAGAGAATGGCAAGGAACTTCAAAAATCGTCTCAGCCAACTCAGCTCTTAAAAATGTTTACGAACCACTTTTTGAAATTTATTCTTCTCTTTACGACACAACAAAATCATTTATGCATGAGCTACATCAACTTGGAAATTGAGTAACAAAACTCCAGATTTACTTGATGGCTCCCATCGCAAGTCCTCGGACCAAGTTCTTCGAAAGAATTGCCGCAAATAAAAGAATTGGGAGTACAACCAGGGTAGAAGTTGCCATCATCGGTCCCCATCTAATGTCGTAACCAGACATATAACCCAAGGCAACTACCGGTCCAGTTATTGCCTCTGAACGAGTCAGAATTTGTGCGAAAAGCAGTTCATTCCAACAGGCAACAAATACGAGGATAGCGCTCACTGAAATTCCGGGGATTGCGATTGGCAAATTAATGCGGAAGAACGTCTTAAATATTGACGCGCCGTCTACTGAGGCTGCTTCATCGACCTCCTTTGGAATAGCTTTGAATTGGTCTATTGCTAGCCATACTACAAATGGAATTGCAAATGTTTGATAAATAATAATCATAATCCAATACGTATCAACCAAATTAAAATTAATTGCAATTAAGAAAAATGGTAAGACAACCGCTATTGGCGAAATAAAGCGATTTGAGATAATCCAAAACCATAAGTCAGATTTTCTTTTGAAGTTCCAGCGAGCAAGTACATAAGCCGCTGGAACTCCTAGTAGAAGAGCCAAAGCCGTGGATATCGTTGATATCAGAATCGAATTTATAAGACCCTGAATTATTGAACCCTCTTGAATAATTTCTTGATAATGCTCGAATGTGATGGTTGGAATTAGCTTTGGTTTACTATCAAAAGTTTCCGTTTGGGGTCTTACGCCAGTGATGATCATCCAATAGACAGGGAACAGTATTGTAATCATTAAAACAAACCCAAATAGCGCCTCCCACGGACGCATTCTTAGTTTTCGCCTTCTTTTAGTAGACTTCAAAATCATCTTAAGCCTCCACATCTCTATAGAAGAGTCTTATGTAGGTTCTTGATAGAACTATGCAAATTATGAGAAGTAGTATCGCTTGGGTAGCTCCTAGGCCAACGTTAAATACTTTTCCAAATCCAATCCGATTAATATAAAGCGTTATCAGTTCAGTTGCTACGCCCGGGCCACCTTTTGAAAATGCATATATCGTGTCGTACATCTTTAAAATGTCTGCGGTTCTTAAAATCAAGAGCGCTGTAAATCCAGGTAGGAGGTACGGTAATTGCATATGCCGGAAGATTTTCCAGCCAGTGCCGCCATCAAGTCTGCCAGCCTCAAGGATGTGTGGCGGAATCACCATCAAGCTAGCTAGAAGTACCAGTGCTACGAATGGCGTCCATTGCCATGTATCTAAAATAATTATTGCAACTAATGCAGCTTTTTGTTCAGCTAGCCATTGAATAGGCGGTCTGCCGAAAAATGAAAGTCCGTAGTTAATCAACCCAAAATCGCTATTAAAGAGCAGTCTCCCGAGCAAACCTGTGATGGTGGGCGTCACGGCTATTGGGAGAACTAGAACCACTCTCGTTATCGCAGCAAACCACGGAAGCTTTAATCCGTATACAAATGACGCTATTAGTGTTCCAAGAAATAACTGGATAGGTAATGCAATGATAAAAAATGTGAAAGTAATTTTTAGTGCTGTCCAAAATTCAGGGTCGGTAAGTACGGTTAAATAATTCTGCACTCCCAAAAAGACTTTTTCTTCATAAGGCTTTGATAATTCGTATTGTCTGGTACTCACCCAGGCTGCAAATAGCAGCGGGAAAATTCCAATCACAAATAAAGTTATTACGGATGGCAGAAGCATTACTTTTGCGCTTATCGGAAGTTTTGCCTTCTTGCGTCGCCCTTTTCTTCTCTTTAATGAGGGAGTTCGATTACTCAAGATTGGTATGTCTTTCTCTCATCGAAGTAGCAGATTCTTTCAAATAATCACGTAGGAGGAGGATCAGTATTTCAAAATAGAGAAAGAGGGCAACTTCGTAAAGACTTCCCATTGGCAGAACTTGTGTGATGCTCTTGTCTAGATCGTTTGCCATGGTTCGAGCTGGAATATTGACAACGTACTGATTGGGAACTTTGAAAACAGAATTTTTCTGGGCGGTGAATGTTACAACTTCACTTCCGGAATCAGAAGCAACTTTTGAAAGTGCTTCTACAGTTGAAAAGTGACCGGGCCCAGCACTCACAAGGAATAGATCCTTATCACCAACCGGAGGCACATTCATATCACCAACAAAGTAGGCGTGAATACCAGCATGCATTAAACGCATGGTGAGAGATTTCATAACTAGACCCTCTCTGCCAACTCCATAACAAACTACTGATTTTGCACTCGATAACTTCTCGCAAATATGTTCAAGGTCTTGAAAAGTGGAGGGTGAAAAAACACCCTCCACTTCTCCAATTGCACTTTTTAGGAGTGTGAAGGCAGAGCCACTATCGTGACTACTTGCCTTTGACACTCCCAATCAGCTCCCTTACCTACTGAAGTTTCGGCTTCTTGCCAGAGTAATAACCGGCATCAGTAAGAATCTTCAAAATAGAGTCATCAAGTTTCTTGGCTCCATCTTTAATTGATATCTTTCCTGACTGAATGTCGGTTCCAACTGCAGCAATTTGCTCAGACATTGCAGGCCATTCTGGGAATCGTGGACGGAAGACTGCATTTCCGTACTTCTGCCATGATTCAACCATCGGTCCAAAGAGTCCAGACTTCTTGACTTCTGCATCTTTGTAGACCGCCATACGGCCAGAAACTCCGCCGTTCGTGATGTAAGTCTTGGCATTTGCTTCAGAAGTTACCCACTGAATGAATAGCCAAGTTGCAGCTTGTTTTTGCTTGGAAGTCTTGGAGCTGACTCCGAGTGAGAATCCACCAAGAGCTGGCATTGGCTTGCCAACCGGACCAGCTGGCTCGAGGGCATATCCAAGGCACTCTGGAGTGACCTTTGATGTGCTCTGATCTGTGATGGTCGCATTAAATGCGCTCCATTCGGTGATCATCGCGACTTTACCTTGAGCGAATGCATTTACTACTTCTGAATGATCGTCTGCGACGATGCTAGGTGGCATGAACTTCATCAAATCTTGACGTAGTTGAAGTCCAGCAACGGACTTAACTGAAGAAAGATTTGGCTTGAAGCTCTTGTTGAGAAGTGATCCTCCACCAGCCCAAATCATTCGCATGAATGAATCTGCGGACTGTGTTTCACCACGAGCGGATTGCAGCGCGTAAGCATACTTTCCGTTCTTGGTAAGAGCTGGTCCGTACTTAGTCAAAAGATCTTGATAAGTGGCAGGCGGTGCATCAAATCCTGCATCCTTTAGCATGCACTTGTTATAGAACATAACACCTGCATAGTTGTCAAAAGGAAGTCCGTAGACCGTCTTATTCCAAGTACCAAATGAATCAAGCAAGATTGGGAAGAATCCCTTTAGATTCAATTTTGGATCAGCAAGTTTGGAATCTTTATAGAACTTCTCTAGCGGAACCATCCAACCCGAAGCACCAAAATTACCGATCCAGACAACGTCTGCTAGGACGCCGTCATAAGTTGCTTTTCCACCGGTAAAATCAAGTGTTAACTTCTGAAGGGTGCTTTCGTAGGGGATTATGTCCCACTTTACTTTAATTCCAGTTTGTTTTGTAAATTCTGGAACCATCGCAATTGCCGCTTTGTATCCTGGGCGATCCAAGAATGGGAGCTTGATTGTGACTCCTTTATATGGCTTCGCTGCTTCAGAAAGGCTCCACGCCGCATTCGCCGCTGGAGTTCCAACGGACAATGAAGCAATCAGAGCGATTGATGAAGCGAGACCCAAGATTTTCTTTGTTTTCTTCATTTGTCTCCTTCTGGTCGGAGGCTAGGCTGGCTCCGAACGTAGGTAGTCAACTATCACGTCACAGCCTTTTCAAGGGGTTATTTATGGTGTTTCTCATGCTGAGAAAGGAATAAATAACGAATTGTTATGGATTTGGGAAACTGCGATTCAGACTTAGAAGTATTTGATTGATAACTGGGAATTTGTACTTTACGCTCATTGATATAGCCGAAAGCCACTTAAGGAGACCTTATGTTGTCATTAGTTCTTGAAGAAAAGGGAAAACTTTCACTTAGAGACTTTCCGGTAAAAGAAGTTCTAGGTCCGCGGGATGTCCGCATCAAAATGCGCAAGGTAGGAATCTGCGGCAGCGATGTTCACTATTACACCCACGGATACATCGGCCCATTTGTTGTTCGAGCTCCGATGATTCTAGGACACGAGGGCGCCGGCGAGGTGATTGAAATTGGCTCAGAAGTAACAACGCTAAAAGTTGGAGATGAGGTTTGTATGGAGCCAGGTGTTCCTAATCCGCACAGCCATGAATTAATGATTGGTCGATACAACCTGGATCCCGAAATCAGTTTTTGGGCTACTCCACCATTTCACGGATGCCTTAGACCAGAAGTTATACATCCCGAAATGTTTACTTTCAAACTTCCAAAAGGAGTTTCACTAGAGGAAGGAGCGATGGTTGAACCAGTTGCGGTAGGAATGATGGCAGCCACTCGCGCTCAAATAACTCCAGGTGATATCGCTCTTGTCTATGGTGCTGGCCCGATTGGTTTGGTAACTGCAATGTGTGCGATTGCTGGGGGCTGTAGCAAAGTTATTATCTCCGATATACAACAGCCAAAATTGGATATCGCAAAAAGTTTCAGCGGATTTATTCCGGTAAATTCCGCTAAAGAAGACTTGGCCAAAATTGTGTTGGCCGAGACGCGAAATCGTGGTGTAGATATAGTTTTTGAATGTTCCGGAAATGAAAAAGTAGCTTCGCAAGTTGTCTTGCCACTTAGACCTGGAGGAACCATTGTTCACGTTGGAATTCCCTTAGAAAACGTCGCTTGGGATATAGCAGCCGCGATTGTGAAGGAAGCCAGAATTGAACATGTCTTTAGGTATGCGCATGTTTATCCAAAAGCTCTTGATTTAATGGCTAGCGGAAAACTCCAAGTAAAGAAATTGATTACCCACCACTTTAATTTCAGCGATTCGGTAGCAGCCTTCGAATTTGCTAAAAACATGCCCGCCGATGGCGTAAAAGTGCATATCGACATGGATAAGTAAGGTATGGCGGCGTCAAACTTAGGAGTAGCGGCAAACAAAAATCCTTTCCGGATCGATGGAAAGGTGGCCCTTGTAACAGGTGGGGGTCAGGGAATTGGTGAAGCAGCTGCTCACATACTCGCCCAAGCCGGTGCAAAAGTAATTTTGGTCGGCCGAAATGAAGTAAGGCTTAATTCGGTTGCCTCTGAAATTAATCACTTTGGCAAAGCTGAGTACATAACGGCTGAATTATCAAGCGAAAAAGAAATTATTGTTTTGGTTGAAGAAATTACAAGACGGAATTTTGAAATAGATATTTTAGTAAACAATGCCGCTATCGGGCAATGGAAACCTGCTACAGAAATCACTGCCGATGAGTGGGATTTGATGATTAGAACAAATCTGAGTTCGGTTTTCTGGCTGTCTCAAAAACTGGGTGCGAAGATGATTGCAAGAAAGTACGGGAAAATCATAAATATTTCGTCAATTTCAGGCATTATTGTGAACAGTGAACACCCCCATGTTCATTATGGAAGCAGTAAGGCAGGCGTTATTCACTTAACAAAAAGTTTGGCCGCTGAGTGGGCTAAATTCGGGGTTCGGGTAAATTGTATTACCCCCGGTTACACGTCAACTAAAATGCTTACTGATTTGCTTGCCACCCCCGAAGGTAAACACATTGGTAGGCGCATAAAAGAATTAACACCTATGGGAGAAATGGCCACGCCTGAGGATATTGGTAATGGAATTCTATATTTTGCATCTCCGGCTTCTGACTATGTAACTGGACAAATTCTTTCAATTGATGGTGGGTACACGCTTTGGTGATTCTCTCACGCTTACTTCTTGCTTTATCTGTGAAACTAATCAAATAGTATCGTTTATTTGTGAGCCTTTGATCTGGGAAATGGATTATTTCTATCGGGTAAAGCATTCTCACTGAAAAACGCACCTGTAGGAAAATATTTGATGGATGAGGGTGAATTTGGTGTTTATTACTTATCAAGTGATTCCATTGCTAATTCACTTAGTACTCGAACAGAATTGACAAACGTAATCACAGAAATAGAGCCAGAATTAATTAATGAATTCCAAAGCTTGAATTCGACGATAGAGGCATTTATTGTTTTCCCCAGAAATCGAATTGACGGCAAAATGACCATAAATGGTGAACGAGGATTCAATCACTTTATTGCCGATACATTTGACTTAACTCTAGAGTGTATACGTTTGCACTATTCCAACGACAAGAGTCCGCTATCAGCAGTGTTGGGAACATACAGTTCGTTTTTTAGTCTCTTTCAGGGCTTCAAGGAATATGTTGATTTCTTCCTACTAAATGACTTAGTGTCGAAAGATTACAAGGAAGTGCAAATGTTCGACGAAGTTGAGGGTGTTTTCAAGACCTCGCCAGTCCCAAGAAGTAAACAAAGCTATTTAGAATACCGTGAGGGTTCGATGGAATTCACCAAGAGAAGAAACTTGAGAATAGAAAACTGGTCAAAAAACGGGCAATAGAAAACCGTTTAAAGTCCACTTTAAATGGATAATCAATATTCCTTGCGGAGACGAGAGGATTTGAACCTCCGATTCCCTTTCAGGAAAACCTCATTAGCAGTGAGGCGCACTAGACCGGGCTATGCGACGTCTCCAATTAGAAGCGGAGTTTACCTTTACTTAGCAAATGG
>VGAE01000028.1 GCA_016870975.1 Actinomycetota bacterium
ATGGCGGGCGGGGTTATATTTGGCTTTCTTCTGAAAGGGGATCCCCACTCTTGACCCTCGATACCGCCGCTCGCTACCGCCATCTCTTTCCGGTCTTCGACCGAGTCACATACATCAACTCTTGCTCGCAAGGTGCGCTCGCCTACCAAGTTCGTGCGGCGCTCGATGAGTATCTCGATGGAATGGAATCCGAGGGCGCGCTCTGGGATCTCTGGGTGACGAAGCAGGAAGAGGTCCGAGGACTTATTGCAAAAGTTTTTGGAACGAGTGAATCCAAAGTAGCGGTCACACCTTCAGCTTCTGCAGCTCTCAATTCCTTGATGTCCGCCTTTGATTTCTCGCGAAGCCGAAAGAAGATCGTTACAACCAGTCTTGAGTTTCCAACTCTTGGTCAAATTGCACACGCGCAGGAACTTCGTGGCGCGAGAGTGGTCCATATCGCGGCCGAAACCGATAACACTCTGGATTTAGCAAAGCTAGAGAAGGCGATAGATGAAGACACCGCTCTTGTAGCTGTCACACACGTCTGTTATCGAAACGGTGCGATGACCGATATCAAGAGTGTTGTGGAGATGGGACATAGACATGGCGTTCCCGTCTTGGTTGATGCTTATCAATCAGGTGGAGCAATGCCAATCAGCTTTGATTCACTTGGAGCAGATTTTCTCATCGGCGGTGGACACAAATATCTCTTGACCACCCCAGGTCTCGGGTTTCTTCTGGTGAATGGCAATTCAAAGTTCATTCCGACGAATACAGGTTGGTTTGCAGCCCGGGATATCTTTGCGATGGACATCTTCAACTACGACCCATCTCAAGATGCTCGCCGTTTTGAAGGTGGAACGCCACCTATTCCTACGCTTTATGCCTCCGCCGCCGGTATTAAGTTGCTTCTCGATGTCGGAATCAATGAAGCATGGGCTCACACAAAGGAAGTTCATCGGCAATTGCGTGAAGGTTTAACCGCGTTACGCGCACAGGTAGCCACCCCTTCTGGGGATGGGAATCACGCTGCGATGATTGCGGTAAAAACGAAAGACGAGCATGCAATGGTTAACGCCTTACATAAGGAACGAGTCGTTGTCTCCTCCCGTGATGGCAACCTGCGCATTAGCCCACACTTCTACAACAACCACATTGATGTCGATCGAATTCTCGCCGCTATTCACAAGCATCGAAACCTCTTAGCTTAAGAAAGAGCTGGACTTGTCAGTGAGCGCAGGAATCGTCCGACACGCATCGGCTTTAACTGGTCTTGAGGCTAGCGCTGGTGTTACTCGCTTCGAAATTGTTCCATCAGGACCTTTCGCAGAGGCGATGTCAGCTCATCATTATGTTTTTGAATCCCCATCTGAATGCAAGTTTGTAGCTAAAGATCATGATCTCTATTTCTATGTCCTTGGCGGTGCGGGTTCGGCCACATTCGAGAAACTTTCCTTTGGCTCACTCACCAAAGAAGCTGATTTAACAGAGAAAGCTAGCGACGTTGCCCTTTTGGAGGGGAGTGCAATCTTGCTTTTGGATGGCGAATCGCTGGTTTTGAAGTCCGAAAAATCATCAGATAAGTTCGAAGTTGTGGTGGCAAGCGTTCCTTCGCCAATCACTCCCTGGGCAGATATTCTCAAGCGAGAGATCGACCCTGCTTCACGCGTTGCAGCGACTCGACTTGGTGCAGCCCAACATCAGGCGGCGACAGGAGATAGACAATTTGAGGTGCTCTTTGATGCCTCGAATGGAAGTCGAGGTGCAACGCTTTTTGTGGGATTTATTCCATCTTCTGGAGCGCCGCAGCACTATCATCTTTATGACGAGATCTGCGTGATTGTTCGCGGTAGCGGTGCTCTTGCAAGCCCCGATGGAAGTGAGCAGAAGTTAGTGAAGGGTTCCGCCTTCCATGTATCCCCGCGTCTCTTGCATGCGATACATAATCCAAATCCTGAAGATCTCTGGATTCTTGGGCTCTTTCGACCCGAAGGATCTGCTTCGGCCGCTTTCTATCCTGACGGTCGTCCTGCACCTGTCGATCCGGTGAGATGACACACAGGCCGAGCCTTCAAGTATTTGGCGCTTTTACTGAGTCCCATAACGGGTCTATCCTGACAACATGAGTTACGCGAAGCCACCCGTTCTTCAAGGAACAGCAAAAAGTGATTATGAGAATTACGTTCGCACAGATGAACTTCTAAGTCTGCAAAAGGGACCAGATGAGTGGGAACATCGCGACGAACTCTTGTTTGCGGTGGTTCATCAATCGTCAGAGCTCTGGTTGAAACTTGCTACCAGTGAAGTTATCGAGACGATCGCACAACTAAAAGGAAATAATCTTCGAGAAGCGCACCGACTACTAAGTCGTGCTGTGCTCTGTATCCTTCAAACTCACAGCGCCCTCGACATGTTGGAGAAGATGTCCCCCTGGGATTATCAACAAGTCCGTCGCGCATTAGGACACGGGTCAGGATTTGATTCGCCCGGATTCAACGGGCTTCGAAAGGCTGTGCCCCAACTAGGCAAGGAATTTCATCGACTCTTGGGAGAAGAGAAACTCTCGCTACTTGACCTCTTCCTCAATGACAGAAAATATGAAGATCTCTATCAACTCGCTGAGTGGCTTCTGGAACTTGATGAACGAATTGGTCTATGGCGTCAACGCCACTTCAAAGTAGTTGAACGAAGCATTGGAATGAAGGTACAGGGGACTCAAGGAACCCCGGTTGAGATCTTGGCGAAATTGAACTTTTTCTCTTTCTTTCCAGAGCTCTGGGATATTCGAACGGAAATCACGAATTATGCTTTGAGTGAAGAATAGATTTGTCAATTCTAGGTAATACGAAATTCACTAAAGAAAATAAAAGAGCTTCATTCTTATGACGTCTAAACGCCAAGTAATTCCGGGTAGAAAAAGTGCGCGAAGGTACTCGGTGAAGTTTTCAAAGTGTTGTAAAGGTCGAAGATTACAACGTAACCTTAATCGGTAGAGCAAAGAGTTTCTTGCAACCTCAAAGCGCCCGCGAACATCAATAAGTGAGAAAGTTTCGTCATCTCCGTGACTAATCACGCCAGTTACAGAAGTATAAAAGACGGTCGATGAAGGTGGCCAATCTGGCAGGTAAGCGTAATCTTTATTGACAAGATACAACTCTTGCATAGCCCTTGGTGTGATGACATATCCAACCGTGAGGGGGGTTCGACCCACCAAACGATTGATTTTAGGCCTGAACTTGTCGTGAGCCATTTCTTGGCGCCAGGGAAGCAGGCTCAAGACAGCATTCTTACTTGAGTTGTGCCTGATGAATTTCTCAATCAAGGATTCAAAGTTAGTTATATTGGGAATTCGCGCATCGTCTTCTAGAATTATGCACGGGGCATCAGAAAATCTAAAGTTTTTATAAATAGTCCAATGTGAAATTGTACATCCAATTTCACCTTCCGACAAATGTCTACCATAGATTTGCTTTTGTTTGGAATAGTTTGGCGAGAATTCAGATGCGTGCTTGTCAAACATCTCAGCTGCTTGAATGTAAACTCGAAATTTATTGCTCAAGTATAGTTGTGCTTTCAGAGGATTCAATCTATTTGAGTTTGGAACCGAAATTACGATAACATTGAGGTTCGACATGCAAACCTATATCAGCCCTTGGAGATAGGTTTTGTAATCTCCTTGAGGTAGCCTTAAGACTAAGTCATTAAAAGCTGAAGAATCTATGTAACCTTCATGCAGGGCCACTTCTTCCGGACATCCAATCTTGAGTCCTTGTCGTTCTTCAATGACTGCGACGTAGCTTGAAGCGCTAAGAAGACTTCGTGGAGTTCCTGCATCCAACCATGTTGTTCCTCTCGGAAGGATTTGAGTTTGCAATCTCGCATTCTCCAAGTATGACTTCAATAGATCAGTGATCTCCAGCTCACCTCTTTGACTGGGTTTTAGAGAGCGCGCAAGGCCGTAACATTGGTGGTCAAACCAGTAAATCCCTGGTATCGCCCAATGACTTATGTGGCCCTCCGGTTTTTCAACAATCTTCGATGGGTTACCGAACTGGTCAAAAACGACCACTCCATACTCTGAGGGGTTGGCAACTTTATAGGCAAGACAAAGTGCTCCCTCACCGCTGAAGCTATTTCGGAGAGTTTGTCCCAATCCCATCCCAAAAAAGAAGTTGTCACCCAATATGAGTGTAGCAGTTTGAGACTGAAGTGTCTTGGGTATGAGCCTAAAGCAGTCAGCAATGCCAGTCGCAGTTTCTTGGATGATGAAATGAAACTTCAAACCCCATTGAGATCCATCCCCCAAGAGCTCTCTATAACTACGAACATGTTGTGGTGTGGCTATGAGGACAATTTCTCGCGCACCAGCAAACATCAAGGTAGTGATTGGATAATAGATCATAGGTTTGTCATGAATGGGTAAGAGATGTTTGCTTATGGATTTCGTCAGTGGCCACATTCTGGTTCCATTTCCCGCTGCAAGAACAATGCCAATCATTCGTAAGCTTCTCCCCATTCTTTATACCAAGTTTCGTACCATTGAATCGTAGCCTTAAGCCCATCAAGAAAAGTGGTTTCAGGTTTCCAATCGAGCTCATCTTGCAATTTAATCGAGGACAAGGCATATCTATAGTCATGACCCTTTCTGTCTGGAACAAAAGTCACTTGAGTCTTTGGTGCCCCTAGGTGTTTTAGAATCTCTTGAGCCAGATTCAAGTTACTGTACCGAAAACCGGATCCAATATTGAATATTTGTCCAGGAGTGAAATTACGTAAAATTGCCAATATTGCTTTGCTATGGTCCGTAACATATATCCACTCTCTTTGATTTGATCCCGTTCCGTAGATTGGGATTGGATCCCCTTTCAAAACAGAATTAATCGCTTTTGGGATAAATTTTTCAGAGTTCTGCCATGGACCAAAGTTATTAGTGCATCTTGAGATACTTATGTTCTGCTTGTGTGTCCTCCAGTTTGCCATCACTAACAAATCGGACGACGCTTTTGATGCCGAATAAACTGAAGCAGGGTTAATCTGTGCACATTCGTCAGCTTCACCAAATTCGAGTGAGCCATATACTTCGTCTGTGGAAATGTGTAGCAGATTTACATTTGGATATTGGCGACAGACTTCAAGCAATTGGTAAGTTCCAACAATGTTTGATTCAATAAAAGTTGTTCCATCTTCTATACTCCTATCAACGTGGCTCTCTGCAGCGAAGTGAACTACAAAGTGACATGCCTTGAGTGCATTTTCGTAAGACTTCGTTTGGACGACGGAGGACTCAATAAGTTCAATTTTCGCTGACAAGCCATGAAGACGTCTGAGGTCGGAGGCATAGGTGAGTGAATCAACTAGGTAAATGCGATCAAAACACTGGAGTTCGTCCAATAACCTAACAAAGTCCGAGCCTATGAATCCGACTCCACCAGTGACCAGAATATTAGTACCTGTAGAAATACTCTTCACTCCTTCGTCGAGAAAAATTCAGAAATATAATAGGGTAAGTCTATCCAATCCATTTCGAGAGGTGTTAGTGCGGGATTAGTTGCGAGTGTAACTGTTTCAAGTTCAAGTGATTCCGAGCGAACTCCCAAGTCCATAAAAATAGGCTGGCCAGTCACTTCTGTTACTACTTGGACTATTTCTGAAATGGAGTATTCAAAATTAGGGAAGAGATTTCTCGTTTCGTAAATAGAATCAAATCTGGCGAAATTCTGACTGATGCGAACTATGTTGCCTCCATAGTCACGGCAATGGCCGTATTGTTTTCGAGAAGCAGGGTCCACTAGAAGGTTGAATCTTCGCTTTGTTAGAATCCGATCGACTAGTCCTGAAGCTTTTTCGGAATCAATGGCACCATAAACATTTGCTAATCGAATCACCAATCCCTTGAGAGCCTTGGAATTGTGCTTTTGTAGAATTCCTTCACACAAAATTTTCATTTCAGAATAATGAGAGAAAGGATTGAGGGGAGACAGTTCATTGACTAGTCCCGGTGATTTGCCATAAACTGTTCCTCCCGATGAAAGAAATACAATAGTTGCTTCATCGTTAAGTTCTGTAATTCTCTCTACAAACAAAGCAAACAGAATTAGGTCTCGTTCACAATCTTCTTTACTCGATGAAGCTTTGGCGCGCCCTGCACACCAGTAAAAAATAGTTTTTCGATTAACAAAGCCTAGAGCCACTCCTAGATTTTCGAGTAGTGCTTCGGATTTGACTACAGAAATTCGCCTATTCGGGTAAGTTACCTTTAATGCAGAATAAACGCTTTGGCCCAGTAAGCCACGTGCTCCTATCACGCAATGGTTGAACTCAAGAATCTCATCTTCCATTTGATTACATAATACATTTACTTTGGGTCTATGCGTCCATAGGAGAACGCCTGCGTGCTGCCGTGGAGAAGAATCTTGAGGATTGAGGGCGTATCAATATAAAGGTCTAGTCCCTTCAAGGTTTTTCCTATGAGGCTCTCGATTTCAGGTTACCATTAAGCCCCTCTCCAAAAGTAATCGTCACTAACTTGCCAATGAGAAGAATAGAAACACCTTTGTAATTGTGTAGTCTCAAGTTAGTGACGAGAGTCCACTTGATTATCATCTGATCTTGAAGTGCGTGCAAAAAGTCTTCTTGATAACAGGGGACTTCATACATCCCATAAGAAATGTCCTTGTTTTGAGGTTGATTGACGTCAGAATGTTCTTCAGTCTATAAATGGGACTGATAACCAAGTCAAAATTTATGCAATCTCTCTTGATCTTAGGTCGCAATTCTTTGACGACATCCTTGATACCAAAAACAAGTTATTGAAAGTAAATTAAGTGAGCCGTGTTTAACAGGCATCAATTTTGTAGTCGTGTGATTTTAGCTTTAGTGACTTTGGTATCAACATTAGAGAATCAGGTAACCAATATCAAGAGGAATAAGATGTGCAAACGGAGTTTCATGTTGACTCATCAAACAATGTGAACGAATTCTTTAGAGGGCGCGGCGGTAATAGTGACACAATTGCCTCTTGAACACATAGAGAAAGATTTGAAAGTCTTACAAGAACTTGCAGACAATGCAAAAAGTTCAAGAGTGAGTCTGGTTTCTGTAAATCTCATCCTCACTCCCGTGAAATATTTTCTAAGGCCGTGGCATGGAATCAGACAATACGGAAGCAGGAGTCTCTACTAGGTGATTTCTACAATCAGTGGTCAAGCACCTGTCAATATGAAAATTTTGGTGGCAGAAGCGCATATTGGTTAAGCTTCACAACGTTGACTTGGCTATCGCTGTTCTGAACAGATTGCACGTTTTTCGAGGTATTTTTCAGATCTAACAGAAGCTTTTGAAAAAGATTCTTCAAACCTAGAAGAAGTTGACTACGTAAAAGCAACCTTCATCGAATTTAGTGTAGTTTTCAACGGTGATAAACAAAAATTGCTTTTGGGAAGTTTGGGAAAATGATAAGCCGTGCGTTCGACACTTCATGTGAGTGCAAGTCACTTGCAGTAGATCGTCTTTCATATTGAAAAGGGGCATAGATTTGCAAGGATGCTATTCCAATTGAATCTTCTAGCAGAATATTGGAAAGGCGTCGATCCTCGCAAAATGCGAAGAAACCGAACTATCCAGATGTACTATGTGAGCTTCTTGGAAATCTACTACTCAGCAAGACACTACTTTCACGAGCGAGCTATCTTTCCCAACGAAGAGGCCTCGAAGCGATTGAATGTCTTGTCTGTATTCTGAGTGCATGACTCCTCAATCACTTCAAGAGGGAATGATACAACCATCAATCTCGAGAAGATAGGCTGAGAGGATGGAACAAAACTCGTCTTCTCATTTCATTAATGCAGATAGTCCTTTAGGTCGCAAAAGTAAGCTCAAATGGTTGTTTTTCAACTTACGCGACAATATGGCAAGTTCACATTTAAAAATTGAACCCGAATGGTTTCCCCGGGAAAGTTTTGACAACCTGGCGATTTTGAACAAGCATGATTCGCCGAGTCGAAATTTGTGCAATCTCTTCTGGTCACAATTGAATTTTAAGGATCTCCTTGACAAGCCAAAATTAAGACTCTTGGAAGTTGGCTGTGGAAGTGGTCGCTATGCCAAGATCTTGAGGGAGCTTGGCCACGATTTCTTCTACGTGGGCATTGACGTCGTTCCTTCGCAAAACTGGAAAACCGTATCCGACCAGGTTCAAGCAGAGTTCTTTCTCGACTCGGCGACGAATGTGAGCAAATATCTTGAAGATGTGGATGTAGTGATCACGCAGTCAGCTTTGGAGCACATTGAAAACGATGTAAGCCTCTTCCTGGCGCTAAAAGAACATTCAGATGCTACGAGACAAACGCTTGTGTCTGTTAACTTGGTCCCTTCTCCCAATAATTTAGCTCTTGCGCCATGGCATGGCATTCGTCAATATGGAAGAGCAACAACTTCGAAAATTCTTCATGCGGTTGGTGATAACGTGTCCTTGAGAGTCATCTTGTTAGGCGGGTTACATTCCAGTTGGTTTCAATTTCGCGAGCTTACTCTGAGATCCCTCCTGGGAAAGACTAGTAGTATAGGTACGGATGATTATGCCGAAGGTTTGAAGAAGGTCATCATGAAAGATGCCAAGTCTTTCAAGAAAAATGACTTCAAAGGAGCAACCTTTTTGGCTTTCATCTTGGTTTTTAATCCAAAATAGC
>VGAE01000029.1 GCA_016870975.1 Actinomycetota bacterium
TTGCCTCATCGCTACCGCAACTTGTTAGAAGAGTTCCTCCACCAACAAGACCGATACCGCCAAGGGCCGCGCCTTTGAGAACCGTGCGTCGCGATACGCCGTTCTCTGTGACTTCGTTCGACATCGAACTTCCTATTCTCCAAAGCCCCCGATGGGCTTTGAACGGGTCTGAACCTACGCCTGGCGGGGGCTAAAAGCGACGACATTTGGATAACAAATTGGTATAGGTAGAGTTAAGGCCATGGAAATAACGAGAGATCTGCTGCTAATCCTTCATTTCATCGCTATGGCAGGCCTTCTTGGAGGCCTTCTTGCCTCCCAATCAAAGCTCAATAAAGGAGTACTTCACTCCTCCCTTCTTGCTCTAGTAACCGGGCTAGGCCTAGTTGGAATTAGATACTCCCTAGTTGATAGCTATCCAGATCAATATGGAGCAATAGATAATGTAAAGATTTGGTTAAAGAGCAATATCTTGGTCGCCATATTGATCATCGGCTACATCAATGTAAAGAAACCAAAACTACCCAGAAGCGCCTGGCTAGCGATGGTAGCGCTATCGGTGAGCAATATAGCTATAGCGGTGGTTTGGTAGTCCGTTAACTCTTAATCACCGGGTCGTAGGTTCAATCCCTACACAACCCACTTACGAGCGTAAGTGGCTCTGAAAAACTGCTCACTTTAGGGTGATAACTCAGTGAGTAAAAATCAGTAGGTCCTTCCGTAAGGGAAGGTTTAAAAAATGTTAGTTGATTAATGGATAGATACTGTTTGGAATGTTGTAAATGTTAGGCCTAAAACTTTCCACGATTACAAGCTTTTTCCACGCATCCGCACCGAAGTCCAATGTGCGACCTGTGATTCTCACTTAGGGCATGTTTTTGAAGGTGAAGGTTATGATGTTCCTACTGATCCGCGCTGGTGTATCAACTCAGTCTGTCTTGTGCTTGAACCACGATAACGGCTAACGAAAAGGATAAGTACATAACTATGAATGTAAAAAGAGTTCTTGGTCCTTACAAAGTTTCAGCAATCGGACTTGGCTGTATGCCGCTTTCGGGCTTTCCACCTGAGAAAGCTTGGATCTTGGAAAAGCGAGATGAAGCCATCAAAGTAATTCACACCGCACTTGATGCCGGAATCACCTTGCTTGATACCTCTGACATATATGCACCTACCTGGAACACCATGGGGCACAATGAAAAACTTGTCGGGGAGGCCCTGGGGACTTGGTCAGGTTCAGCAGCCCAGAAATCTGAAGTTGTCATGGCTACAAAGGGTGGAATTACTCGCGCGCCTGGAGACAACTGGTTTGGCGTAAGCGGTCGAAACTCCAATGAGCATTACTTTTATAGAGCGGCTGAAGCTTCTGCTTTGAGATTGGGAGTGGAAAAAATCAAGTTATGGCAGCATCATCGCCTTGATCACCACATGTCCTTCGAAGAGCAATTTGAAAACGTTCTCAAACTTAAAAACTATGGAATCGTTGAAAACGTAGGGCTCTGCAATGTCACCGCTGAGCAAATCGAATTGGCGGTCAAGATTGGCGGAACTCCTGAACAAGGTGGGCTCATTTCGGTTCAGAATCAATGGAGTCCGCGTTATCGTCATGATCACGATGTCATCACAAAGTGTGAAAAATATGGAATCGCCTTTCTGCCATGGTCACCCATGGGTGGCATAGCAAACTCAGCTGCAGTCGGTTCTGGTATGTACACCGCATTTGATGAACTAGCCAAGGAAAAGGCAGTCTCAACATATGCGATCACGATTGCGTGGCACTTAGCGAATTCACCAGTGTCAATCCCAATTCCAGGTGCGACCAGAGCTGAATCAATTCTCGATTCCTGTCGAGGAGTTAGCGTCGAACTTACTCCAGCAGAACTCCAGAGATTAAACGATTCATTACCTCAAGACCTTGGTCCAGTTCATGAGGAAATGCTTGATCATCCACCGCTACGTCGAAAGTAAACTTACGAAAATTCAACGACAGCGATTGGACCAACTAGGGGTTCAATCCTGAACTTGATGTAATCACCGTCGCGCCTCACCTCAAGATGTTGACCATCCATGGTCCTCGCCTTAGAGACATCAACTGCGCTTGCTGGGGCAAGTAGTAAGACATCTCCTTGCGCCTGAATATGAGCAAAAGTACTTTCTCCGACCCTGGTCCAGCGAAGCCAAGGAGAATCCGAAGGTGCAAGACCCGGAGCAACCCTAGATCCATAGATGGCCCGAGAATTTACCTTCATCCACTCGCCGATATCTAAGAGCACGCGCTTTTGAAGTTGCGGAATCTCACCTGATGCAGTCGGTCCTACATTCAGCAAAAGATTCCCGCCGCGAGAGACGATATCCAGAAAATGGTGAAGTAACTTTTCAATATTGAGGTAGTGCTCCTCAGTTTCTAATTGGTTGTAACCAAAAGAATATCCAACTCCACGATTGTTCTCCCACACTCCCTCGTTCTCAACGTGGAGGTTGTATTTGTACTCGCTCGTCTTGTAATCCCAGTGTGGTACTCCCCAACGATCATTAACTACACCTGTTGGTACTTTTTTGTAATAGTATTCAAAAAGGGCCGGTAAAGAATATTCACCGTATCTCTTAGAGAAATCTGGCCAGTTAATATCATTAAAGATAACCTCTGGCTTGTATTTATCAATGAGTTCTGCCACGTGCATATAACAGTACATCGAATAGGCGGCATCGCTTGGTCGAACAAGTTCATACTCGTCGCTATGGGGCGGTAGATTGGAGATGCTCCAATCAAGACCGCCCGAATAATAAACGCCAAATCGCATCCCCGCTTTGGTTACTGCATCACGAATGGCACCGATCAAGTCTCGCTTAGGCCCACGTGCAACTGTATTTCTTGATCCAGTTCCTGGTGCCTCCCATAAGGCAATTCCGTCATGATGTTTAGTTGTAGGAATAACGTATTGAGCACCAGATTGAGCAAAGAGCGAAGCCCATTCTGATGGATCAAACTTCTCTGCCTTCCACATATCCAAAAAATTGTCATATGGCGCTCCACCATATGTCTCCTGGTGATGTCTTTGAGCAGGTGAGCCTTCAATTCGAATCGTGTTGAAATACCACTCTGCATATGGATTGTGGGGAAACCACGTACGAGCTTCCATCGTACCAAGCTCGCCCAATGGTTCGCCCCATGCAGGAACTGAGTAGGCTCCCCAATGGATGAAGATGCCAAATTTGGCATCAACAAACCATTGCGGTGTGTTTCGCTTGAGTGCGTTCCAATCTACATCGCTAATGTTGAATATCCTCGACAGCTATCGGCTTAATTAAATTCAAGGACTGTTGGACCTTCAACCTTGGGAGCTGAGATTTCAACAGTTGCTGAATTTCCATTGCGCTGAAGTTGGACACTGCCTCCACCAAGAACTGATGCGGTGGTTGCCGTGATTGATGATGGAACTTCAAAAGTTACTGAACCTGTGGCATCAATAATTGCGTAACGAGAGTTGCCCTGAGCAGTCCAACGCACCCATGGCGAATCAGATGGTTTGCAATCCTTAGCAGTTGTTGATGCGTAGATAGCCTTTCCATTGACATCCAACCAAGCGCCCATTCCCTCAAGAACTTTGCGTTGGAAATCAGGAATGATGCCATCCGCAGTAGGTCCAACGTTGAGTAGCAAAGTACCACCGCGAGAGACAATGTCGATGAGGTGATGGAGAGCCGCATTGATGCTCATGTAATGCCGTTCATCCTCTACTTGGTTGTAACCGAAGGAGAGTCCTATACCGCGACAGTTTTCCCACGCTTCTGCACTCTCATTATCAAGCATTGCCTGATATTCGCTGGTCTTGTAATCAGCATGTGGGACTTCCCAGCGATCATTTACAACTCCTTGAGGAACAGTTTTGTAATAATGATCAAAAATTTTCGCTAGCGAATATGCTCCTTCGCGCTTGGCAAAATCTGGATATTCAATGTCATCCCAAAGCACATCAGGCTTGTATCTAGTGATGAGATCCATGAGATGTTCGTAGCAATACATCGCATAAGCAGCATCTTTTGGACGATAGCCTCGAACGTGCTCACCTTTTGTCATTGGTGGAAATAACGAAATACTCCAATCCAATCCACCTGAGTAATACACGCCAAATTTCATTCCAGCTTTGCGAACTGCTTGCTCGAGAGCGCCCACTAAATCCCGCTTTGGACCACGAGCTACTGTGTTACGTGTTCCAGTACCTGGTGCATCCCACAAAGTGATACCGTCATGGTGTTTGGTTGTTGGGATGATGTATCGAGCTCCTGCCTTCTTAAAGAGCGATGCCCAATCATCGGGATTAAAAGATTTTGCACTCCACATATCCAGGAAGTTGTCGTATGGGGCTCCGTCATAGACCTCTTTATGATGCTTCTGAGCAGGTGAGCCATCTATCAAAATAGTGTTGTAGTACCACTCTGCATATGGATTGTGCGCCATCCACGTTTCATCATCGATGGTGCCAAGTTCGCCGATTGGTTCCGCCCATGCTGGAACAGAATATGCACCCCAGTGAATAAAGATGCCAAATTTCGCATTCTTAAACCATGTCGGCACCGGACGATTAAATCTCTCAAAATTCTTAAACTCCATGGCCATTTCTCCTTTATCTTTGGTTGTTAAATGCGATTACAGCTGGTCCCGCTACCTTACGTGGAGCGATAGCGAGTGAGATTTTTTCCTTATTGCGTTTTACTTCAAGAGCGCCACCGCCAACAATTTCGGCATCGCCCTCCCACAATTGAGTTTCCGGCGCATCAAATTCAAGAGCGCCCTCACCGTCAATATAGGCAAATGTGGTCTTGCCTTTTTTAGCCCAACGAACCCAAGGTGAATCCGAGGCTGAAAGTCCATCATGTCTTCTTGTGCCGTACACCGCATCCGAATACAGCGCCATCCAATCTCCTAATCCACGCAGTACTTTTGCCTGAATTTCAGGGATCTCTCCTGAAGCAGTTGGCCCTACATTGAGCAGCAGATTGCCACCACGCGAGACGATATCGAGGAGGTACTTAATAGCACCTTCAGGGCTAAGTGAGTGGGTCTCTGACTCCACCGCGTTGTAACCAAATGACAGGCCAATTCCGCGACAATTTTCCCACGCTCCTAAATCCTCATTCTCCGTCATGAGTTGATATTCGCTGGTCTTGTAATCACGATGCTGATCGGCGCCCCATCGGTCATTCACCACACCATAAGGAACCTGTTGGTAGTAATACTCAAAGAGTGAGTCGAGTGAGTACTTTCCTTCACGTTTGGAGAAGTCAGGCCACTCAATATCATTCCAGAGAACATCCGGCTTATATCGATCAATCAAATCCTTCACATGGTGGTAGGCGTAGAAAGAGTACGCGGCATCCACGGGGCGATTTGCTGATACCGATGTTGCATCATTATCTGAGTGCGGTGGCAGATTCTTGGTAACCTCCCAATCCAATCCACCCGAGTAATACACGCCGAAGCGAACACCCGCTTTACGAACCGCATCGGCAATCTTTTGCATGATGTCCATTTTGGGTCCGCGATAAACCGTATTACGAGTTCCGGTTCCTGGAGCATCCCACAAGGTAATACCGTCATGATGTTTCGAAAGTGGAACTATGTACTGAGCTCCCGAGTATGCAAACAATTTCGCCCATTCATCGGGGTTAAATGACTCTGCCTTCCACATATCGAGCAAGTCGTCATATGCGCAGTCCTTAAAATTTTGAATATGAAATTGCTTTGCCGGCGATCCCTCAATACGGATGGTGTTGCGGTACCACTCTGCGTATGGGTTATGGGTAAACCAATAATTCCAATCGTCAACTGTACCTAATTCACCGATCGGTTCAGCCCAAGCGGGAACAGAGAATGCTCCCCATGAAACCATCAATCCCAATTTTGCGTCGAGATACCACTCTGGGCAGGAGTGATTTATCATAATTACCAATTCCTTAGTGAAACTTCGTCTGGGTTTGCGCTCATATCAAGAACAAGAACTGGAATAGGTTCCTTCCAGCTTCGTCCTCGAGTATTGATGATGACCTCACCATCGGGATCCTTGAACATGTAGTCATTAATAGCTGTTCGTCGAGTAAACGAGAGCTCTTCATCTGATCCCAATACTTTGACGCTCTTTAAGCGAGCGACTTTGATCCCTCGAACAACAACAGATTCGCTTGGGGTTGCCATCTGGTGGAGGTAAACAAAGTTATCTTTCTTTGTGCTTGGTCCATAGAACTGCCAAGGCTCAAGTCCTGGCTCAACACCGATCACACTCTTCGCATTGACGGCCATCCATTTGCCAAGCTCGACCATAATCTCCTTCTCTTCAGGAACGAGCGAACCATCCCCGCGAGGACCAATATTGAGCAACAAATTGCCTCCGCGAGAGACAACTTCAATTAAAGTGCGCAGAATTTCATAGGTTGATTTAAATGCAGTATCAGATGGGACATAAGCCCATGAGTAATTCATGGTCATGCAGCACTCCCATGGTTCAGGCAGAGGTTTTGCCGGAATCCATTGTTCAGGAGTTCTGAAATCACCTTGGGTAAAGAGGCGATCATTAATCAGAGTATCTGGTGAAAGCGATCGGATGTGATCACCAATATCTTTGCTATTCCAGGTCTGATCGCTGCGCTCCCAGGCACCATCAAACCAAAGGAGATCGATATGGCCATAGTTGGTGAGAATTTCAGTAAGTTGACCTTTGAGATATTTTCGATAATTTTCCCACTGCTCTGGCGTTCCCATTGGTGAGCTATCACCAAAGACATAAGGGCGATCAGAATCTCGCCACTCACGATAATCAGGATGACCCCAATCTGAGAGAGAGTAATAAATACCAACTTTTAATCCGGCGCTACGAAATGCCTCAACATAACTTTTGACGATATCTCCACCGGCTTTTCCGTATGGGGAGGTAGTGATGTTGCGAGGTCCCATCTTGGTTGGCCATGAAGCCCAACCATTGTGGTGCTTTGAGGTAAAGACCGCATATTGCATTCCAGCTTTTCGAGCTAATTCTGCAATTGCAACTGGATCCCACTGGGTTGGATTAAATGTAGTTTCCGTCGAGAAATACTGTTCAACAGTCACATCTTTGCCACCTGGCAGTGCTCCAACACCTCCGATCATGGGCCAGGAAATTTCAATTCCTTGTTGACTAGTGTGGTCCCAGTGGATGAACAGCCCGAAGCCTGCATGAGCGAACCACTTTTTGACACGCTCTTCATGTCCCTGAATCAGTGGGTGATCATCATGCATTCGACCTTTTAACTTATCAAGTTCGAATACCGTTTCAGACATAGGTTACCTACTTCGAAATTCCACCAAGAGCGATTCCCTTGGTGACGTACTTGCTGAGAATGATGTAAAGGATTATAGGGGGAATCGCAGCAATAGTAAGACCAGCAAAGGTCGCACCAAGATTAGTTGTGAAGTCGCCAGCAAAAGAGAGCATACCAACCGAGATAGGTTGAGCAGATTGAGATTGCAGCAACACAATGGCTATCTGACTATCGCCCCAAGCCCAAATCAAGGTAAGAATTCCGACCGAGATAATTTGCCCTACAGACAATGGTAAAACGAGTTTTCTAAAAATTTTGAAATTGGTAAGTCCATCAAGTAACCCTGCCTCCAAGATTTCACGAGGAAAATCTAGGAAAAAGCGATTCATCAATAAAAACGTTGTTGGTATAGCAAGAACACCGTATGCAACACCAGCATAAATGGGATTGTTAAGAAGATTGAATTCGTTATACGCCTTGAAAAATGGAATAACCAGCAAGATATTTGGCACTACGGTGCCTGCAAGAACACCGACCAGTACTCTTCGACCAACTTTTGGAGGCAAAAAAATCGTGAAATAAGCTGCCGGTACCGCAACGCACAAAGACACCGCTAGGGCAGTCAACACTAAGAAAAATGTA
>VGAE01000030.1 GCA_016870975.1 Actinomycetota bacterium
ATGGTTTTCACTGCGGGACAACTTCCGATGGTTGAGGGCGCGCTCTCTAAAACCGGAAAAGTTGGTGGCGAGGTTTCTATTGAAGAAGCGAAAAAATTAGCTGAAATCTGTGCTCTTAATGCACTTGCCGCGGTTGAAACTGTAGTCGAAATTAATAAAATCGTAAGAGTTGTACGAGTAGTTGGTTATGTAAATAGTGTGTCCGGATTTACCCAACAACCTGCAGTAATTAATGGCGCGAGTGAATTATTTCTTCAGATCTGGGGTGAAGCCGGGAAACATGCGAGAAGCGCAGTCGGTGTTGCAGAGCTACCGTTAAATGCTCCGGTAGAAGTTGAGCTTACGGTCGAGGTTGCTTAGCGGCCGCGCTTTAACAGCCGGTCGTAATTGAGAATCAAGACTGCTCTAGCCTCTAACTTTATCCAGCCGCGTTGAGCAAAATCAGCGAGCGCTTTATTTACAGTCTCGCGCGAGGCGCCGACTAATTGGGCTAACTCCTCTTGGGTGAGATCGTGATGAACGAGAAAACCTTCGCTAACTTTCTCACCGAATTTAACGCCGAGATCTATTAGCGCCTTAGCAACTCGTCCTGGAACATCTGAAAAAACTAAATCGCTAACAACTTCATTGGTACGTCGAAGCCTTGAAGCTAATCTCGCCAGTAAGTGGAGTGAAGCTTCGGGATGTTCGCGAACCCATGGAATAACTTTGTCCTGGCCAAGTGAGAGCAAGCGAGATTCGGTGACTGCGGTCGCAGTTGAAGTTCGTGGACCAGCATCAAAGAGTGAGAGATCGCCGAACATATCGCCGGGGCCGAGGACCATGAGTAAGTTTTCGCGACCATCTTGGGACTTAGAACCAAGTTTTATCTTGCCACTGGTGATGATGTAAAGGTTGTCGCCATCATCGCCCTCTTTAAAGAGCGCCTGGCCCTTCCGTAATTTCACTGGGGCCATCGCAGCTCTAAGAGTATTTGCCGCCGCTTGGTCTAATCCTTGAAATATCGGGGCTTTTCGTACGACATTTTCGTCGATTGTTCTACTCTTCGCTGGCACTCACTCACCTTACTATTCATCCATCATGGGCGCCAAACTAGCAAAAAAAGAAGATTCGGCAAAGGCGATCTATCGGATTCTCTCTAAGCGCTATCCGAATGTTACTTGCGAATTAGATTTTATGGACCCACTCCAACTTCTCGTCGCAACCGTTTTATCAGCACAGTGCACCGATAAACGTGTTAACGCAGTTACGCCGGTGCTTTTTAAGCGCTATAAGAAAGTCGAAGATTTTTCCGGGGCAAATTTGCGCGAATTACAAGCGATTATTAAATCAACCGGTTTCTATCGTGCAAAAGCAAAGAATATAAAAGGTTTAGCGATGAAAATCGTCAAAGATTATGGCGGGCAAGTTCCAGATAATCTAGATCAATTAGTAACACTTCCCGGGGTTGGGCGAAAAACTGCCAATGTTGTCCTTGGCCATGCTTTTAATACCCCCGGAATTACAGTCGATACTCATTTTGGAAGATTAAGTAGAAGGTTTGGTTGGACCAAAGAGACCGATCCAGTAAAAGTAGAATTTGCCGTTGCCAAGCTAATCCCAGAGAAGGAATGGACCAATCTCTCCCAACGAATGATCTGGCACGGTCGAAGAATCTGTCATTCTCGCAAACCCGCATGTGGCGCCTGTCCGCTCGCCGAGTTATGTCCCTCATTTGGCATAGGTGAGCGCGATAAAATTAGGGCGATGGCGTTAGTTAAGAGCGATAGCGATTTTCGATGATTCTCGATTTCATACTTGCCGGTCTAATGATTATTGCAATCGCACAAGGATTTAATCGCGGATTAATCTCAACACTCTTTGCGGTTCTCGGTTATCTCGGCGGCGGCATACTCGGTCTATTTGCGGCAAAAGAAATTACAAGTGACTGGCAAGGCCTTATTACAGTAATTACTACTTATCTAGTTGCCATTTTTGCCGGCGCGCAACTAGGAAGTTTCTTAGCCGCAAAGGTGGGATCTGGAGTTCGCAAACAGGTCTTATTCGGCCCATTTAAATTCTTAGATTCAATTCTTGGTGGCGCGCTCGCGCTACTGCAATTGGTTATCTTGGCCGCGATTGTTGTAACAATCTTGGATTACCTACCTTGGAAAGCGCCGCACACAATTATTGAAGATAGCCGGATCTACCAATACTTCTCAGACCTTAATCTTCCCGCTTTCCAGATTTCAGACCTTCTGAAATCAGTTTCATCACATTTGGATCAGCTAAAGTCGTAGCATCGCCAACCGCGCGATTCTCAGCGACATCTCGCAATAATCGGCGCATAATCTTTCCGCTACGAGTCTTTGGTAATTCATTTACCACCATGATCTGTTTCGGCCGGGCAATTGGACCTATCTCTTTCGAGACATGTTCTTTGAGAGCTTTCTCTAATCCATCTTGAACTGCGCCAACTCCGCCGCGCAAGATCACGAAAGCAACTATTGCCTGTCCAGTTAAATCATCCTTTGCGCCAACCACGGCAGCTTCAGCAACTGAATCATGAGAGACGAGCGCTGATTCAACTTCGGTAGTTGAGATGCGATGGCCCGAAACATTCATCACATCATCGACTCGGCCCAACACCCAGAGCGCGCCATCACCATCTAACTTTGCGCCATCGCCAGCAAAGTAAAGCCCTTCAAAACGTGACCAATAAGTCTCTTGATATCGCGCCGGCTCTTTCCAGACGCCGCGTAACATCGAAGGCCAGGGCTTATCAATAATTAAATAACCACCCGAACCTTTTGCAACGGGATTTCCGGAATCATCAACAACTTTTGCGCTAATTCCAGGAAGTGGCAACATCGCAGAACCGGGTTTTGTTGCGGTAACTCCAGGAAGCGGCGAGATCATGATTGCACCAGTCTCAGTCTGCCACCAGGTATCAACTATTGGACAGCGATTGCCACCGATAACTTCGCGGTACCACATCCAAGCCTCTGGATTAATTGGCTCACCTACGGAACCAAGTAAACGAAGCGATTTAAGATTCTGTTTATTAGGGAATTCATCGCCCCACTTCATCCAAGTTCTAATCAAAGTTGGAGCGGTGTAGAGAATCGTCACCTTGTATTTCTCAATCATTTCGAAAATACGCCCTTTATGCGGGGTATCCGGAGTTCCTTCATAGATAACTTGAGTAGCGCCATTAATCATTGGCCCATAAACAATGTATGAGTGGCCGGTAACCCAACCCACATCAGCGGTGCACCAATAAATATCTTTCTCCGGTTTGATATCAAAGACCATGCGATGGGTGAAAGCGGCCTGAGTTAAATATCCACCAGTTGTGTGATGGATTCCCTTTGGTTTTGCGGTAGTTCCCGAGGTATAGAGAATAAATAGTGAATGCTCACTATCAAAAGGTTTCGCCTCATGTTCAGCCCTCTGTTTTTCAACAAGATCATGCCACCAGATATCGCGCTCACCCATAGCTGACTCTTGACCGGTCCGCTTTACGACAAGAACTCGTTCAACCGGATGGCTACCTTTTAGAGCATCATCAACGATTGGCTTTAACGGAAAAGCCGCACCTTTTCTAAATCCACCATCTGCGGTGATTACCAACTTAGCTTCCGCATCTTGGATGCGCGCAAGGAGCGAATCAGCAGAAAAACCACCAAAGACCACCGAATGCGTTGCGCCGACTCGTGCGCATGCCAACATCGCGATTACAGCCTCCGGAATCATCGGCATATAGATCGCGACGCGATCGCCATCTTTAATCCCCAGTGACGTTAGCGCATTGGCCGCTTTCTTTACCTCACGCAACATATCGGCGTAGGTAAGAACCTTGGTATCACCCGGTTCGCCTTCGAAGTAGAAAGCAACGCGATCGCCCCTTCCTTCAATTACGTGTCGATCAAGAGCGTTATAAGAAGCGTTTAATTTTCCACCGACAAACCATTTAGCAAATGGCGCTTTCCATTCAAGGACGGTATTCCACTTCTTGAACCAATGAAGTTTCCCTGCTTGTTTCTCCCAAAAAGCGAGTCGATCGCGCTCGGCTTCATCATAAATTTCAGGCTTAGCGTTTGCTGCAGCTGCAAATTCCGGAGTTGGAGGAAAGGTTCGGTTCTCACTTAAAAGATTTGAAAGTGACTCGGTCATAACTGTGAGGTTACCAAAGGAAGGTTTTCCCCACTATAGCCAGCGCCACACATTTACCGCACGGAGATAAGAAATAGTGCGCCCTCTAATCCACTAACTAAGGAGCAAAAATGTCATTTATCGTCCTGGCCTCATCAATCTTCCCGTCAGCGCTCTGGGAACAGCTAGTAAAAATCCTAGGTTCCGAACTTGCTCAGACCCTCCTTTCATATCTCCTTCGCCAACTGCTCGCTGTCTTCAATCTCTAACCGATTTCACGGGCAAAAACTGGTTGCGATTTTCCATAACTCTCGAGGAGTGGTTTAATTTTCCGTAATCCTCGAGGGAGGAGATTTGTGCCGGCGATCGTTTTAATCGGCGCCCAATGGGGCGATGAGGGCAAGGGCAAAGCAACCGATCTACTCGGCGATAAAGCTGCATACGTAGTCCGTTATCAAGGCGGAAATAACGCTGGTCATACCGTTGTAATCGGTCGCGAAAAGTATGCGCTCCATCTTCTACCTTCCGGAATTCTCACTCCGAGTTGTGTTCCAGTAATTGGAAATGGCGTTGTAATCGATCCCGCAGTTCTCCTAGAAGAGATAAAAGGATTAAATGAACGCGGCGTAGATACCTCAAAATTAAAGATCTCCACCAACGCTCATCTGATAACTCCCTATCACCGCACCATCGATAAAGTCTCAGAGCGCTTCCTCGGTAAAGCCAAGATTGGAACCACCGGTCGCGGAATTGGCCCGGCATATGCCGACAAGATAAATCGGATTGGAATTCGCGTTCAAGATCTCTTTGATCCATCAATCTTGCGCCAAAAATTAGAGGGCGCCCTTCGCGATAAGAACCAGGTCTTAATTAAAGTTTTTAACCGTAAAGGAATTGAAGTCGATGCAGTTTTAGCGGAGTACTTAGGTTTTGCCGAAATTCTCCGCCCTTACGCAACCGATACCTCACTTCTTTTAAATAACGCTCTCGATAAGGGTGAATTAGTTCTTCTCGAAGGCTCACAAGGAACTCTCCTTGATGTTGATCACGGAACTTATCCCTTTGTTACCTCCTCAAACCCAACTGCTGGTGGCGCCTCAACTGGCTCTGGAATTGGCCCAACGAAAATCAATCGCGTAATCGGAATCGTAAAGGCCTACACCACTCGCGTTGGTTCCGGACCATTTCCAACTGAACTCCTCGATGCTGCTGGCGAAAAACTCCGCGCTGATGGCGGTGAATTTGGCACCACTACCGGAAGAGCTCGTCGCACCGGTTGGTATGACGCACTTATTGCGCGCTACGCAGTTCGCATTAATGGTTTAACTGATTTTTTCCTAACGAAACTTGATGTCTTGACCGGTTGGGAGAAAATCCCGGTCTGCGTTGCTTATGAAATTAACGGCAAACGAGTTGATGAATTACCAGCCTCACAAACCGATTTCCATCACGCCAAACCGATCTATGAATCCTTACCAGGTTGGAGCGACAATATTTCTAGCGCCCGTAAATTAAGCGATCTACCTGAAAATGCCCGCGCCTACATTAAATACCTAGAAGAGATTTCCGGCGCCCCCATGAGCGCGATTGGTGTTGGCCCGGGGCGCGATGAAACGATTGTTGTTAAGGATTTTGTATGAGGGTTCTCGTAACAGGAGGCGCCGGATATATCGGCGCCCATGTGAGCGAACTGCTACAAGAAAATGGTTATTCGGTAAGAATTTTTGATGATTTCTCAAATGGCTTAGCGCGAAGAGTAAAAAACTTTAAAGATATTTTCAACGGCGATATCACCGACCGGGAAGCAGTTCTAAAAAGCATGGAAGGTATGGATGCGGTAATCCACCTTGCCGCTAAGAAAGCGGTGGGCGAGTCAGTATCAAATCCTCTTAAGTACTACACCAATAACGTTGGTGGAACGATGAATGTCCTAGCTGCTATGAGCCTAAAAAAAGTAAATAAATTGGTCTTCTCATCTTCCGCTGCGGTTTATTCACCAAGTGAGAGAGATGCGATTGAAGAGAGCGATCCAACCGAGCCCCTCTCACCATACGGCGCAACCAAATTGCTTTCCGAACAATTAATTAACAAAGTTGGCCAAGCCGAGCAAATCTCAAGTATCTCACTTAGATATTTCAATGTGGTTGGTTCAAGCAAGGTTGAATTCGGCGATAACTCTCGCGATAACTTAGTTCCGAAAGTTTTTGCTGCCTATAAAGAAGGCAAAAGCCCTGAGATTTATGGTGCGGATTACCCAACTAAAGATGGCACCTGTATTCGCGATTACATCCACGTTCAAGATCTCGCCGAAGCCCATCTCGTTGCGCTTAAGCAACTTGAATTAAAAGAAGTTGCTGAGGTTTACAACGTTGGCTCCGGTACCGGCTATTCAGTCGAAGAGATGATCGACCAATTAGAAAAATCCATGGCCGTTGATTTAAAGCCGGTAACGACCGCTCGCCGCCCCGGAGATTCACCAAAGTTAATCGCCTCAATAAAAAAGATTGAAAAAGATTTAGGATGGCGTCCTAAAGCAACTCTCAAAGAGATGATTGATTCGGCTTGGGACGCTGAGAAAGGAGCGAAGTGAGCACGCTCTCAGACCGCTACGCCTCACAGGCAATGCGCGATATCTGGTCGCGCGAATCTAAAGTCCGCGCCGAACGAAAACTCTGGATCGCTGTTGCTCGCTTCCAAAGCAAAGCTCTCGCTATCCCAGAGAAAGCCCTACAAGATTATGAAAAAGTTGCCGATCAAGTTGATTTAAATCGTATCGATAACCGCGAAAAGAAAACGCGCCACGATGTAAAAGCTCGCATCGATGAATTCAATGAATTAGCTGGACATCAATATATCCATCTTGGAATGACGAGCCGTGACCTCACGGAAAACATCGAAGCCTTTCAAGTTAAGCGCGCGCTAATTCTTATTCAAGAACGAACCGCTGCGCTACTTTTTAATTTAGGCGAGAGCGCCAAAAAATATGCGGAACAGTCGATAGTTGCGAGAACTCATAATGTTCCCGCCCAATTAACCACTC
>VGAE01000031.1 GCA_016870975.1 Actinomycetota bacterium
GGGGAGCGCCGACACGGTCTATCTTGGAGTATTTAAGCGAAGTGCAATCGAGGCTATTGGTGGCTATGACCCAAGATTTACAAGAGCTCAAGATTGGGAAATGAACTATCGTCTGCGAAGAGCCGGCGGTGTTATCTGGTTTGATCCAAGTTTGAAAGTTACTTATCGACCAAGGAAGAGTGCTAAAGAACTTGCCTCTCAATATTTTCAATACGGTCGCTGGAGGCATGCTGTTTTTAGACACCATAAAGGTTCAACTAACGCTAGATATCTTACGCCTCCGATAAATCTAGCGATTCATGCGATTGCAATTCCGCTAGCAATTTTTCTAAATCCTTTGTTCTGGATAGCTCCATTAGGTTATTTAGTTGTAATCACATTAGCGGCAATCAATCTAGGTAGGACTTGGTCCGAAAGAGTGAGACTTCCATTTGTTCTGATAATCATGCATTTTTCCTGGGGATTTGGTTTCATCTCTTCACCACGCACTTTGATTTCCAAATAATTAAGCCGCGCTCAGGTACCCTAATTAGTATGAGGGAGATTTGCATATTTATCGTGGCGCTCGTGCTTACCTTTAATGCCGTGCCCGCAAACTCCTCAGATCTAATTCCTAGAGAATTTCAATTTGAAGGAACTGGATATGGACACGGAGTCGGTATGAGCCAGATCGGAGCGCGCGGTCTTGCATTGGAAGGGAAAACTGCTGCTGAAATTCTCGCTTATTACTATCCGGGAACTCAACTCGCCCCTTATCCCGATAACACATTGATTAGAGTAAATATTGCAAACCAAATTGCAACTGTAAACCTTTCGCTAGAGAAAGGTGTGGGAAATTTTACTCTTTTACAAGGAGATATTCCTTTAGCTGAGAGTTCAGCACCTTTTGGACAATATGACGGAACCGTGACCGCATCGTTTACAAATCTCGGTGGACAAGTAATTCCATTGCTAACTTCACCCACAGCAAAATTTGCTTCTATCCCTGGCGATAAATCATGGACAATTCGATGGGACCCACAATCTGTCATGGCAATGAAAAGTGGTGATAAAAGCGGTCGCTACAAGTATGGACAGATAACAATAAAGAGCATTAGCACTCCGCTAACCTCTTATCTAGCAGTAACGACGACGCTGCGACTGCATGATGAGTATCTTTACGGAATAGGCGAGGTTCCCTCTTCTTGGCCGCCCGCCGCACTTGAAGCCCAGGTAATTGCCGCTCGAACATATGCCCTGAATAAATTGCCTCGGATACGAACTGAATGTGATTGCAATATCTACAGCACGACAGTTGACCAGAATTTTGTTGGTTTTTCAAAGGAAACAGCGGCAATCTATGGAGTGCGCTGGCGAGAAGCAGTTAACCGTACCTTTATCGATGCCGATAACTCTCTTGTGATTGTTTTAAATGGAAAGCCAATCAATGCTTTCTATTTCTCATCAAGTGGTGGCAAGACCCAGAATATAAAAGAAGTTTGGGGATCTGAAGCTTCCTACCTGCAGGGCGTCCCAGATCCATGGAGCCAGAATCCCAAGATAAATCCTCGCTATGTAGCGTGGATGAGATTTGTGCCTCAGAACACTGTTGCCCAAGCTTTTAAGTTGCCTGATGTAATTCGATTATCGTTCGATGCAAAGACAACAACTGGCAGTATTTCTCAAGTCACTGCTTTCTCGCTAACTGGATCTAGAAGTACGCTAACTGGCGAGATATTTCGTTCGCGGGTAAATCTTCCCTCAACTTGGATATTTGATCGAAATGAATTAGCTCAAATTCTCACCGGCAAGGTAAGGGTTACTGAGTTACAAGAAATTTTGGTTCCACCAGGATTGGGTTAATCCAGAGGATATTTGCCGAAATTAATTGCTATGGAGCATGCTATTTAAACCGCCCCAATCTCCCGCTCTGGAAAGAAGTTCAAGCGCCCCATCAGTTGAATTGCGGCGGAAGAGCGCACCGTTTACTCCGGATAGTTCTCGAGCCTTAACCGTTTTACCATCAGGAAGTCTCACCTTTGAACCAGCGGTAACGTAAATCCCAGCTTCAACCACACAGTTATCACCGAGGGAGATGCCGATACCGGAGTTAGCGCCGAGAAGAGTTTTCTTTCCAATACTTATTACTTCTTTTCCGCCCCCACTGAGCGTTCCCATTATCGAAGCACCGCCACCGATATCCGAACCTTCGCCCACTACCACTCCCGCAGAGATTCGACCTTCGACCATAGATGCGCCCAAAGTGCCAGCGTTGAAGTTAACAAACCCTTCATGCATAACAGTTGTGCCACTTGCCAGATGAGCCCCAAGCCTCACTCGATCGCCATCTGCAATTCGAACACCTTCTGGAATAACATAATCAATCATTCGAGGAAACTTATCGACACTTAAAACAGTAAATGTAATTCCTTGAGCTTGAAAAGTCTCTTTAACTTGCTGAAAGTCTGAAACTGCCACTGGACCTTGAGAAGTCCAGACAACATTATTTAGAAGTCCAAAAATTCCTTCTAATGAAGCTCCGTGCGGTTTTATGATTCTATGTGAAAGTAGGTGCAACCGTAGATACACATCAATTGCATCAGCTGGAGCCTTTTCTAGATCTATCTCGCGAGCAACCAATTCAGATTTAGTGGAACGAATCTCATCGACTTTTAATAACTTTGCCAAGTCGGGCGCATTGCTCTTTTCTAGTTTTCCTAGTCCGAGAACGCTGAAGTAGGTATCTAGAACGGAACCATCTCTAGCTAGAGTAGCGATACCAAAACCAAATGCGCTTATCATGCGCTAACGGTATCAAGTCGGGCCGGATACATGATTCTGCTTTAGAGTGAGCGTATGAAAATTGCGGTTTTCTGTGCATCTTCTGCAGCCGTCCCTGAAAGCGCAAAGCGACTTGGTTTTGAATTAGGAGCAGAGATAGCAGCAGGTGGACATGAATTAGTTTGGGGCGGTGGCGCTATTTCAGTAATGGGAGAAGTTGCGCGAGGAGCTCGCTCCAAAAGTGGGAAAACTATCGGTGTGATTCCAGAACTTTTAGTCGGCGTGGAATTTGTTGATCAGGAGGCAAGCGAAATTCACGTTGTAAAGGATATGCGCGAGCGAAAGGGGCTAATCGAAGAATTATCAGATGGATTTATTGCTCTTCCTGGAGGACTGGGTACGCTCGAGGAGCTTTTTGAAATCTGGGTTGGTCGCTATCTTGGCTTTCATCAGAAACCAATTGCGATACTCGATCCTGATGATGTCTATGATTCACTGAGAATTGCGCTAACTGATCTGACTGTTAAGAATTTCTTAAAGCCCGGTCAACAAGATCAAGTAAGATGGTGTAAAACGATCGATGAATCGCTTGGACACTTGATATCAAAATGAAGCTCGAAGAATTTCGCGTAACTTTACGAATACCTGCTGCTACTCAAAAAGTATGGGAAGAGCTGGTAACTTGGAAGAATCAAGGCAATTGGATGGCTTTAACAAAAGTTACCTCTTCACATGTAGGCCCTAAGGACTCTGGTGTCGGTACAACTATCGAGGCATTTACTGGGATTGGAAAACTTGGAATCCTTGACCAAATGAGAGTTGTCGAATGGCAACCTCCAAAATACTGCAAAGTTGATCATTATGGAAAATTCATTAAAGGAGAAGGAATTTTTAATCTCACAGAAGAAGATGGGATGACTAGATTCGACTGGTATGAAGAAATTAAGGCTCCGCGAGCGCTACTACTCTTGATCAAACCTTTCATTTTGATTGCCGTGTACGCATCTCTGAGGAAATTCGCACGTGGCTTTGCCCGAAGCTAACTAATTGAGTCAATTCATCCTTGTAACCTTGGGTAGTGGCAGAAAAACCAACATTGGCTCAATTGATTGCCGCCCTGCCTGAAGAAGAGCGGATTATCTTGATGCTCTATTTTGTGAAAAATGTTTCCACCGCCGAGATTGCCGCCAAGATTGGGGTCACGGAACGCTCAGTACGAACTGTTCTCGAATCGGGTCGCTCCCGCCTACGTTCCACACTCGATTTCCCTTCATCCGACTAAATAAGAGATACTTCGCCTCTTAAAGAAAGAGGTTCTTATGGCAGCCATGAAGCCCCGCACTGGCGATGGACCGATGGAAGTTACCAAGGAGGCCAGAAGTTTGGTGATGCGGATTCCGCTCGAAGGTGGCGGACGCTTAGTGGTAGAGCTCAATCAGGAAGAGGCGCGCAGCCTCGCTGATGTACTTAACGCAGCCATATCTTTAATTAAGAAGTGATTTCCGCGATCCCGCGATTGGGCTCCCGTAAAGTAAAGGGAACCCCAACGGATCAAACGCTTATAAACCTCACGCATATCGCAATTCCCGTTCAAAATTCGAAGATTCAGATAGAGGTTAAGTGGAAAAAGTTTCTGGAGCGCCGTCTCGCAATTGATCTCGATAAAGAGATCAAAGCTGCCAAGGAATTCACGGGCAAAGCTGGCGAAGTTATCGAAGTGAAATCGAATACCGAGCCATTGAAGATTCTGCTCAGCGGAGTTGGTGAAGGTAAAAGCGAAGACCTGAGAAAACTAGGGGCAATCTTGGGTCGGAAGATAAAGGGAAGTTCGGCAACCTTACTTTCGCTTTGTCCACAAGATGAACAACAGGCACTTGTACATTTAAATGCGCTCGCACTTTCAAACTACACCTGGAATTTAAAATCAAGTAAAAAAAGCGAATCAATCGAATTTCTAGTCAGCGATGAATTTAAGAGGGCAGTCACTCACTCTCAGGTTTTAGTTGAGACAACTTGGCAAGCTCGAGATTTAATACATACGCCATCAAATATTAAATCTCCTAAGTGGGTCGCAGCCCAGGCCAGGAAATTAGCGAAGGAAAATCGACTAGGAATTTCGGTCAAGTCTGGTCGTGAAATTGCCAAATTTGGTGGCCTACGAGCCGTCGGTAATTCAAGCAAGAAAAATCCTCCTTGTTTTGTAGAGATAAGTTACAAGCCAAAGAAAAGTGGTACGAAGACGAAACGTCTCCCACATGTAGTTCTTGTCGGTAAAGGAATTACCTTTGATACCGGAGGAGTTTCTCTAAAACGTCCATATGACATGATGACTGCGATGAAGACTGATATGGCGGGGGCTGCTGCGGTACTACTAGCAACTGTGGCAGCAGCAAAACTAAATTTGAATATCAGAGTGACGACGCTATTGATGCTAGCTGAAAATGCCCTTTCGGCGACCGCCCAGCGACCCTCTGATGTAATTGAACATTTTGATGGAACTACTGTTGAAGTAATAAATACCGATGCCGAAGGCCGACTGGTCCTGGCAGATGGTCTGGCTTATGCAGATTTAAAGCTTTCCCCAGATTATTTAGTTGATGTTGCAACATTAACTGGAGCCGCAACTCTCGGACTAAGTCGTCATTTCGCTGCTCTTTACACAAGAGATGATGTGATGGCCAAAAAGTTTAATGAGATCGGCGAGTACACGGGTGATCGAATCTGGCAAATGCCATTGGTTGATGACTATGCGATTGCACTAGAGAGTGAGATTGCAGATTTGAATCACACTGCCGATAAGTATGACTTTGAAGCAGGTTCCGTAACCGCAGCGCTATTCCTTGAGAGATTTGTAGGTAAGAGGCGATGGTTCCACCTAGATATTGCCGGACCGGCGCGCTCGGAGGCAGATTCGGGGGAGAATCCCAAGGGTGGTACCGGATATGGTGTTCGCTTGCTAACAGAATGGATGGCACAACTTTGATTTCGGCATTCTCAAATCGCGGCGATATGCGCGCTTATGCCAATTCATATCTCCCTGAGAGTGAAATTATGCAGCGAGCGCGACAACGCGGAGTTGAAATTGCTGCGTATGACACTGCGCCCGCGGTTGGCTCTCTCTTGCGTTATCTAACAAGTTTGATTGGAGCCACATCAATAGTAGAAGTTGGCACTGGATCTGGTGTTAGCGGCTTATGGATAATTCCAGCTATGAGTGAGAAAAGTCTTTTTACTTCGATAGACCATGAAGTAGAAAATGCACGATTAGCAAGACAAGCCTTTGATGAGGCGGGAATTTCACAATCTCGTTATCGATTGATTACCGGAAATAGCAGTGAGATTGTCGCCAAACTTGCCGACAATTTGTATGACATGTTTATTTTGCGAAATGGTCGTGATCTTTACGAGAATGTTGAGAACGCGCATCGCTCACTGCGCCCCGGCGGAATAATGGTGATTGA
>VGAE01000032.1 GCA_016870975.1 Actinomycetota bacterium
AAAATCATGAGAAAATCAAATCTTCTCTCTTTCTTGCTTTTTCAAAGCAATAACTTAGAACAGCGTCCTGACAAAGAAAAGACCAATGAGACCCTAGTTCTTACAACCCCTACCCATTATCAGGCCCCTTGCCTATGATGAGGGGCTATGGCAAAGACGATCAATGTATCTTTCAACGGGGAGAAGGCAGTTTTTGGTTTTAGGCCAATAGATCGCTCTGCACTTTACGGAAGACGTCGAAGAGTCGCATTTGATACTGAGGGTAATGAGTGTTCGAGAGCTTCGCTTTTATCTGATGGCTCGTTGTTACTGCAAAGTGGAATGACCGCCCAGGGTTATTTTCTAAAAGACGGTACTTGGGTTCCACAATCTGATCTCACTGCTATCTCTACGGACGGTAAGCCTCTTGAAATTCACTCTTCAACGGTCGGTATTGAAGTTGAATTGAGGGAAGTAAACCCAGAAGAAGCCCTTTCGATTTCCTTCTCCAATACATACTTACTTGAAGCAGAAGAATTCTCGCCCAAGATAAAGGAGCTCCTAGATTCTGGGAAAATCTTTGCCTTCCCATTCAACGTAAAAGATGATTACAACCTTGAAACAGGTTTACTAATAGGAAATGAGTCTGGATATTTTGCTCTCATCGGTAACAAAGTTGAATATGAAACTTGTACTTTAGAAACCGTAGCTTCGGTCGTGGATGAATCATCCGACTCTTCCAGCGATGACCTAGATTTCGAGATGTTCTAATATGCGAATTCATATCTCAAACGCTACGGCTAGAAATGCAACAGTTGTAGCTATAGGTATCAAATCATACGATACAAGTATTCCAGCTAAAGACGGCTTCCCAGTCACATTCAAACGTTACATAGCCGCAGGCGAATCAACGCTGCACTCTGATTTAGTTAAGAAGTTTGGAGAGAGTTACTCGAAGGCCTTAATTGAATCAGATCCTGAAGTTGATTTAGAAACCGTGGGACGCTCTATAGATGGAACAACATCGGTCTTGATGGATAAGTCTGGAAACCCACTCTACTGTGCCCCAGAAGTCTTTGAAATCATTTACGGAGTTGATGGGAAAGAAGTCGAACGAAGAACTCCACTAGATGTTGCACCGAATGTAAATGAAGATGTTCCTATTAAGTGGACGGGAAGATTAATTCCTCGCTCTGATTTAGTGCGTAAATTCGCTATCAAGAGAACAATGCAAATTAAGCACGCAGACGGAGTCACCTTTGACTTTTTGCACGCAATTGCAAAAGAGTTAGAGGAAAAGGATTCAGTCATGCTTCTTGCCTCCGGAGTAGATGGAAAGAGCCCGCTTGTTTTCCAGACAAATGGAACTCCCTATCGCGGTTTTCTTGAAGGAAGAACAGCCGGCGAAGGCTTTTTGCTTCTTTTGCACTTAAGTAATATGGAATTGAAGAGGCCAACATGACCGAGAAATTAGGCAAAGCCTCCTTTGCTGGTGTTGGTAGTTTCACAAACTCCACCCTGTCGCAACTACTAAGTTCTTATAGAAAGACTGTTGCCTCCTACATACCCACGGGACCTGAAGACATTGACAAGAGATTGGGAATTCCTCTACTAGTATCGCCAAAATTTGATGGTGAGCTCTGGTATTTGTTGCATGACAAAGAGTGGTTACTTGTCGCTCCGAATGGAAGATCCGTATCGGGAGATATCGAAATCCTAAACGAAGTACGGAAACTCAAATTAGATAATTCATTGATTCTTGCGGGTGAACTACATGTAATCTCAGATAGCCGAACTCGGATTGCTGATCTTTCAGTAAAGCTTGGCGAAGGAGAGAAGTGCGATACCTCAAAGTTGGGTTTTGCGGTATTTGATTTAGTTTCATCAACTGATTTAACCGCAGCAGGCACGACTTATTCATCAAGATTTGAGCGTTTAAAGACTCTCCCCCCAGCGGATAACTTCTTTCTTGTCCCGACTGAAAAGACTTCTTCTTCTGATGCTGTTCATACCCAATTTGATAACTGGGTTACGGGAAAGAAACTTGAGGGATTAGTAGCGAGGTCTGACGACGCAAGAACTTACAAAGTAAAGCCCATAACAGAGTTTGATGCTGCGATACTTGCATTTACGGAGAAGCGACTTGAAGGCGGCGATTTCGTAGTAAGAAGCGTATTAGTAGGCGTACAAGCTGATGATGGAAATTGGATCCCATTAGTTCCAGTAGGGAATATTGGAGAAAACGAATTTCGTAAAGAGTTGTATTCCTTGTTGAAACCTAGCGTGATACCGAGCAGCTACCGGAAAACCAGCGAAAGTTCAGGCGTCATGTATCAATTCGTTACACCTCGCCTTGTAGTTGAAATCAAAGCGCTTGACCTTCAATCCGAGGATGCATCAGGCAGAAAAGTTCGAGATCCAAAGTTAGCTGTTGTTGATGGACAATGGCGAGTGAGTGGGTGGACTAACAGTGTCGCGGTTTATAACGCAACTCTGCTGAGGGTACGAAGCGACAAAGAAGCATCGATGCAAGATACGGGCTGGAATCAAATTGCAAGGCTCCTACCGGTAGTAATTTCTGGTGATGAAACTAAGGTTGGGAAGAGCGAAGTGATCGAGAGAAGAGTTTGGGTGAAAGACGAAGCGGTGAGGAAGTTACTAATTTGGAAAACCAATAAGGAAGATGTCGGGTTTGGCAAATTTGTAGTTCATTGGTCCGATTACTCGCCCGGTAGAAAGGCGCCCCTAGCAAGAGAAGTACGTCTCGCGCCGAGCGAGAAACTCGCTCGGAATATTGCAGAAGAGATGATTACAGAGAACATAAAGAAGGGCTGGTCTGAGGCTAAATAACCTCGAGATTCATATATGAAGTTAGAAGCCTCTAAGTTATTGATTTCTCCGCGCGACTTGATAGCCGAACTTGAGTGTCAACATCGACTTCATCTCGAATGGGCCGCGGAGACCGGGTTAATCCCCGAACCGAAAGAGATAAAGAATGAAGAATGGAAACTATTAATCAAACATGGTTTAGCGCATGAAACCTCAATTGCAAATGAGTTATCAGCTAAGGGTAATTTTCGAAAGATTCCTAATACCTTTGAAGATGGTGAGTTGATATCTGTTGCTTCAGAAAAGACCAAGCAGGCAATGCTGGATGGAGTGGAAGCAATATATGCACCCACTTTGTTTGATGGTGAGTTTCTTGGATACCCCGATTTCTTGATTAAGGCTAAAGATGAAGATGGAAATCCGCTAATGGACGATGAAGGACGTTTCATTTATGACCCGGTTGATGCAAAATCTGCAAAGACCGAAAAACGAGCGGCTGTTTTACAGGTTGCTGCATATGCCTTTGCAATGGTGAAAACGGGTCTTCCAAGACCTAATCGTGTTCACTTATGGCTTGCAAGCGATAAGAAGTGGAGTACTCCTGCCTCAGACCTTTTAGATCTAGGAGAATTTTTTTACCAACGAGCTAAAGAGCGAATTGCTAAATTCTCCACAGCTCCTATTCCCAATTGGGAAGCACCTCGAGAGTCTTGTTCTCGTTGTCGATGGAGCGAAAACTGTGAAACTGGGAGACGCGAAGCCGATGACCTTTCGTTAATCCAAGGTATGAGATCGACAACCAGGATCGCCTTGATTGATGTTGGGATTAAAAATGTAGCGGCTATGGCAAATGCGCCTGATGAAGCCCGCACTTCAGGGAAGAAAGAAATTGCCCTTGAAACTTTTGAAAATTTAAGAGCACAAGCAGATATTCAACTGAGAGGACGCGCAGCAGGAACCGATAAACCTTTGAGTGAAATCAAGGACCCCATCGGGTTTGGACTCCTACCAAAGCCATCCAAGGGCGATGTTTGGTTTGACATGGAAGGGGATCCGTACGCAGAGCAAGGAGAGGGTCTTGAGTACATGTTTGGCTATGTTGTTGAAGAAAACAATGAATTTCTCTTTGACACTTTTGATGCAAAGGATAGAACTGAAGAGCGAAAAGCCTTCGAAGATTTTATAAACTTCATTTTCAATCGCCGTAAACTCCATCCAGAGATGCATATTTATCACTACGCATCCTACGAACCAACCGCCCTTCTTCGTTTGGCTCAGAGACACGGACACCTTGAATTCGAAGTAGATAAGCTAATCCGTGAGGGCGTCTTTATAGATCTTTATTCAATAGTTCGGAAGACCTTACGGTTTTCAACCGAATCGCTTTCAATAAAGAAAATTGAGCCAGTCTTCTATGAGGGCAATCGAGATAAACAAGTCTCATCATCAATTGGCAGTGTGGTTGCGTTTGAAGATGCGCTAGAGAAGCTTCATAGCGGCAGAATTGATGAGTTTGAGAAGGTGCTAAAGGAAATCAAGGATTACAACGAAGATGATTGCCGCTCTACCCAGCGACTTGATAGCTGGCTACGAGGCATTGCAACTGAAAAAGGAATCGAATTTAAAGAGGTAAAGGAGGCCGCTGAGGAGAAGTGGAAAGACGAAGAGACAGAAGTGAAAGAGCCAATCGCCTTACAACTCCTGAAAGACATCCCACCGGATTCAAAGAAGCGCACCGAGGAGCAACACGGAAAGGCCATGATTGCTGCGGCCATCGAGTATCACCGTCGCGAGGACCGTCCTGTTTGGTGGGAAATTTTCGACAAGGCAACGAGTGAACTTTCAGAATTAGAGAACGATACTGATGTTGTTATGCCAAAGAGAGTTGAGATAAGTGATTGGTACTCAGAAGGTAGAAAGAATCCAAGACGACAGATAACCTTTTATGCCAATGATGGAATAGACCTTCGCCATATTCTTGATTTTGAACGCATACCTCAGGCGCTTTATGAAGTTGCTCCAAATGGCTTTAAAGTCGTTGCGGGAACCACAAGGGGCTTCCGTGATGTGACTATTGTCGAAATAGAGTCAGATCGGGTTGTTGTAGAAGAGAGAGTCGGAAAGTTTGGTACTTGGCACGAAGTACCTTTCGCGCTTTTGCCGGGCGCTCCAATTCCAACTTTTGTTATACAGAAGGTTTTGCGCCAGGAAATTGGCCAAGGAGTCTTAACGGCAGAAATGGAAGGTCAGCCACTAATTCCCAATAAAGCTTGGATTGATATCTTGTTAAAGCGACTCCCTAGGCAAAGGTCGAAGACATTGCCTCAAAAAAATAATGATGTCGAAAGTGTTACTGCAGCACTCTTAGATAGCGATAACAGTTATGTTGCCGTTCAGGGACCGCCGGGCACAGGCAAGACATATGTCGGCGCGAATGTAATCGTCCGCTTAGTTAAAGCCGGTTGGAAAATCGGTGTGGTCGCCCAATCTCATGCAGCTATTGAGAACCTATTAGATAGCGTAAGAAAAATTGAACAAGTTCCGGTAGCTAAAAAAGGTCAATCCCCGAAGTCTCAACCTGAGTATCACCAAGATGATGTTGCAGCTTGGGCATTGATGCAAGAAGGTGGTTATGTAATTGGGGGCACAACTTGGAATTTTGCCTCTGCTGGCTTTAGATCTCTGGGTCTTGATTTAGTTGTGATTGACGAAGCCGGTCAATATTCCCTGGCAAATTCGATTGTCTCCCTTTCAGCGGCTAGAACTGCACTCTTACTGGGCGACCCCCAACAACTTCCTCACGTAAGTCAGGGAAAGCATCCCGAGCCAGTAGATAACTCAGTTCTCAAACACATACTTGGAGATAACAAAACTATGCCGGATCATCTCGGCTACTTTTTGTCTAAGACATACAGACTTCATCCAAAACTAGCCAAACCGGTCTCAAGATTGCAGTATGAGGATCGGCTCTCTTCAGATGGGCGATGTGAGCGTCGACTTCTCAAAGGTATTGAACCCGGAATACATGTCGAAGAAGTTAATCATGTTGGCAACACAACAAAATCTGTTGAAGAGGTAGAAGTGTTGATAGCGAAGGTAAGACAATTCATTGGCATGCCTTGGATTGATACTGATCGAAATGGAAATCCAGAAGAGCCCACTCCTTTGGGCGAGAATGACATTCTTATTATTGCTGCGTATAACAATCAAGTTAGATTAATCAAACAGCGACTTGCTAAGGAAGGTTTTCTGAAGATAAAAGTTGGAACAATCGACAAGTTCCAAGGACAGGAAGCTGCGCTGGTGTTTATATCTATGGCAACTTCCTCAAGTGAAGATCTGCCAAGAGGAATAGAGTTCCTTCTCTCTCCAAATCGACTAAATGTTGCAATCTCACGA
>VGAE01000033.1 GCA_016870975.1 Actinomycetota bacterium
GCTTCTCCTTGAAAGAACTCATGATGGCGGAGACGAGAGGATTTGAACCTCCGATTCCCTTTCGGGAAAACCTCATTAGCAGTGAGGCGCACTAGACCGGGCTATGCGACGTCTCCAGAACGTGCTGATTTTACCTCATACACTTATCAACATGAATCGCGATGCAGCGCTTAGCGCAGACCAGCAAGATCCCTTAAGTTCATTTCTCGAGAGATTTGTCATTGACGATGAGAGCGTCTGCTATCTCGACGGAAATTCACTTGGCAGGATGCCGAAACGCACAATCAAAGAGATAAATGACCTACTGGTTAATGAGTGGGGCAAGAAGATAGTTGGTGGTTGGGCGGATTGGATTGATGAGGCCGAACGAGTTGGAGATCTGATCGGCGAGGCGACGCTCGGGGCCTCAGCAGGACAGACCCTTGCGCTAGACACCAACACAATCAACATCTACCAGCTAGCAGTAGCAGCAATCAAGGCGCGTCCGGGACGCAAGAAAATCCTCATTGATCGAGCTAACTTTCCTAGCGATCGATACGCGATTGAATCAATCGCGGAAAGCCTCGGGATGGAACTCGTTTACATTGAAAACGAAGATCCCACTCTTTCACCTCAAGAAGAGATAACCCTTGATTTGCTCAATCGCTATCTTGATGATGACGTCGCTCTTGTAACATTTCAAATAGTCCAATATCGATCTGGCGTACTTAACGACTATGCCGCTATCGAGAAGGCGGTTCGAGCTCGAGGTGCTCTGATGCTATGGGACTGTTCACATGCTGTTGGATCGGTTGATCTGCAATTCGATAGGCACGGAATCGGTTTAGCAGCGGGATGCACCTATAAGTACGGAAACTCGGGACCTGGGGCGCCGGGGTGGCTTTACGTATCACGCGAACTCCAGAGTGAACTCAATGTGCCGATTAGAGGCTGGTTCGCTGCGAAGAATCAATTTGCAATGGAACGAACCTTTGAGCGCGAGGAAGGAATTCGAGGATTTCAAATCTCTACACCACCAATTATCGGCCTTCGTGCTGTAAAAGTCGGGTTTGAGATGATCAAAGAAGCTGGGATGAAAGCCATCAATGAGAAGTGCCTCAAGGGCACAGATTTGATGATTCGACTCTTCGACGAATGGCTTCAACCACTTGGTTTTTCTCTAGCTACACCACGAGAGCGTCATCGGCGATGTGGTCACATCATCATCACTCATCCAGAAGGAGCCAAGATCGCCCGCGCACTTCGAGAGTTGAAGAATGTTTACCCAGATTACCGGGAGCCAAATGGAATTCGGTTTTCTTTCTCGCCACTCCCAACTTCCTTCACAGAGTTATATGAAGGGTTCTCGCGGCTTCGCGATCTTGTGGCAAGCGGGGAGTACAAGAATCTGACAGCCAAGGAAGGCAAAGTAACTTAGGCAATTTTCCTCTGAGCGCACCTGCCGTACTCTTGCCTCATGAGCACAATCGACTCAAAGCCGCTCCAACAAAAAGCCTCTGGCGTTCGAAGCCACGATATTCCCACCCCTGAAGCGCTGCAAGAATTCATGAAGGGTGGATGGGCTCCAACTCCTCTCGATGGAATCACCGCTCACGAAGTCATCTCGTTTGCAAAGCAACGACGGGAACAACTCTCGAAGGCATTTCCTGGAATGCGGCTCATTTTTCCTGCCGGCTCACTCAAGACTCGAAGCAATGACACTGATTATCGATTTCGAGCGCATTCAGCATTTTCATATTACTCAGGTATTACAGCAGAGGATTCAGTTCCGGATTCGGTTTTGATCCTTGAGCCAAAGGAGCTCGGTCACGAAGCTCTTCTCTTTATTCATCCAAGATCACCACGAGATAACGATGAGTTCTACCGAAATGTAAGATACGGCGAATTTTGGATTGGTCGCCGAATGACTCTCGAAGAGACTGAAACCAAGTACGGAATCAAAGTTGCCCTCTTGGATTCTCTGGAAACTTTTCTGAACAACGCTGGCGACTCGCTTCTGATCCGTGGCGAAGATCCACGAATTGATGCAGCAATCAAGCCAAGTGATCGTGAAGAAGAGTTTGCCAATGTGACTTCGGTTATGCGCATGACCAAAGATCAATATGAAATCAAGGAAATGCAGAAGGCAATCGACGCCACTAGCCGAGGGTTTGCCGATATGGTGAAAGTCTTTCCGGTAGCGACATCTCATAAACGTGGCGAGAGAATCATCGAGGCAGCATTCTTTGGTAGGGCTCGAGTGGAGGGCAACGACCTCGGCTACGACAGCATTGTTGCCTCAGGTTCACACGCATGTGTCTTGCATTGGATCAAGAACGATGGCGAAGTAAAGTCCGGGGACCTAGTTCTTATTGATGCTGGTGTCGAAGTCGAATCTTTCTATACAGCCGATATCACTCGAACTCTTCCGGTCAATGGAAAATTCAATGACGCTCAGCGCAAGATCTATAGCTTGGTTCTAGAGGCGCAGCAAGCAGGAATCGCGGCGGTAAAGCCAGGTAATAAATTCTCAGATATCAACGCAGCATGTATGGCAGTGATCGCAAAGGGCGCACACGAGCTGGGGGTCTTACCGATTAGTCCCGAAGAGTCTTTGAAGCCAGAGAACGGATTACACCGAAGGTGGATGTTCCATGGATCAGGACATCATTTGGGTATGGACGTTCACGACTGCGCAAAGGCCCGTAAGGACCAGTACGCCGATGCCATTCTCGAGCCAGGAATGATCCTTACTGTCGAGCCAGGCTTTTACATTCAACCTGATGATGAACTCTTCCCTCCTGAATATCGCGGTATCGGTGTAAGGATTGAGGACGATGTCCTAGTAACTGAGAACGGTTGTCGAGTAATGAGCTCAGCTCTTCCTAAGCATCCGGACGAGATCGAAGTCTGGATGGCCCAGCTTCTCAATTCCTAAATACTTCTAAGAGGCTTAGGATATTCATAACTGCTTCACAGAATTTCTCACTGCCTTTCCACAGAGCGCTTTAATATCTTCTTGAAGTGAAATCACGTGTGCTCCCTCTCTTCTCTGGCGGAACTGGGCGAAGCGGTACGACAATCGTAGGAAAGTTACTCTCGCGACACCCCGAAGTTCGCGGGGGTCGACCATATGAAGTTCGCTTTATACATGAGAGCTTTGGCCTCCTGGATCTTTGCTACGGGGTAGAACGATTCGAAAGCTCTTGGAAAAGATGGGCCTCTTCTCTATACATAGGTCTCATATCGCCAAGAAAGCGTAAGTTTTTCTTCGATAAATTTGAAACTCATATGCGAGGAAAGTGGTGGGAGAGAACAAACCGTCTTAACGAGAGCACTGGTTTACATCGAAGCATCACTAGATCAAGCCTTGACGAGATGATTGAAATCTTACGAATTCAGTTTCCTCGTGATCATATTCAGGCATCAAGAAATTTCTTCCATGATTTCCTTGAAAGACAGAAACATAACCACGGTGAGAAATTTTGGATTGATACTTCACCCTTGAACATTTCTTCAGCCGACCGCATCTACCTGCTTCTTCCAGAGGCGAAATTCATTCATATGAAACGGGACGGAAGAGACACCATCGCATCTGTGCTCAAAGAGAATTGGGGTCCGGAGAGTCCCAAGGCAGCACTTCGCTGGTAGGAGCGAAGAATGTTCGATTCACTCCTCTCGCTAAGAGCCATCCCGCGAGATCAAGTGCTTGAACTGAATCTCGAAGATCTAGTTGTTAATAACCGCCGTGAAAGCTATTCGCGACTACTTGACTTTGTCGGCATTGAGGACAATCAATCCATGCACGAATATTTCGATAAAGAAATGCCTTCCGAACGCTTGAGGATCGGAAAATATCGCGACGAAATCCCAGATTGGCAAGAGCTTGATAAGGCTTATCTTGCTTCGTCAGAACGTCTTAAGCCTTTACTTTATTGAGACTTAAAAGAAGTAACTATCGGAATAGGACAAGGGGCACCATCACAACAATTCGTCTTCATATGGCAATGAGGGCATAGCCAGCGAGTCGCAACTGGATCGTAAGGATTGCCACAGAAGTCGCAAGGCATCTGGTTATTCGCCGTCACTCAAACCTCCTCCGAACTTCATCAATAATCTATCCGGGTCTCTTTATAGTCTGTAATGATTCTAGGACTAATGTAGCAACGCGCTCCCAACTTCTGGAAGGGAAACTCTCATCAGTAATATTATTTAGTTTTGGTCCATCTTCTTCCAGCCAAAATTTAATGGCTTCAGCCAACTTTTTTGTGTCCCCTGATGGAAAGATTGAACCATTGACTTGATGACGCACTAGACCTTTTGATGCGTTGTCCTCATGATCACTTACGATCGCTGGCAATCCTAAAGAAAGGGCTTCAGCCACACTTAGCCCAAAACCTTCTCTTTCGGAGGGGGAAACGAATACTTTCGATTCCAGCATCAATTGCTGCGCTTTCTCAGATGAGCCCAAGTCTCCAAGGAAATCTGTCATCGCATCAATGCCCAAGTCTTTAGCAAGCTCCTGTAGCGATGAACTCTCTGGGCCAGCACCTCCTATGGCCACTCTCAGTTCCAATTTGGACTCTTTCAACAAAGCAATGGCCCTCAACAGGATGTCAATACGCTTATGACTTATCAATCGCCCCGAATAGCAAACATCGTAGCGACTCTTTAGATTGGAAGAAGGTTGATGTGAAACAGTCGATACCGGCAAAGGAAGATCAATCGTGCGCGAGACAGTCTTTGAACTTGCTCTCAATCTCTCCGACGTATGGGGAGAAATAGAGAGAACTAAGTCCGCTGTAGAGATGCTAAAACGTTCCAATCTTGCCGCTAGAAAACCTCGGAAACTGCCTAGATAAGTTTTCCAATATTGCTCTCCCCAGTATTCATTCCAAATGACAGCTAACTTTAATCCCTGTAATCGGGTCAGCATCCATAATGGAAACAGATGAAGATTTGGTACTTGATCAGTGACTACGACGTCGTAATTCTGAAGTCGTCGAAGTAGTCGTAACATCGAAAGGGAAAATAGAATTCCTTGCACCAGTGAACGTCGATTCTTGTGGTAAAGAGGAACTGACCTGCATAATGAGTAATGCACAATACCCTCGAAGGTAAATTTCTTTTCCCTTCCCCACCAACTCATTGTGAAAATATCAATCTGTGCGAAAGGACGTAAATGCTGTGTAATTTCAAAAAGATTAGTCTCTTTGCCACCGACAGACCAAGGGTGTACGGCGTCTGATACCAATGCGATTTTCATTTTTCGACTCCAACATCAATGATTTTTAACGTACCAGCGCACATCTACCGTAACTTACTGGAAAGTCTGGAATTGCATGGCAAGGAGTAGGGCACCAACTCCGAAAGTGAAGTTTGCGGCAATATTCCCGAACAATTGAAGACCATTGTTTGTGCGCCTCGCCTTATCAAGATCTAGAGCAAAAGCTGACCAGGTGGTCAGCGCGCCACAGAATCCGAAACCCACAAAGGCCATCTCTGAGTCGTTGCCGATGATCAACCCAAGGAGAAAAGAGCCAAAGGTGTTGACAATCAGGATGCCCCACGGAAAAGTGAAATTTCGGCGGAAATAGCGATCGGTGAGATATCTAGTAACCGCGCCTAGCCCTGAGCCAAGAAAGAAATAGAGCAACCTCATGATGATTCACCGTTCTCATTGAGATTCATTGAACGATGAATGGCGAAGAGAATCGCCATGGAGAGAAAGAGATTTAGCCCGGCAAAAAAAACCGCTTCGAACGGAGCCAGCTCGGCGACAAAAAAGGAGAGCGAGGAGAAGGTGGTTAAACCTCCCGCAAAGCCAGTGATCCAAAAAGCACTCCGCTGAGCGGCACGGTTCGGCTCACTTGGCACTCGTTGATATGCAAAGTGCCCCGCCACCGCCGTTCCGATGACATTAACCATCAAGACGACGAGCGCGCTATTTGAGATGAACTCGCTCGTTATCCATCGAAGTGACGAACCAATCGCGCCACCCAGGAAAACGAGGATTATCGAGGTCAGGAAGAAGCCCGCTTAAATATTTTGGTTGATAGCCAGTTGATAAGAGAAATGATAAGGGCTGCAAAGATGGCTGACCAGAAATCTTCAACAGTTAGTAGGTCGCTCCATCTAGCGGTGA
>VGAE01000034.1 GCA_016870975.1 Actinomycetota bacterium
AAGAATAACCTTGAAACGCCATATTCTTCTGCCAAGATTCTAGTTGAGGGCATCAATCCATCTAAAGCTTCTTCGCCAAAAATAAACCGTTCCGTTAAGCTCTGGGCAAGAGCATCTTGAGTTATTGCAATTTTCTTCTGTAATGCTTTCACCTTTTGTCCACCTCCTCAGGATCAAGAGGATAAAGACTTGCTCCGCCATCAATTAGTAAATTAGACCCTGTCATATACTGGGACTGAGAAGAGAGTAAAAAAGCTATTCCTTCTGCGACTTCCTCTGGCTGTTGCAGTCGTCCCAAGGGAATTGCCCTTGAAGCACGAGCTTTATAATCTGGCTCTTCACGCCATTGTTTTGCAGCCATACCAACATCAACAATTCCAGGTGAAATTAAGTTAGCTCGGATGCCATCTCTCGCATACTCTCTAGCTATTCCACGGCAAACCGCGACAAGGCCGGCTTTAGAGGCAGCATATGGAGTAATGCCAGGCCAAGGAACGTGATCAACCCATGAACTCACAAAGACAATATTTCCCTTAATGTTTTTTTCTAACCATAGCGAGAGTATCGACTTAGATAAATTGATTTGTGAAGTTAGATTTAGGTTAATAACTCTTTCAACATCACTGGAGCTCTGAAGTACTAATTCTCCACTTACAACAATTCCGGCAAGGGCGACCAAAGAATCGGGGGCGCTTTTAGCCAAAATCTCCATGAGCTTTTCTATATTTTCAGCCTCAGCTAGATCAATTTGGTAATAAGTGAACTTAGGATGCTTAAGTAAATCTCGAACTGAATCGTGGTTAGCAATATCTACCCCTATGACCTGGGCGCCCAGCTTTAATAACAAATTGGTAACAGGTTTTCCGATGCCACCAGCGACTCCCGTGAGTAGTATGCGTTGCTCGTCTAGTGGTTGCACCAATCCTCCGTTTACTTCGAAAATGCCCTCGGGCCAAATGTTGACAAGGACTCGCCTGGGGAGCAGACTCTCACCCCGAAGACCTATCTGACAAGTCAGATAGGTAAAATAAATTAAGGAGATAAAGCATGAAAGAATCCCGTCGGGCCGTAGCACTTGCCTCAGCTGGTGCTCTGGTTGCGTCACTCATGCTCGGAGTTTCATCAGCCAGTCAAAGCTCTGCAGGTACATGGTGCTCCAGTGTGAAAATTAGTTATTTTAAGGGAGGGACTGCGGACAGTTTCTCTGACATTCTCGAAAAAGGTGCGCGTCAAGCCGCAGCTGACACCGGCGCAAATGTAACCATCATTAGCTCTGGTTGGAATTTTCCTAAGATGGTTCAGCAATTCAAAGAGGAAATCATTAAAAAGCCAGATGCAATCTCTTTCATGGGTCACCCAGGTGATGCTGCGATACTTGGTGCTGCAAAAGATGCAAAGAAAGCTGGAATTTTAGTTGATTTTTCAAACGTTCCAGCCAAGAGATCTATCAAGGAACTAAATGCAGGTTTCGTTGGAGCGAACCTCAGCAAGATGGGTGCTGCTCTTGCAGATCGCGCTGTCAAGGACTTTGGCATCAAGAGAGGCGACAAGGCAATTGTTGTTGGATCATTTGGAGTTAAGGGTCGTTCCGATCGCGAGGATGGTGTCGTTAAGACACTTCGCGCCAAAGGCATTGAAGTCACTGAGTTAAACCTTCAGTCAATTGGTGGAGAGGTAGCAGGCAATCCAAATCTATTAACTCCATCACTAACGGCAGCCATCAAGGCAGCTGGCGCAGGACTGAAGTTATTGGTTTCTGAAGGTTCACTTCTTGGTGCAACCAAAACCTACTTCGATGCAGCAGGTCTAAAGCCCGGCCAGGTAAAGGTTGCAGGCTTTGACGTTGGTGCTGATGTGCTCGCTGCATTCGCAAGTGGATACGTTCAGTTGACGGCGGATCAAGAGCCTTTCAAACAGGGTTATTACCCAATCATTTCGCTGTGCCTCCAGAAGGTGTACGGGTTAGCTGCGTCAAGTGTTGACACGTCAGCTGGATTCGTCACTGTTGACAATTACAAAATAGTGGCAGCACTTCCAAAGGGCTTCCGCTAAAAGAGAAGGTCTCAAGAAGAGGCCTAGGTAAAGAACGAGGAATGACGGCATCAAATTCGATTTGGTGCCGTCATGGCCTGTCAGGCTACATTTTTGTATCTGCCGAATAGCTTATGGAGGATGAAGTGGAAAAGAGTCCTTTAATTGAATTGATTGGTGTGGAGAAGACTTTTGGCCGGGTTCAGGCCCTGACGAATATCAATTTGAAGCTTTATGAGGGCGAGATCGTTGCACTCGTTGGAGATAATGGTGCTGGTAAAACGACGCTAACCAAAATTATTTCAGGCACAGAAAAGGCTGACCCCGGCGCAAAAATAATTCTCCGTGGTGAAGAACAGAGAGTTTGGGGTACTGCCAAAGCCAGAAGGCTCGGAATCGAAACGGTTCACCAAAACCGGGCGCTCTCCGAGCAACAGAGTATTTACGCAAATGTATTTATGGGGCGTGAACTTACGAATCGTTTGGGGTTTGTAAAGCGTAAACAACAGAAAGCTGAGACTGAGGCACTTATGCGAAGAATTGGCTATACATCGAAAGTTTGGACTCCAGAATCTCCCGTTATGAAGCTCTCAGGTGGTGAGCGACAAGGTGTGGCGATTTCCCGGGCGATTCTTTTTGACAGTAGCCTAGTAATGCTTGATGAACCAACCACCGCTATGGCCCTATCTGAGCAGGCAGAGGTTATTGAATTTGTTCATGATTTAAAAAAGCAAAACAGGTCTGTCATCTTCATCAGCCATAATCCCTGGGACGCGCACGCTGTTGCAGACCGTTTTGTAATTTTGGATCGTGGAAGACTGATTTTTGATGGACCGAAACGTGATATGAAAGCTGAAGAGTTTATAGCCATGCTGCGTAACATCGCAAGGAAGGGGACTATTTGATGACTCTGGAGAATATAACCGTCAAGAAATTCGTGGTTCCAGATAAATATAAACCTGTTCTTGGAGCTGCTGGCTTCTACGTCATTATGATGACGGTCTTTATCTACTTTGCACCAAGTGTATTTCTAAATGTTGGAATGTTTACAGCTGTATTCTACTCACTCCCTCTCTTCATGATAATGGGGTTATCGCTGGTTTTTGTAACCGTAGCGGGGGAAATTGATCTTTCATTTCCGTCCATCCTTGCGCTTACCGGGCTAATTTTCGCTCTCACCTTGCAGGCCTCTGATTTGAACTTCTGGTTAGCATTTTCCGCTAGCTTAATAACTGGTATCTCGTGTGGTTTACTAAATGGTTTTCTAGTCACAAAACTTGGTTTCTCCTCATTGATAACTACATTGGGAGTTAACTTTATGTTTGCGGGAGTTACTCAAGTTCTCAATCGGGGCCAAGTTCGCCAGATACCAGAGTTTGATGATTCTCCAATTCGTGCGGCTATTGTCGGTTCTTGGGGCCCAATTCCAGCTCAGCTCCTTTGGGGTCTTGCGATCGCGATGATTCTCGGTTTGATATTTAATCGTCACAGATTTGGATTTCATGTTCACATAGCAGGTGATAATCCTGAAGCTGGTCGAGCTATGGGCGTTAATGTCTCTAGAGTAAAAGTTTATTGCTTTGTTTTGGTGGGGATCTGTTGTTCAATAACTTCAACCATCTCAATTCTTATCAACTCAACTTTTTATTCCACCATGGGAGAAGGATATTTGCTACCGGTTCTTGCGGCAGTCTTCGTTGGTGGCACCCCAGTTACGGGCGGGAAGGGAACTATTGCTGGTCTCGTTATTGGAGCTACTACCGTGGTCTTCATTAATACTGGTGTCATTGCTGTGGGACTTGATGGTTATTTCACTGGGCTAGGTTTCGGTCTTGTAATCATCCTCTCGCTCTTAGGTCACCGCGCTCTATCTGGCCGATTATCGCGATAGGTAGATTTTATGAGACTTACCCACGTCGAGTCTAACCATGCGATTGAAATCGACAACTCAACTGGTTTGCCTTGTTTATTGCGGCAATCTGCCAACAAAATAGATTTTGAGTGCCTAGTTACCTCATCGCTAAAGATAGAGACAGGTGGTGGTGAACGCAGGAACCCAGTTGGTGGGCTTGAATATTTCGATACAACTTGGTCTGAGAAGGTAGAGAAGACTGGAGAACCTTTTATCTCACAAAGTAGCGTAGGGGTAACTTGGGTTGTTCCGGTAATGATTGGTCCCGCTGCGGCACAACTTACTTATAAATTAAATCGAAACGGACCCGCGATTTCCTTCGGAGTAAATTTCCTAGGCAATCAGCAATTAGTGGTAAGAAATCTCGTTGCCGAACTAGAAATTGACTTTCGTTCAGGAAATTGGATTGCAAATATTCCGGGTAATGGCCTTAGAAGTAATATTGAGCTTCAAGAACTAAGTGATTCAACTGGAATCTCTCCTATGGGCGGACTTCGCGGCTCGAGTGGCTTGATACATATCAGCGAAGGGGTCTTGAATAGAAACATGGTCCTCTGGGTTGATGGAGATGTGGAGATTCCAGAAGTAGAGATACAGGGTCTCTCCCAACAAAAAGCCAGATTGACTATCAATTCAGAGTTTTGTAGTGACCTATCTACGGCACAGAATCTCCTGGTTGCGATCGCTTCTATAGATCTTGGTGCACCTAGTTGGATGAAGTTTCCTCCAGTCTTTCAATACTGGATGGACCAAAGAGGCGTGACCTCTCCGGGCGAAGTTCCTGCTTGGGTTAAACCAACCATGATTTTTGAGGCCCAACTCGGATATTCGATTTTCGGCCGAGTGAACAAGTACGGACCATATCCGACAGCTACTGAACTAATAAATGATTTAAAGCGCGTAAGGGAGATGGGCTTTTCCTGTATCCAACTTATGCCCAGACAGCCATATCCAAGTTACAACGTTCATGATTATTGGGATATCGATACTTCTTATGGTGACAAGAAAGAGATTAAGCGATTGGTGGAAGAAGCTCACAAACTTGGGATAAAAGTCATTCTTGATGTTCTGCTCCATGGAGTTCTGGATAAAGAATCGATAACAATGGCAGCCGACGGAGTTCGCTCTGGTCCTTACAAAGATCGAATTGATGAAACGACCTACGACAGCTTTAGCACTGATGTAAAAGATCCTTCAAACTATTACATTGCTTGGTCGCGCCATATTATTGATTTTGAGGACTCTTGGCGGGATGGAAGCCCGGCCGTTTCGCCTCTGATTGCTGAACATCCCGAGTGGTTCTATCGGGATGCGAAGGGAAGCGTTACCGGCGTATACACAAAGGCATTTGATGCTCGAAGCGCGTCTTGGCAAGAATATTTCATTGAAGCGATGCTCTTTTTAGTCCGTGTATTAGGAATTGATGGATTCCGTTTCGACGCTCCAACCTACAATGATTATCCAAATTGGGCTCCATGGGCAAGTGGGCGAGCAAACGCATCTGCGCTTGCTTGCGTCGGACTATTTCAGAAGCTTCGACCGCTAATTAAAGAACTAAAGCCAGACGCCTTGATGTACACGGAGCCCTCCGGACACTTACTTCGGAAGTCCATGGATTTGAACTATAACTATGATGAACAGTGGTTAGTAACTTCTCTTGCTTCGCCAAAAGCGCGCGCTCGCCATGGAATTAGAAACGGTAAAGAGTTAGCAATTTGGATGCGCGATAGAGATGTATTGCTCCCGCGAGGCGCAATGACCGCTCACCACATTGATTCACATGACACATTTTGGTGGCCATCGTGGGGAATTAAATGGCGACGAGAACAATTTGGACTGGAAATGACCCAACTACTTACCTGCATCTTCGGATCCCTACCTGGTCCATTTATGATGTTTGTTGGGGGAGAAGAGGGAATAGAAAGTCTCCTTCCTAAATTAGCTCTTCTCAAGTCGAGTGACTCCTATAAATTTGGCGAAGTTAAGTGGTGGGATTCAAGTCAAACTCCAGAC
>VGAE01000035.1 GCA_016870975.1 Actinomycetota bacterium
TCGAACCCTTGTCGTCGATAAGACCTTTGGCAAGTATGGAGTAAATCCCTATATCTACTTCGCCCTCGTTATGGCGATAGTGGTCCCCTACGCGATTGTTACTGTGCGGCTATTGGTTGCGATTGTTCATCGAAGATTGGCTCAAGCTTTCATCTATGGGTTTCTTGCTCTGGTGCTTCACTTTGCGCCAGATGTGTACATCGTTGTTACGGCAAATGAGGTGCCAGACAAGTTGATGGAGAGTTTCTACTTCGTAGTCTTCATCTTCGCGGCGATCGCCTTCCAGGGAATTGTCATGAAGGTTAGAAAGCAGAGAAAGTCGATTGGTCATGGTCCTAAAACAGATTAATCGAAAGTTAACAAACTCTTATCCCATATTTGTCTCCATTCTTCTTGCGTTTTCCATGACTGTATTCGCGCTTCCTTCGAGCTGGGCAGTTCCACCGAAACCTGGGGCCATATGTTCGAAGGTAGGAAAAGTAGAAACGGTGAAAGCGCTTCGCTATACATGTATCAAGGTTGGTAAGCGAACAATCTGGGATAAAGGCGTCCGCATATCAAAGAAATCAACACCGATAGTCGCTACCAACACCTCGACACCGACGCCGACTCCCACGCCGACACCAACTCCCAGTCAGGAGCCAGTAGTTGTCCCCGTTCCGGTTCCACAACCCGTTCTTCCCATCCCAGTCGCACCTGTCAAGGTTGCAAGCACTGTACCTCAGATTGGAAAAGCAGGTGGCTACGTCTATAGGTATGTCGGCGGTAAACAAGAGAGACAGCATGATGATGGCGAGTGGTACAGCTCTGATGGGCGAAGCGAATCTGCTTTCGATCCGATTCGAGTGGCAGCATTCAAGTCAATCAATTCTCTAACGCCGGATGAAAGTCATCAGAAAATTTCCTTCACATATGTGATTCGAGATTCCTACCCAACAGCTATTTCCAACACTATTCGCTTCCAAGTGGAGAAGGTCGCAAAAGTCTTCAGTAATTCGCTTGATCAGAATTTGCCGATAACTGTCTATATGGTGACCGAGCAGGACCGCACCTATATAAATAACGAGCTGCCTAACCTCATTCCAGGCTTCTCCCCGCAATCGATGAGCATCCTTGATGATTACGTCTCTCTTCCACGTTTCTATTCTCGTGGCGGAACTGGCGGTGGACAGGCCGGTTACATCGATGCGCAAGGTAGAGGGTTCTATCTGGCCAATACTTCAAGCCTTGCCGAACTCGATACATATTGGCCCGAGGTGCCACCGCATGAAATGGCCCATGTTTTCCAATTCTTCTTTGCGCGGGGATCAAGTGGCGGCAATGGCGAAGGTAATCCTGATTCAAAGTGGCATGGTCATCTCATTGAAGGCTCTGCAAACACCGTTGGAATGGCCTTAGGTTTTGAAACGCTCGGGTGGTACCACGATGAGATGGACAAACTCTTGAAGCGAACTATCCGGAATCAATCCTTCACTATGAACACCGAGGCTGACGCTGTGACTTTGATCAACGAGATTCAAAAGCGGGATACCGAATTGAGAAATGAGTTTTCCTACGCTGCGGGCCAGATAGTCTGGGAGTACTTCATCGGTAAATACGGGATCGAGAAGTTCATAGAACTATTGAAGAATGTCCCTCGTACCGATAATTTCAACCTCAATCTCCAAGCAACTATTGGGCAGAGTCGCGAAACTTTCTATCAAGAAGCAGGTGCTTATCTCTTTGCGACTTGGAAGCGACTCAGTCCTTGATTCTCTGTTGGTGCATGAGCTAGGGGCGTAATGGGAAGTCGACCGAGCCGGAGCGTGCTTGCCGCAACGCTCGCGATTCTCATACTTCTTTCGATTACACCAGTGAGTTCCGTGGCAAAAATCAGAGCCGGTCAACCATGTAAAAAAGTCGGCCAGGAGAAAATCGTGCAAGGAATCCGCCTGATATGTCAGAAAGATTCAGGAAAGCGAGTCTGGCGGAAAACCAAGTCGATTCGAATCGCGACAACTCCCCCCATCGCACCGTCACCCACGCCAATATCCGTAGCCACACCGACTCCAACGGCTGCATCCACTCCAACACCTGTGGCTAGCCCCACTCCAACTCCAACACCAACTCCAACACCCAGCCCCACATTTGTTGAATCACCACTGACTGATTTCGAGAATGTGCAAAGTTGCAAACTGCAATCAACCGTTCCTAATCGTGAGCGAACTGGATTTCCACGGGTCGACTCGCTGAGATCCACAGGTCAAGTTCGCGGCGTTCTCGTCCTCGTGCAGTTCGCAGATCAACCAAATACCGTTGATGTAGTAACTGAATGGAAAGAGAGACAAATTCCAGCGCTTAAGAAGTTCATCTATGCCTCAAGTTTTCAGAAACTCACCGTCGAGGTTGATATCCACCCAAGTCCGGTAATCCTAGGCAACACAAGTGAGTATCGATTAAATAGCGAGGGAAATCCTGACTTGTTTGGTCTCACAAATCAGGCCCTTGCCCAAGTGGATGCAACACTCGACTTTGCAGCCTATGACTTCATCACGATTGCTTATGGCTCAACGCCTAACAAGGTTGCAGGTGTCATCGGCTTCAATCGCACACTCGATGGAAAGAGTTTCTCGGGTGGCCTGATAATTGGATCGATCCGTGAGTATGTTGGCGAGGAGTCAAAGAAGAACTGGCTAGTCCACGAATTCGGTCACTTGCTTGGACTCACTCATCCATATGCCTATGGCTTTGAGATGGCGCCATGGGACATTATGGGAAATGCCACGACTAACGTTCCTGATTTCTCAGCATGGCACAAGTTCTATCTTGGTTGGATTGAAGACCTTCAAGTCAGATGCCTTAGTACAAATCGAGCAGCTAAAGTCTCTATGACATTAACTGCTCTCTCATCACCTGACCGTGGGAACAAGATTGTCATAATCCGAAAAAGTGAGACCCAGGCCTACTTCATTGAATACCGAGGATCAGAAGAGATAGATGAACTTAGGGGCACCTATTCGGTCAACGTCTATCTTGTAGATGTCTCAATAGATGATGGAAAGGGTTCTATCAAGTTACTGCAAGAGGGCACCAAAGAATATAAGGTCGAGAATTGGAGCTTGAAGGTCACTTCAGGAAGCAATCTTGAGATAGAAGTAAGAGGCTAGGCCCCTAGAGTTTGAAGTTTCTCCTGAACTTGTTTCGCTGACGGGTTTGTCATCGCTGTTCCATCTGAGAAGACCAAGGTAGGGACGGTCTGGTTTCCGTTGTTCACCTTCTCGACAATTTCAGCGGTTCCTGGAACCTCCTCGATGTTAACTTCGTCGAAAGTAATACCTAAGTCATTGAGCTGGCTCTTGAGGCGCTTGCAATAACCACACCAACTTGTCGAATACATCGTGAAGGACATTGCGTGCACTTCTTTCTTTTCGGAGTTAGCAATCCACTAGTTGGAGGTTATTGGAGTCTTGTCATATCCGCACCATCCATCGTTTTGGCGAAGGAAGAGGCCGATCAAAAAGCTCATAATGGCGCCCGTCATGGTGCGGCCCGTGATTCGGACTACATCAATTGCTGGGTCGTGCTCCACAAAGTCAATCGCCGCGACTTTCTTGTTTTGGCCAAGGATATAGAGCGCCTCATAAAGTTGAGCAGGGTGGATACCTTCGGGCGAGGCTCCCCCAGTTCCTGGCGCATAGGCAAGCTCCAGAACATCAATATCGACTGTCACATAGATGGCATCGGTTCCATTGCCTGCGATCTCGATCGCCTGATTGATTACGCTCTCGATACTGTCATGACGGATCTGGCGCCCGGTAAAGATCGTGCCGCCATGTCCTTCGACCCAACGCTTGTAATAACTGCCATTCATAAATCCGTGAATTCCAACTTGAACCAAATTCTTTCCGTTGAAATTAAGTCCGCTTTCAAGGAGTTGGCGGATTGGGGTGCCATTTGTCGGTCCATGGTCCATCACGCGAACATCGTTGTGAGCATCGAAATGGATAAGGCCAATCTTCTTATCCTGATGGACTCGCGCAAAGGCGCGTGCAGCGGGCGCGGTAATCGAGTGATCACCGCCAATCAAGAGCAGGAATCTCTCTTGATGTGCCTTCCATAATCGCTCCATCGTCTCTTCGACGCGTCGAAGCGCCTCTTGTTGATCAAGAATTGGGATACCGATATCGCCTAGATCTCTCACAACCATGCTTGTCATATCGACATCGAAATCAGGGCTGAATGTCGTAAAGCCCGGCGTTGAAAGTCGGAATGCGTCAGGGGCGAGGTAACAAGAAGTTGGTTGAATCGAAGTGGTGGAGAGCGGGATTCCAACTATCCCAACATCAAACTTCGATTCGAAATCCCAAGGGCGAATCCAATTCCATGCCCTAGGTTCATGACGGTCTTCAAATCGATCGTTGAGGACAAGTCCCGGGCGTTTGAGGTACTGGATATCGTGCGATTTGAGCCAGTTACTTCTTGCATCGCTTGTCATGATCTGCCATCCCTAGTTCTTGATACAACCGCGACTCTACCTGATGGTTATCTTCCGACCTGATCGGAGAAGTAATATTGATTTGACCATTCACAGCTGAGAAATGCGGGCTGGCACAGAACCACGTGGCCGATAAGTTGCCCGAGGCGATGCTTTTGGCATCTTGTTACTGAGATTGAAGGACCTTGCAACAAGAAGGAGTATCAGTCGAGATTCTGCAAGGGCAAAGTACTCCCCTAAACACTTTCGAGACCCGGCACCAAAGGGAAAGTAAGCGCCTTTCGGTAGGGATTTCTCTAGATCAGTGCCTAGCCACCTGGCTGGATCAAACTTCTCTGGATCTTTGAAATATCGCGGATCACGCTGTGTGACATATTGACTGACTAAGACATGTGAACCTTTTGGAATCTTTATGCCATCAATTTCTACATCTTCGATTGCTATTCGAGGCGCTACCCAAACTGGCGGTGCAAGGCGAAGTGCTTCTTGCAAGATTGCTGACGCAAGTGGGCTCATCGTTTCGAGGGATTGATAGGTAGGAGCGGAATTGAGATCGGCTCTCATCGCCTCTTCCTGTAAGCGTTCGCGCCACTCTGGGTTTTCAGATAGGTATGAGAAAGCCCAAGTAAGCACATTCGCAGTCGTTTCGTGACCAGAAAGGATCAGTGTGAGTACCTCATCGCGGATATGCGTCAACGAAATCTGATCCCGCATCGATAGCAAAATCCCGAGAAGGTCATCAGTTCGCGGGTCATTTGATGCGATTCGAGCTTGGATAATCTCATCGGCAATCTCTACGAGTTCATCGGATGCGGTCGCAAATGCGGTGAAGTACGGAATTTTGGTCGAATCAAAGCGGTCAAGCCCCGGAAGCATGGTTCGCTCGATGCGATCGATAGCGACCTCCATCGCTTTGGCGATTCTTGCGGTGTATTTATTAGATTCCATACCGAAGAGACATTGGCAGACGATCTCAAGCGTCAGAGCCATCATTTCGTGCGAGAGTGAGATCGTCCCATTCCACTTGGCGATGTGATTCTTGATGATCTCGTTCATCAAGGCAACATAACTATCTAGATTTCCGTGGTGAAAGGGTGGTTGCATCATCCGGCGATGGTGCATATGTATCGGTTCTTCATTTGTGAGAAGACCTTCGCCGAGGACTTTTCTCATCCGTGCAAATCCCACTCCCTTAACGAAGTGATGTTGTTTTGAGACCGTGACTTCGTAGGCACCTTGGGCTGAGAAGACTCCTATAAATAGTTGGCGCGCGAG
>VGAE01000036.1 GCA_016870975.1 Actinomycetota bacterium
CATCAACCACGCCGTACTTGATTGCGACTCGGCGCATCAAGGCGGTCAAGAAACTCACTAAAATAAATGAAATCCCGAACAGGACGAAATACTCGGATCCAGTTAGTTCCATGAATTTAAAGTTGACTAACTAGACCCAGACTTACGGCGAAACATCTTTGGTGTATTTGCTGGTGAATTCCCACCTTGAATTTTTGATTGTCCAGAAGCTCCCTTGGATCCCCCTTTAGAGCCCGCCTTCTTTTTCTCAAGGGCTTCCCTAAATCTCTCTTTTGGATCTTTCGCTTCGCTCACCTTAATTCCCCTTTTCGCCTTCTTGCTTACCAAGAAGTGATTGGACTTCACTCTTTCTATAGCGGCGATGTCCACCAAGAGTTCTAATCGGAGTTAACTTTCCTGCTTTCGCCCATCGGGTAACGGTCTTTGGATCAACTCGAAAAAGAGAAGCGACTTCAGATGGCGTAAGCAGAACCTCAACTTCGGTATCCCGATTTAACAAGACTCGCTCCGTTCAACGAAGTTCTAAATGTACTTTTCGCCCCTCAGATGGGCTTTTTTACTCCACCCGCATGACAAAGGCAAGAACCTCAAGTTGCTCGCTCATATTCAGATACCCGTCTCCAACGGGATACCAATCTCTCGTATCCACTACCGGCCATAACTGCATCGCCCAATTCGAGGCCCTCGATCGACATATGGACATCCTCGATCGACGTATCAGCTTCTAGGCCAATCTCACCCGAATTGATTAATGAAGTATTCAAATAGATAGCAAGGCCCCCGTAGTCCAGTTCAAGCATCGATCCTGTATCAAAGACATTTAGCCAATTAATCAACTCCACCAACTCTTCCTCAACCGGACCCGGGCCGAAAGCCTTTCTAACGGCACGATGGGCTTTCAAAGCTCTTTGTTTGGCAAGTTCGAGCTTTGTGCGAACTAGTACAAATGGGTGACCATTTATCTCACCTGATAAGCGATCATCCTTTGTGAACAATGAGAACCAGCGAGGCGGAATCATCCACGTCTCAGTGAGAATATGCGGAACAAGACCTTGTCGATCTTCAATTCCTAAACTTAGAGCTTCTTCTACTTCTCTTGGCAGGAAGAACTTAGAGACCGAACTTGGAAGGGATGATTTAAATTCACTGAGCGCGCTCCAACACCTTCTCGATGTTGCCCAAGGCGCTGCAAATTTCTTACCATCAATCTCAAGGATGTGAACCCCGTCTTGTCTTGCGGCCGGACTTTCGAAAAAGATTATGCGGCGAAGTGAATTGAATTGTTCTGAGTCTTTGGAATCAACTCCACTAAACCTTAGTAACCAACCTGCTCGATCCCGCTCCGGAAAAGTCTCTAGCGGCTCGTAGACCCGTAGCGATGCAACATACGGCGTTGGCGTAGCCATGAATTACTTGCGGGGAATGAAATTGCCCTCTGCAAAGGGATCGAAGTCGTCTCCATCATCCTTATTATCAACTTCTCCGTGAAGCTCCTTGGAGAGTTTCTCGATATCGATATCTTGGCTGTGGTATTTCAAATCTCTAGCAACGCGAGTTTGTTTCGCCTTTGAACGGCCACGCCCCATAGCGAGCCCCCTTACCTAGCTAACAATTTTTCAGGACGGTAGGTTATCGGTTCTGGCCGAGGCTTTCCAACGCACCCCTAGCCACTCAACTTTGGCCGAGGAACCTGTGAATCTATTCCTCTTTTTCATGAATAGGGATGCAAAGCCGATGCCCTGAAGAAGAAGGCTTAGTCCCATACTCGGGATTCTGAATCGATGGTCACCAATTGTGAGGATTGAGCTAATCCAATTGAGGGTCACAAAAGCTATTGAAACAAGAGCTATTACTCGCTCAAGTCCGCCAACCCGCCAGAGCAACATGAATCCAAAGAAGAGCAAAGCAAGATTAGAAATAACCCAAAGCCAAGAGAGAAACTTTCCGAGTCCTCCAACGACAAGGTTTGTTCCATCTTGGGTTTTTAACATGTCGTTTAACGGGTGATTTATTCGCCAAGGATTCCTAGCCATCGTTCCGCTCGCTTCAGGGCCGAACCAAGGCGACCAGAAGAATCTAGCCTTATTCCAAAACAACTTGAGCGCGGGTCCTGGGTTAGCTGCATACCACTTTATGATGCATCGGACATTTGCGCTATCAGCAGTGGCAGGATTCTTGGCTAGTTTTGCTTCTGGGCAATCTACGCCATTATATTTACCGTTGTATCCACCCGTTGCTTCTGGGCCGGCACCGATTCCCATAGTTACACCTAAGTTTGTTGAAATAGTGGCATAACCATTCGCACTTGAGTTTCGGTAGATCATGGTTGCTGGAGCTATCAACATAATTAGAGTTGAGAGACTAAGGAAGATAGTTGCCGCTTTAATTGGATATTGAGCAACGGCCCAGATTCCCATAAAAACAATTCCGATAACAATTAAACGTGGCTGCATGAAAGTTGCCAGCAGGAATGAGCTACTTGCAACCAGATTCTCAATAGTAAGCGGAGAACTCTTGGAGAGCCTAAAACTTCTCATCATTGCAGCAAGAGCGATGAGAGATAGAGCCACTGCTGGTAACTCATACCCAACTGCAATCGTGTTTAGTGCCAAGGTGGGATTCAATGTGAGCAGGAGAGCCGTGATAACCGCGAACTTCTTTAATCGCGTTCTAGTCAGCTCATCAACAAAGAAAGCGCATGCGAAGGCATATAAAAGGCTTTGCATGAAGGCTAGGGCGCCCAAAAATGCACCTTTAAATGCAATTAGCAACGGCCACATTAAAAGTGGGTAACCGGCAGGCCAATAACTCAACTTTCCATCCGTCGAGAAGAATCCATCTCTCGCTAATCCTTGGAGGCCGCGAATGTAATTCTCGCCATCGGCCCCGTACCAAGCATTTGCGGGGATGTAATTGTTATCAAGCAGGAGTCCTAGCCCTTTGACAAGATCCCCTCCACCAGCCGAAAACCAATCAAAACCTTGAATTCTCGAAATTATCGAAAGTTTTATCAAGAGCGCGAATACTGGAATAAGAAGCAAGCGCTTACGAAGCTTTAGCTGTGACTTTTCTGTGGCTACTGACTTACTTGGCATAGCGGAATTTTAGGTCATTAACGCAGTGTTGAGGTTGAAAAATCAGTCAATTCTGTCTTACCAGCGAGTCTGCTTTTGAGGCGCTTTGCGACAAGCAACGCTTGAGATCCCGCATCACCGGCTAATTTGCTTGGATTACTTCTAAAATCCTCAATCTCTGCACGATCAATCTGGAGAGCTTTATCCTCAACAATGAGATCGAAAAAATCCCCTTCATTCTCTCTATTTAGCGAATATTCCTTAATCGCCTTATGCGCTAATTCTCTCCCAACGCCTTTCTTTACCGCAAGCATCAAGATAGTCGAGCTTGAAATCTCAGGAAGAAGTTCATGAATTTCTCTTCTTATCTGCTCATGGTTTAATTCCAACTTATCTAGTAGTTGAATCATGATTTCTAGAATTGCATCAGAGGCAAAGAGGGCATCAGGTAGCGCCACGCGCCTAAGGGCGCTACATGAGACATCGCCTTCGTTCCATTGCGAGCCAGATAAATCGGCAACCATCATTAAGTGCCCCTTTAGAATTGAAGCGATTGAATTAACTCGTTCACTTAATCTTGGATTTATTTTGTGTGGCATTGCGGATGAACCAGTCTTACCTTTTGGCAATCCTTCGGAGGCAATCCCAACCCCCGACATAAGTCTGATATTGGTAGCGATTGTGCTTGGTGCCGCAATTAGTTGGAATAGGGCAGATATAACCTCAAAATCGAGGGATCTTGGATAGACCTGGGATGGGGCATTTAATTGCTGATCAAACCCCAGTTCAGCTTTAAGCGCTTCATTTAAAGCATTTGCCTTGTTACCTAACAATTCAGTGATATCCAAATTTGTCCCAACTGCGCCATGGATACCTCTGATTGGAAGGCGCGAAATTAGGTTTTCAAGGTTCGCCTCTGCAAGCTCTAATTCTTCAGCCCATGTTGCAAATTTCTTTCCCAAAGTTGTTAATTGGGCTGGCACGTTATGAGTTCGAGCAACAATCAATTCCGTTGCTAGAGATTCCGCTTTATCCGCTAACTTAAGAAGAAGTACTCTCGACTTTGATAACACTAAGTTAAGCGCCTGCTTGATTTGAACTAACTCGACATTCTCCGTCAGATCCCGGCTAGTCATTCCGAGATGGATCTGTTCGTGGCCAGCTAGGGCGTTAAACTCTTCAATTCTCGCCTTTACATCGTGACCCAATTCGACTTCTCTTGAATCTATTGACTCTAGATCTATTTTCTTTAAGACCTTTTCATAATCAGAGATAATAGAAACAGGTATCGAAAGACCTAATTGAACTTGGATTTTCATGACAGAGATCCAAAGCTTTCTCTCCATAATTACTTTGTTTTCTCGAGACCAAATCTCCAGCATTCCCTTACTTGCGTATCTCTCTCCCAGAAGGCTCATTGCGATAGCGCCTTTTCTGCTTCCCAAGAAGAGTCAATCATCTCTTTCAGGTTCGACCTTGGCTTCCACCCTAAATCTCTCCCTATCTTGGTTATTGAAGAAATTAGTTGCGGTGAATCGCCATCCCGACGTCCAACTACAAGTGGATTTAAGTCGACTCCCATAGTGATTGAAATTTGTTCAATCATCTCTTTAACCGAGTAGCCACTTCCAGAGCCAACGTTATAAACCTCATCTATTCGCTTGCTTTCAACAGCTTTTAATGCAAGTAGATGAGCTTCTGCAAGATCTCCGACATGGATGTAATCCCTAATACAGGTGCCATCCTTAGTTGGATAGTCGTCCCCGTAAATCTCTGGGCGCCTAGAATCCTTATAGGCGGCAAACACTTTTGGAACCAAATTATTTTTTGAATTGTCCCCAAATTCAGGTCTCGAAGAGCCCACCACATTGAAATAGCGAAGGGATATTGCAGAGAGTTCTTCCGCTTCAGCAACTTTACTTATCAATTTCTCAGAGAGTAATTTAGTTTCACCGTATGGAGAGAATGGAATAACTGGATCAGACTCTTCAATAGCGCTCTTTTCACTTGGCGCATAAACAGCTGCGGTAGATGAAAAAACTATTTTTTTGACTCCCCTATAGGACATCGCTCCCAGGAGATTCAGTATCCCGCCAACGTTGTTTGCATAATATTTCAAGGGATTTGAAACAGATTCTCCTACCGCTTTCTTGGCCGCAAGGTGAATAACTGAATCAACATCTTCCATAGAACTAACTAGTGCATCTCTATCAAGGACATCACCGATGATTACATCTTCAAAGATGCCCTTTACTCGACGCTCAAGACCATTAGAAAAGTCATCAAAGATTCGCACTCTGTAGCCAGATTCTTGAAGTAGCAATGAGACATGAGCGCCTATGTATCCGGCGCCGCCTACAACAAGGACTTTTTTCATTGCAGTAAATCTCTCACAACTACGGTCTGGTCTCGACCAGGACCTACTCCGATTGCGCTCATAGGAGCACCCGAGACTTCCTCGAGGAATTTCACATAGGCCCTCGCATTTTCAGGAAGTTCCTTCATCAATCGCGCTTGAGAAATGTCTTCGCTCCATCCTGGAAGATATTCGTAGATCGGCTTTGCGCGATGGAACTCAGATTGGGAGGCCGGAAGTTCTTCTACCCGCTTACCATCAATCTCATATGCAACACATACGGGAATTTTCTCCCATC
>VGAE01000037.1 GCA_016870975.1 Actinomycetota bacterium
GCCCTTGTTAATGCAGCAAACAAATCCTTTCCTTTCAAATCATCAAATCCATACCTCAAAAGTCCCTCAACCAATATCGCACCAACAGTATCTCCAGCTCCAACGGTATCCACAACATCAACTTTTAGACCAGGAACCGTAACCATTCCTTCGTTCGTAATCCCTTCTATTCCATCAGCACCTCTTGTAACTACAACTAACTCAGGGCCAAGCTCAAGAACTTCTTCACCGCCGCGATAGCCTAAGAAATGTAGATCCTCTTCAGACATCTTCACTATCTTCGAAATCAATGCCCAGCTCTCAAAGATTTCCCTATATTTCCCAGCATCACTTAAAACACTACTTCTAACATTTGGGTCGAAAACAATTACTGAATCCAATCCCTTTGCCCACGAATAGAGCTCACTCGCTCCAGGTTCAACGAGAGTTGCAAGAGTTCCAATGTGTAGAACTTCTGGCGAACCATTGGGCAACCACGAAGTATGGAAATCAAAAGTCGCAGTTCCTTCTAAAGTAAATTTATAACTTGCCGAACCGCTTGAATCCAAACTCACCTCAGCAAGCGCCGTGGGCAATTCAGTTTCTAGCGCAAGACTCAGATCAACCAAATTCAGCTCTTCTCTAATCGCAGCGCCATAACTATCGCTTGAAATCCCACCGATAAAGCAGACTTCACAACCTAATTTCGCAAGCGCTTTAGCGGTATTTGCAGGACCACCACCAACGATTGCCTTCTTTTCGCCATCAAGTGGCACTAAATCAATTAGCGCCTCACCAGCAACCCAGATTCTCGCCTTTGCGCCCAACATGTCCGCAAGCCTATGACCTAGTTCAATTGCCATTTCACCGGTAAATTCAAAAACTTCGAGACTTCCTTCGGTAGGGTCGCACCCGTGATTAAGTTGATATATTCACTCCGCCACGAGCTAGGAAAGTTCGCCAGCGTCGGGGTACTGGCAACAGTTGTCTCGGTGGGAGGTTTTAATCTTCTCGTACACATTGATGACGCGCCTCTTGCCACAAAACCTCTAACTGGCTCAATCATCTCAGGAGTAATTTCAATTCTCGTCGCCTATATGGGTAATCGTCACTGGACTTGGAAAGACCGCATCAGATCTGGAGCAAAGCGAGAAATTACTTTGTTCTTCTTGATAAATGGAATTTCACTTCTCTTTGGGGTCACCTGTTTGGCAATTTCCAGATATGTACTTGGCTTTAACTCCGTCGTATCTGACAATATCGCTGCGAATGTCATTGGACTAGGAATTGGAACTCTATTCCGTTTCTATATGTATCGAACCGTAGTATTCAAGAAACAACCAATAACCGAGGAAAGTTAGACCAATTAAGAATTAAGTCGCTCCGCAAACTTCTCGGCAACGCCTACCCACCGAAGTAACTCATCTTCCGGAAATGCACTATCACCACTTCGAACGACATAGAGTCCAGTAAACATCTCGCCCTTGTATTGATAAATTCCAAAGAGATAGCGGGCAGCCGCACTTTCACCAATCTTTGCATGCACAACAACACGATTCGCCTCAGGTACCAATCGCGTTAAGTTCTCAGGAATGCTAAAGAATTCATACTTAGTAAATGAGCCATCACGCTCCACTCCACCGGCACTCTTTACGCAATTTGTATAGCTCTTCTTAACTTCAGCTAGCGCCTTTTCGCCGGCTGCGCTGTTCTTGTAGCGCACAGTCTCACTCGACAGGAAGAGATAAGGATTTCCAGACTTTGATACCGCGATCTGGCGCCGCTCCTTGCGATCTAATTCCGAGGGAAACTCGGAGCTGCATAAATCAAGGGTTGGATCCTCAAGCGTTGTTCCCCGCCCCATTGGAAATACGCCCCACTCAGCCGTGAAATCTTCAGCAGTAAAGCCATATTTATCTAGAGCTTTTTGGGCCGCATCATCTAGCGAATTATCAACAAGGCGAACTGGGCGCTCAGTATCCACAAACTTTGAGATTGAAATCTCAGCACTAGCAACACCAATCAATGTGAAATTCTTACCTGAAATCTTCACACTCGTAAGTCTTGCTCCGGCATCCCGGCCTACTAAATCCAATCTTTCACCACGGCGATTGGCTTCAATCTTTGCCACGGTCGCGCCCTTAATAGTCATATCAACCGAGCCGCTAGCAACAATTGGCGCAACAAAACCTCGAGTGGTTGCGTACAAAGTACAAGTTCCGGTGCACCGCATTGAACCTTGTGGGAGATTAGATGCCGCACTTAATTTTCCACTTCGCTTCAACTTATTAGTTGGAATAATCGAAATCTTTGATGCAACTTCTGCCCGCCTACCATTCCCAAGGCAATCAAAAGTTTGTAGCTTTGCATTTGCACTACCGAGTGAGAATTCCATAACTGGCTTACTTTTCGCTTTACTCTTTGAAAGGATCCAGCCTTCTGGATTAACGAGCTCGGTAGAACACAATCCCGAACCTTCATCACGGAAATCGCTTAGCTCAACACCTACCGAGGCAACGCGATAGTCGGTTAACTTAACCGTTCCACCAGCGAGCGGATATGCGCGATCAATATTTACCTTCATCGCATCAGACCATGGACTCCATGAACCGGCAAGGTCACGGACCCGCAGCGTTAAGTCATATTCACCTTCTGGTAAATCGCGAACCTTCAAAATCTGTGGCGCAGTAAAAGGATTTAAATAGGTAGGCTGCCAACTTCCGATTTCTGAAGCAACGACCTTGCGTCCCTCGCCATTAATTCGGATCTCATATTCAGAAACTCCACCGACTGAGTTTGCATAGGAATCATCAAGTACTTGAGTATCCGGGGAGCGCCAAGTTGTTGCGCTAGTAAGAATCGGCTTAAATCGAAGTGAGCTCGACTCCTTCCGCTCAATCTTTACTAACGCGCTATTCGTTCCAGTTACCGAAGCTGAAATCGAAACATTGCCCGAGTAAAGAGTCGTGGACTTCCCCGGAGCAAGCGCCATCGATCCAGATGCTTTAGAGCTCGCATAAGAGAATGAATCAAGATTCATCATCCAAATATCAGTCCCGATCGCCTCCGATAGGTCCGCACCAAAATCTCCCTCGTTTGGCGATTGAACCGAAGACGCCGGCGGTGGATCAGTTCGGTAAATAACTAGCCCAGCCCCATTTCCAGAGCCCTCTTTTCGATACTCAATCCAATAAGTAGTGCTGCCATCGCGTAAGAAAATCGCTCGCGGCTTGCCATACACATCAACTGGATTAATCTCGACACTTTCAGATTTCCAAGATTGATAAATATCTTTTGAATCGAGTAAACCCATCCGCCATTGGTGATAAGTAGATAGCGGAGATTGATTATTAACATTGCTCATTAAATCAATTGCTCCACCATATTCAATCGCTTTACATGAGCTCCAAGGTCCATCCGCGCTTCCGTTATTGCAGCGAATCAAGTTTGAATGTCCAAGGCCGAGAGAGTGACCTAACTCGTGAGCGATGATGAAGCCATCAATACTGTTATGAGAAACAATCACGCCGCCCGGCTTCTTCACATCGCCAATTAGCGCTCTTCCTGACCAGATACATCCCGCATCCGGGGTGACAATTACAAGATAACGATTCTCCCAATTTGTGATTCCAAGGCGCTTATAAGTCTCAACCCGAATCGCACTTGTCCAAGTCACATAATTTCCTTGGCATGGCATCCTCACGTTTGTAGCGATTGGCGCGGCAAGAGATTCACCCGAATAAAACTCAATCTTGCGATCCTGGCTATCGCCCTCAATAGTCGTTAAGTTGCGCCACCAAGGCGAGACAACTGTGTCAATCTGATTTCTTACCTCATTGATAGTTCCGGGAAGCGCCCTAGAACCCGGCCAACTAACCGAGACAACATCGATAACGCGGCGATCTAAAGCATAAGAAGGTGCAAGCGGAAGTAGCGCAAGAAGAAGAAAGAGAGAGAAAAGAAGTTTGAGCCTTCGGCCTCTATTGCAAACGAAGATATTTCTCAATGTCTCGAATCGTGTCATCTAGGGAGTATTTTGGTGTCCAACCAGTCTCTTTGCGAAGTTTGGAGGTATCAGGAACTCTTCGCATCGTCTCCTCAAAGCCCTCGGCATATGCATCTTTATATGCAACGCTTTCAATCTTCGAGTTCGAACCAACAATACGAATAACTCGCTCAGCAAGCTTAGAAATCATGATTTCCTCCTCGCCTCCAATATTGAAGGCTTCGCCAACGAGTGAATCATCGAAGAAAATCCTGAGGATTCCATCAACTGCATCTGAGACATGGCAGAAGACTCGAGATTGGGAACCATCACCGTAAACCTGGATTGGTTCATTCTTAATCGCCGCCGCAACAAATCTTGGCAGAACCATTCCATACGCCCCAGCCTGGCGCGGTCCCACAGTATTAAAGAATCGTCCTGTCACAAATTTAAGGCCATGAGATTGGTGGAACATCTGCACAACGGATTCATCAATCGCCTTCGCCTCGGAATACGCCCACCTAACAAGTTGCGGCGAGCCAATCACCCGATCTGATGCCTCAGCTAATGGTTGCTTTGGATTCTTGCCATACAACTCAGATGTCGACGCCAAAAAGAACTTCGCTCCGTACTTCACCGCAGCCTTAACAGCAATCTCGGTTCCTTGGGTATTCGCTACCAAACTTTCATACGGCCGCTCCAAGATTCGCTTCACGCCCAAGGCAGCACCTAGGTGAAAACAGCCATCTACCTTGCTCATTAATGAATCGATTAAAGGTTCATCGAGCATATTTCCTTGAACGAAGCTAAATCCATTCACTCCTTCAAGATTCTTCAAATTATCTTTTCGCCCGGTAGATAGATCATCGAGTGAAACAACCTCATGGCCCAATGCCAATAATTTCTCGGCAAGGTGAGATCCAATAAATCCGGCTCCACCAGTAACTAGATACTTCACCGTCCCACCTTATCTAGAACTTCCTTATAAAGTTCTAAGTGCGAACTAGCAACTTTCTCTGTAGTGAAGTTTGCGAGCGCGTGTTTTCGAGACTCAATTCCCAAATCATCAGAATTCGAAATCGAGTTTTTAACCCACCTAATTCCTTCAATCAGCCCCGGTAAATCTCGAGCCAATTTTCCAGTCATCCCATCGATAACAATCTCAGAAACTGAACCGACATCGGTTGAAACAACTGGAACTCCTGCCATCTGGGCTTCAATCAGCGACAGCGGCATTCCCTCGCTATCTGAGGTACAGAGCCCGATATCTGCCATCTTCCACATCTCATCTTTATTCTGAAAGCCAACC
>VGAE01000038.1 GCA_016870975.1 Actinomycetota bacterium
TGGATGGCTACAATTTCAAGGAGAAAGTTTTGTTAGAAACGGTAAACTCGAGGTTAGAACCGTTGAGGAAGATGATGGCCTTATGCTATTTTTTGGCAAAAATTGCGGGGTAGGTGAAATCCAGCGCGCCGTCTGTCAGCCCCGCAGTGGAGATGATTGGTGAACTATTATCTCTGACCGTTTACAGGTTCGAGGTTGCGCCCTATGCTGTCGCTTTATGGCCCGTTTACCTAAAAAACGGGGAATTACCCAGGATGAAGAGGATAAATCCCTCATCCTCCGCTGTGGAAGACTATAGGTTTGGCGGTGGCGGTGGGATTTGAACCCACGGTTGAGTTACCCCAACACGCGCTTTCGAGGCGCGCTCCTTAGGCCGCTCAGACACGCCACCACCTTCGAGGATACTTCAAGTACCAACCTGCAGTCTAATCGCTAGCAGCTCCTCCTGATGTGGAAGATACTAAAAAGATTCAAGTCGTAAATATCCCAAGGAAGTGGACTGTGCACAAGAACCATTTCGTCGTTCTCAAAACACCTTTCTAGAATTGTCCGTAAGGAGAGGTAGTGATTTCTATGATCGAGAGCATGAAAGAGTTTCTCCTGTCTCTCCAACTTGTTGCGGCGAACCCTAAGGCCACTCGTTAGATACCTCGTTAATCGGTAAAGCACTCCTGGATCATGTGGAAGTAAAATTGAAAGAACCCCACCTAGACGGACTACTCTCCGTAGTTCCGACATTGCAATCTCAGGGCTATGTAAATGATGGAACAAACAGGTAGCAATGACTCTGTCAAAAGAGTTATCCGGCAGGGGTAATGAATGAACATCTCCAAGGACAAAAGGGGTATTAAATTCTCTTAGGGTTTTTAAGACCTTAGCATCAACATCTCGTACGTCGCAGAGTGCATACCTGGTCCACTCTCTTTCAACATACCTTAAGTGCTCAGTCCATTACTGCCTACTTCAAGAATTTCCATCTCTTGACGCCTGTCCTTTTCAAAGGGATTTGTTGACTCAAGAACTCTATGAATAAATCGGGATGCTAGAGTCCCTTCTCGAGCTGAGACATTTACTGAGTTATAAAAATTTTTGTACCAAGTATCAATTTCCCAATTTCTATCAATCATTTGAGTGACCAAAGTAGAGAGGGCCGTAGTCCCTCCAATGCCCCTCGATGTAAGGAGCTTTTGGGATTCTTATTCATGAAACAAAATAACCTCCGAATTGACTAGTCTGCCATTCTATTTTGTCTCGCTCTTCAGATTAACCCCGTGTTACCGCTCACATATTCTTGATTGACACTTCACGTAATTCCTGGGAGCCGCCTTCGGGAATCGAACCCGAGACCTTCGCTTTACGAGAGCGACGCTCTACCGACTGAGCTAAGGCGGCGTGGATTAGTCGATGTCAACTTTTCCTTGAGGAGTATCAAAGGAAACGGAGTGAATTCCAGTTTCTTCTTTGGATTGAATCCAATCAAAGTGAACACCCGAGGAATCAATGACACCATTCAATCCATACTTGCTTGAAACAAGCGCCCCGTCTCCAAAAATTTGAAGAGCGCTAAGGGAGACTGACGCGTTCGAATCCTGTGAGGGGTGCGTTAAAGAAGTCCACTGAATGAAGAATGGATTGCTAGCTTCTTCTAAAGTGTCAAGAACTCCGATTTGTTTCCAAAAGAGGTCTTTGCCATCTGGCTTCCTTCGATGTCCTGGCACTGCCTCTCGCTGAAGTCTCTTTTCGATGACTGAGACGTCGTTTACTGCAATCACCCAAGTAAGCCATCCTCCGCCTTCTTCGGCCTTCTTGGTAACTAACTGACCAAAAGGTGACTTATCTGAAGCAGGGTGTTCGAGAGGGCAAACGACCTCCATATATCTCGAGTCTCTCAACGGAAGAATGAAATTTCGTGTGCCGAATTGGGGATGGATACCGCCATCGATGAACGAGGCCCCTAGTTGGCTTCCTATTCGCTGGATTACATCAACGATTGAATCGTGGCTTGTCGCATAAGAGACATGGTCAAGATACATGGGCTGATTCTGCCTTAGGAAAATGGACTCAGTTACCACCGAGTTGATCCTTGAAAATCGACGGAGCCACCTCTTGGATGCGGTTTCTTACCAATACTGCTATCGACTCTATGGGTTGCGTAGCGTCGACCACGAGGTACCTGTCGGGGTCCCTGCCGGCCAGGATCGCATATTCATCTCTCACCCTGTCGTGGAACTGGATTGACTCACTTTCCAATCGATCTGCTTCCTTGATTCGAGAAAGGCCATGTGATGCAGGTTGGTCCAAAATGACTGTTAAATGGGGAGTTAGCCCCTCAGTGGCCCAACGCGAGATTCGAGCAACTTCTTCAGATGATAGAACACGTCCAGCCCCTTGATAAGCAATTGAAGAATCCATATAACGATCTGAGATGACAACTTCGTTTCTCTCTAAGGCAGGACGAACAACAGAGTAAACATGGTGCGCACGGTCTGCTGCGTAGAGAAGTGCTTCAGAGCGTGGTGAGATGTGTCCCGTCTCGACTGCGAGAAGCATCTCGCGAAGTTTAGAACCTAACTCTGTTCCGCCAGGTTCGCGAGTCAGAGTAACTTGAAGACCTCTTCCTTCAAACCACCTTTTTAAGATTTTCGTCTGTGTGCTTTTACCCGAACCTTCTCCCCCTTCAAAGACGATGAAGAAACCTGGGGTTGTGTGAGAAGGATAGGCACCCAGCTCGCCACGAATCGCGCTACGGATATCTGCAAAGAAAGAGACACCTGGGCGATCTCGCATCTGCCTATATGAGAGAAGTCCGACTGTGGTCGCAATTATTCCGGCTAATAGCATTGTGAATGCCGCACCATTGTAGGTAAGTGAGATCTCGTAAATGTTAAATGTATGACGGCCAATCGCTGCTGCGATGAGAGGAGAGATCGCCAGAACAAGAATCAAAACGACACGGATGAGACTTTGCACGAAAGCAAAGGTGCGGCCTCGAAGTTCATCTTCAACCTCTAGGCCAAGCATCGTGAACCCAGTGACCCAACAAATACCTGAAAAGGCGCCCAAAATAAGGACTACAAGGATTGCAAGGACTAAGTTCTGAATAAGGGATAGAACTATCAAGAAGAGACCCGCAGTCGCTAGCGACGCGCCAAAGATACGGCGCCGTGAGAAGTTGCCTAGAATTTTTGGTCCTAAGGTTATTCCTAAAGCAAGACCCGCGAAGACCGAGCCAAAGAGGACGCCGTAGGCAGCTTCTCCTGCTTGAAGATCGCCAACGAATGTTCGCGCCAATCCGATGACAGCACCTGCGGCAACAAATGCGCCGACTATGCCAACAATGAGGCCACGAATGATCTTTGAGCTACCGGCAAACTTCCATCCTTCAGTCAAAGATTTAAGAATTGATCCTTCGGTCTTTGACGATGCTGCACCTTTGGGGATTTCCTTTAGGGTGTAAACGACAAAAGCGGCGTAAAGGAAGGAGAAGGCGTTTATGTACAAACCGATATCTGCGGCCGTTGAGTCCTGCCACTTGAAGATTCCTGAAAGTGCGCTATTGAAGAGCGCCAAGATTGCGAAGAGTGCCGCGGCAAAGGGCGCAGAGCCATATGCGACGAGAAGTTGTACTTGGTTTGCCGCCTCTAATTTATTTTTGGGAACGAGATTTGGCACTGTGGCTTCTTTTGCAGGACTCCAAAAGAGGGTTGCGGTTTCAGCAAGCAGCGTGGCTGTATAGAGCCAGAAGTAGTTGCCAACAATAGGTATAGAGAGGTAGAGCCCGAATCGAGTGAGATCAGAGATAACCATCAACGTCTTGCGATCTAAGCGATCCGCAAAGACTCCAGCAAGTGGGCCAAGAATGACCGCAGGAATCAATCGAACAATGAACACGCCGGCGATCGCGAAGTTGGCTTTTGCATAGTCCTCGCCTGCAAGTTGTTGGGCGAGGGCAGTCGAGGCCAAGAGACCAAGCCAATCTCCGAAAGCAGAGATCGAGAGGGCCTGCCACAGCCGTCTAAAGGGGCGTATTGAGAGGACGCCATCCTTCGCTCCGCTTCGCGCAGTGGAAGGACTTGGAAAGCTTTGCGCCATATTCGAAGCCTAACCCTTAGAGAAGAGCCTCTTTTTTAGAGCGGCCGGTAGCACTCTTCTTCGCCTTACGTTTTGCCGCTGCGCCCTCAACTCGGTTCTCGGTCAATGAAGGGGCCTTCTTGCCTTTGCCACGGGATGACTTCTTTGGCGCGCCGCCGTTCTCAAGCTCCCAAGCTCTTCGACCAGCGAGTAATTCCAATCCGCGCTCTAGGGTCAATGCTTCGAGAGTGTCACCTCGACGAAGCGTTGCGTTCGTCTCTCCATCGGTGACATAAGCACCGAAGCGGCCGTCCTTCACAATGATTTGCTTCTCTGTTTCTGGATCTAATCCAAGATCTTTCAAAGGTGGTTTTGCAACGCCACGGCGACGCACCTTCGGCTGTTTATAGATTTCAATCGCCTCATCAAGAGTTATGGAAAAAATCTGATCTTCACTCGTAAGGGTGCGGGAGTCGGTCCCATGTTTGAGATAGGGACCATATCGACCATTCTGAACTGTGATTTCAACTCCTTCGTACTCACCGATTGCCCTCGGAAGTGAGAGAAGCTTGAGAGCGTCCTCGAGGTTGATGGTGTCCAGTGACATCGAAGAGAGAAATGAAGCCGTTTTAGGTTTTGGTGCATCTTTCTTCTTCTTTGGCTTCTTACCCTCAACTGGTTCCGGTTCTGGGAATACTTCAGTTACATAGGGTCCGAAGCGACCAGACTTCGCGATCACTTCGAGCCCAGTTGTTGGATCCACTCCCAATGGTCGCTCACCTGATGGTTGGGAAAGGAGTTCGACTGCTTTCTCTAAAGTGAGTTCGTCAGGTGCCATTCCCTCTGGGATATTCGCAAACTTACGATCCTCACCTTGACCTAGTTGAAGATAAGCGCCATATCGGCCAACGCGAATCTCAATATCCTGGCCCATCTCCATCGTATTTATTGCTTGAGCATTAATAACTCCAAGATCAGCCGCCAACTCTTGTAACCCTGGTTGACCGTCATGTCCAAAAAAGAAGTCGGTAAGCCAATGGGTCCGCTCTGCTTCACCATTTGCAATTCGATCCAAGTCCTCTTCCATAGAAGCAGTGAATTCATAATCGA
>VGAE01000039.1 GCA_016870975.1 Actinomycetota bacterium
ATTGTCTGGAAGATATTCAGTTCCGCCTTCGGAGCCAAGCACTTGAATGTCGGAAGGGTCGACCTCTGGATTGACCATCTCACCAGTTCCTTGATTTGGTGAGCTCTCTTCTTGCGTTGGCGCCTGTGATGCAGTCGGCTCGCTCTCTTGCTCAACGGCGGGAGCCTCTTCTTCAGTAGCGCTCTGCTCTGGTGCTGGAGTGGGCTCACTCGGAGATTGATTAGGCTCTGCGGCTACTTCGGAGGAACCAGATTGACTCGTGAAAAGCGAGGTTTGAGTACCGGCAAATGTCAGGATGCCAACAACTGCAGCGGCAGCGACAAGAATTTGGTAACGAGAAGTGAATCGATTAGCACCTCTACTCTGCAACGAAACTACGTTATTCGACTTCGACTTGGACTCTGCTTCCAAAGTAGCAATGTGATCGGCGAGAAATTTATCTAATTGCTTCGAAATGTCCTCAGGAATCGGCGTTGGTGCAGGCAGCTTGCGAAGCAGCTCAGTGACCCACTTGTCTTCATCCTCTTCATGCGCACTCATCATTCACCTCCGTTACTACTTTAGACGGCTATCGCCAGTGTTTGGTTCCCCAGCATCGGGTCGTAAATCAGCTAAGAGCTCTGCGAGAGCTTTCCTGCCTCGGAAACAACGACTCTTTACAGTACCTGCTGGGATTCCCAGAACCTTCGCAGCATCCTCCACCGAATAGCCTTCCAGATCCACCTTCTCGAGCGCCTCGCGTTGGTCGTTCGGCAACTGAGCAAGAGCATCGTAAATCCTGATGTTAGTCACAGAATCCTCAGTGAAATCAGCACTCATCTCAGTGCGGTTTTCTACATCGATTTCGCTTTCCACCAGCTGTGGACGAACCTGCATCTTTCGCAACAGGTCGATACATGCTCGGTCAACGATTTGATACATCCAGGTGCTGACTTTGGATTCGCCACGAAAAGAGGCAGCCTTCCGGGAAATTGTGATCCACGCTTCCTGAACGCCATCTCGAGCCAGTTCTTTATCACCAAAAATTCTCTTGCTTGCAATTGCGTAGTGCCATTTTTCATGTCGTTTGAGCAAAGTGCTTAATGCTTGATGGTCACCGAGCACATATGCACTTAGCAATTCCTCATCGGTTCGCTCATCTGTAACCATGGAGATCGTTCTACCACCTTGATGAGTATGCGGGAGCGCTTCGGTGAGAGAAGGATAGTGTGCGTACGTTGATGAATCTAGCCTGCTAAGCGTTGCGGCGCTCATCAAAGGTTTGCTCCTTGGATGAGAGTCTCCTCTCCTGAATTGAGATCTCGAATGACGAGCGTCAGGCGATAGGTGCTATCTAGGCCCAAATCTCCGATAGTGATAGCGCCACCAGTGCCATTAACTCCCACTGAGGTAGTCGCTCCACCTGGACCCACGACCATAATGGACGCGATAGTCCGTGTGGGATCAAAATCAGGAATACCCGCAAATTCTATGGTCGCGCTCCGGCTTCCGTTACTACCCACGGAGCTCGCTGCGACGACAGGAGCAGCAATAGTCGCTTTGTCAGCAGCCACATCACGAGCATTCGCAACAACTGGAATCTGCGCATCGGGAGTTTTGGTCACGACGTTCTGCAAAATAATCTCTTCATTGGTGGTTTTATCACGAATTACTGTTTGCACGCTAACAAATGCATCGCTTGGCAAGTTGTTGATAGTAATTGGTGTTGCTGAGTTATCAGTTGCAATACTCGTAAAAGATATTCCATTGGTTATTACCTGTACCTCTACACTTTTATTCAAGTCATTCACAACCATTGGCGCTACAGTCATACTCGTTGAATAATCAGAGGCAACAGCGCTTGAGATCACTTGAACTGGATTTTGAGTGGGTAGTGAAACTTTCGTAGCCGAATCTATGGGTAATTCTTCGACCACGGCGACATTGTCACCATGATTGATTGGTTCTGCTTTGACCTCTCCTGAATTATCAACATAATTTACAGAGAGCGAATCTGGCATTTGGGCCACAAATACAACTTCTTCAATCATGTCAATTGGTAGTGAGTATCCAGGAATATATGAAGTGACGAATTCATTTGGTTTAGCTTCGTTCCATACGAAGATCTTTGAGATGACGCCATATTCCACAAGTGCATATAGCTTCTGGTTTTGGAGTGAATTTACAACTTCATCTCGGCTTATGACAAAATCTTTTCGTGCTTGTCCCGGTCGCTCTATTGCGCTCCAGTGCGCCTCCGCGGGCGTGAACGATGCAAATACTGAGAGCGAAACTACTGACAAGAGGAGTTTCTTATACATCAGATTCATCCCAATCATCATCAGAATCAGAGGACCAATCATCATCGGTGCTCTCATAAGTTACTTCAAAGGTCTGTGAGATGCGTTGCTTCTGACCTAAGGCTTTTAGGACTCGAAAGCGAAGAGTTTCGGAGTAGTCGCACCACGGATTTCCATAGTCAGAGATCTCTCGGCAATCGGGGGAGACAAAGAGGACTGCGCCACCGCGAGCATCTGTGCGATCCTCAGCGACAATTTCCCACGATTGATTAGAGTCATTGAACTTTTCAAGTAGCACTCGCCGCGATGGGTTCGTTGGCGAGATTGTGAATTCAATGACCGGAAGATCGTCGACTGACCAGTAATCATCTTCAGCAAATTGGCGATCACCACGTTGATTGGTGTCGCTCCAACTCCAGGTGAGAACCTGTAATTTCGAACTTGGCTTAGATGCCTGAGATATTCCCGCTGCGCTTGATGGCGCAAGATGGGAAAAAGCAAAGGCTGCCAAGCAACCCCATAGGAATATTTTCTGTCGCAACTTCATTTTGATCCTCCGTGCTATCTGTAAAACCAGTTACCCATCTGACGCGCTCAGGAGGCGATAGGTTCCCTGGCCGGACAAATCGGACAGAGGAGGGAACGAGAAGCCCCCACCCTCCGTCATATCTATCGATACGATGGCGTGCGAAAGGCTGTGTGAATGAAGGTATTGAGCAGGTTTTCTCCGCGCCAGAAGGTGCGACTGCTCATTTCTGCAGCTGCCAGTCTGATTCTGTTGGCTCTTTCGGGTGGCCAAGGAAATGCCGTTACTTTTGGCGATAACGTCAATGAACCGAGCGAACAGGCTCCGTGGGTAGTCTCAATTTGGATTTCCCCAACGAATGATGTCGAACAGATTTCTTATGGTTGCACCGGAACTTTGATCTCCTCCGATGTCGTGCTTACCGCTGCTCATTGTGTATTCGAGAATGGAAATTACTTCGTCAAATATGGCGCAACCACACTAGAAGAAGAAGTCGAATTGATTCCTGCCAGTAACGTGTGGGCCCATCCACGTTATAACCCCACTAAATTTGCAAACGATATTGGTCTAATAAAACTGAGTGAACCTGTATTGCTCTCGACTTTTCCGTCTATTGGTAATAAAGCTATCGCAAAGTCGGTAAATGCTCGTTCGCGTTTCACTCTCTTTGGATGGGGTAGGAACCAGAATGATCGTTCGCCGGAATTACTAGGTACTACCCAGTTGCTTAACTTAGATCGAATGGCAGTAAAGGAATACGGTGCTGCATTCAATTCAAATATTATGTTGGGCGCAGGGCTATATATAGCGCGAGAAAAAGTGTGGGCTGGTGCATGTAGTGGCGACTCTGGTGGACCCCTACTCATGCGCTCCTCTGGCAAGGACTTTATTGTCGGTGTAACAAGTTGGGGGGCGCGCAATTGTGATACCAGCAAACCGAGCGTTTTTGCGCGAGTTACTTATTATGAGAGCGACATCCAAAAAGGAATTAAAGATCTCCGATCAATCAATCGAGTCGTTAATCGCGCTGTTCCCACAAATTCTAAGAAGCCAACAATCACAGGGAAGGCTATTCCCGGTGGATCTCTTCAATGCAATACCGGTAGCTGGAAGAACTCGCTAGATCTCTCTATCTCCTGGTCTTCTCCGAGCCGGTTACTTAATTCGACCAATCAAAGTGTCACAATTCTCAATTCGGATGTAGGCCAAATTTTTGCATGTGATGTGATTGCAAGTGGAAAGAGTGGAAGCATCCGTCGCACGGTAACAGTTGCGCTGCCGAGTGAACCAAAAATCGTGGGAAATCTCGGAATCAGTGGTATTTCAGCAGAACGACCTTTTGTAGGGAATGAAGAATTGTCCTGCGATGGATTTACCTGGGGCGGCACCTATGATTCCTCATCTCAGGAGTGGCACGTAGTCAAAGATCCAAAGAATCCAGCGCTCTCTGAAAGCACTCTGATTGGAAAGAATGGCACCTTTAAGGTTACGGGTGAATTTCTGGAGAAGAACGAGGGAAGTCACATTCTCTGCGCCGTTTCGGCGACGAACAAAGGTTTTGTTGCAGGTAAAACCATCACTCGCCAATTGGACAAGGGCGCCCGGCCTGAGGTGAAGAATCCTCGAGTCACTATTGAAAAGAATCTCAACGGAGCACAGGCGCTCTGTCTTTTCGATACACCAAAAGATGGCTCCACGGTTACCTACAAGTGGAGCTATGGCAATGGCGAAGAATTACCGGATGGCCGTTCCAGCATCATGCGCCTCTCTGAAGATGTTGCAGAGAAATCACAAACGCTAGATATTGATTGTGCGGTATCAGTCACAAATTTATTGGGCACAGCCAAAAAGAGTATCCGTGCAGATAAGAATGAGATTGCGAAACTCTTTACACCTGTCTATCAGATTCGCCCAAGCAATAATTGGGCAGTTGGATCCCAGGCACTTTGTGAAAAGACGTTTGGACTCTCGCAATCAAACTCCGAGGTAATTTGGGGAATCATGTCATCCCCAACTGCAATAAGTTTTACTAAAGTGTTGAGCAATGGCAATCTGATTCAGATATCAGAAATGATTGCACAACAAATTGCTGGTGAAACGATTGGGTGTTCTGTTTTAGTTAATGATCGTGGGGCTTTAACTCGAAAATATTTCAGCATTGAGGTACCCGCATCTGCAGCACCAGAGCTTCCAGCGGTTTCTGCTCCAACTGTTGCACTGCAAGATCCATCAAATAAAACAGTGAAAGTGACTTTAGGTATTCCAGCTGTAGCTAATTTTAACTCCAATGTCATGCAATTAACCTTAAATGTCCCAGGTACAGACTGTGAAAATAGGACAGTA
>VGAE01000040.1 GCA_016870975.1 Actinomycetota bacterium
AGGGAATTTAAGGTTACTTAGTCTAGAACGACATCTCCATTTGGGGTTGAGATGGTGACTGAGATTATTCCTGTTTCGCCTTCGAAATTGGAAGCATCTAAGTAATTAACTTCAACATCTTTGAAAGCTCCTTTTGGATTGGAGCCAAGCCAAGTTTCAATCGTATTCTCATCTCCAGAAATATCAATCTGTTTAATTTCTGCGGTGGCTTTGCCGTCAAGCGATGGATGATCCTGAGAGAGCCATTCAATAAAGAATGGGAGTTGGGAATCTTTTATAGTTCCGAGGACTCCTAATTGTTTCCATTTCAACTCAGTTCCATCGGGGCGCTTACGGGAGCCCTCGACAGATCCTCTGCCGAGTCGTTTTTCCACTGGAGAAATGTCACTTGTTGCAACCACCCAACTCATCCAACCTCCCCCTTCATTTGCACGAGTCGTAACTGCCTTACCGAATGCTGATTCCTCGGCAGCGGGATGGTCGAGTGGACAGACAACTTCTAGGTAGTGACCGTTCTTCAGCGGAAGTGTGAAATTTCGTGTTCCAAACCTCGGATGAATTCCGCCATCTATAAATGCAGAACCAATTCTCGATCCGAGTCTTTGAACTACATCTACAAGTTGATCATGGGAAGTGGCGTAAGAAATATGGTCTAGGCGAAAAGGCATAGTTGAATTCTGCCCTACAAAATAGGGTGCTACTTACCACTCTTGCTCCGTGCAAAGGATAGAAACAGAGTCTCTAAAACTAGAGATTGGGATGTGTTGGTGGCCAGCTTTGCGCGGGAGTTGGATATAAGGGTTAGAAGTTGCGATAGGTCATTGTCACTTTTTCTTGATTGGAAAGTTTTGATTTGTTCTGATAGGTCCGCGTTTATCCACGGTCCGTTCACTAGAAGGCAGTCTCGTATGAAACTCTTGTAATCAAGGAGATAACTATCGATTTCATCTTTTACTGCTCTAGCTGTCTTTAGTTTCTGATCGCGGTCTAACTCTTTTAGCGCCTTTGATCCGCCCGCTATAAGCCCTCTGGAGGTGCCTTGGTAGATGTTCTTTGCTTCTTCTATTTCTTTCTCTAGTACTTCCGTTAATCTCCCAGCCACTCGTTCTTCAGCCAAATCAATAATTTTTGAGGTAGCAGAAATCGCTTTAGATTCAGTTGTTGTATTTAGCAGAATTTCAAAAATGAGTTTCCGTAAGTCTCTTAGACTCTTATCTCTTATGAAAGCGCGTGCTTTCCCGATGTGGCCTTGTGAAATCCTTGCAGCTTGCTCAGCCTCTTCAGGTGTTGAGTTAAGAGTTGAGATCAGGAAATCCTTTATCTCTCTCATCGTTGGAATTCTGAGTTGGACTTGGCGACATCTTGATCGAATCGTTGGCAAGACATCTTCGGGCGATGGGGCTGATAAGAGCCAAACTGTGGAGCTACCAGCTTCTTCTAATGATTTAAGAAGTGCATTTGCTGCAGATTCAGTCATACGATCGCTATCTTCGACCACAATTACGCGCCAATTTGAAGTTGAAGTTGTCCAACTTGAACGCGAAACAACTTCCCTTATCTCATCAACTTTGATTGTTAGTCCATCAATCTTCATGATCTCTACATCTTGATGAGTGCCCGCTAGCGCTGTTTTGCAATCGCCGCATTCTCCGCATCCTCTTTTCTTGCAAACAAGAGCAGCGGCGAATGAGAGAGCTATTACGGAGCGACCTGAGCCTGGTGGGCCAGTAAAGAGCCAGGCATGTGTCATTTCATTACCAGTCTCGTTTGAGGTTAGAGCGCATTCAAGTTGGGCTATTGCGGCTTCTTGTCCTACTAGGGAGCTAAAAACAGGGGCGCTCACTTGTTGAGGAATTCCTTCACTTTATTGACTATCTCGAGATGAATCTCCTCAATTGGTTTTCGCGCATCAACTACGAGATATCGCTCCGGGTCGAAGGAGGCTAGTTGTAGGTATTCCTGCCTGACTCGATTATGAAAGTCAATTGATTCACTCTCTAGCCGGTCCACGTTTTTCTTTCGGTTAAGACCGATGTCTGCCGGCTGATCAAGAATTATTGTTAGCGTTGGATAGAGCGATTCGGTAGCCCATCTGCTGATTCTTGCGACTTCATTTGTAGCTAGCGTTCTTCCAGCTCCCTGATATGCAATAGATGAATCAAAATATCTGTCGGTTATAACTACTTCACCACGCTCTAAAGCTGGGCGAACTACGGAGTAAACATGATGTGCTCGATCTGCGGCATATAGGAGAGCTTCCGCTCTTGGGGAGATTACGCCAGTTTCATTGGCAAGAAGTATCTCTCTTAAGTTTGAGCCGAGGTTTGATCCGCCCGGTTCTCGGGTGAGAGTTACCTTCTTTCCTTCTTCTTCTAGCCATCCTTTTAGAAGTTTTGCCTGTGTGGATTTTCCGGAACCTTCACCACCCTCGAAAGCAATAAAGATTCCAGTTGTTGTGGGTGTGGTTATCGCGCCAAGTTCACCTCTTAGCGCGTTTGCAATATCAGACCACAATGAAACTCCGGGACGATCTTTCATCTGGTGATAGGAAAGAATTCCAACTAGCGCAGCAATAAAGCCGCCGCCAAGCATTGTGAAGGCCGCTCCGTTATAAGTGAGGACTGCTTGTCCAAAGGCAAAGGTGTGCTCGCCTATCGCTGCAGCTAATAGTGGAGCGATAGCTAGTACGGCTACAAGAGAGACTCGAACAAGGGCTTGTACAAAGGCAAAGGTGCGACCACGAATTTCGTCATTAACTTCCATTCCAAGCATCGTGAAACCGGTGACCCAAGAAACTCCTGAAAATGCTCCAATAAAGAGGACAACAAGAAGCGCGATAACTAAGTTTTGAAGAAGCGAGAGAACAATTAGGAGAGATCCCGCCGTTGTAAGGGCTGCGCCAAAGAGCCTTCTTCGTGAGAATTGCGAAAAGACTTTTGGACCGAGGGCAATACCGGTGGCTAGACCAGTGAATACTGCACCAAAGAGAACGCCGTAGGCGGCATCTCCGGCATCGAGATCGCCTACAAATGTTCGGGCTAGGCCAATTACGGCGCCGGCTGCAACAAAAGCTCCGAGCATTCCGATGATGAGTCCACGGATTATCTTTGAGGACGTTATGAACTTAGCTCCATCTAGAAGAGACGTAGAGAGTGAGTCAGATTTCTGGCTTGCTTCAATATGCTTTTTTGGAATTTCTATTCTTGAAATTGTTATAGCACTGACCAAGAAACTAAAGGCATTTAAGTAGAGCGCTAAGTCGACGGCAGAATAGTTCTCAAGCCCGACGGTTTCTCCAATTGCAGTGGCCGAAACAGATAGGAAGGAGAAAGATAGAGCTGCAATTGGTGCGCTTCCGTAGGCCGCAAAGAGTGACATTTGGTTTGCATTTTCAAGCTTGTTTTTTGGTACTAGATTAGGAACGGTAGCTTCCTTTGCTGGACTCCAAAAGAGAGTTACACATTCAACTAATACCGTCGCTATGTAGAGCCAAAGATAGCTTCCAACTAGCGGAATAGATAGGAAGAGTGCGGCTCGGAGTATGTCTCCGATGACCATAACCTTCTTGCGATCAAAGCGGTCGGCAATAACCCCAGCTATCGGCCCAAGAATTACGGATGGTAGAAGTCGAGCGATAAAAACACCTGCGATTGCGAAGTTGGCAGTTGCATAGTCACCACCAGCAAGTTGTTGCGCTAGGGCTGTAGTTGCCAGCAGGCCAAGCCAATCACCAAAAGAGGAAAAGGACATTGCGTTCCAAAGCTTTCGAAAAGCTGGAATACGTAAAACATGTTCGCTTGCTCTAATTGATCCAGTTGCTGGACTGGGTATCGTCCCTGACATGAGGTGAGCCTATTACTTGTTCTTTTTAGCCTTCCCGGTAGCGCTGCGCTTTGCTTTTCGCTTCGCTCCGGCATCACTTATTGTCTTCTCAGTAAGAGTTGGGGCTTTTCTCTTTCGTGAGCTCTTCTTCTTCGGGGCGCCGCCATTTTCTATCTCCCAAGCTCTCCGGCCAGCTAGTAGTTCAAGGGCGCGTTCTATTGTCATTGCTTCTACGGTGTCGCCACGGCGAAGTGTTGCGTTGGTTTCACCGTCGGTTACATACATTCCAAACCTTCCGTCTTTGATGATGATTTGGCGTTTAGTCTCAGGGTCGGAGCCAAGATCTTTAAGAGGCGGCTTGGCAACTCCTCGCCGTCTTACCTTTGGCTGCTTATAGATTTCTTCTGCTTCATCGAGAGTTATTGAGAATAGTTGATCCTCTGATGTAAGGGTTCGAGAGTCGGTGCCTCGCTTTAGATAGGGACCGTATCTTCCGTTTTGGACTGTGATTTCCTCGCCGGTCTGGCTATCTGTTCCTAGAATCTTAGGGAGCGATAAAAGTTTTAAAGCATCATCAAGAGTTACTGTGTCTAGGGTCATGGTTGAAAGAAGTGATGCGGTCTTTGCTTTGACTTCTTTCTTTTTCTTCTTTCCTTCTTCCTCAGGAAGGACTTCAGTTATGTAAGGGCCGAAGCGTCCAGATTTGGCGATGATGGGAAGACTTGTAGTTGGGTCAGTTCCAAGTTCGCGCTCCCCAGAGGGTGCAGCAAGCAGTTCGATTGCTTTTGGCAGGGTTAACTCATCAGGGGCCATTCCCTCAGGAATGTTTGCAAACTTACGGTCATCGCCTTGCCCTTGCTGTAGGTATGCGCCATAGCGACCAACTCGAATTTCTATATCTTCACCCATCTTCATAGTGTTTATCTGTTGAGCATCAATTGAGCCAAGGTCGGCGGCGAGATCTTGCAGGCCAGGTTGATCATCGTGGCCATAAAAGAAGTTAGTGAGCCAATGAATGCGCTCTGCTTCACCGTTGGCGATCTTGTCTAAGTCCTCTTCCATACTTGCAGTGAATTCGTAATCAACAAGCTTGGAGAAATGTTGCTCTAGAAGGCCGGTGACAGAAAACGCTAAGAATGTAGGGACTAGGGCCCTTCCTCGTTTTACAACGTAGCCACGGTCTTGAATTGTCTGGATGATTGAGGCGAAGGTTG
>VGAE01000041.1 GCA_016870975.1 Actinomycetota bacterium
TGAGCGACGATAAGAAGCGTGCTGAATACGATGAAGCACGCTCCTTGTACGAATCTGGCGCATTTAAACAACAGGGTTTTGGCGGCGGCGGCTTCACTGGCGATTTCAATGATCTCTTCTCATCCGGCGGCGATATCTTCTCGACTATTTTCGGTGGAAGACGCGCACCTCGTCGTGGTTCGGATATTCAAACTGAGGTAACAATCTCGTTTCGAGAAAGCATCTTCGGCAAGGAAGTTTCACTCAAGCTTGCTAGTCAAGGAAATACCCCGACTTCGATAACGACGAGAATTCCAGCCGGGGTAAATGATCGAGCGAAGATTCGAATAAAAGGACGCGGCGCTCCTGGAGAAGCAGGTCCTGGTGATCTCTACATCATCGTTCATGTCACACCACACCCTGTCTTTGGTCGCAAGGGTGAGAACCTCACCATCACTCTTCCAGTCACCTTCACCGAAGCAACACTCGGAGCGGATGTTCCGGTCCCAACACTTGAGGGCGATGAGGTAAAAGTTCGGATAACTTCAGGCTCTCACAATGGAAAGACGCTTCGCGTCAAAGGTCGTGGAGTCAAAAAGGGTGTCAATGTTGGTGACCTTCTCGTCACACTCGAAGTTCAGGTACCCCAGCGCCTCGAGTCGGATGCTCAAGCGACTCTTGAGAAGTTTGCTCAACTAACGAAAGAACATGACCCCCGCCTAGAGTGGAAGAATCAGGCTAAGAGTTAAACCTCCTATCTATAGGCGTAAGAGACGGGTATTCGCCTAGATTTGAGAACCAAGTAAGTTCATCTCATGCGCCGCGCCTGGATAGCTCTCGCAATGAGTTCTTTAGTACTCGTAAATCCCCATGCCGTGGCAAGCGGTAATGAGTCAGATCGTTCGGTCGCCGTGATGACAAGAAATCTCTATCTTGGCGCTGATGTCGGTGTTGCTCTACAACTATTGCCTGACTTCCCCTCTGCCGCTCAATTCATGTGGGATCAGATGAAGAGTACGGACTTTGAAATACGAGCCGAAAAACTGGCGCAGGAGAGTTCCTTGCTTCGACCAGATGTGATTGCTATCCAAGAGGCGACAACATGGAGTTGTAAGAAGAATTGGTTCTCCAAGAAGAGAGTCATCTTTGATTTCTTGGAGATGTTTGTAAGCGCGACCATGGAAAGTGGCGTCGGCTATTCACTAGTGACCGATGGAAATACATCAACTAAGAATCCAGGCTTTCAGATTCCTGCTATACCCAACCTCACTATCGTCAATGATGCTTCCCTCTTTCTTCCGCTCTTTGGCCAACCAGAGGCGGCATGTGGTTTCACTATCGCGGATGCGTTATTGGTTAGGGATGACCTTGACGCCGAGGTGCTCCAACTAGGCAATTCAGAGTTCAAAGATCATTACTCCGTGCTTCCTTTAGCCATGGTGATCTACCGTGGATACACCTGGGCCGACCTAAAAATTCGTGGGCAGAAGATCCGTTTTGTTGCAACACATCTTGAATCACTCTTTACAGATGATGGAGAGCCACACTCCAGTCTTCAAGGACATCAGTTAGCTGAGGATCTCGCATCTACAAGAATGCCCCTCGTTGTTATGGGAGATTTCAATGCCGATCCGCGAGATCCAAGGTCTTCTTCGGCACCAAACCCAGGAGGCCAGCCTCAATCGAACGCGACCTGCAAAGCTCAGATCGAGAATCCCAGAAAAGAGTCAGCTCGCAACAGGTGTAATGCCTATTGGACGATGATTGACGCAGGATTTGAGGATGCTGGTCCAGACTCCCTTAAGGGAGAAAATTTCACCTGGGGGGCAAGTGCGCTCCTTAATGGACCAGATAAATCGCGAATGGATGCCGCAACGAAGTTAGGAAATAGATATGGATTCACCGATCGACTTGATTACATCTTCTTCAAAAATGGTTTAACTCTGACCAGATCACAACTTGTATCAGAGAGATGGCCACAAGGTTCTTCTAATTGGATATGCAAAGTCAATGGACTGAACGAAACTTGTCTTCCAAGTGATCATGCAGGAGTTTATGCAATCCTGACGTTAGACTCTAAAGAGAGTTTTACTGATGTAGAGATTCCACTTCCTGATAACAAATTTCTCCCGGTTCCCACCCCAACGATCCTCTTCTTCATGATATTGCTCTCACTTCTACTTCTTATCGTCTGGCTGCCCTATCGTTTGATTCTCAAACCATTAGTATTTGCTCCGATACTTAGGCTCACCCAGAAAAAGAAAGCAAAGAACACCGAGAAAACGGATGAAGAGGAGCTAGGTTCTCAATGAGCGCTCGTGAACGGCTTAAAGAAGAAATTCTAAAAAAGGCTGTTGTCCATGGGAAAGTCATACTCTCTTCGGGTAAAGAGGCGAATTATTACGTCGATCTAAGAAGAATCACTCTAGATGCAGTTGCCGCCCCTCTTGTGGGCGAAGTGATGCTCGATCTAACTAAGGATTGGGAGTTTGATGCAGTTGGTGGTCTCACACTTGGCGCTGATCCGGTAGCTACCGCGATGATGCATATTGCAGCCCAGAGAGGACACCGTCTCGATGCCTTTGTCGTACGAAAGAGCGAGAAAGCCCACGGCCTCCAGCGCAGGATTGAGGGCCCAGATGTGAAAGGAAAAAGAGTTTTGGCGGTTGAAGATACCTCGACTACTGGCGGTTCAGTCCTCGCGGCAGTTGAGGCGCTCAAAGAGGCAGGAGCCATTGTTGTTGGAGTGGCAGTCATTGTTGAGCGTGGCGCGAGTGTGAACATTAACGCCGCTGGTCTACCTTTCCGATATATCTGGAATTTGCCAGAACTTGGCCTCTAGAGAAACGAGTCTGCGATGGTGGCGAAGAAACTTGAGTTAGCGGTGATCTTGCCCGCTTTCAATGAAGAACAGACAATTGCAAAAACGATTGCCAACCTTAAGTCAGCTGTCCCCAGAGCGGAAATTGTTGTAGTGGATAATGCATCAAATGATAAAACTCACGAAATTGCCCTTAGGGCCAAGGTTATCGTGTTGAGTGAACCGAGACGTGGAAAAGGTTTTGCCGTACAACGCGGTTTCGATTTTGCCCTTTCGAAGGGTGCTGAAGTAATTGCCATCATCGATGCAGATAACACTTATGAGGTAGAAAAGTTTCCCCATGCTGTAAACCTAATCAGGAATAGCGGTTTTGACATGGTCACAGGGGTGAGGGTTCCAGCAAGTCGTGAAGTCAATCGAGATTCGCAAGAACAGCCCCACTTTCGATTTGGCCACAAGGCGGGAAATAAGCTCTTCATATCGCTCAGCAATTTCCTGCTGCCAACTGGAATACGTGATGTATTGTCGGGTTGGCGAGTAATGAGTCGAAGATTCGTTGCCTCATTTCCTGGCGATGCTAAAGGTTTTGAGATTGAAGCGCAGTTGAATTCTCATGCCTATTCAGTTAATGCCGCTCTTATAAATCTAGATGTCCCATATTTTGCAAGGCCCTCTGGTTCAGTTTCAAAATTGAACACTTATCGTGATGGATTACGGATTCTCCGCACAACAATGCGGAATTTCCGAAACGATAGACCAGTTTTTGCATTCTCACTCTTGGCCCTCCCTTGGGCGATAGCTACGGTCTATTTTCTTTACTTACCACTAGCTTCGTATTTTGAGGATGGACTTGTGCCGTATCTACCTAGATTTGTTGCCGCGGTTGGCACCTTCTTAATTTCCGCGCTGCTTTGGATTTCAGGGGTTCTCTTGGAGCGTATGCGACAAGTTAGAGGTGCGGCGACTCTACGAATCTTTCACTCAAATTCCTATTGAGAAGTTTCTTCACTTCTGGAAGAAGATCAATCAGGGCCCATATCATCACAGGAACAACAGGTAGTTGGTATCGAAAATTAACGCCCAAAACGCCATTGATGGCGCCTGTCAACCAAACAGCTACAAGAAGTGCCAAGAAAATCTGGCTCGAAAGTCTCTTTAGATGGGTCAAAGAGACAATAAGCGTCAACATGATCAGTACTAAGAGTATTCGATCAAGCACAAAAAGCTGCCCGATTTCAAAAACTGTAACCTTTACGAGATTGAGCGGATAAATCATCATTTTTTCTAACAATGACTTTTCTGAGTAACCTGGTAAAACGTGACCCGAGAATGGTCTTAGAAAAATTGGAAGAAGACCGAGGACCGACGTAATAAATGTTAAACCAGCATAAAGAAACTTTTTTCTAATCATGAAAACCAATGCAACAGAAATCCATATTAGGGCAGAAAACCTTGTTAAAGATGAACCAACTACCATGAGAAGAAGTAAGAAAAACTGAGCTCTAGAGAACCTTAAATCAAGATTATTCATAATTAGAAGTACGAGTCCAGCAGTAAATAGAAGCAATAAGCCATCGGTGATATTTGCGAACATCCACCGCGAAATGCTTGTTGACATTGTGACGAACAGAATCAAGGTAGTTCCCAATAACCTTTGGTTCTGTCGGATAGCAACTCGCATGATGACAACTAGACAGAAAAGGTAGGTTAAAGCGGGTACAACGAGCATTCCTCCGACACCGAAAAGTTTGACAAATGGGACCGACATTAGGGGATAGAGGATTCTTACTGAATATTGATCCCAGAGAAACTCATTATTCTGATAGTAAAGCTCTGGACCCTGATATTTTGCCTTGAACGAGTTAGTTTCATACCAGTCACCAACCATTTTCCCGGCCTCAAATTCAGAATAACCACTCCAAAGGAGGGCGCGGAAACTGTAAAGCGCTCCATCGGGATGAAAAAGCCCATAGTCAAATCCGTAGACCAAGCCATTGTAGAGAAGCTTCGAGAGCAGAGCGCTGGACCAGATTGCGACTGTTGTTAAGTAAAGAAACCAAGGATTTCGTTCGATCCAGAAACCTATTCGAAGAAGCC
>VGAE01000042.1 GCA_016870975.1 Actinomycetota bacterium
TGAGCGACGATAAGAAGCGTGCTGAATACGATGAAGCACGCTCCTTGTACGAATCTGGCGCATTTAAACAACAGGGTTTTGGCGGCGGCGGCTTCACTGGCGATTTCAATGATCTCTTCTCATCCGGTGGCGACATCTTCTCGACTATTTTCGGTGGAAGACGCGCACCGCGTCGTGGTTCGGATATCCAAACCGAGGTAACAATCTCGTTTCGAGAAAGCATCTTTGGGAAAGAAGTTTCACTCAAGCTTGCTAGTCAAGGAAATACCCCGACTTCAATAACGACGAGAATTCCAGCCGGGGTCAATGATCGAGCGAAGATTCGAATAAAGGGGCGCGGCGCTCCTGGGGAAGCAGGTCCTGGTGATCTCTACATCATCGTCCATGTCACACCACACCCTGTCTTTGGTCGCAAGGGCGAGAACCTCACCATCACACTTCCAGTCACCTTCACCGAAGCAACACTCGGAGCTGATGTTCCAGTCCCAACACTTGAGGGCGACGAGGTAAAAGTTCGGATAACTCCAGGCTCTCACAATGGAAAAACGCTTCGCGTCAAAGGTCGTGGAGTCAAGAAGGGTGTCAATGTTGGTGACCTTCTCGTCACACTCGAAGTTCAGGTACCCCAGCGCCTCGAGTCGGATGCTAAAGCGACTCTTGAGAAGTTTGCTCAACTAACGAAAGAACATGACCCCCGCCTAGAGTGGAAGGTTCAGGCTAAGAGTTAAATCGCCTATCTATAGGCGGAAGAGACGGGTATTCGCCTAGATTTAAGAACCAAGTAAGTTCATCTCATGCGCCGCGCCTGGATAGCCCTCGCAGTGAGTTCTTTAGTACTCGTAAATCCTCCTGTCTTGGCCAGCGGTAATCAGTCAGATCGTTCGGTCGCCGTGATGACAAGAAATCTTTATCTTGGCGCTGATGTCGGTGTTGCTCTACAACTATTGCCTGACTTCCCCTCTGCCGCTCAATTCATGTGGGATCAGATGAAGAGCACGGACTTTGAAATACGGGCCGAAAAACTGGCGCAGGAGAGTTCCTTGCTTCGACCAGATGTGATTGCTATCCAAGAGGCGACAACATGGAGTTGTAAGAAGAATTGGTTCTCCAAGAAGAGAGTCATCTTTGATTTCTTGGAGATGTTTGTAAGCGCGACAAAGGAAAGTGGCGTCGGCTACTCACTGGTGACCGATGGAAATACATCAACTAAGAATCCAGGCTTTCAGATTCCTGCTATACCCAACCTCACTATCGTCAATGATTCTTCCCTCTTTCTTCCGCTCTTTGGCCAGCCAGAGGCGGCATGTGGTTTCACTATCGCGGATGCGTTATTGGTCAGGGATGACCTTGACGCTGAGGTGCTCCAACTAGGCAATTCAGAGTTCAAAGATCATTACTCCGTTCTTCCTTTAGCCATGGTCATCTACCGTGGATACACCTGGGCCGACCTAAAAATTCGTGGGCAGAAGATCCGTTTTGTTGCCACACACCTCGAATCTCTCTTTACAGATGATGGAGAACCGCATTCCAGTCTTCAGGGACATCAGTTAGCCGAGGACCTCGCATCTACAAGAATGCCACTCGTTGTCATGGGAGATTTCAATGCTGATCCGCGAGATCCACGGTCTCCTTCGGCACCAAATCCAGGAGGCCAACCTCAATCGAATGCGAAGTGCAAAGCTCAGATCGAAAATCCCAGAAAAGAGTCAGCTCGCAACAGGTGTAATGCCTATTGGACGATGATTGACGCAGGATTTGAGGATGCTGGTCCAGACTCCCTTAAGGGAGAAAATTTCACCTGGGGGGCAGGTGCGCTCCTTAATGGACCAGATAAATCGCGAGTGGATGTCGCAACAAAGTTAGGAAATAGATATGGATTCACTGATCGACTCGATTACATCTTCTTCAAAAATGGTTTGGCTCTGACTAGATCACAACTTGTATCAGAGAGATGGCCACAAGGTTCTTCTAATTGGATATGCAAAGTCAACGGACTGAACGAAACTTGTCTTCCGAGCGATCACGCAGGGGTTTTTGCAATCCTGACGTTAGACTCTAAAGAGAGCTTTACTGATTTAGAGAGTCCACTTCCCGATAATAAATTTCTCCCGGTTCCTACCCCAACGATCCTTTTCTTCGTAATATTGCTCTCACTTCTACTGCTTATAGTCTGGCTGCCCTATCGTTTAATTCTTAAACCATTAGTATTTGCTCCAATACTTAGGCTCACCCAGAATAAGAAAGTAAACAACACCGAGAAAACGGATGAAGAGGAGCTAGGTTCTCAATGAGCGCTCGTGAACAACTTAAAGAAGAAATTCTAAAAAGGGCGGTTGTCCATGGGAAAGTCGTACTCTCTTCGGGTAAAGAGGCGGATTATTACGTCGATCTAAGAAGAATCACTCTTGATGCAGTTGCCGCCCCTCTTGTTGGCGAAGTGATGCTTGATCTAACTAAGGATTGGGAGTTTGATGCAGTTGGCGGTCTCACGCTTGGCGCTGATCCGGTAGCTACCGCGATGATGCATGTTGCGGCCCAGAGAGGACGCCACCTCGATGCCTTTGTCGTACGAAAGAGCGAGAAAGCCCACGGTCTTCAGCGCAAGATTGAGGGCCCAGATGTGAAAGGGCGGAGAGTCCTTGCTGTGGAAGACACTTCCACGACTGGAGCATCAGTATTGACTGCAGTTGATGCTCTTAAAGAAGCGGGAGCTACAGTCGTCGGTGTAGCTGTGATAGTTGAGCGTGGCGCGAGTGTGAACATTAACGCCGCTGGTCTACCTTTCCGATATATCTGGAATTTGCCAGAACTTGGCCTCTAGAGAAACGAGTTTGCGATGGTGGTGAAGAAACTTGAGTTAGCGGTGATTTTGCCCGCTTTCAATGAAGAACAGACAATTGCAAAGACGATTGCCAACCTTAAATCAGTTGTCCCCAGAGCGGAAATCGTTGTAGTCGATAATGCATCAAATGATAAGACTCACGAAATTGCCCTTAGGACCAAAGTTACGGTGTTGAGTGAACCGAGACGTGGAAAAGGTTTTGCCGTACAACGTGGTTTCGATTTTGCCCTTTCGAAGGGTGCTGAAGTAATTGCCATCATCGATGCAGATAACACTTATGAGGTAGAAAAGTTTCCCCATGCTGTAAACCTAATCAGTAATAGCGGTTTTGACATGGTCACAGGGGTGAGGGTTCCAGCAAGTCGCGAAGTCGATCGAGATCCGCAAGAACAGCCCCACTTTCGATTTGGCCACAAGGCGGGAAATAAGCTCTTCATATCGCTCAGCAATTTCCTGCTACCAACTGGAATACGTGATGTATTGTCGGGTTGGCGAGTAATGAGCCGAAGATTCGTTGCCTCATTTCCTGGCGATGCTAAAGGTTTTGAGATTGAAGCGCAGTTGAATTCTCATGCCTATTCAGTTAATGCCGCTCTTGTAAATCTAGATGTCCCATATTTTGCAAGGCCTTCTGGTTCAGTTTCAAAATTGAACACTTATCGTGATGGATTACGGATTCTCCGCACAACAATGCGGAATTTCCGAAACGATAGACCAGTTTTTGCATTCTCACTCTTGGCCCTACCTTGGGCGATAGCTACGGTCTATTTTCTTTACTTACCACTAGCTTCGTATTTTGAGGATGGACTTGTGCCGTATCTACCGAGATTTGTTGCCGCGGTTGGCACCTTCTTAATTTCCGCGCTGCTTTGGATTTCAGGGGTTCTCTTGGAACGTATGAGACAAATCAGAGTGACTACAACCCTGCGGATTTTTCACGAGAATACTCTTTAACAACACGTTTTACGTTGGGCAAGAGATCAACTAACGCCCAGAGCATTATTGGAATAACTGGTAGCTGATATCGGAAGTTTACGCCCAAAACCCCATTAATAGCACCAGTCAACCAAACTGCAATTAGCGCAGCAAGGAACATCTGGCTCGAAATCATTTTCAAATTGGTCAAAGCGAGAAGTATCGTAGTTACCAGCAAGACCAGAAGGACTCTATCTAAAACAAACAACTGCCCCAACTCTACAAATGTAACTTTCACTAAATTTACAGGATAAATCCATGTCTTTTCGAGGAAACTTTTTTCTCCGTAACCAGGAAGTACGCTATCAAAAAAAGGATTAAGGAATACTGGAAGTGCTCCTAGCAGTGCAGTAAATGTGATGACTGTGAATTCTTTCCACCGTCCCCGCAGGAGAAACACAAACCCGATCGCAACCCACGTAAGTAGGGAAAATCTTGTAAGAGAAGAACCAACTACAGCAAAAAGCAACAATAGCATTCCAGACTTTTTTAGATTCAAATCCGGATTTGCATGAAAGATCAAGATGATTAAGGTTGTGAATGCTAAAAGAAGCCCATCGGAAGTATTGGCAAACATCCACCTGGATGTTGTTGTTGACATTGTGATGAGGAAGATGACCATAAACCCGAGGAGTTTTTGCTCAGATTTGATCGCGATTCTACTTATAGCAAGTAAGACGAATAGAAATGTCATGCTCGGTATAACTAGCATGCCTGACGGTCCAAGAAGTTTTACGAAAGGAATGGAAAGTAAAGGATAGAGAACTCGCGAAGAGTACTGATCCCACATGGAATTTGTGGAGTAGTAGAGTTCGGGCCCCTCATACTTTGCTTTGAAGGAGTTGCTGTCGTACCACTCACTGACTATTTTTCCTGCTTCAAATTCAGAGTAGCCGCTCCAGAGCAGGGTGCGGAAAGTGTAAAGAGCGCCATCGGGATGAAAAAGCCCGTAGTCAAATCCGTAGACCAAGCCATTGTAGAGAAGCTTCGAGAGCAGAGCGCTGGACCAGATTGCGACTGTTGTTAAGTAAAGAAACCAAGGATTTCGTTCGATCCAGAAACCTATTCGAAGAAGCC
>VGAE01000043.1 GCA_016870975.1 Actinomycetota bacterium
GGGAAACTGTGAAGATGAGTTCAGATGATGCCGCTGGCGTACTTATTAGGTATAAGAATGGCGCGCGCGGAACTGTCTCAATTTCACAAGTAAGCGCTGGTCGAAAAAATAATCTCTCTTGGGAAATATCCGGTACTGAATCTGCAATCGCTTATGACTCCGTAGAACCAGAAAAATTATGGATTGGTCACCGAGGAATTCCAAATGAAATTTCGTTGAAAGATCCCACGACGATTTCAAGTGATGCGGCGCGTAACGCTTTTTATCCAGGCGGCCATATTGAGGGGTTTGGCGAGACCTTCCGCGCGCTCTTTGAGCGAGTTTATAGCGATATCGAGAGCGCTAATCGTAAAGTTGACTATCCGAATTTCCGTGATGGCGTTACAAGCCTTCGCGTAACAGATGCAATCGCAAAGAGTTCTAAGACCCAGAGCTGGATTAAGTTAGATTAAAAAGGGAGAGAGAAAATGAAGCTAGGCCTACTTACTGCACCACTTCCCGAAGTTCCGTTATTAGAGATAGCCGATTGGGCGAGCGCCCAAGGCTTTGAGATGCTCGAGGTCTGTTGTTGGCCGAAGAGCGCTGGCGCAAATCGACGTTATGCGGGCATTACTCATATCGAAGTTGAAGATATCTCACAAGGTAAATGTGATGAGATTGTCGGAGAACTGAAAAAGCGCCAAATAACTATGTCGGCGCTTGGTTATTACCCAAATAATCTCCATCCAGATCCAGCGCATCGTAAAGAAGTTAATGATCACACCAAAAAGGTGATCCGAGCCGCTGGAATGATGGGAATTCCAGTTGTTAGCACCTTTATCGGAGCTGATGCCAATAAAACTCAAGAAGATAATTGGGAAGAAGCCAAAAAAGTTTGGAAAGATATTGTTAAGTACGCCGAAGATAATAATGTAAAGATTGCTATTGAGAATTGTCCGATGATATTCAGCAAAGACGAATGGCCTGGTGGGCACAACCTTGCGTTTTCGCCAAAGATTTGGCGCGAAATGTTTGATTTCCTCGGTCCAACTGTGGGATTGAATTTAGATCCGTCACACTTAATCTGGCAGATGATTGATGTGGATAGAGTAATTCGTGAATTTGGATCGCGGGTTTATCACACCCACGTTAAGGATATGGAGATAGATCGCGAAGGTCTCTACAACAATGGTGTTATGACCAAAGGAATCGGTTGGCAACGTCCAAGGCTTCCAGGTCATGGAGAAGTTAACTGGGCGCGCTTCGTCTCCGGGTTATCCCAAGTTGGATATGACTACGTGCTCTGTATCGAGCATGAAGATCGTCGCTTCGAAGGAAGCGATGATCTAGTCAAGCAAGGCTTCTTGATTGCACGCAATCAGATAGCCGCGCTACTTCCAATGACGATTCGTTAAGCGTTTACGGTCGCAACAATTCGATCAGTAAACTCTTGAGTCTTTGGATCTTTGAGGATCAACTTAACGCGACCGTCGGGCAGAGTCTCTTGCTTGATGATGGTCTTACCCTCAAATGTCTGAGGCTTCGAGGAGATTCGTGGCGTTGATCCGCCGCGCCAATCTAAATCAACCTTCGCCCAACCATTGCTCTCTGCTGATTTATAGCAAGCATCCATGATGGCGTTAACAACGTAGCCATCATAGAAGGTTTCCATAGGTTGAGTTCCAGCTTCCATTGAGTGGAACATGTCAGAGAACATATCTACATAACCCAACTCAGCAACTTCATCGCCAACTGGGAAGAGCCAACCTGTTGAGGCCTCGGCCTTCTCTGCGACATAAGAGTTTCCTTCGGCTGCCGTAAACATTTCAAAACCGGTACGGAGGAAGTGGTTCATCCAGATAGTTCCATGTGTTCCTGCAACTTCATCGCGAAGATCCATACCGCCGCGGAATGTCCACGAAACTTCAAATTGCCCAATAGCGCCGGACTCAAATTTAATGAGCGTAATTGCGTTATCTTCCGCGTTGATTGGGTGAACTAAGGTATCTCGCCAACAGAGAACTTCTACTGGACGATTATTTTTACCAACGAAGTTACGGATAATTTCAATGCAATGGCAGCCTAAGTCGATTATGCAACCACCACCAGCTTGTTTATCATCCCAGAACCAGGCGCTATGTGGCCCAGGATGGGTCTCGCGCGAGCGGACCCAGAGAACATCACCAACGGCGCCCTCTTTTACCGACTTAACCGCCTTCAAAGTTTTTGGTGTGTAGCAGAGATCTTCTAAGTAACCTGCAAAGACTCCGGCCTTCTCAACCACATCAAGGATTCTTTTTGCTTCAGCGCCATTGCGCGCGAGTGGTTTGGTACAGAGAATCGCCTTACCCGATTTAGCCGCGAGAGTTATGGCTTCTTCGTGCATATGGTTTGGGAGCGCAACTACGACAACTGAGACATCTGGATGATTAATCGCATCTTCAATACTGGTGGTGTAATTAGGAATATTCCATCGCTTTGAGAATGCCTCACCACGTTCTTTGCTTCGCGAATAGACAATCGCAACTGAGTCACGATTTCTCTGTCCATGAAGAGTCATTGTGTAGAAATCACCAATTAACCCTGTGCCCAACATCGCAATTTTCTGCGCTTTCATATCTCTCCCATCATTAATGGTTTCTAATTAGTCTATACATTTAGCGCGCTCATGAATAGACTCCAATTTCGAAGCGGAGGGCCATGGCTAGAGAATTAACTGGATACGAGGTTGTTGTAGTTGGGGCTGGTTCTGCCGGCGCTACCGCAGCTCTCGCAGCGTCCCAGAGTGGCGCTCGGACCTTGCTTATCGATCGCCTCCCATTCGCTGGTGGAACCAGCACTGGCGTTCTCGATACCTTCTACGGTTTCTACACACCAGGTGAGGTGGCAAAGAAAGTTGTTGGTGGCATTCCTGATCAAGTTGTAACAGAGTTGAAGAAGTTGGGCCCGGTTGTTGAGCGACCCAATACCTATGGCGCGGGAACCGGCGTTACCTATAACCCAGAACATTTAAAGGTGGCTTGGGAACGGTTGTTGCGGAAGAGCAATGTGGATTTACTACTCCACTCACTAGTCCATGAAGCCAGAAGTGTTGAGGGTCGAATCACGGAGTTAACACTGGCAAATCGAGCTGGTGTATTTAAAGTTAAGAGCCAGGTCTTTATTGATTGCTCGGGCGATGCAGATCTAACTCATCTTGCTGGGTATTCATATGAACGCGCTGGTGATATTTCAGCGGCTCAAACACTCACAACTACTTTTCGAATGGTCAACGTTGATTTGAAAGAACGAAAAACAATTACCAAAGATCAACTACATGAATTGATGCAAGAAGCGGCAGAAGAGGGTTTTGATCTGCCGCGCCGTGAAGGATCAGATCACATAACTACAGTTCCTAATACAACAGCCACAGTTATGACCAGGCTTGATTCAATTCGTAAGAATCAAGATGGATTTGAATCAGTCGTTGAAGATCCCTTCTTTCTCACCGAATCGGAGATGAAAGGTCGCGAACAAGCGCTGGAATATGCGCGATTTCTGAAGAGTAAAGTTCCAGGTTATAAAGATTCCGATATTTATAGCCTCTCAACGTTCCTTGGAATCCGCGAAACCAGACGCGTTTATGGAGATTATCGAGTTACTCGCGAAGATGTTTTATCAGCACGCCAGTTTGATGATCAGATTGGGCTCTGTGGCGCACCTATTGAAGATCACCACAGCGGCGATGGCACCCAGTGGCGATACCTTCCTGAAGGCAGCGCAGTCGGAATTCCGCTATCGGCGCTACGGGTAAAGGATTCCGAGAACACATTGGTGGCTGGCCGATGTTTCTCTGCGAGCCACGATGCGCACGCAAGTATCCGATCGATGGCGCAATGTATGGCGATGGGTGCGGCTGCCGGAGTTACCGCCGCACTCGCAATTAAGTCAAAGAAATCTATCCGAGAGCTATCAATCTCTGATGTCCAATCAAAGTTGCGTGAAGGTGGCGCAATTTTAGAAATCCAATGATTCGCACGGTTCTCGGTGATATCCAATCTAGCGAGGTAACTGGCGCTTATCTTCATGAGCATTTGATTATTGACTCATCCATTGTTAAAGATCAAATGCCTCATATCTATCTCGATGATGTAACTTCAGCCGTTGCTGAAGTAAAAGATTGTGCCGCGCATGCCATAAACCTTTTTGTTGATTGTATGCCTGGTGAATCTGGTAGAAATCTAGAGAAGCTTCGCGCTATCTCAAAAGAATCCGGGGTTCATATCATCTCAGCAACCGGCATGCATAACCCGAAGTATTACGAGAAATCAAGCAGATATTTAAATGCTGACCGTGAACTACTCAGAGCAATATTTATCGAAGAGTTAAATTCTGGATCTGGGATTATCAAGATTCACTCTTTAAGTGAAACTCTCTCAACGCAAGAACGCGAACTGTTCGCCGCCGCAGTTTGGACTCAAAAGGAAACGGGAGCGCCGATACTCACCCACTGTGAAGAGGGAAAAGGTGCCTTGGCTCAGATAAATGAATTAACTAAGTTAGGTGGGGATTTGAATCGCGTTGTGCTCTCTCATACTGATAAAGAAAGTAGTTTTGATTATCATCGCGAGATACTTGCAAGCGGAATTAATGTGGAATATGACCAATCGCTTCGACAGAGCAATTCCGATAACAGACCCTCATTAGAGCTCACCATTGCGATGTGCAATGAAGGTTATGCTGACCAGATAATGCTTGGAACTGATGGAGCCCGTCGAAC
>VGAE01000044.1 GCA_016870975.1 Actinomycetota bacterium
CTGCTTAATATCCTAGGAAAGGTATACCTATAAATGAAGAAAAATCCTGCAAAGGTAGCGGTAATCGCAGCTGCGACAGCCGCACTCAGCTTGATTTTGGTTTCGTGCGGTGGCGGTAGCGGAGCACTAGTAATTGCTTCCGATCTACCGAAGCAAGGTGGCTCTGCTGATCAGAGCGCATCAACAAACAACGCGATCAAACTCTTGCTCAAGCAAGTTAACAATTTGGCTGGAACTTATGAAATTGAGTTCCGCGAATATGACAACTCAACTGCTGCAAAAGGTTCATGGGATGACGCACAGTGCGCCAAGAATGCCCAGGAGCACGTAGCTGCTAAGGATGAAGTTGCTGTCATGGGTACTTACAACTCAGGCTGCGCAAAGATCATCGTTCCAATTCTTAACCAAGATCCAGATGGCCCAATGGTTATGGTTTCAAACGCCAACACCAACCCTGGTCTAACAAAAGCATGGGAACCAGGCGAGCCAGATAAGTTTTATCCAACAGGCATTCGCAATTACTGGCGCGTAGTAACAACAGATGATAATCAGGGAAGCGCTGCAGCTCAGTTTGCAAAGAGCCTCGGAGTCAAGAAGGTTTATGTTTTGAACGATCGCCAGACATATGGTCAAGGCGTTGCTCAAGCATTTACAACTGCTGCAAAGTCACTAGGACTAACGGTTCTATCTGATGGTCCTGCTGGCGAAGGTTGGGATGATAAGGCTCCAAACTATGAAGCACTATTTACCAAGATCGCTGCTCTTAAGCCAGATATGGTTTATGTCGGCGGTATCTTCGATCTAAATGGTGGCCAGCTTGTTAAGGACAAGGTTAAGTATCTTGGAGATAACAACAAGGTTAAATTCATGATGCCAGATGGCTTCACCGGTTACCCAGACTTCTTGGCATTGCCAGAAGCTGACGGTGCTTACCTCTCATTCACTGGTCTTTCAATCGATCAGTTCCCGAAGGGTGGCGCAGCCGAGAAGTTCCAGGCTGATTACCTCGCAGAGTACGGCGTAGCTCCAACGAGCTCATTCTCCGTATACGGCGCAGCCGCAACTCAAGTTATCCTCGATGCAATCTCACGTTCTGACGGAACCCGAAAAGGTGTTCTCGAAGCGATGAAGACAGTATCGATTTCTGCAACTGATTCAGTTGTAGGAACTGAACTTAAGTTCGATGCTAATGGTGATATCTTGACAAAAGACATCACAATTCTGATCGTCAAGGGTGGGGCAGAGACCTACCAAGACAAGATCGCCATCAAGTAGTAGTACCCGAAAATCTTGGGTAGTCGACAACGGCTACCCAAGGTTTTCTTTAGTAATAGACCACTGAAAATCACATGGGAGCCTCACGTGGCGAAAGTCGCCGAAATTCAAAAGTTTAAAGGTACTCGAGGTCAGATTCGCCGGCAGAGAATTGAGCGAATTGGCGCAATAGTCATATCTTTAGTTTTAGCGCTTTGGATGCTGGTCAACATTATTGAAACCCCGACTCAATTTGCTCAAGTGGCTGTCCTTGGCCTTCGCAATGGTCTTCTATATGCCTTTATCGCTCTCGGATACACCCTCGTCTACGGCATCATCGAACTAATCAATTTTGCCCATGGCGACCTGTTTATGCTCTGCGCCGTATTCTCTTCTTTCTTCATAACAATTTGGTTCAATCAAACAGAATCGAATCCGGTGGGCTGGCTTACCTTTATTCTCTGCCTCTTTGCAGTAATGACTTTTGGCGCAGTTATAAATGTGTTAATTGAGCGACTGGCTTATCGTAGATTGCGAACTGCACCTCGACTTGCGGCATTAATTACCGCTGTCGGTATGTCATTCTTACTAAATTTCATTGGTTTAAAGTGGAACGGTTCGACTCCTAGACAGTGGCCCACCATAATTCCGAATTCAGATATCTATATCGGCGGCGTCCGCATTAGCATGGTAACGATTATTCTGTTCTTGCTCGGTATTCCACTATTGCTAGGACTTAATTACATTGTCACAAAAACTAAAAATGGAAAAGCTATGCGTGCAACGGCTCAAGACAAAGACGCTTCAACGCTTATGGGAATCAATGTCAATAAAACCATCGCCTTCACTTTTGCTATTGGCGGTGCAATGGCAGGAGCCGCTGGACTCTTCTATCAGCAAGCTGTCGGCACCACCAACTACAACCTCGGTTTCCAACTTGGACTAATTGCTTTCACCTCAGCAGTCCTCGGAGGTATCGGAAATCTCTGGGGAGCTGTTACGGGAGCGATGCTTATTGGTTTCATTCAGGGCTTAAATGACGGTCTTCCAATCGCATTTGGTCAGCAATGGTCTCAAACAGTTGTATTTACAATTTTGATTATCATCCTTGTCTTTAAGCCTGCAGGCTTGCTTGGCAAGGTAACAACGGAGAAAGTCTAAAAATGGCAAAGCGACCAGCTAGCAACGTAACGCTCACCAATCGGAAGTGGGCGATTGGTTATTCGATCGCAGGCGGAATCCTTTTTGCCATCTACCAATTTCTCTTACCTTGGGACGGGCTTCCAGATGGAATTTATCGAGCGGTTTACCAGTGGATGCCACCGGCCGCTGTCAACGAGAGTCTGGTCTACGTCCTCATGGCTCTTGGACTCAATATTGTCGTTGGCTATGCAGGTCTATTAGATCTTGGGTACGTCGCCTTTTGGGCAATCGGCGGTTACTGCGCCGGCTGGTTTATGTCTGAGTTCTTCTACTTCCTCAATGTTCACTTCTTCGGCTCAGTTGGGTTAGATCGACCAGGAATCCATATCAACTTCTGGATGGTTCTAATTATTGGTGGCTTTGTCTGTGCTCTCTTTGGAGTTCTTATTGGAGCTCCAACCTTGAGATTAAAGAGCGACTATTTAGCTCTGGTTACTCTGGGCTTTGGCGAGATTATCCCGCAGGTCTTCTTTAATGGCGAAAACTTCTTCGGTTTCAACATCTCAAATGGAACCAAGGGAATTGTGGTTGTAGATCCAATCCCAGTGGGAGTAAAAAATCTCGGGCCATTCGATTTTGGTTGGAAATTATTGATTTTCCTTCTGCTTACAGCCATCATGGTTTTTGTATCGCTTCGTTTACGCAAAGGGCGACTCGGAAGGGCCTGGCTAGCGATCCGTGAAGATGAACTTGCCGCGAGCATGATGGGTGTTCCATTAATGCGTACCAAGTTAGCTTCTTATGCTGTCGGAGCTTTCTCTGGTGGTTTAGGTGGAGTTGCTTTCGCAACTCACGTAAATGGTGTTTACGCTGAACGATTCAATTTTGCGATCTCGATTTTCTTACTCGCAATGGTCGTTCTTGGCGGCATGGGCAATGTATGGGGAGTAATCCTTGGAGCGTTCGTACTCTCTTGGGTTAATGGAACTGGGCTTGTTGCCTTCGGGAAAACTTTCAATACGCAATTCGGCACCAATATAGATTTCGCTTCTTTTACCTTCCTGCTATTCGGATCGGTATTGATTTTGATGATGCTCTACAAGCGCGAAGGTCTGCTCCCAGAATCTCGATTGAAACTGGTTCTAAACGAAGATGAATTAGATACCGACTTGGAAGCGAAGAAGGCAAAGAAATGAGTAATGTCATTGAAGCAAAAGAAGTTAGCGTTGCCTTCGGAGGTTTACTCGCGGTTAACGCTGTTGATTTCAACATACCGGAACGATCCGTTATCTCTCTAATTGGCCCAAACGGAGCGGGCAAGACCACTTTCTTTAACGTTCTTACCGGTCTTTACAAGCCATCCGCTGGTTCTATCCAATATAACGGTAGAGATATCACCGATCTCCCTTCTCATAAGATTGCTTCGATTGGGATTGCACGAACTTTCCAAAATATTCGACTTTTCGGTTTGATGACCGCTCAAGAAAATCTATTGGTCGCGATGCACTCACGCTTAAAGTCGGGAATTACTTCAACAATTCTTCGCACACCAAAGCAACGCCGCGAAGAATTAGCTGCGGAGGCTAAAGCGCAAGAGATTCTTGATTTCGTTGGAATTGGAAAGTGGACCTATGAGTTCGCGCGAAATCTTTCTTATGGTGACCAGAGAAGGCTTGAAGTTGCTCGAGCACTTGCCCTAGAACCAAAAGTTTTGCTCCTTGATGAGCCAACCGCAGGTATGAATCCACAAGAATCTCAAGTATTCGTCGACTTTGTTCGTAGATTAGTTAAAGAGCGAAATCTCTCAATCATGCTAATAGAGCACGATATGAAAGTTGTTATGAGCGTCTCCGAACGTATTACCGTTTTGGATCAAGGGGAAAAAATTGCGGAAGGTACTCCCGATCAGATTCAGAATAATCCTCGCGTAGTTGAGGCCTATCTCGGAAAGGCGAGGAAGTAATTATGACTTCACTTCTTGAGGTAAAAAATATTGAAGTTGCCTACGGCAAAATCGTTGCCGTCAAAGACGTTTCGCTTTCAGTTAACGATGGGGAGATTGTTACTTTGATTGGCTCAAATGG
>VGAE01000045.1 GCA_016870975.1 Actinomycetota bacterium
TTTCAGAGCGAGTAAAAGATTCAGCTGCGCCAGCATTAGCAAAAGCGAGTGAGAGTACCCCTTCTTCAAATTTCTCTAGAGTTACTCCGGTAGTGAGAAGCGTCCAAGTCAACCTCCTGGCACCTTTGACATTATCTATTATCTGCGGCCACACCCTCTCAATATCTTTGAGCGATTCCGCGGTATTCGAACTCTGTTTCTTCACAATTTTCTGAGTTGATTCTGCATTTGATGCCGGAGGGATTGCAAAAGCTTTTCCGAGCAGTTCGTTCGTTGATCTATTGACCACCGTGGCGCCTGATTCCGAAACAATCTGCAGACGCTCTATTTTTGCCTTTTCAGATGGCCGGGACTCAGCCGGTGAGGATGGTTCGACCATCATTCGTACAAACATCATCTCTAAAATAACTTGAGGAGGGAGGCTGGCTCTTAACTTAATCAGATGTTCGGCCAGGACTTCGCTCCAAAAAATCAACCGGTTGATCCCAGCTTTTTGAGCGGTAATTTCGATTCCTTGTAAGACATCAGGTTTATAACTTCGTAAGGTTCTTACTCCATCACTTCGCCCTGCAAGAAGTAGGGTCATATCGCGAACTCGCTCTAGCAGGTCTTGAACGAAGCGACGGGAATCAGATCCCTGACTCAGTACGCCTTCTACCATTGCGATGGCAGGTGAGACATCGCCGTCTAGTAGCGATTCAAATAAGTTGGATAGCTCCAAGCTTCCGGTCTGGCCAACTAGACGTGTTGCGGCCTCATAGTCAAAACCGGGCTCGTGAGAAGCAGAAATAAATTGACCGAGCGTTGAAAGTGAATCTCGGACTGAACCAGCCCCATTTTTTGCGGCCAGTTCCACGATCTCTGCAGGTAGGACGATGGATTCTCTTCTCAAAACATTGTTCATATGGCTTACAAGTACCTCATTCGATACAAGGCGGAATTGGTAATGATGCGTTCGGGATCGGATTGTTGGTAATACCTTTTCAGGCTCTGTAGTCGCAAAAATGAAAATCACGTACGGCGGCGGCTCTTCTACAATTTTCAAAAGCGCATTTGCCGCAGCTGGACCTAACTGATGAGCTTCATCAATGATGTAGATCTTGTATCGACTCTGCACCGGCGCATACAACGCCTTATCTCGTAACTCTCTTGCATCATCAACAAGACCATGAGTTGCTGCATCCATCTCTATAACATCCAAAGACCCTGGTCCATTAGCAATGAGGTCCATGCAAGATTGACATTGACCACACGGGTTCTTGATTGGTCCTTTTGCACAATTAAGTACCCTCGCAAAGACTCTTGCGGTGGAAGTTTTTCCACACCCTCTGGGCCCTGAAAATAAATAGGCGTGGTGGATTCGCCCGCTGCTCACTGCACCCTCAAGAGCCTCAACAATATGCTCTTGACCTACCAAGTCCTGCAACAAACTCGGACGATACTTATTTGCCAGAGTGATCTTCAGTATTTCTCCAGTTATTTTTTCTTTGTTCATTTAGGCCCCCCACACACCCATAAACGCTATCCTTCCTTGCTGTCTTCCGACCCTGGGGATGTCAAATAAGTCTATGCCGTGTGAGGGACACGTACACAATAGATGGAAAGGGAGGATTTGCAAACTTACTCGTTTCCTCAGACCAAATAGACTTCATGGCCAAGCTCCTGAAACCTCTTGAAAGGACGAAGTTGTGATTCAGCACCCTTGTGCACATCTTCTCCGAGTCATAAAACACCCACTATTCCCAATCGTAATAACTACTGTTCTTTTGAAACTAATACTCTGGACATTCATAAATAATGATGTAAGTAGATTTACAACAAACGATTCTCAGAACTACTTGCTGGCATCGCAGACATTTGCTGATACCTACTCAAACTCCGTGAAAGATCAACTATCTCTACTAATTGCACCCGGATTTCCGTTTTTATTGATGGTGCTCCAAGTGTTCTTTGGTATTTCCACCATTTCTTTAATTTTGTCGTTAATCCCCATTTTTGTTGCGGTTATCCTTTATCCACTTTTTCAGACTTATTTCCCCAAGTTTGCTTTAATCGCGGCCAGTTTCATACTCTTTGAACCCGTACTTTTTTTTGAGAGCTATTACATCCTTACTGATACGTTTTTTCTCTTGTTGGTAGCAGTTTCGATTCGGATCTTAGTCTCACTGCAGAAATCCCCAAATTTGCTTCTGGCAACTGTCCTTGGATTTATTGTTTCGTTTGCCTGCTTGAATAGGTCAATTGTTCTCTATCTACCTTTTGCCGCATTTGCATATCTCGTGGCATTCCAAAGAAAATTCATAAAGCGATTAGTTCCCGTATTATTAGTATTTGTCACCATATGTGGGGCTTGGATATTGCGCAACATCCATGTTTATGACGTTCCAGTGGTTTCATCCGTTCAGTACAAGAATCTCATAAATAGTGAAGTTGCTGGTATGCGAGCTTTAGAGTTACGACAAAGTTATGCAGAGGTCATACAGGCGGAAGGAAAACTCAGTACAGAGATGCTACGAGATGATGCGACACCCCGAGAGGAATATCAATATGCTCAGAAGCGCTTCATTGAAGTTCTCAAAGAATCTCCTGAATTCTTCATTCTGAATCATTTACGTGGGGCTGCTGGCATTCTATTTGGCAATGGATCGGGCACTATTTCTAATGCCTTGACTGGGTCACCTCCTTGGGTAACTAATACCATCATCGCAATATCTACCGCTATATCCACGTCTTCGGGACTTCTCTTTTTGCTTTCACTTCTCTACGCCTTATATAGGCGACTCGAAATTGGAGATTGGATTCTTTTCATAGTTTACTTCTTGCTTGTTTCCGGTGGTGCGGTGGCCTACTCACGTTTTCGAATCCCAGTAATCCCATTGATGGTGTTGATTTTCTTTACCTCTCTCAAGTATGCAAAGGACATTAAGAATGTTAACTCTTAGCATAATCGTTCCTATTTTTAACGAATCTCGTACCCTTCCTCGTCTAATTGACGAACTGTCAACGTTAATCGGAAAACTATCTTTCGAAGTGGTTTTTGTTGATGATGGAAGCACTGATGATTCTTTGGAGATTCTTCATACTTTGACGAAGACTGTTGCGTACAGCCATGTAGTGGTAACGAAGAATAATGGGGGTAAGACAAGTGCGGTTAATGAAGGTCTCACTTCAGCAATTGGAACTCATGCGATTGTTCTTGACGCCGACTTAGAGCTTTGGATTAGCGATATTCCAACAATGTGGGAAGTTGTAGAAAGTGGCACTAACGACGTCGTTTTTGGATATCGGGAATTCCGATCACAATCTTCCTTCACTTGGCGTTATGCCCGAGGAAACCAGTTCTTGTCAAACTTCTACGGGCTTCTTTTTAATGTCGTGGTGACTGACATCATGTGTGGGTTCAAGCTTCTTCCCTTACAACAATTTCGGCAAATTCCATTCTCATCCAGAGGATTTGGGTTAGAAATTGAAATTCCCTTTAATGTCTGGAAGAACAGGATAAAGCCCCATGAAGTTGCTGTAAATTACTCTCCTCGAACAAGAATGGAGGGTAAAACAATCGGAGTTTTTGATGCGCTTCAAATGCTTTATCTGATGACATATCAGCGTATCCGATTCGGAATTTTCAAGAAATAGACCGTTGTTTCTCGGTTGTAGGAGGATTCGCATAGTGGCCGAGTGCGCACGCTTGGAAAGCGTGTATAGGGAAACCTATCGAGGGTTCAAATCCCTCATCCTCCGCCAGAACATAAGGAATTCCCCAAAACAGTGAAAGGGGTTATGAGTGCGAGCAATAACTCAAAGAGAGTACGGATTGGATTCCTTCGCTTTATCAGAAATACCAACGCCCAAGATTGGTACAGAGCAAATTTTAGTAAAGGTGGAGGCAGCCAGCGTCTACGCCGCCGTCCTACATCTAACAACAGCAGATATTTCCCTTGTTAGATTATTCGAAGGGCTTCGTAAACCACGGAGATGTCCAGGTAATTCATTCGCTGGAACAGTGATTGAGATTGGCAGTGAGGTAAAGGATCTAAAGGTCGGAGACCGAGTCTGTGGAACTGCGCCGGGTGCATTTGCAGATCTAGTGGTTGCCCGTGTAAAGCGAGTAGCTGTTTTACCCAACGGTGTGGGTTTTGATGAAGCATCCACTATCCCAGTATCAGCCATCACAGCGCTTCAAGCGGTGCGAAAACACGGCCAAGTAGGTGCTGGACAAAAAGCTTTAATCATCGGTGCCTCTGGCTGCGTTGGCTCATTTGCAGTGC
>VGAE01000046.1 GCA_016870975.1 Actinomycetota bacterium
CCGCAGTCAGTCGAGACGATCTTGAGTTGGGTTAGGTCGAAAGAAATTGCCATTCCAGAAATTCAGCGCCCTTTTGTCTGGGAAAGAACTGATGTTCGCGATCTTCTTGATTCGCTCTATTCGGGCTTTCCAGTTGGTTATTTAATTACTTGGAAAAATCCAACTGTCCGACTTAAGTCAGGTGGGCTCTCAAGCGGTCGGAAAATACTCATTGATGGGCAACAGCGTGTCACTGCTTTGATGACCTCACTTCTCGGGGAAAAAGTTCTCAACGATGATTACGAAGACCTCCGCATGATGGTTTCTTTCAACCCTCTTACTGAAGAGCTTGAAGTGGCAAATATTGCCCTTAAAAATGATCCTTTATGGATTTATGACATCGCAGAGATCTTCAATTCAACTCATTCGACATACACGATTGTTAAGGCATATTGTGAGAAAAACCGATGTGATCAAGAGCAAGAAAAACAAGTTGCGAGAGCTTTTGGGCGTTTAGAAAAAATCAAATATAACCAAATAGGAATCATCGAACTTGACCAGGCTTTGGAAGTGGAATGGGTGCAGGAGATTTTCAAGCGGGTGAATTCTCAAGGCAAGAAGCTGTCTCAAGCTGATTTCGCAATGTCAAAGATTGCGGTTAATGAAAAGTTTGGTGGAAATATTTTACGTAAAGCTATCGATTACTTCTGCCATTTTTCTAGGGCACCGGAACGTCTCGATGATATTTTTGAGCGTGATAAAGAGTTCTCAAAGACCCAATATGCAAGTGGAATGCGTTGGCTCAAAGATTTCACGAGTGACATCTACGACCCGTCATACACCGACATGCTTCGAGTTGCTGCAATGAGCGAATTGGGCCGTGGAAAACTCTCTGATGTAGTTGCTTTACTGTCAGGCCGCAACTTCGAAACCAAAAATTATGAAGAAGCTGTCGAGGAGGAATCTTTTGCCCGACTTGCTGAAGGCGTTAAGCGATTCATTAATGAAACACAATTCACAAAATTCGTGATGATTATTCGCTCTGCAGGATTTATTTCGAGCGATTTGCTCTCTTCACAGGGTGCGCTGAATTTTGCTTACATTCTGTACTTGCGATGCAAGCGAGAAGATATTGACTCTGCTGAAATCGAACACATAGTGCGTCGCTGGTTTGTGCTTTCACTGTTAACTGGCAGATATTCGGGCTCTTTTGAGTCGCAGTATGACCAAGATTTTAGGCAGATGCTTTCCGCAGGTACTGCACAAATGATTAAGACGGTTATTGATTCGGAACTTAGTGACGGCTTTTGGGATGGATTATTGCCGCAAGTTATGGATACATCAGCTGCTCGAAGTCCGTATTGGAATGTTTTTCGTGCTTCGCAGATATTTTCGAAGTCAAAGGGCTTTCTGTCAAACGAAATTTCGATACAAGATTTAGTTGATCTAAAGGGTGATGTACATCATGTTTACCCAAAGGCATATATGAAAGCAAAGGGTTATAAACCGGGTCAATACAACCAAATTGCAAATCTCGTTCAGATGCAGACTGAGATCAATATCAAAATTGGTGCCAAGTCGCCTGCGCAGTATTTTTCTTCGCTTAATGAGCAGGTATCAGGTGGTGAACAAATATATGGCGGCATTAAGGATCGTGAAAAATTAATCACAAATTTGTCAGAGCACGCATTGCCTGTTGATCTGCTGGATGCTGAGATTCCATTCGAGGAATTTTTGTTAATTCGTAGAAAATTAATGGCAGAAAAAATAAAGCAGTATGTCCTTAAACTGTGACTTGCTAATTTTTTGTGCAAATATTCTTAATTGGAATTTTCTTTATCTTTGTTATTAAAATTTGCTTCATGCTTTGCCTTTGGGATCTTCCGTCCACGAAAGATCCCGACCCGACAAATCCGGTTCGTGGACTCAAGAATTTCTCGATTGGTGCTACGTATGAAAGAAGCATCCGGATCAAGTCTCTTCGGCTTGAATCAGCCGTCAGAAGTTACGAATTAACACACCCGCTGCGGCAGTTTGTGGAGAGTATTCTTAAGTACCACTACGCACCAATCCAATCACTGGTGGAGTGCCCTCGTGTGTTCCCAGTTTTAAATTTTCAGATTGGACTCTGAGTTAAGTCAACGATGCGATAAAAATTCTTCATACAGATGAACTGCTCTAAGGATCCCAGTTTGGCTCGAATTCGGAATCTGTTGCCAATTAGGACTTGGTGTAACCGATGACTTGAAAGCGACCAAGCTCTTGACAATCTCTGAGTCCGTCAGTAGCTCTGCGCGCCTTAGGCGTGAGCAAATGTTACTCGTTACGCGCCGCGAGTAGCCCTTGTTGCTTGAGAGCCAGTGCTTGAAATTGTCATCCACAATTGAATCAACGATACAGGAGATCGGCGCGCCACCTACCGAGTTCGCCAGATTCCGCTCAGAGGAACATCTGTATATCCGCGGGTTTCCAAAAAATGTGAAAGCGTTTGAGCCATCGGAAACTCCTTATCAAATGAATGGATCAAATCGCTTAGCAAGTCAGTTCGTGTCTTCGGAGTTGCAAGGAGATTCTGTACCGAGTTGAGTAGGTCAGCAGCCAAAGTCACAGTAATTCCTCGACCTTGAGTCCTTAGCTTCTTCAGCACCGTGTTGGCTGCAGGTTCAATATCCAAACACACGATGTGCAATTCACCGATTGTGGTGTCTTGAAGGATTTGCTCCAAAAGAAACTTAGTCAGTGTGCGCCGTTTTACACTGACCACTACGCCGAAATTAGTCCAGATATCTAGACCGCCATCAGCTGCATTCGTATGTCCAAGTCGACCAACTTGAAGTGGTACCGGTTTGCGCGACACGAGATCTACGAGCGCGTCAGCAGATGTTGTCAAGCTTGAAACTGGTGTCCGGTCAACTTGGATGGTATATCCCGACTGATGTAACTCACACCTAAACACTGCAGTTGCCAGAATCTCAAATAGTCGATCAGCGGATGAAGTTAGATCCGAAGATGCAAATGCTTCGAGTACATCTTTTAACTCACTAGCATTTCGTAGCTTTGACAGAGTCGTTCGGGCGGCTGCAAGATCCCTGTTCTTTTCGGCAACAAAGTGATAGATGTATGCCTCAACTATTTTGCTGGTCGAGTTAACTTTTCCCAGTGCCGTCATAGCAGCAGGCGGAACCGCAGATTCATTCCAAAGGTCGTCCTGGAATCGAGCGCTTGAAGTCGACCGCTTATTGAAGAGTTCAAGTGTTACTGCATCGCGCCACTGCCGAGACCGTACTCGATAGGTCTCAACTCTCGAAAGGTCGATACCTTTGGACTCTCTCGCGTTTACAAGTACTTCTGCAACTTGTATCGGCTTGTACATTTCAACTCGACTAATCGAGATTACGTGATCAAGTTTCTTCTTCGCCTCATTAATGTCCACACGCTCAGGATAGACACTTAGCCAACTTCAGAGTCAGAGTGTGAAAAGAGTTGGCTGTACCCGAGATGTTGAAGGGTTTTCCCGAGGGGAAAGATCACGGTTAAGAGCACGAAATACCTGAGTAACGACAGCTTGAATCATGGGAACTGGGACACTGTTGCCGGCTTGTTTTCGGGTGGCGGAGTAGCCACACACGATTTTGTACGAATCTGGAAACCCTTGTAGTCGGAGCATTTCGCGCATCGTGAGACGACGAATTCCGTCGACGAGCAGATAGTTGTAACTCGCTCCCGCTCGAAGAGCGCAGGAATATGGGAGAGCACTAATGTTTCCCGACTTGTTCTCATGCCATACAGAACGCCCAGGTGGGAGAGTCTTGCCCTTTACTGCTGCTCGACGACTCTTGCGAATCTTTGGAGAAGCGAAATATGAAGCCTCAACTAGTTCATCTTTCTCAAGTATTGACTCCAGCGACCTTTTCGGCATCGTCGCACCGCTCGGCCAGGTAAATCGACGGTGGGCATCATCGAGAAAGCCGACAATAAGAATTCGTTCACGTTTCTGTGGCAGTCCGAAGTCAAGTGCATTGAGGACGCGAAAGTCGACCCAGTAACCCAATTCATCAAGAATGCTCAGGATTGTTGACAAGGTTCGACCTTTGTCATGTCCTCGAAGTTGCTTCACATTTTCTAGAACTATTGCTCTCGGTCGCTTTACATCAAGAATTCTGGCTATATCA
>VGAE01000047.1 GCA_016870975.1 Actinomycetota bacterium
CTTACTCATCTACCCGTTATGGGGCGGAAGATTATCGGCTTCCTTCCGCCGTTTCCAATGAAGTCCAGCCCAGCTAACGGCAATCGGGTTTCCTCGGTAACGATCTCGATTCTTAAGGAAGAGGCCAATAAAACCAACCGTTTGCAGGAGCAGGCTCGCCCCCATGCTTGGAATCCGGAAACGGTGGTCTCCGATTGTGAGGATGGTTATCAGCCAGTTCACAACTACGACCGAGAAGGAGGTTAAACCGAGTAAACGCTCGAGGTGTCCGGCACGGTAGAGACTTCTAAGTCCCAAGATCATCAGTATCAAGGTTGCAATCATCCAAATCCATGAAACTAACTTGCCTGTGTTTCCATAGACAAGGTTGAAGCCCTCCTCGGTCTTCACGGTCTCGTTAATCGGATGATTTATTCGCCAAGGGTTACGCGCCATGGTGCCATTCGCCGCCGGACCAACCCATGGTGACCAGAAGTAAACGGACTTGTTCCAAAATAAAGAAAGTACTTTTGATGGGTTACTCAAATACCAATTCAGTACACAACTCACTCGAGCTGAATCTTGTTCGGCAGGAGTTCCCTCGACCGGTGGACACTCCACCCCAGTCGCTTGGTTTGTGTAGCCACCAGTCGACTTAGGCCCAGCGCCAATATTCATTGTGATTCCAAGATTTGTCGAAATTGTTGGCATTCCATTTGAATTCACATTTCTTGCAATCATTAAGGCTGGTGCGATAGCCACAATAGAAAGGGATAAAACCAGAAAGATTGCTGCAGATTTCTTTCTAAATTGAGCGACAGCCCAGAGCAAGAAGATTACTGCGGCAAATGCGATCAAACGAGGCTGCATTAGGGTCGCAAGAGATAAAGAAAGTGCGGCAAGAATTGATTCTTTCGAGAACACACTTGATTTTCCGTTTCTAAAGAAACGCGACAAGAGTGCCAAGGCGATTATCAATAGCGAAGCGGTAGGTAATTCATAGCCGATCGCAATTGTGTTAAGGGCAAGGGTTGGATTTAGAGTAAGTATCAACAACAGTGGGAATGAGAACTTAGCTAGCCGGCCCAATCTCATCTCTACTGATAGGAGCCAAGAAGCGAATGCGTAAAGTGCACTTTGAAGAATTGCAACGACTGCGAGGAACCAGCCCCCAAAAATCAATCCGACCAACCATAAGAGTAAGGGATATCCGGCTGGCCAATAGCTAAGAATTCCAGCATCTGAGAGGTATCCATCTTTGGCTAACGCCTCAACACCTCTTAAGTAATTCTCACCATCTGCGCCATACCAAGCGTATTGAGGGATGTACTTTCCATCGAGCAAATTTGTAATTCCCGCCGCAAAATTCCCATTGGCTGCCTTAAACCAGTCAAACCCTTCTATATTAAAAATTATCAAGATCTTTACAAAGAGCGCTCCAAAAGGCAGAAAAGCAAGGTTTCGCATCGCCTTCGACTTTTGAATTGAAGTGCGTTTCGAATCTCTTGCTTGCTTGGCCATAGTCCGATTGTAGATTCCTATATCGATTGCCTTGGTTGATATTCGGCCGCGCCACTCACTTTTGCAACTAAAGAGTCAATTTCGGCAAGTACTGAGTCGCATTGGGAAGTTGCTAAGCCTGTGAGCGGCATAGGATTTGAGAGAACTCCCAGAAGATCTTCTTCGCTCAAGAGTGAGTCAGACTTTGAAGTAAGAGCGCTGATCAAGCCTTCTCGGTTGATACTTCCGTTTTGCCTGTGATTTCGTAACGCCTCTCCTAGCAATTTATGGGCCGCCTCCCTTGAGCCTCCCTTTTCAACCATAAGCATTAGGTAGGCGCTACTAGCAATCAAAGGCATTTCTTCATTCAATTCATTCGTGATAGATACTTCTGAGACGGCAAGACCGTTCACTACATCAATCGCAGTATCAATAATCCCATCAAGTACGAGAAATGATCCAGAGATAGCAGCTCTCCTAGTCGCACTGCAAGAAACATCTCCCTCGTTCCATTGATCACCAACCAAGTTTTCAATCATGGCTAGGTAACCTTTCAAAACTGAGAATAGAGAATTGATTCGTTCACTTAGCCTTGGATTCATCTTGTGAGGCATAGCGCTTGAGCCGACTTGTGATTTCGAAAAGGACTCATGAACATGGCCCAGGCCCGCGAGAAGCCGAACATTAAGCGCCACATTGTTTGCAGCCGCCGCTAATTGCACCAGGGTAGCTACAACTTCAAAATCTATCGAACGCGGATAGACCTGAGAGGATGAATTTAGAACTTGGCTATCTCCATAATAGGGCAGAAATTCCTCCGCAAAATCGGAAAGTGATTCACCAAGAAGCAAGCTCATGTCGGTTGCGGTTCCAACAGCACCCTTAACGCCCCTATAGGGAAGGCGTGCGATCAATTCATCCAAGTGTTTGAGCGCAAAGATCTGTTCGTCTGCCCATACCGAGAACTTCTTTCCTAAAGTGGTGACTTGAGCAGGAACATTGTGCGTCCGCGCCACCATCGGTAGTTCCTTATGCTCATCAATTCTCTTCCCCAGCGCAGATAGGAAGGCGATTGACTTAAAACGAATAAGGCCCATGGACTCTTTCATCAGCTCTATTTCAACATTTTCAGTCACATCGCGACTCGTCAATCCAAGATGTATGTATTCGTACCCAGCGAGATGATTAAATTCTTCAATCCGCGCTTTCACATCATGCTTGAGTAATTTTTCCCGGTTCGAAATAACTTCGAGATCTATAAATGAAATCTTCGACTCGTAGCTCTCAATGGCTTCCCTCGGAATCTCGACCCCAGCTTTTGCCTGCGCGCGCATTACCGCGACCCAAAGTTCGCGCTCTCGAATGTATTTACTTTCCGCCGACCAGATTTTAATCATTTCTGGGCTCGCGTAACGTTTGTGGAAGTCAGACTCCAATTCCGTATTTCCTTTCGGCCGCCCAAGCTGAATCAATCATCTCTTCAAGGCTAGATTTTGGTTTCCATCCGAGTTCACTTTCTATCTTTCTCGTTGAGGCAATTAGCCTTGGAGTATCTCTATCTCTTCTTCCGACAACTTTGGGATTCAATTCAGTACCAATGGTTCTTGAAATTTGTTTAATCATTTCAAGCACCGAATAGCCACTACCCGAACCCACGTTATAGACCTTCGCAATTTGGCCTCTTTCCACCGCTTTTAAAGCTGATAAATGGGCTTCGGCTATATCTTCTACATGTATGTAATCCCGTATACATGTTCCATCGGGCGTTTGATAATCATCACCATAAATTTCTGGGCTTTCACCCCGAGCAATTGCCGCAAAAACCTTGGGCACGAGATTATCCTTTGAATTGTCGCCAAACTCTGGCTTTGAAGAGCCAACTACATTGAAATACCTAAGTGAAACCGATGACATTTCCTCAGCCTTAGAAACCTCCCTTATCAAATTCTCAGAGAGTAATTTTGTTGCTCCATATGGCGACAGGGGTTCGGTTGCATCTTCTTCAGCTATCGAGTCCTTTTGACTTGGCGAATACACAGCAGCCGTTGATGAGAAAACTAACTTCTTTACTCCCTTAAGTGACATGGCAGCTAACAAATTAAGAGTTCCGCCAACGTTGTGCTGGTAATACTTCAAAGGATTTGTAACAGACTCCCCGACGGCCTTCTTGGCAGCTAGATGAATTACAGAATCAATCTCACTCAAGGCGTTAATTATTGATTCTCTATCCAACACATCGCCTACAACCACATCATCAAATATTCCGTCTACCCTCCGCTTTAGTCCATTAGAGAAATCATCAAGAATCCTAACTTTGTAACCTGAATTCTGTAGAACCCACGAAACATGAGCGCCGATGTAGCCCGCGCCACCTACAACAAGAACTCGTTTCATTGCAGTAAATCTCTCACAACTACGGTCTGATCTCGACCAGGACCAACTCCGATTGCGCTCATAGGAGCATTTGAAACGTCCTCAAGGAATTTCACATAGGCCCTCGCATTTTCAGGAAGTTCCTTCATTGATCGGGCTTGAGAAATGTCATCGCTCCATCCTGGAAGATATTCGTAGATCGGCTTTGCGCGATGGAACTCAGATTGGGAGGCCGGAAGTTCTTCTACCCGCTTACCATCAATCTCATATGCAACACATACGGGAATTTTCTCCCATC
>VGAE01000048.1 GCA_016870975.1 Actinomycetota bacterium
GCATCGCTACCGGCGAGAAACCCCTTACCGACGGCCCTGGATCACTCGCTGGCTTACGGGTGATTTGGACGATGACAGAAAATGAAGAAAAGAACGCTTTCTCCGATTTGCGCGGTATGGGTCTTCCGATTTAAACCAATCTGCATTTTCTACTTCTTTACCTGAAATAAGAGGGGGGTATCCAACGCACCCTCATTACCGTCACCATCTACCCATGAAACGCTCACTTGATATGCACCAGCGAGGATCTTCTTCTTTGAGAATTTGCTCGAGCTTTGTTTGCCAGTCCAAATCACCTGTGAACTCAATTTGTTGCTCGACTTATAACGCTTTTCCGAGACAACAACATTCCCATTTTCATCCTTCACCTGCACCTTAAGAGTAACTGTCGAGGGGAATTGACTTTGGAGTACTACAGATTCTTTTAACCCAGTTTTTACGAGAAGGAACGCATTCTTCGAAAGCATTAATGTAGTTGGACTTACTGATTTTGCTGCTATCGCAATTTTGGTGCTGACCAAAGAATTTGGCCTACTACCTACATACAGTTGCACTAAATAATTACCATCAGCGAGACTTTCCCCATCGGCATCGCTTGCTCCGTTCCATGAAAACTCGCCATCGATGTCATTGCCAAGTGAAATTGGCCCGTACACTGTTTGATTAGCGCCGCTCAATACTTGAGCAAATACCTCTACTGGTTCACTTATCTCATACTTCAACAGTAGCGACTTTTTGGGAGTAATTGTCGTCGTTGATTGGCTAACAATTTTCGGGAGTGGACCTGGAACAACTTGCTCTGTCTTAACTCCTTTTACTGATAATGCATCCCCATTCTGTCCGTAGAGAATGAAAGTAAATGTCTCTCCGTTCTGCAATCGCATAGAGCCAGATCCATTTGCGGCGGGGAGCGAAACATACCCTTCAAGAACTTCACCTTTGTAGATTTCCACATATATTGATCGCAATTGCGAAGAGTTGGGCTTCTTCCATGTGAAATCTGCTTTGCCATCTCCCGCTCTTACATTAACTTCGGTTGGTGAAGGGACAGAATTAGTTCCCGCCGTTACGGCTGAAGATAAATTTGAAATTCCAGCTTCATTTATTATCTGAATTTGGAGTGTTAGCGAAGGTGTAAAAAGGACCTCTGGAAGAAGTATTGAAGCTGAAGCGGGGAACTCAAGTTTGATCTGCTCCGCATCCTCAGATTTTCCAGTAATCAGTACCTTCGCCTCTCGCTCCTGCAGCCAAGTTGGCGCGGGCGAGTCAAGTATCTCAAGAAGTGCGTTCTCTCCACTTCGACGAATTCTCATTTTTGTTGGCACAGAAGGTTTGGCGGGCACATAAACCGAAACTGCCGATGACCGCGGTGATTTTCCAGCTTCATTTATTCCATAAATAGCGAATGTGTAGGACTTTCCACCCTGCAGATTGTCATAGGCAACTCCTGCCTCGCCTTCTGCGGCTGAAACGATCTTTTTATTGGACTCGCGGGAAGATTCAAGCTGAACTATCTCGAAACTGGTCGCTTCTCGGCCTTTTGCACTGGAGATCGAATCGAAAAATACTTGCACTTTTCCTGCTTTGAATTCAGCTCTGAGACCGCTCACTACTTCTGGCACATCTCGAACGATTGGAGTTTCACTTAGATTTACCGCTTCGGATTTCGCAAATCCAAAATCAGCTGCTACGGAAATTGCACAGCTTTCACCTAGTGGCAAATCAGATATTGTGTAAGTATTTTTCTTAGTTGAGTACTGCCTCGTTTTCCCTCCACACCTTGCGTTGATCTGATATTCACTCAGAGAAATGCCCTCTTCTTGTGCGGCACTTTGCCAAGTCAACTGAAGAGATTTTCCTTCCAATGAACTACGTAAATTACTTGGACCAGGCAAACTTGCGGTGCGGGTGGGTGCTGTAAGAATGCTCCAATCAGATCTACCGAGAGAGTTTTTAGTTAGAGCCTTTGCGGTGCACGTCGTTCTTGGTGGTATCGAAGTAAAAACTATTTTTCGATCCGCGACATTCGCTGTGATGGTTGGCCCCGTACCATCGAGACAGGTTAAGACACTCTCTACTTGAGTTGCTGCTTGACTATCTGCAGTGACGCCGGTCCACGTAAATGTCATCGCTCCAGGGCTAGCCGAGAGCGCAATTCCCTCAGGCGCATCACCAGGGCCACCTGGAACGACAGAGAGCGCAGGAGACGCCGGAGCCTCGTAGTCACCACAGAAAGCGCGTAAAGATGCTGAATAAGTTGTGCCGTTCGCTAGGCGGTCGGGAATCGCATATCTATTTGTGGCGCCCGTTACCTCGTAATTTTTTGTACCACTTGGACCTGTTAAGGATATAGCTGTGCGCGTTATAGGGCAGCCGTAGCCAGGCGTTGTCCACGCGAGCGTGATCTTCTGATTCGCACTTATCGCGGTAATTGGCTCGGTTCTCCCTGGACCCACCACCATGTTCCAGTTAACCGTGCCGGCGCCACTCCAGCCCGTGACGGAGTTGGAGCTCATTCGACAACCATCGTAGTCACCTCTCGTAGCACATTTATCGATTACTGCGATCAACGGTTCTGCGATCTCAGTTGTAACTGTTGCTCCGGGAGCAACCAACTTGCATGGGAATGTTCGGTCGCCGGACTTATTCCAATTTCCAGCCAACCAAACCGAGGTAACACCACTCGTACAAATCAGTAATTGTCCGTTATCTACACGCCATCTTGCTGGAGCCGCGGTAAGCCCGCTCATTGAATACCAAACGCTCTTGGTGATTGGAGAGCCCTCGTTTGAAGTAGCCTCAGCAATATCCGTAGATTGCGAATACGTAAGTCGACTCCCTAGGGGTGACGCGAACTCTAACAGATCATTTTGAGGCGCTGCAGCGTTAACTGGTTGCAGGTTCACTGCTAGAAATGCTGCTGCAATGGTGATTAGGAAGTATTTTTTCATTTTTACACACCTACAATTGTAAAACTTCCTAGTTCATATCGAGTAATTAATTTTTCATCGTCCGCGTAAATAGAAATGTAGAGCTCGTAGTCACCATCTAAGTCAGAAAGCGGCAATCCAACTTCTGTCGCACCGTTGGCTTCTACTTCGTAAATCGTTTCATAATCGCCATCGATTTGCGCTTCTAGCTTGACGACTGCCATCTCAAATTGCTCGAGAAAATCTTCGGATAGAAAAGCGGTGAAAAAGTCTTCACTCGTGAGATCTTCGGGGTCGCCCTTGATATTAATTCCGAGGAAGTACTTGAGGTTTGGATCTGCGGTGAAAGCAATGGTGTTTGAATATGATTTTTGGTTTCTTAGTTTATTTTCGGCTGCGAGCCTGATCACATATTCACCGGCCGCAACTTTGAAAGAAAATTCAAATCGACCTGATGTGGTTGCTTTAACAACCGTCCCCTTGGTTAATCGTTGTGTGCTCCAAGTTTCGCCATCGTCTTTGGATACCTGTAATTTGCCCTGCCAGCCGGGGTTTCGAGAGTTGGAACCGGACACTTGGGCGGTCATGGAAATTCTCAGGTTTGCCTGAACAATCTGAGGAAGTTGCGAGAGAGTGATTTTGGCCGAAGGTGCTGCGATAGCGAGGTGAGGGACCAGAGCCACCAGAAGGGTCACTAAGGCGATCCCCGCAGGGAATTTTTTACCGAGAGAGCGACTCATGAGTTCATGATAGCGGTTTAAAAATCGGACATTTCACCCTATATGGGGTTTGCCTGCCGTCTCATGGTTCATGATGAGCGTTTTTCTTCGGCGCCAGCCGCAGTAGAGAAATCCTTTACTGCGACTTTGTTCGAAAGGAACACAATGCTAAAAACTCTCAAGGGCAAGATCGCGCTTGTTGCAGTAGCGGGGTTGGGCTTTGGATTAATTTCCACTGTTCCAGCTTTTGCAGCTATAACTGCGTGGGGTGCCGCTGCCACGCTTTCTGCGGCGAACTCAACGGTTGCTGCTGGTGCAACTTCTCATGCTACAAACGATGGTCGCCTACCCGATGCGCTATCAACCACTGGTCGTCAAACTCAAAGAACTTCTCGACACAAAATACCTCGGCGAAGTTTTTCACGTTGGCATCTTCACCGAACAACTCACCAAACCTCCCGCTGATTCAT
>VGAE01000049.1 GCA_016870975.1 Actinomycetota bacterium
TCATCCCGCAAAGGCTACTTCACGGGTAAGTTTGGTCAATAACACTTTCAGAAAAAGGAGCTCCTAAATGCGCTTACTAGTTACTGGGGGCGCGGGATTCATAGGTTCGAACTATGTTCGAAGGATTGTCGATGGCCATTTAAAGGGCGTTAGCAATTTAATCGTGCTCGACAAATTAACCTACGCAGGAACGCTTTCAAATCTTGATTCAGTCCCAAAAGACTCCTTCCAATTCATCCAAGGTGACATTTGTGATGAGTCTTTAGTTTCGGGTTTAGTAGACCAAGTAGATTCCGTAATTAACTTTGCGGCCGAATCTCACGTAGACCGTTCGATAAGTGACCCAGGAAGATTTATTGAAACTAATGTTAAAGGAACGCAGACACTCTTAAGTGCCATTAAATCAGGATCAGATAAGAAATTTGTTCAAATTTCCACCGACGAAGTTTACGGGTCAATTGAAACCGGGTCCTGGGATGAAAATTGTCCACTCCTACCTAACTCACCTTACTCGGCTTCGAAGGCTGCAGCTGATTTGATTACAAGGTCATATTTTAAAACTTTTGGTTTAAATATAAATATCACAAGATCAAGTAACAATTATGGACCACATCAATTTCCGGAGAAAGTTATACCTTTATTCATCACTAATCTGATAGATGGGAAGAAAGTCCCTCTTTATGGTTCTGGACTTAATGTCAGGGATTGGTTACATGTCGATGACCATTGCCGAGGCATTCACGAAGTTCTGATGAAAGGTCGAGCAGGCGAGATCTACAATATTGGCGGAGGTGAAGAACTTACTAACAAAGAACTAACTAAGTTGATTCTCGATGCTTTCAATAAGAGCGATGGGAGCATTGAGTTTGTCCCGGATCGTCTTGGTCACGACCTCAGATACTCAGTTGATTGCAGGAAAATATCAAGTGAACTTGGATACAAGCCACAAGCGCAATTCAAGGTTGGAATCCAAGAGTCTATAAAGTGGTACCGCGAGAATGAATCTTGGTGGCGTCCTCTAAAGAAGTTATGAGCTGGCTAATAACTGGAGGCTCTGGGCAACTAGCCCTGTGTCTTACAGACTCGCTAACAAGAGAGGGTCAAGCTTTCACATCTCTCTCAAAGAGAGAACTAGATATCTCAACGACAGATTCAGTTTCAAAAATTGTTGGACAATCCCCGAGAATAATTGTGAACTGCGCTGCATATACAGCGGTTGACAAAGCGGAGTCTAAACCAGATTCTGCACAAACAGTCAACACTTTAGGTGCAAAGAATGTCGCAATAGCAGCAAAGGAATTAGGTGTCCCTCTGATTCACATCTCGACTGATTATGTATTCTCCGGCGAAAGTTCAATTCCTTGGCAGATTAACTCACCAACACAGCCAAGAACAACATACGGCAAAACAAAACTTTCAGGTGAGCGTGAGATTAACAATATCTACCCAGAAGGTACTTTTATTTTGAGAACGGCATGGCTATATAGCCGCTATGGAACGAACTTTGCAAAGTCAATATTGCGTAAGGCAATTACAAGTGGGGATGCGCTTAAAGTTGTAAATGACCAGATAGGGCAACCAACATTAGCCTCGGAGCTAGCGGACCAAATCTTTTACCTTAGTAAATCGCAAGCGAACCCTGGCACTTACCATGTGACAAATGGCGGTGAAGCTAGTTGGTATGAGTTCGCGCGCGAGATATTTTTGCTATCCGGGCATGATCCGAGTCGAGTAAATCCAATATCAAGCTCCGAATATGAATCAGTCGCTCATCGCCCGAAATATTCAGTTCTGGACAACAGTGTTTGGGACAGTAAAGGATTACCTAGAATGTCTGATTGGGAGGATGCTTTAAATAGAGCAATTCCGGAAATAAGAGATCAGGTCGAAAGAGAAGCGCATAATGGCTGAATTGAGATCAATTGGAATTGATGGTGCTTGGATCTATCAAGCTCAAGTTCACCGGGATCCAAGAGGGCATTTTGTAGAGTGGTTTAAACAAGATTTGATAAGAAGGGAATTAGGAAGAGAGTTCCCCATTATTCAAGCCAATATATCTGACTCGAAAAGAGGAGTTGTAAGGGGTATTCATTTCAGCATTTCAAAAGAAGGTCAAGCTAAGTGGATTACATGTGCATCAGGTTCTCTTTACGATGTGGTGATTGACCTTAGGCCAAACTCAAAGACATTTAAGAAGTGGGTGGGCGTAGAAATTTCAGCGGGAAGTGGAACTTCAATTCTAATTTCAGAAGGCTTAGGTCATGCCTTTCTTTCTCTAGAAGATGACACAACAATCTCCTATTTATTGACCTCGCCTTATTCACCAAGCGAAGAGTTAGCAATCAATCCGCAAGATCCAGAAATTGGAATCATTTGGCCATTAGATTCCCTTCAATTTTCAAAAAAGGATCAAGAGGCGCCATTCTTGAAAGATTTAATTGAGACTTTGAAGAAGAGTCCACATTCAGGCTTGAATTAGGCGATTCCGGGGGGTCTCGTCCTACACTTGACCTCATTGTGCGCAGCGCCGACACAGGTGGCGCTGTCTCGTGTCCAAATAGTTAACTGGAGGAGATATGAGAGCCAACCTAACGGCTAACTCACTCGTAGAAGTAACCGGAAACAATTTGAATCTGGTTTACCTAGTCCTTGGGGTTTCACTAGTCGCCCTCGCAATTGCCTTTGCACTTCGCGCCCAGGTTCTTAGCGCATCTGAGGGAACTAAGAAGATGCAAGAGATCGCTGCCGCCGTCCAAGAAGGCGCAGCCGCATATTTAGCCCGCCAGTTCCGCACCCTCTCCTTCTTTGTCGTAATAGTTGTTGTACTTCTCTTTGCTCTTCCTGGCGATATGGATGTAAAAATAGGTCGCTCAATATTCTTCTTAATCGGCGCAGCATTCTCAGCAATCGTTGGCTACCAAGGCATGTGGCTCGCCGTTCGCGCAAATGTTCGCGTAGCTGAAGCAGCTCGCCAAGGCTCGGCCGAGCGCTCTGTTCAAATCGCCTTCCGCACCGGAGGCGTAGTTGGAATGATGACTGTTGGTCTTGGCCTTCTCGGCGCTTCGGTCGTTGTAATCATCTACCGCGCCGATGCCCCAGCCGTTCTTGAAGGTTTCGGTTTTGGCGCCGCGATGCTCGCCATGTTCATGCGCGTTGGTGGCGGTATCTTCACAAAGGCTGCCGATGTTGGCGCAGACCTCGTTGGTAAAGTTGAAAAACACATTCCTGAGGATGACCCACGAAATGCTGCAACAATCGCGGATAACGTTGGTGACAATGTTGGCGACTGCGCTGGAATGGCTGCCGACCTCTTTGAGTCCTACGCCGTAACCCTCGTTGCCTCACTCATCTTAGGTAAGGCCGCTTTTGGAGATAGCGGTCTCGTTTATCCATTAATCGTTCCCGCTATCGGAATTCTCACCGCGATCCTCGGAATCTTCCTCACTCGACTTCGCTCAACCGATAAGAGCGCGATGAGCGCAATTAATCGCTCATTTTTTGTCTCTGCCATTATTTCTGCAGTCCTTGTAGGTCTTGCGACATATACCTATCTTCCAAACAGTTTCACCGCGCTAACAGGCGTTGACTCGGCTCTCGCTGCTGAAACCAGCGTTAATCCACGTGTTCTAGCGCTCGGCGCAGTTCTAATTGGGATCATTCTTGCTGCCGCTATCCAAGTGCTAACTGGATTCTTCACTGAAGTTGGAAAGCGCCCAGTAAATGATGTTGCCGCCTCTTCAAAGACTGGTGCCGCAACAGTAATTCTCGCCGGCGTCTCGGTTGGTTTTGAATCAGCAGTCTTCTCAGGACTACTAATCGCTGCCGCAGTATTCGGTGCTTATCTATTAGGTGGCGGAACAATCGTTCTATCTCTGTTCGCAGTCGCCCTCGCTGGTTGCGGACTACTTACTACCGTTGGTGTGATTGTTGCGATGGATACCTTCGGCCCAATCTCAGATAACGCCCAAGGAATCGCTGAAATGTCTGGCGATGTAAAAGGTGAGGGCGCAAAGATCCTTACCTCACTTGATGCTGTTGGAAACACAACTAAGGCAATAACGAAGGGAATCGC
>VGAE01000050.1 GCA_016870975.1 Actinomycetota bacterium
GACTTTCTGATATTGGTCACGCAATCGAAAAGTATGTTAACTCCCAAGGTAGCTACGGAATTCTGCGCGAATATGGTGGACATGGAATCGGAACTGCGATGCATATGGAGCCACACATTTTGAATTACGGTAAGCCTGGCAATGGTCCAAAGATTGAAGCCGGAATGGTCTTTGCGATTGAGCCAATGATCACTATGGGTTCGGAACGAACTCGAGTACTAGAAGATAATTGGACTGTTGTAACAGTTGATAAGTCTCGGGGCTCGCACTTTGAGAATTCTTACTGCATCGCACCCGATGGAAAGCCCTTTGTTCTTACCGAAGAAGATGGCGGGAAAGCCAACTTGGCGAGATTTGGCATAGAAGTTTCTAACTCAATCTAACTGGAAGACGCAATAATCCACGCAGGGCAAGATCTTTTCGCCATTCCAGCTTATCTGGGTCGACGTTTAATTCAATCTTCTTAAATCGCTGGATTAGGGTGGATATAACTTCTTGAGCTTCTATCCGGGCAAGCGGCGCTCCTAAGCAGACATGAACACCTTTGCCGTAAGCAAGATGACGTTTACTGTCGCGACGGAAATCAAAAGTATGCGGATCTGGGAAAACACTTGGATCCCTATTTGCAGCTGCCAAGATAGGTAGAACTAACTCACCCTGCTTGATTTTGACTCCGCTTAGTTCAAGATCGCTCTTAGCTAATCTCCAAGAGCGTGGTACAGAGCCATCAAAGCGGGCCATCTCCTCAACTACTAGAGGAATCGTGCCCATGTCCTCTCTCAATTTAGAGGTGACATCTTCATTTAGCAGTAGCGCCAGAATTCCATTACCAAGTAAGTGAGTTGTGGTTTCATGACCTGCAACAAAGAGAGTAACTACGGTTGAGAGCAGTTCTTGATCAGAGAGAACCTCTTCATCTTGCAAAACTAGGCTTGAGAGAACATCATCACCAGCAAGATTACCTTTGGTTTTGTGAGCTCTACGTTCTGCGACTAATTCAAGTACAAACTCGCGCATCTCATGAAGCATTGCTCCAGCATGTAGCGCCTTATCCTCACTAATCTTTCCGCCCCGCTCATACAAACCATTTATCGCATGAGCCCAGCGAATGAGATTTGGTAGATCACTTGGTCTAGAACCAAGGAGTTTTCCAACTATAAGCGCGGGGAGAGGTGTAAGAAGTTGTTCGATTAGATCAACTTCTCCATAAAGCTCTGCGATTAAAGCGTTCGCTTGTGAATTAATTTCGGGTCGAAGCGAGTCGATAATCTTGGGAGTAAAGGAGCGAGCTAGTAAGGAACGGATTCTTCGGTGTTCTGGCGCATCAGAGTGGGTTAAACCGATAGCAAAATGGGCGTGTAGTAATTGAACCCGCGCTTGGGTCTCGCTACTTAGTTGATTAAGTAAGTGAGTTACCCGCCCTTTACTTGAGTAGTTCTCGTGATCACGGAGTACCGCATCGACATCCTCAAATCTAGTTAAAACCCAACCACCAATCGTCTCGCTAAAGTAAATGGGGGCGCTAGCTCTCAACTCATCAAATAATGGAAAAGGATCGCTGTAGTACTCACCACTATGAAGGCTTTCCTGAATCAAGGATTCCGGTGAAGGTTTCATCAGAGATAATATATATCATAGTGCTACCGCCAAACTTCCTAGCGCCATTTCTCTCAAAGGATTGGTCTTCGCATAATCAAACTGAAAAGATGCTCTTCAAATCATTTATCGCTTATGCTGCAGCAGATGCTTTTGGCGCTTTCTATGAATTCAATGGAGTTCCTGCAGTAGTTCCAAATCAACTTAAGGTAAAATCAAATTGGCCGTTTGGTGGAATAAGTGATGACACCGCCCTAACTATTCTTACGTTGATATCTCTAGCAGAGAATTCTCCAGAAGCGGCGGCATCAAGATTCTTAGAGTTATTAAGAATGAATGTAGAAAAGTTAAGAGGGCTGGGTCCAACCACGCGAGCAGCACTTGGTCTCGAGGTCAAAGCAAAAGAGGTTGAGAGCGTCGGTGCAACAAATGGTGGGCTGTTGCGGACCTGTTTAGTTGCGATGGCATTTGAAAAGAAGGATGAGCGAGATACCTGGGTTAGAGCCCTAATTTCAGTGACCCATAAGAGTGAGATAGCGATTCAAAGCGCCCTTGAGCTCGGAGATATTGTTCATAGTCGCGAATTAAACCTAGTGGAGTTAAAGGAAGGGGATTTCCCTGAAGGAGTGCCAAACACTTCCGGCGAAACTCTGATCGCGGTAAAAGCGCTGCTCTCTAAATCCAAGAACTTAGAAGAAGTTATAAGAAGTGCCTGCCTTCTCGGAGGTGATACCGACACAACCGCTGCTGTTTCAAGCGCCATTTATTCATTTTGGCACCCGGAAAGTGATGAACTATTTACTCTGCCTTGGCTGGGCGATGTAAATTGGAGTGAATTAGAGAATGCGCCAGAAGCGCTATCGGCGCTATACCGAAGGGCTGGGAAGTGAAACGAGTCTGGTTGGTAGGTCCGATCTCTTGGGATACCGTAATAGAAGTTGATTCCTATCCAGCTAATGGTGGATTTGCGCAAGGAAAAAATAGAAAAGAGCGAGCCGGTGGAAGTGCATCCAATACCGCAATCACTTTAGCCTCGAGTGAAGTGAAATCTAATTTAATCTCATTTGTCGGCGATGATGAGATTGGTAAGAAACTTCTTAAGAATTTGGCTGAAGTTTCTGGACTTGAATCGCATGTAAGAGTGTTGCCTGGATCCAGCCTTCATGCCATCATCACAGTAGATAGCTCGGGAGAGCGCACCGTATTTGCATTAGAAGAGAATCGAATTATTGATATTAATTTTGATTTTAAGTTTGATGTAAATGACATTGTCTGTTTTCCAGTATGGCGAGACCTTTATCTTCCATGGCTTAACTTCGCCAAAACTAAGGGGGCAATGACCGCGGTTGGATTGGCCGGCTTTGAAAATAAGGATGTCCGAGCCGATATTGCGATTGGCTCTTCATCTGATTTAAGTGAGACAAAAGTAGATTTCAATCAAGTTCCCACTGTAATCATCACAAAGGGCAGCGAAGGCGCTCTACTTCTAACTTCAACTTCTAAAGTCGAAGTAAAGGCGCAAAGAGCAGAGGTAAGAGACTTGACCGGTGCGGGCGATGCCTTTCTAGCAGGCGTGCTCCTAGGTATTGCTACTGATAAGGAGATTGTTGAGGCAATGCAAATGGGTGCTAAATGGGCAGCCGCAGCGGTAGAAATCGATAGCTCAATTCCTCCCAGCTGGAGCGATGTTTGTCATAGGTTTGGTCAATGAGAGCAGAAGAGCAGCGCGAAAAAAGAGCCCGAATATCAGTTCTTTTGAAGGCCAGAGACCTCGATGCTCTGGTTCTTCGCAAAGGCGCAAATGTCGCTTGGATAACTGGCGGCCGTGCACATATACCAACCACTCTTGAGCTTTCTTGTATGGATGTGATTATTTATCAGGATCGAATTGTTGTGGTCACAAATAAAATCGAAGCCCCAAGGCTAAAAGAAGAAGAGTTAACCGGCGATGAGGAAGTTCTAATTGTGAATTGGTTTGAGGGTCGAGATGCCTTACTACCAAAGGGAAGCAAAATTGGAACTGATGGAGCTGATGCCGAACGTATAAATCTTGCAAACGAAATTGAAGAGCTGCGCCGCAACTTAAATGAATATGAAGTTAGTAGATTGAAAGAAATAGGAAGGGATGCCACCGCTGCCTTAGAAGAGGCGATGCTAGATCTCGATTCAGAGATGAGTGAAGTTGAAGTTGCTGGTGA
>VGAE01000051.1 GCA_016870975.1 Actinomycetota bacterium
CACCACGGCAAGAATATCTGGTTGACCTGACGAGCGAATAGACGGCTCAAGATAGGGAAAGCCACTCAATACTGTTGATAATGGATTCATCGGAGTCCTCCTCGAGTAGTTCGTCAAGATCAATAATGATTCTGCCGCATCCTCCGCAACATCTGGGGTAGCCCTCAAATGTGTATTCATCCCAATGAGTTGGATCATGGATGTCGCAATCGAGAACTATTGCAACAGTTACGGGATCCAAATCCCAACGCTCTCCTTTTGGAGAATTATGCGAAACAAAAAAGCAATGTGCCGCCCTACTTAAACCACTTGTCCTTATAACATCGTCATCATTATGTATCTCAGACCATACCTGCAAAGGCGAATATTTGATTGACTCCTCTTCGTCAATCTCGTCGATTCCACCAACAGCTTGGTACCACAATCTGAGTTCATTTACCATACTTCTAACTTCATCAAAATCGACTTGGGGATAAAGTGCTGCTTCTGGAGTGGATTCGTTTAAAGAGACAAGTAGACGAACCTCTTCGTCCTCATCCGTAATTAGCATTGAAAGTATCTCTGGTGATGTGTTGGGATCCCTTGCTAGTTCCACCTTATTCACGATCCCCATAGGAAAGGATGCTAATGCTGAATTGATCGCTCCAGAAGGAGGGCAGTGGATTGAAGTGCTCGTCTTGCGTAAATTCGGAGGAGCTCTCTGACCCATCTTTGGCCGAAATCTCTCGTCCAACCCAGGGCAGCCGAAGACCATTTGCCGCCTCTACCATCCTTCATTCCATTTCCTGTTGAATTTTTTAAGTTGTAGGGTGGCGATGATTATGCGCAAGTTTCCAGATAATTCAATTGATGTGATTGTGACAGTAAGTATTGTAATTGATCTTAGGTTTTCGGTAATCGAGCCAAGCAAAGGCTTTGAGTCTGTCCTCGACTTGCCTCTTCTTCCAGTCCTTGAGGATTTGAATTAGCTCCTCGGAGATAGAAATAATTCTTACTCCCGTTCTACTTTTAGGAGCGTTTTCATACCAGCGACCATTCAAGTAGTAATGAGTCTTATTTATCTGAATTGTCTAGTTAAGGCTTCTTCATATCGCTCCAAATTATTCAAGGCTCTCCCTAATTGGGCATGCGCTTGGGCTCTTCTCAATTGGTCGTGTCCCATCCACTTGCAACTCCAGAAATGAAGGCAGCAGCAGCTCTTCTCAGCTGAGGACTTTCCCTCGTTGCGATAGTAGTCTCATGCCATGTCGGCAGATTCGAAGACCTTCAACCCTCCCACGGCTGAATTCCAGGCAATCTGTGCCCGAGTTGATGGATACCTAACTTCAATAACCGCGAGTGAGGAGTTTATTGACCTTAGCTCTGACAATGAAGAGTTATTACAACTGGCGTTTGTCGCCCGCGGCATCTTCCGTGAACTTATAGTCCCTTCAAAAGAACTTGTCGATGCAATTACTGGTGCCGAAGGTGAACTTAAGAACTTGGCGGAAGAGTTCGGTGAGAGTGAATCTGAAGAAGATTCAGATGAGGATTTCGAAGAGGAGGATGAGGAAGATTGAATAAGATAACTTTGCCAACCGATCCTTATCTCGATCGAATTGAGGAACAGAATCCGGAGCTTTATTTAGATCTTCTCTCTAGCCTCATCAAGCACAAAATCGCAAACAAATCTATTGCGCGCCACGGAAGAACCCCAAGCGAAGCTTTATCGACCATACTTAAAGATTCAGACCCGCCTATATATGAAATTCTGCAGCACCCTAACTGTCCAAGAGAAGTATTGGAAGCAAATCTTCGTTCCCCTGATTCATTTAATCGGATGTCAACTGCGAGCAATCCAAATCTGGACCAGAGTCAGATTGAGTCTCTCGCTAAAGATGATGACGCCTCAGTAAAAATCCACTTGAGCCGTAGGCCCGATTTGAGTGAGGGCGTTATTAGAGAATTGTTTGAGTGGGCGAAAAGAGAATCCAGGGAAGAAACGGAGCAATGGAGTTCGATTGCGGAAGAAACTGGCGAAGAAGCAACCCAAAAGACTTCATGGTTTTATGGGATCGCCAAGAATCCAGACACTCCCCGGGACATCATCGAAGCTTTGTTGAAATTTGACCTTAAGGCTGAAGATTATGATGGTTCAACTCTTGGCCAAACTCTCATGTCCAATCCGGCGCTTCGTGAGGAAGACAAGGCGCTCTTAAGCATTAATGGAGTTCCGCCGAAGAAGCTGGAGTCTCAAGAAGTAAATATGCTTGAACACGAAGGACTCCCTTCATCAAAAGCTTTTGAAATTCCTGATTTCCCGATCCAGTTCATACAAGCGCTCGCCAAAGCAGGCCATCCATTTGCCTTATTCCACCCAGATTTACCCTTGGGAGAGTTCCCAACTTCCTTCAATGATTATCTTGATTACTTCATCAAGTCAGAGATTATCTATCGAACTCTTTGGCCAGAGTTAATCGAACGTGGAAATACAAAGTTTTTCTATTTGCGAAGTAGTCACGAAGGAGACGCACTTTACTTTCATGTTCCGGGTCTCAAGCTTGAGCACAACTTCATGCGTGGCGAGATGACTTATAACAGCATGTCTTATCCATTTATTGACCGTGACTGGGTAGAAGTCATCGAGGAACAAGATGCTGATGATGTGGTAGCGCTTTTTGAACATAGAACAATTGATGAATTTATTGACTATGAGGCAGAGGAGATTCTTCTAGCCCTCTCAATCTCACATACTGTCTCTTCAAACGAAGCTGAACTAACCGAAACAGGCCGCGAGTTCCTTAAATCCGAGGGAAGCACCTACTTCGATGACGATGTGGAGTATCACGCTCGGATATTGCCCGAAAAAGCCCTTCCATATAGTTGGAAGAGGCTTTCAGAAGAGAAGCGAATTGCTATTACCAAAATGGTCATTGAAGGGTTTAATGAAAAGATTGATACCAAGTATCAATTCGCAGAACACTTCCTTGTCTGCATAGCTCTATTACCTAGTACTTCCGATGCCATTCACTCTTTACTTGAAGAGGTCGACTCTCGTACCGTACGAGAAGCCCTCAACATCTCGAATCCATAGTTAAGGCATAAAAGTCCTTTTTACAGCTGACAGTCTAAAGGGCAGGTTTAGGGTTTATGCGTAGGGCTTAGGGCTACCCCATACCCCTTAAAGCTACCCCTTAGTAGGGCTATCCCCCTTGCTTTGGGCAGGCGTAGGGTCTTGGTAATGCCTAAAGCAGCGACCATATTGGATCAACATTTTCTTAGGTCAATAAGTGCCACTGTTTTAGGCAGGCTAAAAAAGCGGGGCAAATAAAAGGACTAATAAAAGGTGAACATAAGTAGATGAAACTGAAATGGTTATTATGGGCAGTGTTTGGTGTGTTCCCAGTGTTATGGACATTTTTTTGGATTAGCAAGAAATAAGGTTTGGACGAAATGATCGTAGGACTGTATCCATGCATAGTTGGGATCTGACATCCCAAATCAGAGGCGCTTTAGAAGCTCTGTAACTCCAGGAAAGTCTGAGTCGGTAGCGATGATTTTCTCGAGATCTTTTTTCGCCTGGGTTGCTTTACCTAGAGATTTGTAAGTCAGGGCTCTTTTAGAATCCACTCCACTCCCGTTGGGGTGTCGCGCACCTCCACTTTCACATCAGCCAAAACCTCACGAATAATGTCAGACAAGTCGAAGCGCTTCTCTGCCCGCACCACCCCGCGAATTGCGAGAATCGCCTCAACATAAGGCGCCGCAACGGATCGCGGATCAGCCAAACCTG
>VGAE01000052.1 GCA_016870975.1 Actinomycetota bacterium
GAACCCCCTCCAACCGAATGCTCTCTGCCACTTGCGCCCCTTCTTCAATCGTTAAACCCTCAACCCCTACCTTCTCTGGAGTTAACTTTGTAGGTAACAAGATCGATATCAATGTCAATCTTGGTTCTTCTACCTCATCTCGCCCCGATAAGGTCTATCTAGTCGCACCTAAGCTAGGCGTTAATTCCTCTACTCCTTTAGAAGGAAAGATCTCTGGCTCCACCGCTAGCTGGTCGCTACCGCTTAACAGCATCCTCTCTGGTGTTGCTATCCCACTTGAGATCGTCGGTGAGAAAAATGGAGTCAGAAGCGAACCTCTAACCGGCTCCTATACAAAACCTGCAGTATCAATTACCGCAGTTCCTCCAGCTCCTAGCAACTACGCCTCTCGTATCGTTGGCTCATCTGCAATCGTCTCTATCCAAGTCAGCGCTAAAGAGAACTCACGAGCAGCAAGTGCTCATCTTTATAGCTCCGCCCTTGGAATCAAAAAGAACCCAGGCCTGCAAGGTGATGTGTTGGGAAATAAAGCCCTGATTGAAATTCCCATCAAAGCCTCAATGGCAGGAAAGAAATACCCACTGACTATCTACTTGAAGAACAGCAAAGGCGAATCAAAGCCATTAAATGCAACGCTAACTATCCCCAGGGCGCCAAAGGCACCAACAGTGCCAACGGTATTGCCAAAACCATCGGTTCCCAAGGCCGTCATATGCAGCTTTGGTAACCAGACTCGCACTTTTGAAGACGACTGTCCGCCGGGTTGGGAGAAAAGGTGAGTCTTCTGTGAGAATGGGAATATGGAGAGACTTCGCCCAAGCGATCCTGAACAGATCGGTCCTTGGCAGATTGTTAATCGCCTTGGATCAGGCGGTATGGGAATTGTTTACATGGGTAACAATGGAACCCGGGCTGCGGCGGTCAAAATTGTTCGGGAGTTTCTCTTAGAAGACCCATCTTCCAGAGCGCGACTCAGTCGAGAAGTTGCAATTCTCAAGAAGATCAAAGGGAAGTATGTTGCGGAGATTGTTGGGGCTGATATCGACTCCAACCCCGCTTGGATAGCGACGAATTATGTCGATGGACCAAGCCTCAAGACACTGGTAGATAACGAAGGCCCTTTGAGCGAAGCGAAATGGTTGGAACTTGCTTACGGTTTGATGTCAGCCCTTCACGCGGTACATGAGGCAGGTGTCATTCATCGAGATGTAAAGCCTTCAAATATTTTGATGTCTGCAACCGGACCCAAACTAATAGATTTCGGTATTTCTTTCTCGTCCGATGCAACGTCGCTAACAAAGACTGGCATGGTCGCAGGCACTCCTGCGTGGTTCTCACCCGAACAGTTTGAAGGAACACAGATAACCGGAGCAGTGGATAACTTTGCCGCCGGGACAGTTCTATATTTTGCGGCCACAGGCACCAATCCATGGGGCAAAGACGATACGTCGGTCGCGAATACGATGCACGCAATACTTAACAAGGATGCGGACTTCTCAGCGTTGAGTGAAATCCAAAGAGAAGTAATCACTTTATTGCACAAGAAGTCTCCAAAAGAGCGCTCTACTGCAAGTGAAATCTTGTCCAGGCTTCAAGAACGGGGCACAAGCTTTGGAAGTTTAGCGGGAGAAGAAACTCTCTCGAAAAGTCGAAATTTCAAGAGTGTGAAGATTTTTGCAGGGGTTGCGGTCTTGGTCATTGCGCTTGCGAGCTTATACTTCTTAAGACTCAATCCATCTTCGGTGTCTCCTTCCGAAGTCGCATCTCCATCGCCATCGCCAATAAGAGAAATTCAATGGAGCGTGCAAATTGTGGGAGATTCCAAGCCCAAAGAAGGGGTTGGTTCAAAATATTCAACATTTATCTGTGATCAAGGCGTCGTAAAAGAAAGTATTCAATTGAAGGAACTAACGAATCCGATTGCTAAGAAACAACCTACAGCCCAACTACTCACTGGTGATGCAAGATGCGGAAAGGATTTCGACACCATTCTAATTGAAGGGGAAGTTGACGAAGCCAAGAAGAAGCGCGATTACATACTTGCAGGATCAACCAGAACTGGATTCATAATTCAATATGAATTTAGTGTTTCAGTTAAGAATTAACGATTTCTTCTCAAATTCAAGAGACTAAGAATCGCGAAAACTAAACCAAAAACAGCAATAAATCCGAGAGATGAAGTGAGATTTGAAATAGAGGATTCCCACTTGGCTTGTTGGTCTTTATCGGAAATCAAACCTAGTTGAATCAAATCGACGGATGCCGATAGTGCATTTGTGGCCCAATGGCTTGGAACCAACTTAGATGCTTGAGCTATGAATCCTTTGCTCTCAAGAGGCAGAGCCCCAGATAGCACCACAAGCACCATGGTCATGCCGACCAGAGCAGGCATGGCTTGTTCTTCGGAAGTCAGAAGTGTCGATACGAGAAGACCGAGCAACATTGAGCAGAGACCAAGCGAGATGCAAATCGCCGTAATCTCGATCCGACTTGAATCAATGATTAGGCCCGAGGAGGGTAGAGGTCGCCTAAACAAAACTATAAATGTGAAGACAAGAATCTGAGCAGAAGTTATGAAACCAAGCACGAGCATCTTAGAAATCAGGTACGAAGACATTCTTATTCCAACATTTTGTTCACGACGCCTAATCGCATTCTCCTTTATCACTTCTTGAATGCTGGTGGAGAGACCGACGAAGATGGAACCTAGAATTAAGACAAGTATCGATCCTTGTGCAAATGGGTTATAAATAACTCCCGATTTAGTTTTGTATCCGGGTCCAAAACCATACTTGCTTCCGGCGGCGTAAGAAATCGCTCCAATGATTACAGGGATGAGTGTTAACAAAGTGAGATAGAACCGATCTGAAGAGATTACCCGTAGGTACCGAGCACTTAGAGTTGCTACCTGTTTGGCGAAGCCTTGGCGTCGTTCAAGAACATGGTCCTGCTTTATCTCTGTTGAAGTAGGTACCGAGCGCTTTGTAGAAGCAAGCAGTAAAGCATCCGGTGAGGCAAGAAACTTGAAAACTTCCGCCCAGTTCTTCTTTCCGAGTTTCGAGAATACCGTTGATGCCGGTCCTGCATAAGCCACTCGACCGCCTGAAGCGAGAAGAATTACGTTGTCGCAAAAGTTTAAATTATCGACTGAGTGCGTAACGAGAACCACGGTTTGACCGTCATCCGCAAGATTTCTTAAGGTTTCCATTACATGAGCGTCTAGTCCAGGATCAAGACCCGAGGTGGGTTCATCAAGGACGAGAAGTTTCGGGGAGGTAAGCAATTCAAGTCCGATGCTTGCTCTTTTTCTTTGACCCCCGGATAACCTGTCAATTCGCAGTTCTGCTCGTTCCGTCAACTCAAGTTTATTCATCACTTCTTCGACGCGTGCATTTCGCTCATCTTTAGATGTGTCACTTGGCAATCGCAATTTTGCCCCGTAATTAAGCGCTTGTCTCACCGTTAACCTGGTATGAAGAATGTCTGCTTGTGGAACAGAGCCAATTTGGCGACTCAATATTTGAAAATTCTCATGAAGATTATTTCCACCTAGTTCAATCTCTCCAGTTGTTGGCTTAGTTCTTCCTGTGAGCACTCCAAGAAGCGTTGACTTTCCGGCGCCGGAGGGGCCAATAATCGCAGTAAGAGTTCGTGGTCCCAAGTTGAAAGAAACATCATCAAGTAAAGTTTTTGAGCCAACTTTGAAACTTGCACTCTTTACGGATACAGATAGCCCTTCAATTCCTTC
>VGAE01000053.1 GCA_016870975.1 Actinomycetota bacterium
CGACCCCAATAGATGTGGTTGGAACGGACCCAACCTGGGTCGGTCGAGTGCGTGCCTCACTTGATGATCCGCAATCAATCGACTTGTTTGTTTGTGGCGACAACTTGCGTAAAGGAGCAGCTCTCAATACCGCTCAGATCGCTGAGTTGATAGCGATGGAAATAAGCAAGCGATGACGAAAATCTCGACTGTTATCCTTGCAAAGTGAAGGTGCTGGTCGCTGGCTCTACCGGGCTTGCTGGTTCTGCCGTAGTTAGAAAATTTTCAGACATTGGCGCAGAAGTGGTTGGGGTTAACTCTTCGATTGTTGATTTAACTCAGCGAAAGCCGACCTTCGAATTCCTCAACGACATTCGCCCGGATGTAGTCATAGATGCTGCCGCTAAAGTGGGCGGAATCGGAGCTAACAACTCTTTCCCTGTCGATTTTCTCTCGGTGAATTTGCAAATCCAGACCAATTTGATGGACGCATCTCACCAGTCCGGAGTAGATAGATTTATATTCTTAGGCTCAAGTTGTATCTACCCGAGGGATTGCCTGCAACCCATCAAAGAGGACTATTTATTGACTGGGCTTCTAGAAAAGACGAATTCAGCTTACGCAGTAGCAAAAATAGCGGGTATTGAGCTGATCAATTCCTACCGCAAACAATTTAACCGTAGATGGATTTCGGTTATGCCAACCAATCTCTACGGCCCTGGGGACAATTTTGATCTCAGCACATCACACGTCTTGCCAGCATTGGTCAATAGATTCGTTACTGCGCGAGAGACTGGCGCAGAAAGTGTGACACTTTGGGGGAGCGGAAAATCTCGTCGCGAATTTTTGCATGTAGAGGACCTAGCTTCAGCCCTAGTTGTTCTCTTAGAAAAATATGATGAGGGCCAGCACATTAACGTTGGAACTGGAGTGGACTTGCCTATAGCCGAACTCGCACTCTTGGTCTCACAATTGGCTGGTTTTGATGGGGAAATCATCTGGGATTCATCAAAACCAGATGGAACACCTAGAAAAGTCTTGGACGTGTCACGAATTTCTCACTTAGGTTGGAAGCCTCAGATTACGCTGGAACAAGGTATCCAAGGAGTCATCAGAGATTTTGCAGCTAACGTAGTGAAGGGTAAGGATTATTAAGTCATGAAGCGGGCTTTCATAACTGGGATAACAGGGCAGGATGGTTCCTACCTTGCTGAATTCCTGTTGGCAAAAGGATACGAAGTTCACGGCTTGATTCGAAGATCGAGTAGCTTCAATACAGGACGTCTTGATCATATATACCAAGATCCGCACATTCCCGATGCAAAATTAATTCTTCATTATGGCGATTTAATGGATGGCGTGGGTATAACAAATCTGGTGCGCGAAATTCAGCCAGATGAAATCTATAACCTCGCAGCGCAATCCCATGTGATGGTCTCTTTCACTATGCCTCAGTACACCGCTCAGGTTGATGGCGTTGGAACTGTTGGCATCTTGGAAGCTATTCGTTCCTCAGGACTAGAGACTCGTTTCTATCAGGCGAGTACGAGCGAATTATTTGGCTCTACTCCTCCACCGCAGAATGAAGCATCACCCTTTAGACCACGAAGCCCTTATGCAGCATCGAAGCTGATGGCCTATTGGTCAACTGTGAACTATAGAGAAGCATTTGGAGTTCATGCGACAAATGGAGTTCTTTTCAATCACGAGTCTCCCCGCCGAGGTGAAACTTTCGTAACTAGAAAGATCACAAGAGCCGTTGCGGCCATTAAAAAGGGGCGTCAAGAGAAGTTGTATCTCGGAAATCTCGAGGCAGTAAGAGATTGGGGCTATGCCAAGGAATATGTTGAGAGTATGTGGCTAATGCTCCAACAAAAAGACCCATCTGATTATGTTGTCGCCACCGGTGTTGGAGCCACCGTGAGGGAGTTTGCTGAAGTTGCTTTTGCGCACGCAGGTCTTGATTGGAAAGACTTTGTGGTCGAAGATCAGCGATACCGAAGACCAACTGAAGTTGATGCATTAATAGGAGATAGCTCCAAGGCACGGCGTGCACTCAACTGGGCACCGAAGACAAAATGGGATGAATTAGCGCGGCTCATGGTTGATGCAGACCTTCAACTCTTGGCCTAAATATGTCCTTTGCTGCTAAATCTCAGCAATGTGCATTCTGGCGGGGATAGAAACCTAAACGGAGTTTTTGGGTTATGACCAAGTCCTGCCGAGACATGCAACCAAGGTTCACCTTCAACTTTTGTGAGTCCTCGCGAACGCCAATTAGGTAAGTCGCAGTTTGTTGTCAGTGATCTGGTCCCGCCAAACCATGGAACCCTTATCTGACCACCGTGTGTATGGCCGGCAAAAATAAGGTCGAGATCATCTTTCGCCATTGCGCTTATGACCCGTTGATACGGTGCGTGCGTGACTCCAAGACCTAGATCAACCGATTGCTTTGATCCGGCAACGGTTTCATAATGGTCTAGAGCAAGGTGAGCGTCATCTGTTCCTCTCAGCTCGATCGAGGTACCCTTCAAAGTAATCATCGCTCTCTTATCGTGAAGTTTGGTCCAACCCAAGGCAGTTAGTCCAAAATCTAGATCTTCCCAAGGAAGAGCCGGACCATGAATTCTTTTGCCCTTATCGGGCAATAGGTAGCGAAGGGGGTTCTTAAATGACGGGGCAAAGTAATCATTAGATCCAAATACATAGAACGAGGGGATTCCTTCTAACGGCGCAAGCGCTTGAAGTAGTAAGGGGATTGACTCTCTATGAGCGATGTGATCCCCAGTCGAGATGATGAGGTCAGGTTTTAGCTCTACCCAACTCTTTATGAAATTCAAAGTGGCAATCTGATTTGGGGTCAGATGCAAGTCTGAGAAGTGAAGGATTCTAAGCGCCTCGGTCCCTTCACTTAAAAGGGGAACTTCAACCTCGCGCAGAACAAATCTCATAGGCGTGAGAAGATACTGCCATGTCGTTGAAAGATAAACTCAAAGCGGATCTGACTGAGTCGATAAGAAGTCGAGATGAGCTTAAATCATCCACAATCCGCATGATTCTGACTTCCATCACCAATGAAGAGGTTTCTGGGAAAGAGGCTAGAACCCTTACGGATGCCGAGATCATCACAGTATTAAGTAGAGAAGCTAAAAAGCGTCGTGAGGCAGCTGAGGCATTTGAGCAAGGAGGCGCAAAGGACCGAGCAGAACGCGAGCGAGCGGAAGGTGAAGTAGTTGCTTTATATCTTCCGGCACAGTTGAGTGAAACCGATCTGGCTAACTTAATCAAAGAGGCAATAGCATCAACTGGCGCGTCGGGACCACAAGGTATGGGCCAAGTAATGAAATTCCTACAACCAAAAGTAGCTGGCCGCATTGATGGCGCAAGAGTTTCAGCTGCAGTAAAAGAAGCATTGGCAGTGCAGTCGTAGTTCTAGTAGTGCTACAGGTAAGAAATGGAGATTGAATGACTAAGTACGAATACGCAACAGTCCCTCTTTTGACTCACGCAACGAAACAGATTCTAGATACGTGGGGTTC
>VGAE01000054.1 GCA_016870975.1 Actinomycetota bacterium
GAATCATCCACGTCTCAGTAAGAATATGTGGAACAAGACCCTGTCGATCTTCAATCTCCAAACTTAGAGCTTCTTCAACTTCTATTGGAAGAAAGAACTTAGAGACCGAACTTGGGAGGGATGATTTAAATTCACTGAGCGCGCTCCAACACCTTCTCGATGTTGCCCAAGGCGCAGCAAATTTCTTACCATCTATCTCAAGGATGTGAACCCCATCTTGTCTTACGGCCGGACTTTCGAAAAAGATTGTGCGACGAAGTGAATTGAATTGTTCTGAGTCTTTTGAATCAACTCCACTAAAACTTAGTAACCAACTTGTTCGATCCCGCTCCGGAAAAGTCTCTAGTGGTTCGTAGACCCGTAGCGATGCAACATAAGGCGTTGGCGTAGCCATGAATTACTTGCGGGGAATGAAATTGCCCTCTGCGAAGGGATCGAAGTCGTCTCCGTCATCCTCATTATCAACTTCTCCGTGAAGCTCCTTGGAGAGTTTCTCGATATCAATATCTTGGCTGTGGTATTTCAAATCTCTAGCAACGCGAGTTTGTTTTGCCTTTGAACGGCCACGCCCCATAGCGAGCCCCCTTACCTAACTAACAATTTTTCAGGACGGTAGGTTATCGGTTCTGGCCGAGGCTTTCCAACGCACCCCTTGCCACTCAACTTTGGCCGAGGAACCTGTGAATCTATTCCTTTTTTTGATGAATAGGGATGCAAAGCCGATGCCCTGCAGTAGAAGGCTTAGCCCCATACTCGGGATTCTGAATCGATGGTCACCAATTGTGAGGATTGAGCTAATCCAATTGAGGGTCACAAAAGCTATAGAAACAAGCGCTATTACTCGCTCGAGTCCTCCAACCCGCCAGAGCAACATGAATCCAAAGAAGAGCAAAGCCAAATTAGATATCACCCAAAGCCAAGAGAGAAACTTTCCAAATCCTCCAACGACAAGGTTTGTTCCATCTTGGGTTTTCAACATATCGTTTAATGGGTGATTTATTCGCCACGGATTTCTAGCCATCGTTCCGCTCGCTTCAGGGCCAAACCAAGGTGACCAGAAGAATCTTGCCTTATTCCAAAACAACTTGAGCGCGGGTCCTGGGTTAGTTGCATACCACTTGATGATGCATCGGACATTTGCGCTATCGGCAGCGGCCGGATTCTTGGCTAGTTTTGCTTCTGGGCAATCTACGCCATTGTATTTACCGTTGTATCCACCGGTTGCTTCTGGGCCGGCACCGATTCCCATAGTTACACCTAAGTTTGTTGAAATAGCGGCATAACCATTCGCACTTGAGTTTCGGTAAATCATGGTTGCTGGCGCTATAAACATAATCAGAGTTGAAAGACTTAGAAAGATAGTGGCAACTCTAATTGGATATTGAGCAACTGCCCAGATTCCCATAAAAACAATTCCGATAATAATTAAACGTGGCTGCATGCAAGTTGCCAGCAGGAATGAGCCACTTGCCACCAAATTCTCAACTGTCAGCGAAGAACTCTTGGAGAGCCTAAAACTTCTCATCATTGCGGCAAGAGCGATGAGAGATAGAGCCACTGCTGGTAACTCATACCCAACTGCAATCGTGTTCAGCGCCAAGGTGGGATTTAATGTGAGTAGAAGAGCCGTGGTTACCGCAAACTTCTTTAGTCGCGTTCTCGTTAGCTCATCAACAAAGAAAGCGCATGCGAAGGCATATAAAAGGCTCTGAATAGACGCTAAGGCGCCAAAGAACGCTCCTTTAAATGCAATTAGCAGCGGCCACATTAGAAGTGGGTAACCGGCTGGCCAATAACTCAACTTTCCATCCGTCGAGAAGAATCCGTCTCGTGCTAACCCTTGGAGACCGCGAACGTAATTCTCGCCATCGGCGCCGTACCAAGCATTTGCGGGGATGTAATTGTTATCAAGCAGGAGCCCTAGCCCCTTAACAAGATCGCCACCACCAGCCGAAAACCAATCAAAACCTTGAATTCTCGAAATTATCGAAAGTTTTAGCAAGAGCGCGAATACTGGAATAAGAAGCAATCGCTTACGAAGCTTGCGCTGTGACTTTTCTGTGGCTTCTGACTTACTTAGCATAGTGGGATTTTAGGTCATTAACGCAAAATTGAGGGTGAACAATCAGTTAAGTCTTTCTTACCAGCCAGTCTGCTTTTTATGCGCTTTGAGGTAAGTAACGCTTGAGAGCCCGCATCACCGGCTAATTTGCTTGGATTACTTCTCAAATTTTCAATCTCTGCACGATCAATCTGGAGAGTCTTATCCTCAACAATGAGATTGAAAAAATCCCCTTCATTCTTTCTATTTAGGGAATATTCCTTAATCGCCTTATGCGCTACTTCTCTCCCAACGCCTTTCTTTACCGCTAGCATCAAGATAGTAGAGCTCGAAATTTCAGGCAGCAGTTCATCAATTTCTCTTTTTATTTTCTCGCGATCAAATTCCAATTTATCTAGTAGTTGAATCATAATTTCTAGAATTGCATCAGTAGCAAAAAATGCATCAGGTAGCGCCACGCGCCTAAGAGCGCTGCATGAGACATCGCCTTCGTTCCATTGAGAGCCAGATAAATCGGCAACCATCATTAAGTGACCCTTTAGAATTGAAGCGATTGAATTAACTCGCTCACTTAATCTTGGATTTATTTTGTGTGGCATGGCCGATGAACCAGTCTTACCTTTTGGCAATCCTTCGGAGGCAATCCCAAGACCCGACATAAGTCTGATATTGGTAGCGATTGTGCTTGGTCCCGCAACAAGTTGGAATAGGGCAGATATAACTTCAAAATCTAGGGATCTCGGATAAACCTGGGATGGGGCAATTAATTGCTGATCAAATCCCAGCTCGTCTTTAAGCGCTTCATTTAAAGCATTTGCGTTGTTACCTAACAATTCGGTGAGATCCAAATTTGTACCAACCGCGCCATGGATACCTCTAATTGGAAGGCGCAAAATTAAGTTTTCAAGGTTCGCCTCTGCAAGCTCTAATTCTTCAGCCCATGTAGCAAATTTCTTTCCCAAAGTTGTTAATTGGGCTGGCACGTTATGAGTTCGAGCAACAATCAACTCCCCTGCGAGAGTTTCTGCTTTATCCGCTAACTTAAGAAGAAGTACTCTCGACTTTGATAACACTAAGTTAAGCGCCTGCTTGATTTGGACTAGCTCCACATTCTCAGTCAGA
>VGAE01000055.1 GCA_016870975.1 Actinomycetota bacterium
ATCCAGACCTGCAATCAATTGATGATGCAATCTGCTTGCAAAAGCGAAGTTATCTTTTGAGCCTTCTAGGGAGGTGACCTATCATTCGCAAGTGATATACGAATCTGTGGTTGACCTCATCGGAGATACTCCGCTCGTCAAGCTGAACAAGATTGCGAGCGGTATCGAGGCCACAGTCGTCGTTAAAGTTGAATACTTGAATCCTGGCGGATCTACAAAGGATCGCATCGCGGTTCGCATGATCGACGCAGCCGAAAGGAGCGGTGAGCTCAAACCAGGTGGGACGATAATCGAACCTACGAGCGGAAACACAGGTGTCGGACTAGCGATTGTTGCCCAACAACGTGGATACAAATGCATATTTGTCGTTCCGGACAAGGTCGCTCAAGACAAGATAAATGTGATGAAGGCCTATGGCGCTGAGGTAGTCGTCTGTCCATACGCTGTTGAACCTGATGATCCAAAGTCCTACTACTCCGTGAGTGCGCGACTTTCTCGTGAGGTAAAGGATGCGTGGAAACCTGATCAGTACTCAAATCAAGAGAATCCAGCCTCTCATTACGCAAGCACAGGGCCTGAGATTTGGAGAGATACCGACGGGAAAGTCACCCACTTCGTCGCTGGAGTCGGCACCGGTGGAACGATAAGCGGTGTTGGCAAGTACCTCAAAGAAAAATCAGGCAACAAAGTCAGGATCATCGGCGCAGATCCGCAAGGTTCGGTCTACTCAGGAGGCGCTGGTCGCCCCTATCTCGTAGAGGGAGTCGGAGAAGACTTCTGGCCTACCGCATATGACCCCACTGTCGTCGATGAGATAATGGAAGTTACGGATCAAGCAGCTTTCGACATGACGCGACGCCTCGCTCGCGAGGAGGGCCTGCTCGTAGGGGGCTCATGCGGCTTGGCAGTCGTAGCAGGACTCGAGGTTGCGCGAAAGGCCAAATCTGGTGATCTAGTTGTCATTCTCCTTCCTGACTCCGGTCGTGGATACCTAGGCAAGATCTTCAACGATGACTGGATGCGAAAGTACGGCTTCTTCAAAGGCGATGGTGAGGATCTCATCGGGTCAGTTCTCGCAAAGAAGTCGAAGGATCTACCGGACTTGATTCACACTCATCCCGGCGAAGCCATCGTAGACGCAATAGAGATACTCCGTGAGTTCGGTGTATCCCAAATCCCGGTCGTTAAATCAGAACCACCATTGATGGCTGGAGAAGTAGTGGGCTCGGTGAGCGAATCCGGACTGCTCGAAGCGATCTTCACGGGGAAGGCGAAGTTGATTGACCCCATCAGCTCCGTTCAATCCCCACCACTTCCCATGATCGGATGTGGAGAGACGATCTCGGCAGGTGTTGTTGCGCTGCAGCAGTCAGACACCTTGTTGGTCTTGGATGGCGGTAAGCCAATTGGAGTGATCACCCGTCAAGATCTACTAGGAAGTGTCAAGCAATGACGCGTTTCGAGACAGACGCCATTCATGCAGGACAAGAACCGGATCCAGTAACCGGTGCCGTCGTCCCAGCGATCTACCAGACATCGACATACAAGCAGGACGGGGTTGGTGGCCTAAGAGGCGGATACGATTACTCACGAAGTGGAAACCCGACTCGCGCGGCGCTTGAAGTGAATCTCGCTGCTCTTGAGCGAGGTAGATTTGGATTTGCCACGTCTTCCGGTTTGTCAGCCGAGGACTTGATCTTGCGAGCGGTCCTCAAACCTGGCGACCACATCATCGTACCTATAGATGCATACGGGGGTTCATACCGCCTCATCAATCGGGTCTATACACCTTGGGGAATCTCTCACACCGCTGTTGATCAAAATGACGTTGTTGCCGTCGAAAAGTCGATTCAACCCGGAAAGACCAAAGCTATCTGGGTGGAAACTCCTACCAACCCATTACTTGCGATTACAGACATTGAAGCTATCTCTGCCCTCGCCAGAGCACATGACTTGACCGTGATCGTCGACAACACCTTTGCTTCTCCATATCTTCAGCAACCATTGAACTTGGGCGCAGACATTGTGATTCATTCAACGACAAAGTACCTAGGTGGTCACTCTGACGTCATAGGTGGCGCTGTCATAACAAGTAATCCAGCTCTAGCAGAGAAGATAGGTTTCTTGCACAACGCCATGGGACCAGTGGCCGGACCCATGGATGCGTGGCTTGTACTTCGCGGGATTCGAACCTTGGGCGTGCGAATGGATCGACACACTTTCAATGCCAAAGCTGTCGTACGTTACTTGCAGGGCAATAGCCAGATAACTGAGATCTTCTACCCGGGCCTGCCAGGGCATAAAGGTCACGAGATTGCTAAGCGTCAAATGCGCGACTTTGGTGGCATGGTCTCATTCCGGGTAAAGGGTGGCGCAGAGAAGGCGCTTCGGGTGTGTGAGAAAGTGCAGATCTTCACTCTGGCAGAGTCCCTTGGCGGCGTGGAATCTCTGATCGAGCATCCGGCAAGGATGACGCACGCCTCAGTTTCAGGAAGCCCTCTCGAGGTCCCTGATGATCTCATCAGATTGAGCGTGGGCATCGAACACATCGATGACTTGATCGAGGATTTAGAGAGAGCATTGTAAGTCATCAGATGCGTAGTTGTCTTTACAATCAACACGGAAGGTGACCAAAACGGGAGATCGCTCTACCGTCACACTCCATTCCACCCTTGGAATCATGATGTGCACATCAATGAGATTGCTGATTATCTCTTGACGAACTTCGATCACCTGATGGAAAAAAGACTTGGCTGAGATGTCACTCTTCTTCAATCCCAATGAAACCTCTGCTCATGGTTCATACTCTCTAACCATCAAAGAATCGGATGGTACGAATGACCAGGCTTCGACCTTAGATAGAGATGGCGTATTCAGAGTTTTCTTTGGGGTATCTAGAAATTCCTATGAAGGACTGTTCAGGCCAAAGCCACCGAGACCCGCAAAAGGTGGAGTTGTTGATACAGGACATGATTTCACCCAGACCAATCTTTTGGTGCCCCATCCAATCTATGCCTGGATGAATTAGCTCCAATTGCTTAACCCATGGCAAGAGACATGGAATTCAAACCAAAATCTTATTCAAGAATCTTACAAGTTATCTAAAGCACGATTTGCAAGAGGATAAAGAAGATTCGCCCTATAAGCTGAATGCAACATCATTATGCCTATATAGAC
>VGAE01000056.1 GCA_016870975.1 Actinomycetota bacterium
TCTATGGACCGCTCGCGAATGGCGCAACTCAAGTCATCTACGAAGGAACGCCTGATACGCCACATAAGGGCCGCATCTTTGAAATCATCGAAAAGTATCGAGTGACAATTCTCTATACAGCGCCAACACTGATTCGAACCTGGATGAAATGGGGAGATCAATATCCGAAAGGGCATGATCTCTCGTCGCTTCGCCTCCTTGGTTCTGTTGGAGAACCTATTAATCCAGAGGCATGGATGTGGTACCGAGAAGTAGTCGGAAACTCTTCCTGCCCCATCGTTGATACCTGGTGGCAGACAGAGACTGGAGCAATCTTGATCTCGCCACTACCTGGAGTGACCGCCACCAAACCTGGCTCTGCAATGCGCCCGCTTCCAGGAATCAGTGCAAAGGTCGTTGACGATAAGGGAAGTGAGGTCGGACTCGGGCATGGTGGTTATCTCATCTTGGATAAGCCGTGGCCATCAATGCTTCGTGGCGTATGGCGTGAACCCGATCGTTACCGAGAAACTTATTGGTCACGCTTTCCTGGGCTCTATTTTGCTGGAGATGGCGCAAAGATCGATGAAGACGGTGCGATCTGGGTATTGGGGCGAGTCGATGATGTCATGAATGTCTCTGGACATCGTATATCGACGACTGAGGTAGAGAGCGCTCTCGTTTCACACCCATCAGTTGCTGAAGCTGCGGTCGTTGGTGCGAGTGATGCTATGACCGGACAAGGAATTGTTGCTTTCGTGATTTTACGCGGTGGGGTGTCAACCTCTGGTGGCGATCACCTCACAAGTGAGCTCACATCACATGTAGCAAAGGCGATAGGTGCAATCGCAAAGCCTAGACAGATAATGGTTGTTCCTGAACTACCGAAGACAAGAAGCGGCAAGATCATGAGAAGGCTACTTCGAGATGTCGCGGAGAATCGAGCGGTTGGAGACGCTACAACTTTGGCAGATCCAAATGTCATGCGCCTTATTCAAGAGGGTCTATCACATCCAACTACTGAGGATTAATCGTAATCTCACTTGTTGATGTAGGTTCTGGCACGAATTTAGTTTGGTAGTTGATTGCGTAACTCATCAAAAAGTTGAGAAAGTGCGCTTGGAACGCGTTGGTTGATCTCATCAACTATTCGGCTATCGGCTATGACTTCTAGGCCTTGACCCCATCCTGTTAACGAAATCAGTGAAACTAGAAAATAGATAGCTAGAAGAGCTCGGGCAAGGGTGAGGATCGCACCCAAGAAGCCGTCAATTGCTTTCAATGGCCCTATGAGAGTCCTAAAGCCACGACCGATTCTTCTCGTAAGCCACTGGCCTATCTGTGCACCAAGGAATATGGCAACCACCAGAAAGAGGATTATGGACGGAATACCGTTCCAATCATCAGTCAATCTTTTGGCAACAATGAGACCTGCGAGCCCACCGCCGAAGTAACCAATCAGTGAAAAAACAGATGGAATAAAACCAGTTCTAAAGCCAGAAATCAGAGCCATCGCTAAAAATGCCGAACAGATCAAGTCAACAATCATCGAAAGTCCTCTTCGCTCTTGACCATCTTCTTCGCTTTGACGGGATCCATCTCACCCATTCCGTAAGAGGGACATAATCTAATGAGGGGGCAAGCACCACATGCCGGCTTTCTCGAGTGACAGATGCGTCGGCCATGCCAAATCATCCGCTGTGAAAGATTTGTCCATTCTTTTTGGGGAATAAGTTCTCCAACTTCAAATTCAACCTTTACTGGATCTTCTTCTTGCGTCCAACCGAATCGCCTCGAAAGCCGACCAAAGTGAGTATCCACAGTTATTCCGGGAGTATTAAATGCATGCCCAAGGACTACATTAGCTGTCTTTCTCCCCACGCCAGGAAGTTTCGTCAACTGTTCAATGGTTCTTGGAACTCGCCCATTGAATTCCTCCAAGATTTGAAGAGAGAGTCCTTTGATGTTCTTTGCCTTTGCGCGGAAGAAACCTGTTGGCTTAATCAGCTCTTGTAACTCTCGAATATTTGCCTGACTCATTGCTTTGGCATTGGGGTAGACCTTGAAAAGATCCCGCGTCACCATATTGACTCGTTTGTCAGTGCATTGTGCGCTTAGGACTGTCGCAACGAGAAGTTGGAATGGTGAATTGAAATTTAGTTCACAGTGAACGTTCGGATAGCGCCGTTTGAGGACTGCATAGATCGCTCGTGCCTGCTTACTCTTTGAGGCAAGTCCTCTAGTTGCGATTTTGGCCACGGTTTGAGATTACGCGAGAATCCTCAATAATCAGCCAATAAATAGCGTTCAGTAATTTGAATTTCGCCAGCCTTGGGTTTGGCGATAAGGTAGGAAACATGGCAAAAGCACCAGATTCCGACCATGATGAAGCCGTAGTTCGAAGAGCTCCTCTCTTCACTGCCCTTGATGACAGCGCTGCCTCAACGCTTAAAGCAGCAATGACCACGGTGAAAATCAACAAAGGTGGGGTGCTATTTAGCGAAGGAGATGAGGGCCAGACTCTCTACGTGATAGTCGACGGAAAGATAAAGCTCGGGACTAGAAGTAGTGACGGACGAGAGAATCTTCTCTCCATTCTGGGCCCTGGCGAGATGTTTGGCGAACTTTCACTCTTCGATGTCGGACCTCGCACCGCCACGGCAACAGCGGTAACCGATACACGTCTGCTCGCACTTGGTCACGACAAAGTAATCCCCTGGGTCACTGCACACCCGGAAGTTTCACTTCAACTTTTGGCTCGATTAGCACAGAGATTACGTCGCACCAATGAAGTGGTCAGCGATTTAGTATTTTCAGATGTTCCAGGGCGCGTGGCAAAGGCGCTCATCGATCTCGGCGAGCGCTTCGGTGTAAAGAAGGATGATGGCTTTCACGTCAATCACGACCTCACCCAAGAAGAGTTGGCTCAATTGGTTGGAGCATCAAGAGAGACAGTCAACAAAGCCCTCGCTGATTTTGCCGCTCGTGGTTGGCTACGCCTCGAAGCTCGGGCGGTTGTCGTTCTTGACTACGAGCGCCTCGCTAAGCGCGGGAAATAAAGAAGTTAATCCGCCACTTCAACAGTGAGTTCTACCTCTATAGGGGAATTGAGCGGCAACTCAGCGACGCCTACTGCACTCCGGGCATGCTTGCCTGCCTCTCCCCATAACGCTACGAAAAGTTCGCTCGC
>VGAE01000057.1 GCA_016870975.1 Actinomycetota bacterium
AAAAGCTCTTTCCGACCCCAATAGATGTGGTTGGAACGGACCCAACCTGGGTCGGTCGAGTGCGTGCCTCACTTGATGATCCGCAATCAATCGACTTATTTGTTTGTGGCGACAACTTGCGTAAAGGAGCAGCTCTCAATACCGCTCAGATTGCTGAGTTGATAGCGATGGAAATAAGCAAGCGATGACGAAAATCTCGACTGTTATCCTTGCAAAGTGAAAGTGCTGGTCGCTGGCTCTACCGGGCTTGCTGGTTCTGCCATAGTTAGAAAATTCTCAGACCTTGGCGCAGAAGTGGTTGGGGTTAACTCTTCGATTGTTGATTTAACTCAGCGAAAGCCGACCTTCGAATTCCTCAACGACATTCGACCGGACGTAGTTATAGATGCTGCCGCTAAAGTGGGTGGAATCGGAACTAATAACTCTTTCCCTGTCGATTTTCTCTCGGTGAATTTGCAAATCCAGACCAATTTGATGGACGCATCTCACCAGTCCGGAGTAGATAGATTTATGTTCTTAGGCTCAAGTTGTATCTACCCGAGGGATTGCCTGCAACCCATCAAAGAGGACTATCTATTGACTGGGCCTCTAGAAAAGACGAATTCAGCTTACGCAGTAGCAAAAATAGCGGGTATTGAGCTGATCAATTCCTACCGCAAGCAATTTAACCGTAGATGGATTTCAGTTATGCCAACCAATCTCTACGGCCCTGGGGATAATTTTGATCTCAGCACATCACACGTCTTACCAGCATTGGTCAATAGATTCGTTACTGCGCGAGAGACTGGCGCAAAAAGTGTGACACTTTGGGGGAGCGGAAAACCTCGACGCGAATTTCTACATGTAGAGGACCTAGCTTCGGCCCTAGTTGTTCTCTTAGAAAAATATGATGAGGGCCAGCACATTAACGTTGGAACTGGAGTGGACTTGCCTATAGCCGAACTCGCACTTTTGGTCTCACAGTTGGCTGGTTTTGATGGGGAAATCATCTGGGATTCATCAAAACCAGATGGAACACCTAGAAAAGTCTTGGACGTGTCACGAATTTCTCAAATAGGTTGGAAGCCTCAGATTACGCTGGAACAAGGTATCCAAGGAGTCATCAGAGATTTTGCAGCTAGCCGAGTGAAGGGTAAGGATTCTTAAGTCATGAAGCGGGCTTTCATAACTGGGATAACAGGGCAGGATGGTTCCTACCTTGCCGAATTCCTGTTGGCAAAAGGATACGAAGTTCACGGCTTGATTCGAAGATCGAGTAGCTTCAATACAGGGCGTCTTGATCACATATACCAAGATCCGCACATCCCCGATGCAAAATTAATTCTTCATTATGGCGATTTAATGGATGGCGTGGGCATAACGAATCTGGTGCGCGAAATTCGGCCAGATGAAATCTATAACCTCGCAGCACAATCCCATGTGATGGTCTCTTTCACTATGCCTCAGTACACCGCTCAGGTTGATGGCGTTGGAACTGTTGGCATCTTGGAAGCTATTCGTTCTTCAGGACTAGAGACTCGTTTCTATCAGGCGAGTACGAGCGAATTGTTTGGCTCTACTCCTCCACCGCAGAATGAAGCATCACCCTTTAGACCACGAAGCCCTTATGCAGCTTCGAAGCTGATGGCCTATTGGTCAACTGTGAACTATAGAGAAGCATTTGGAGTTCAAGCGACAAATGGAATTCTTTTCAATCACGAGTCTCCCCGCCGAGGTGAAACTTTCGTAACTAGAAAGATCACGAGAGCTGTCGCGGCGATTAAAAAGGGGCGTCAAGAGAAGTTGTATCTCGGAAATCTCGAAGCAGTGCGAGATTGGGGCTACGCCAAGGAATATGTTGAGAGCATGTGGCTAATGCTCCAACAAAAAGACCCATCTGATTATGTTGTCGCCACCGGTGTTGGAGCCACCGTCAGGGAGTTTGCTAAAGTTGCTTTTGCGCACGCAGGTCTTGATTGGAAAGACTTTGTGGTCGAAGATCAGCGATACCGAAGACCAACTGAAGTTGATGCATTAATCGGAGATAGCTCCAAGGCGCGGCGCGCACTCAACTGGGAACCGAAGACAAAATGGGATGAACTAGCGCGGCTCATGGTTGACGCAGACCTTCAACTTTTGGCTTAAATATTTCCTTTGCTACTAAATCTCAACAATGTGCATTCTGGCGGGGATAGAAATCTAAACGGAGTTTTTGGGTTATGACCAAGTCCTGCCGAGACATGCAACCAAGGTTCACCTTCAACTTTTGTGAGTCCTCGCGAACGCCAATTAGGTAAGTCGCAGTTTGTTGTTAGTGATCGGGTCCCGCCAAACCATGGAATCCGTATTTGGCCACCGTGTGTATGTCCGGCAAAAATAAGATCGAGATCATCTTTCGCCATAGCGTTGATAACTCTTTTGTATGGAGCGTGTGTGACGCCAAGACTTATATCAACCGATTGCTTTGATCCGGCAACGGTTTCATAGTGGTCTCGTGCAAGGTGCGCATCATCGGTTCCTCTCAGTTCGATCGAGGTACCCTTCAAAGTAATCAGCGCTCTCTTATCGTGAAGTTTGGTCCAACCTAAGGCCGTCAGTCCAAAATCTAGATCTTCCCAAGGAAGAGCTTGACCATGAATTCTTTTGCCCTTATCGGGCAATAGGTAGCGAAGGGGGTTCTTAAATGACGGGGCAAAGTAGTCATTAGATCCAAATACATAGAACGAGGGGATTCCTTCTAACGGTGCAAGAGCTTGAAGCAGTAAGGGGATCGACTCTCTATGAGCGATGTGATCCCCAGTCGAGATGATGAGGTCAGGTTTTAGCTCTACCCAACTCTTTATGAAAGTCAAAGTGGCATTCCGATTTGGGGTGAGATGTAGGTCTGAGAAGTGAAGGATTCTAAGCGCCTCGGTCCCTTCACTTAAAAGCGGAACTTCAACCTCGCGCAGAACAAATCTCATAGGCGTGAGAAGATACTGCCATGTCGTTGAAAGATAAACTCAAAGCAGATCTGACTGAGTCGATAAGAAGTCGAGATGAGCTCAAATCTTCCACAATCCGCATGATTC
>VGAE01000058.1 GCA_016870975.1 Actinomycetota bacterium
CAAAATTTCCGGTGCTCCGCAATGCAATCAAGATAAATGGAACTATCCCGGCGACCGACGATAGAGAAGAGATTGCTGCACTTATCGCTACCTATCCCGGTGCGGAAGTCTTAAAAGTCAAAGTCGGAACGGGAATCGATGCTGATTTATCAAGGCTAAGGGTTGTTAGAGATTTAGTTCCAAAGGCGAAACTACGGATAGATGTAAATGGATCTTGGAGTGTGGCGGAAGCGGAACGGAATCTAAAAGCAATTCTCGATGAGATTGGCCCGCTCGAATATGTAGAACAGCCCGTAGCCTCGCTTGATTCTCTAAGAGAGATAAAAAGAAGACTTAAGGGTGAACTACTTATTGTCGGCGATGAGGTAATTCGTAAGGCAGAGGATCCCTTAAAGGTGAATCTGGAGGATGCGGTAGATATCTTGATGTTGAAAGTCGCTCCTCTTGGTGGAATAAAGAATTCCCTTGATATCGCTAGACATCACAAGTTGCCGGTGGTGGTCTCCAGCGCCTTAGAGTCTGCAATAGGGGTATCTCATGGGTTGCGGTTGGCAGCAGCTCTGCCTAATCTCGATTATGCCTCGGGTTTAGCTACCGGTTCACTTTTAAAGACCGACCTTGCCGCTCATGAAATTAGCAACGGAGAAATCAAAGTAGGTGAAGTAGAACCAAATCTTGATTCACTTGAGAGATTTGCAGCTTCTAAAGAGCGATTAGAGTGGTGGCGCGAAAGAGTTAAGAGTTGTTGGGAGGTTGCGGCATGAATAGTTCAACCATCCTTGCACGCAGCACGGTAAGACAACTAATCGAACTTGGAATTGAAGATGTAGTTCTCTCACCAGGCTCGAGAAACACCCCACTCTCGATTGCTTTTTATCAAGCTGAACAAAAAGGGCTAGTTCGTTTACATGTACGGATTGATGAGAGAGGCGCAGCCTTCTTTGCTCTTGGAATCTCAAAGGTGACCGGAAATTACGTTCCAGTTGTATGTACTAGTGGCACTGCGGTAGCGAATTACTATCCTGCGGTCTTAGAGGCTTATCACAGCGCAAATAAGTTACTTTTATTAACAGCGGATCGTCCTGAAAGGTTGCGAAGGACGGGTTCAAACCAAACCACGATTCAAAAGAATATTTTTGGTGAATTTGTAAGGCAAAGCGTAGATACCGCGATTCCAATTGATTTAGAGCAGCTATTAAGTGGGTCTGGTCCCGTGCATATAAATCTTCAATTTGATGAACCTTTGCTTCCTGAAGACTCAAGCGACTGGTTATCTGGAATTAAACATAAAGAGGTCGCTAAAAAGGCGCCGAAGAAGTATGAATTACAAGCGACGACCAAGCGGAATGTTCTGATTGTCGGTCATGATCGTGCTGGTTTTGAAGTAGGTGAAATTGAAAGACTAGCTAGCGATTTAGCAGCTGTATTAATTGTTGAAGACCCACTTAGATTCAAAACTGCTATCGCCCATGCTCCGATACTTCTTTCAGATGAACGAGTACGCGAAGAATTAGCCCCAGACCTAGCTGTAATTATTGGCAGAACAACCCTTTCTCGTGCAACTAACGCGTTTATAAAGTTTGCAAAACGAACGGTAGTAATTGATCCAAGGGCGAAAGTTATAGATAGCGCAAGAAGCGCTGATGAAATTCTCTCTTCCATCCCAACAGTTCAAGGGCGGGTAGAGGCTGATAAGCCTTGGATTGAGAAGTGGAGTAATTATGAACAATATGCAAAGGAGTCCGTTGCTAATTACCCAGAATGGTCAGAAGGCTCACTCGCAGCTCAAGTAGCCGAGGATCTCGAGGAAGATGTAGCTCTCTTTATTTCATCATCGAGGCCAATTCGGGATGTGGAAGCGTTTGCAAAGCCTCGAGCAGATGTAATTACTTTTGCCAATCGTGGCCTTGCGGGAATAGATGGAAATATCTCCACTGCGATGGGTATTGCAACGCACTTCGGTGAGACCTATGCAATCTTGGGCGACTTAGCATTTTTACACGATGTTTCGGCGTTAAGTAATCTAACAGGAGATCCGCTAACGATTATTGTCGTTGATAACGATGGTGGTGGAATCTTCTCAACGCTTCCACAGAAGGATGTAGAGGGGTTTGAGAAGATATTTGGGACTCCTCACGGAATCAATCTAGCAAAGGTTGTGTCTGGGTTTGGGGTATCTAATGAGATAGTAACTTCAGCGAAAGAACTAAAAATAGCATTGCGCCGAATTTATCCCGGGCTACACGTGATTATTGCGAAGATGCCCTCAAGACGTGAAAACGGAGTTATGATTTTGAGTTGTATAGGAGCATTTCGAAAAAGGCTTTTTAGTTAGCTTTGAGTGGTGCAGATAGCTTTTCTATATTCAGGGACTTACCAGGTTTTCCAAGGCGGTTTGCCGGTTAACCACAAACTTTCCAAATCTGATTTTTCTCTCAAGGTATCCATGGGTTGCCAGAAACCGTGGTGAAGATTGGCTCCGAGAAGCTTCTTCTCTGCAAGTCTTGTGAATGGATATTGTTCTAGAGGCTCAGCATCTCCTGGAATGTAATTCGCAACCTCTCTTTCTAGCGCAAAAAATCCGCCGTTAATCCATCCCTCATCCGCTTGGTTTTTTTCACCAAAGTGAATAACAGTATTGCTCTCAACTACTACACGACCAAATCGAGCAGGAGGGCGAACCGCTGTTAAAGTTGCCAAAAAGCTCCCCGCACGATGAGTCTTGAGCAATCTATTCAAACTTATATTTCCAACACCATCTCCGTAAGTTGCAAAGTAAGTATCCTCAGATGTTGATTCAATACATTTCTTGATTCTTCCGCCTGTTGCGGTCAAGAGACCCGTGTCCAATACTTCAAATGTGATTCCGAGACCTGGCTCTATGTGCCTCTTGATTTCCGGGCCAAGCATTTCAAATTTGTAGCCACCTGCTACAAGAAAATCTTTCACTCCCTGACTTCTGTAAATCATCATTATGTGCCAAATGATGGGCTTTCCACCTATCATTACAAGGGGCTTAGGTTTTTCCCGCGTCTCTT
>VGAE01000059.1 GCA_016870975.1 Actinomycetota bacterium
GAACAGTTGAGCAAGTTAGAGAATTGAAGCGAATGGGCGCATCTTTTGCGGTTGCCCCACATAGCGATGAGAAAGTCATAAAAGAGGCGGTAAGTCTTGGACTTCCTATAACTCCTGGGGCGCTTACCCCAAGTGAGATCTTTCGGGCCAAGGAACTTGGCGCAACAAGTGTGAAGATATTTCCAATAAATTCTCTTGGTGGCCTCTCTTATATTGAGGCGATATTAGAACCGCTTCCTGATTTGAAATTGGTAGTTTCTGGCGGAGTTCAACCACGCGAAGTTCAAGATTATTTGCGCCTTGGTTGCGTAGGAGTTTGTATGGGCGGCGCGCTTTGGAGCGAGTCAACTTTGGCATCTGGAGATATCTCTGCAATTCGCAGCGAGGCTGAGGTCGCCCTTAAAGGGATGTAGATAGCGATGCAGAACAGAGCCCTAGTTCTCATCGATAAGTTCAAAGGTTCGCTGACCCAAGCTCAGATAAACCAAGTTCTTTCGCGAGTACTTCAATCCCAGAATCTTGAATATAAAACTTTTCTTATGGCTGACGGCGGGGATGGCTCGCTAGCAACGCTGGCATCGATTGGTTGGAATCTCCAAGAACTAAGAGTTACCGGGCCACTTGATAATGAACATGACGCAGAGTTCGCCAAGAGTCCGGATGGAAAGGTCGTAGCGCTAGAGCTATCCGAGTTATGCGGAATCAAGTATTTAGAAGGAAAACGTTCGCCTTACGAGGCGCACACAAAGGCAATTGGTGAAGCAATCAGAGAGATTAGTGATTTGGATTGGAGCGAGCTCTGGTTGTTACTTGGTGGAAGTGCGAGCAATGATGGTGGTCTAGGAATTCTTCAAGGTATTGGTGTTGAAGTTAGCGACTCGAGAGGTAAACCCGTAAAGAGTGGGCTAAGTGGACTACAGCAAGCAGCACGCATAGATCTAACTGCACTTACAGAAATCGCAAAATTACTACGCGCTCGAAAGGTTGTTCTTGTATCTGATGTGAGCTCACCGCTTTTAGGAAGACAAGGAGCAATTGCAACATTTGGCAAACAGAAAGGGCTCGGCGGAAGCGGTCGAATTAGAGGTGAAGCAGCTATGCGCAGATGGCGCAGGCTTGTAGTTGAGAGCACTAATCGCGATGAGTCAGAAAGCCCTGGAGCTGGAGCAGCCGGAGGAGTTGGTTTCTTTGCCCTCTCATTTCTAGGCGCCGAATATCGATCTGGCGCTGCCACATTTTTAGATCTGTTAAAGGCGAGTGAAGAGATTGACTCAAATAGCATCGTATTTACTGGAGAGGGCCGGATCGATTCGAGCTCATTGAGTGGAAAGTGCGTCCTTCCAATCTTGGAGATCGTAAGAGCGAAGAATGCGAAAGCAATCCTGGTTTGTGGTTCATATGATGAGAGCGTGGTTAAGCGCCTAAAGAACGAGTTCCCAATCGCAGGTGTGATTTCACTAAACGACTCAGGATTAAGTAAAGCCGAGCAAATCTCGAGGACCGAAGAGATTCTTTATGATCAGATAATGAAAGACTTGAAGTTGGAATGGTTCAGATCATGAAACTCATCCATTGCCAATGGGGCGATTTAAAGGCGCCGAGTGGCTATAAAGTCATCTCTACCGAACTTGATCAGCTCACTCAAAGTGAGCGCGAATCAGTCGAGATTTATATTCCAAAATACATGGGTGGCGCAAAAGCTTTAAGCGAAATAGCAAACTTTCCCAATCTAAAAGTTGTCCAGCTACTTATGGCTGGTTATGAAGACGCCCTTCCACATATGCGCAAAGGAGTGCGACTCTGCAATGCAAGAGGAGTCCATGATCAATCTACCGCCGAACTCGGCGTTGCTTTGATGGCCTCATATTTCCTTGGAATAAAAGGCTATATAAAGAATATGGATACCGGTAAATGGGATGGATCTAGGAGAGATTCACTTTATGGCAAGCGCGTTGCAATCATTGGCGCAGGTTCAGTTGGCACTCGCCTAAAGGAAATACTCGATGCCTTTAAAGTGGAGAGTACTTTCTTTGCAAGAAGCGCTCGTAACGGAGTCTTTGCAATATCTGAACTATCTTCCAAAATTTCTGAATTTGATGCGGTGGTTCTAATTCTTCCTCTTACAAACGAAACTCGTCACCTAATTACGAGTCAAGAGCTAATGAAAATGAAACTCGGCGCCCTTTTAGTGAACCTCGCGCGCGGGGCAGTTGTTAAGACCGATGATCTCGTTGAAGCGTTGAGGAATGGCAAAATTGCGGCTGCCTTAGATGTGACTGACCCAGAACCTCTACCGAGTGATCATGAACTTTGGAGAATGCCCAATGTGATTATTTCGCCTCATGTTGGCGGAAACTCAAACGCTTTTGAACCCCAGGCAAGAGAGTTTCTCGAGGCCCAACTTGCTAGGTATGCCACTAACGGTGAACTCATCAACGAGATAGAGTTTTAGATATGGCCTATTTTGTTTTCGTGAGATTTAAAGTGAGACCAGGAACTATAAATTCATTTCTGCCAGAGTTAGAAAAAGCTGCAAAATCAACGCGAACTGAAGTTGGTTGTCTTCAATACGAATATGCAATCGACGCGGCTGACGAAAATGCGGTAATACTCTTTGAAAAATACGTGGACCTGGCAGCATTTGAAGTACATCGTTCAATGGATTATCTAAAGTCTTTTCGCTCGGCTGTATCTGAGCTATTTGATGGCGAGCCGTTGATTATTCGGGGAGCGCAATAACAAATCTAGTTCGCTAGATATCCACCATCTACCGGGATTACGACTCCGCTTACATAATCTGAAGCTGGAGCCGATAAGAAGAGCGTGGTGCCAGCAAGATCTTCAGGCTTGCCCCACTTTCCAGATGGAATACGTGAAGTGATGAATTGGAATCTTTCTTTATCTTGGCGGACGCGCTCATTGATATCGGTTTCGATAAACCCAGGCGCGATTCCATTTACTCGGATTCCAAGTGGTAATAGTTCATTCGA
>VGAE01000060.1 GCA_016870975.1 Actinomycetota bacterium
CCCACGGGTGTTGGGGTGCCACATCCACGTTCTTATGGCACATTCCCACGTGTACTTAAGCGCTACGTCGGCGAGGGGGGAATTTCACTCGAGCGAGCAATCCAAATAAGTTCGAGCGCTCCCGCTAAAAAGCTTCGATTAACTGATCGTGGTCTAATCAAAGATGGTTACCAAGCTGACCTAGTGATCTTCAATCCTCGGACGATTCTTGATAAGGCAACTTATGAGCAACCTCATCAATATCCTGAAGGAATCTCGCATGTACTAGTCAATGGCGAGATAGTCGTTGAAAATGGTGAGCATTCCGGAAGAAAACCTGGAAAAGTCCTTCGACTCCAGAGCTAATCTGCGGAGAGGTATCGACGAATCATCGACGCTGCTTGCGCCCGATTCTTCACCTGTAACCGCTCGTAGATTTTAATAGTCTCGTATCGAGCTGTTGATTCGCTGAAATTTAAGGTTTGGGCTATTTCGCGATTTGTCGCACCATCTGCAATCATCTCAGCAATTCGAACCTGTCGAGCAGACATGTGATACTTATCTCGCAACTCAGCGCTGTCATTCTTGGCTGGTAATTTTGCTAGACTAATTGAATTCCCTGCGCGCAAGTCGGCAAATTCTCCCACCATCATCGACTGGATTATCAGAGTTAAGCCAGTGAAGAGTTGAACACCGAAATCATCTTGGGCATTGTCATTGTCGAATGCCCACACTACTGAACCTCGAAGACGTTCGTTGTCAACCAGAGGGAAAGCCATAAGGGAATTCATCCACGGGATGTACGAAACCCATGCACGAAGATAGCTGCTGTAGCTTTCTAGCTGTTCACGACTCTTTAGGAACACCGCTTTGCCGGTTAACATAGCATCGACAGAAGGTAACTTCTCTTCGATTGTCGTATACATGTTCTGCAATTTGATCGCATCCGCTGGATATCCGTGCGCCGCAAAGTTTCGGGCATTGTCGTTCTCGTCGATAATCATGATTGAGATTGCACGCAAGCCGAGATGAGAAGGGCTTCGCAAAATTAAAGTTTGCAACATACGAGCATCAGGGGCGCCATGTCCTAATTTGGATAGCCACTCGATCAACCATTTCAAATGGGATGACTGAAAGTAGGCGCTTGCCTCTTCACCCTCATTTATTCTTTTGACAGCATTAAGCCCAGTTCGAACCGAAGATGCGGCTACGTTCTCTGTCATCTTGCTCCTACCGGTCGTAGTAGAGAACGGTAGGTTTCCTCATCAGGGCTGGTCAAGGGCTTTTGAGGAGAAACCTTGATAATTCTTCGAGGCACTCCGGGTTGGCAAGGGAGGCAAGATTGCGCACAGGTCGATTATTTGCCAAGTCAGTAACCGCTATTTCAGCCAACTTTCCATTGAAAGTTCTGGGCAAATCAGAGACAAAATTGATGACTTGCGGCACATGGCGCGGTGAAGTTTTCGCGCGAATCTGCGATTTGAGGCGTTGAATAAATTCCTCTGATGTATCGGTTGAGATGAGAAAAAGGAGTATCCGCTGGTCACCATTCCACGGTTGAGCAATCGCTAAAACGCCAGAGATCTCAGGTACGTCATCAAGAGCAGAGTAAATCTCCCCCGTTCCAATACGAACGCCCGAAATATTTAACGTTGCATCAGAGCGTCCATGAATGATGACGCCACCAAATTCCGTTTTTGAAGCAAAATCGCCGTGAACCCAGACTCCTGGCCATGTATGAAAGTAGGTCGCATTAAATCGGGCATTTTCTTTATCACCCCAGATACCAAGAGGCACACTAGGAAATGGACTTTTGCACACAAGTTCTCCCAGTTCACCACTTTCACAGGAGCGCCCGGATTGATCGACGATATCAACATCCATGCCCAGTAGTGGACCTTGCATCTCGCCAGGGTGATAGGGAAGGTTCGGATATGGACCTACGAAGCTGCCAGCAATATCTGTTCCACCTGAGAAGGGTGCTAGAAAGATGTCGCCATCGAATTGCTCTAAAACCCATGCTGCAGTGCTTGCCGACAAAGGTGAGCCTGTAACCATGATTGTTCGAAGTTTTGCTAAATCCCCAACTTCCTTGATCGAGCGCCCGGATTCTCGGATTACATCAAGTAAGCGTGCAGACAATCCCAAATGAGTAAGTTGTTGTGCTTGGGTAAAATGAAACAGTCGCAACACATCTGGGTAGTTGGGGGAACCATCGAAGAGGACAAGGTCTGCACCCGTAGCAAGGATTGAGATAGACCAATTCCACATCATCCATCCAGTTGTTGAATAGAAGCAGACTCGATCACCAGGTCTGATATCACAATGGAGTCGCTGTTCAACCGCATGCTTGAGCAAAACTCCCCCGGCGCGATGAATCAAACCTTTGGGGACCCCAGTGGTTCCGGAAGTGAAGAGCACATAAGTCGGGTGGTCAAAATTTCTTCGGGTGAAAGCTAGCCCGCGCGATTGGATCAATTCATCCCAGTAAGTTACCTGAACGCCCGGTCCAGCAAATACATCACACTTCCTCCCCACCATAATTACATTTTTAATTGATGGAATGGCGCTCAGAACATTTTCAATAGTCTCTTTTCGATTAGATGATTTTCCATTCCAATGATATTCAGAAGTGGCGATTAAAACCTTCGGTTGAAGTTGCTGGAATCGAGAGATTATTGCGCTATCGCCGAACTCAGGTGAAGCTCCAGCCATTATTGACCCGAAATCGAAACCTGCCAGCACGAACGCGAGTACTTCAAATCCAATCGGCAAAATTGAAACTGCACAATCATTTTCGACCAAACCAGCTTTTGCAAAGAAGTGTTCGATGCGCGAAATCGCATCAACTAACTCGGCATGCGAGTAAGTTGTTCCGCCGTCAGTAAGATCTCCTTCTTCAACGATGGAAAGAGAACACTTGGGAGCAAGTAAATTCTCAACATAGCTGAGTTTTGCCTGAGGAAAAAAAGTAGAGATTGGCAAGGAAGTTATTTGATGGGCTTGTCCA
>VGAE01000061.1 GCA_016870975.1 Actinomycetota bacterium
TCGGTATGAGGTGAGCTCGGGAGGATTCGCATAGCGGCCGAGTGCGCACGCTTGGAAAGCGTGTGTAGGGAAACCTACCGAGGGTTCAAATCCCTCATCCTCCGCCAAAACCTGGGTAATTCCCCAGAAGTTACAAGTGATGAAAATTCGTATGCAGAAATAGATGATTCGCGCACTATCCCTAATGTGCCAATCAATAAGGGATACCTGACCAAGATCATCGCGGAAAGAGCGCGGAAAGAGAGCCCAGACTTCATCGCGCCAGCGAGCATTGATGAAGTTCAGAGGGCCTTAGTTGGAAAACCTTTGGAAGAGGTTGTTCGCTCCGCCCCTGTGATTCAAGAGAAGATGCTGGCACCTGAATCAACAAAAGTCATCAAGCTAGACGGTGGCCGTGTATCGATTGTTGACGCAATACAAATCTTCGGATGGACATCTGAAACTCGATTTGTTTGGCAGCTAGATCGATTATCAATCACTCTCCTCGCTCAAGAAGATGGAAAGTTGGCGTTTGATACGTCAAATCGAATTCTAATTCCTATGAACCTTCGACGCCGACTGAACATTCCGTCAGATGAGCAAGTGCTTGTTCTATCTAGCTCTTCACCTGTGGCCAACGTTCAGATAACACCAATCAATCAAATACATAAATATATAAAGGAAGCCAAATAATGAATAACTCACTTAAAGATACTGTAAAAGAGCTACGTGAAATGTTTCCAGCTCTCTCAGACATTGAACTAGCACAACTTGCACTAAGTAATTCTCAACAAAAGACAAAGTCGGGTGTAACCGTCTCAGATTTACTTGTAAAAGTAAGAAAGACATACTGGGATAACGAGCTCAAACGTCTGAGGGCCAAGAAAAAGCCAGATGGAACAATGAAATTGAAGGATACCTCCACATATCGCGTCTTTGACACTAATTGGAAACGCCTTGAAACTCTTTTCGGCGAGAAAGACATTGCTGAACTGAAGGCTAGTGATGTTGTTGAAGTGGCTCTTCTAGCCGAGAAGGAATGCATCGATTACTGGATTAGAGTGAATACATCTCGTGCAGAGCGTGGTCAGCCACTCAAAGAATTCACCGGGGCTAATAGATATAACGCCTGTTTGGATGCAATCTCAGTTGTATTCAATAAAGCTATAGAGCAAGAGTTGATATCCATAAATCGAACCCACAGTATCCTGCGAAAAGAAGTTGATACTCCAAAACGTCACGGCCTCACAAGAATTCAAGTAGAGGAATTGCTTGAGGCTGCGCTGAGTGGTGGAAATGATCCAATTCTTGACCACCTAATTCTATGGACTCAACTAGAGACTGCCGCTCGTATGGGAGGCATTCTGAAACTGCAAATGAGAGACATAGATACTCAGCGCCAATCAATCACTTTAGTTGAAAAGAGAAGCAAGAAAAGAGAACAGCCAGTGACTAAAGAATTGATGGAATCTTTAATTCGATTTGCAAAAAGTCGAGGTGCAACACATTCAACTGATGCAGTTTTCAGATTTCTTCCGAACAAGAATGGTGTTTCAAGCCCACTTTCATCCAAGAGATTCGAAACTCTTTGGAAGAGATTAGGGAAGGCACTTCCTTGGGTCTTGGCAAAAGGCATATCTGGGCATTACCTGCGACATACAGTTTTAACCTGGGTGGATCGCACTTCAGGCCACTCCGTTGCTAGGGCGTATGCCGGCCATTCAGCTGGCGATACGACAGATTCCTATACAAAGGTGGATTTTGCGGAGATTGTCAATGCTCACTCATCGATTACGGGCAAACTTCATCCTCTACAGACTTTTTAGTTACTGTGAGATTGTCTGTAGAGGATTCAGAAGTTATAAGCCCTCTTGGTATCTAAGGGGAGGGATGTAAGCAAATATGTTTTTCCCTCCCTCACTTAAATTCCAATAAAACTTGGGTAGATCTCGAATTACATCCGGATCAATCGCATAAGCTCTTTGAGAACGACCAGATCGTTTTCCATTCCATCCCAAGTCGCCCTCGCCATAACTAGTTTCGACTACATGTTTGGTTCCGGCTGCATCAATGATGTCCTGAGGCGAAGGAGTCTGCCCTAGCCACCTTATCGGCCCTGTGTTGAGCAACTCTGTCCCAATCAAACCAAGGCTTCCCAAAGTTTGTGAAGCAATAACTACGGATACGCCGCTACTTCTTCCCCTTGCTACAAGATTGAGAAGTGAGTGTGTTGCATTGATTCTTCCCAAAGCTCCTGCTTCATCTACAACGAAAAGGATTGGCCTTGGATTAGTCTGTCGCATCGGTGTACGAAGCCAAGAATCAAAATCGTGCAATATTGCCGCACCAATTCGAAGATCAGACTCTTTAGTCGCATCCAAGCTGAAAATGGCAATATCCCAATCATCGCTCCAACCAAATCCAGAATTTGTCGCTCTTGGGCCCACTCCTCGGAGAGGATCTAATCGACCCGCTAACCCTTCCGCGATCACGTCACCGACTGGTATTCCTTTCTCCTTCTGATTAAAAATGGCCCGGTCTTCAGGTCTTTCGGCAAAAGAGTTGCCATTTCTAACTCGATTTAAGATTTCTTCAATGTTCTTCGGGGCCGGTTCAGATGTGTGAACTATTACCGCCCATAGGGCTCGAATCATTCTTGCTCGATAGAAGTCACCATCACCTTGAGTTGGAGCGGGTAGAAAACCTGTGATCCGATCAGCAATATCTTCCTTGCTACCACGAAAGAGATCTATTGGATCTCCTGGCCAATTCACAACTCGCAGCTTTGCTTCTTCCTGATCAAGTCCTATTGAAGAGAACAGTTCGCGTTCCTGGCGTCCTCCTTTAAAATCAATAAAGGCCACTC
>VGAE01000062.1 GCA_016870975.1 Actinomycetota bacterium
TTGCGGAAGCGCTTGAAGTTGGCTTCGTTGCGGTTGTTGATTGATTTGTGGTGGATGAGGCACCTGCGGGAGAGGTGGCGTCCTGATTACTTTGTGCAGAATTTGATGATGAACCAGCCTGCTCTAGCCGGATCTTGATGGTGTTTACCGAATACGTAAAACCGGAGATCTGGAAGTTCAAATATCCGGAATTCACGGTGTATGAGGAAGTAAATATCTTCTTCTCACCATCCTGATTGATGACAGAAACTGAAGCCCGCGCGTTAACAACATCCTTGCCCCAGAGGCACGTGGCTACTTCACGACTTACCGAAAGATTGTAGAAACCCTCAGCAACTTTCCCTTGTTCATCGAGGTGGGCCGATGCGATACGGAATTCCAAAGTCTCTGTCTCAGCGTTCCACTCTGGGGGAGCCGGTCGCATTACAGTGGCATTGGAGGCGATGACTCCGCTGAGTTGAGGAGTCTTAACGCAAGGCCAAAGCCAGCCACCCACCGAACGAGAGAAATTTACGGTTTGAAAAGACCATCTTTTCGATGTGCCATCAGCGCGAAACTCAGCGTAGCCCTCAATGCCCTCCCAAAAACCGATGGAAATCGGATCGCTGCCACTCATGCCGCTACTTCCAACTTGTGACCAACTGTCGAATCCAGAAATGTCGTTGATGTCGACTGGTTGATTTCCCATATCAGCTATGGCACGGTTGATAGCGACTCGGGTTTTCTTATATCCCTCGACAGTCCGCGGGATCAAAGCAACGGCGCTTGGAAGATTGATGGTCGTTCCCTCCATAGAGATAGTTGTGTAGTCAGATTGTCGATCTGTAGAGATCTTCACGTCTGATGTGCGGGAGACAAGCCAGTGTTGGTTGTTCAAGAAACCGCGAGTGAGTTTTAGTCGAAGGGTCATTTTGAACCGAGGGAAATCAGTGTCATTTGCTTTAGAGAAACAGATCGGTTCGTCTTTGTTTTTGGTGAGGAAGCAGGTTTTGTCATTATTCCAAAGGGTCCCATATTTTTCGAAAAAGTTGATCGGCTCCCTCTTTTGATTGTCCCAACCCCATTCTATTAGGTCCGACGTATCATTACTGATTCCAACTGGAACGATTTCTAATCGTGATCCACCACTGTTCCAATAAGCGATGGAGTCACTTGCAAGGGGAGATTCAAGATTGGACATCGAGGCGTGCGAAATGGCTGATACAAGGTAACGGTTGCCTTTCTGGTGTCGAAGACCAGGAAAGGACCAGATGGAACTTCTGGATCCATTTGGAATAAGACGCCTTTCATCGCCTACGGTGAGAATGCGCTCACTCCATGGGTAATAGAGAGTCTTCTTATCTGTATCGCAATTCTTGGCATCGAGTCTCGTGCTGTCCTGACAGTAGTTTCCTCGGTAACCAACAGGAAGGTAATCTTCGAAGTTGCCAGGTCGTGAAATACCTTGGGGATCTATCCAATCAACCGAAACGATGCAATCAAAATCTTTTGCACCACTGCATACGGGATAGACATGGAATAACATGCTTTCACCTGGTTTATTGCCAGGAGGTGAAGAGAAATGGAAAGCGAGCAAGTTGGATTCTCCATTGTCGAATTTGTAAGGCAACATATTTGAGGGGATATTGTTACGCGACGCGTTTTGCGCAGCTTGTGATGAGTTGGTGATGGCAACCGATGAGGAAATCAATAAGAGCATAGATGTAATGAGTAATCGGAATTGCTTCGCCATACTGAAGGCAGAGTGTAATGGTTACTTGAGCTTGTAGCCGGCGGGGCACTTGCGAGTAGTGACTTTTTTCAATCAACTTTCCTTTGACGCAGGTAATTGTTTTCTTTGCGGGGGTGCGGAAGAAAGGTATGGTCTTTGAATTGATTGATGAATTTGGCTAGAAAAGTGACCACCCCAGCTCTATGAGCGAGATAATCCTCGGAAATGAGTGTGAAATCCTGACTTGTAAACTGAGCCAGGATTTTCTCGGTTGAGGATTTTTCGAGGTTAAGGGGAGTGCGATGTGTGGAATCGTCGGATATACCGGCGATAAGAGAGCCATCGATATCGTCGTGGATGGATTGCGACGGTTGGAATATCGAGGATATGACTCTGCCGGTGTTGCACTCACTGATGGCGAGGGCAAGCCACTCCTTGTTGAAAAGCGCGCCGGGAAATTAGGAAATCTCGAATCAGCACTTGATAGTCGTTTCGGTGCATCACATTCAGGTATTGGCCATACGCGCTGGGCCACTCACGGCGGACCAACGGATTCAAATGCTCATCCCCATTTATCCGATGACGGAAAGTTAGCGGTCATCCATAACGGGATCATCGAGAACTATGTTGAATTAAAGAAGGAACTTGTTGCACGGGGGCATGCTTTTTCTTCAGAGACCGATACCGAATCGGTAGCCCATCTTCTTGGAGATGCGTTCAAAGAAAATGGTGGCGATCTAGCTGAAGCAATGAGAAAGGTATGTAAGCGCCTTCGAGGCTCCTTTACTTTGCTTGCAGTTCATAGCGATGACCCGAAGCGAATCGTCGGGGCGCGACGGAATTCGCCGCTGGTCGTGGGCGTCGGTCAGGGGGAGAATTTCTTGGCCTCTGATGTTGCTGCTTTTATTTCTTCGACAAAGAGTGCGATGGAACTTGGGCAAGATCATGTTGTTGTCGTCACGCCAAGTGATGTGACGGTGACTGACCTTGATGGCAAGAAAGTTGAAGCAAAAAGGTATGAGATCACCTGGGACGCTGCGGCAGCTGAGCGAGGTGGTTTTCAACACTTCATGTTGAAGGAGATCTTCGAACAACCGAAGGCAATCGCAGATACCTTGCTTGGGCGAATCGA
>VGAE01000063.1 GCA_016870975.1 Actinomycetota bacterium
AGTAATTTTGGCAAGCATCCGTGAGCCCCAAGACTTTGCTGGTCTTCCAATAATTGCAAATGGTCTAGCAACTATTACTCCTCCTGACTGGGCGAAACGACTAGCTGAAGTTCAAGATGGAATTCTTTTTGCCGATGAAGTAAATACAGCGCCTCCTAGTGTTCAAGCAGCTCTCTTACGTGTTTGCTTAGATAAAGTCGCGGGCGATTGTCATCTTGGAGATGACACCAGCGTTATTGCTGCCGCAAATCCTCCTGAGCAAGCGGCGGATGGATGGGACTTGGCACCACCGCTTGCAAATCGTTTCTGCCATATAAATTGGGAACTGCCAGCTGAAGTAGTTCGCGATGGTCTCTCTGGAAATTGGGCTAGCTACCAAGTCCCAATACCCAAAGCCGAAGACTTAACAAGGGCGCTCATTGGCGAAAGAGCAGCACTCTCAGGATTTTTAGCTTCTCGACCTGACCTAACGACGGTGGTTCCAAAAACTTCATCTGAACAAGGAAGAGCTTTCCCAACACCTAGATCATGGGAGATGGCAGTAATTTTGTCCGGCTGGATTACTGCATGCAATTTAGAGCCAAGCGTGCGAAGACTTGCAATTCTGGGTTGTGTTGGAAGTGGCCCCGCAGCAGAGTTCATCACTTACCGAGAGAACATAGATCTTCCAAACCCAGAAGAACTAATAAAGAAACCAAATGACTTCGTCCTTCCCAATCGAATGGACAAGGTTTACGTAATTGGAGTATCCCTCCTTGCCGTACTGCGACATAACATGACAAAAGAGCGATGGGATGCAGTCGGAGTAATTATCGAGAGAATTGCATCATCGGGCCATCCAGATCTTGCTGTGACATTCGCCAAGGATTGGCTTCGGGAACGCCCAGCTGGAGCGACACCTAACAAATCTTTGCTTCAATCTCTAATCCCACTACTTACCGAGGCCAAGTTGATTTAATGAGTAAGTTGGGCTTAAGTCCCCGCGAAGAATCAAGGCTTCGCATCATGGCCGCCAAGATTGTTGCTCAAAACCGATGGCCATACCTATCTACAGTTCTTTTCTCACTAAAACTCGTTCCCACAGAGGATTTACCCACTCTCGCTGTTGATAACGGTTGGCGCATGTATTACAACCCTGCGTTTGTTATCGAGCATCAACCAGAAGTGCTCGCAACCATGGTTTTACACGAAGCCATGCATTGCATAAATAAACATGGTGAGCGGTTCCAGGGCTTGAGTCAGCCTTCTGAGACTCATGACTTATGGAACCTAGCGGGAGATGCGAACATCAATGAAACTATTGATGAAGCAAATATGCCTTGGGGTGAATTCTCTCCAGTGCGCTTCAACAATTTAAGCAACTTTGGAGTGCAGAAGAATATGACTACAGAAACTGCGTACTTTGTTATGCAAAAGTACTTTGAAGAGAACCCGAGAAAAGTTATAGAAGTGGATGACTGTGGCAGCGTTCTAGGTGGTAATTCAAGAAGTTATGAGATCTCAAAGCGCGATGTTGAGAATCCAGCCGTCAAGAGTGATCAGCAAGATGTAGTTCGAGATCGAGTTGCTCAAGACATCCTGAAACATGCACGAGAAAAGGGAATTGGAAGCCTCCCAGGTGGACTCCTTCGATGGGCCCAAGAATTATTACAACCACAGGTAAATTGGCGAGTAGCGCTGGCGAGCACAATTAGGTCATCACTAGCAACCAGTATTGGGCGTAAAGATTACGTATTTACGCGACCTTCACGCAGGCAAGGTGCGATGTTAAATCAGGAACTTGAAATTGTTTTACCCGCCATGCGCAAGCCATTGCCGCCGCCAATCGCTGTAATCATCGACTCAAGTGGGAGCATAGGTGAGAATGAGTTGTCTGGTTTTCTCTCTGAAGTTTCAGGAATTGCTCGGGCAAACGGCGTAGCTGAGGACATCACTTTAATAGTCTGCGATGTGCAAGTAACTGAAATAAGAAAGATCCGTTCTAGAAGTGAGATAAGTGGCATTGAAATAAAGGGAGGTGGCGGCACCGATCTTAGGGTTGGAATTGAGGCCGCTATAAAACTAAAACCCCTTCCTAAAATACTTGTGGTCCTAACTGATGGATTCACCCCTTGGCCCGAATCCATAACTTCACGTATTGAATCTTTCATTGTTTGCTGCAACGTAGAAACCAATATGTCGACTCTGCCCACTTACGCTAAGGGGATTTTGATTGACAACTTATAGCAAGAGCTCTTGACTGGACTTGTACTAGCGTCCTATGGTTTATTGGTGAATATTGTCGACAGTGCAAGCGCTTTCCAAGGCGAATGACATGTCAGTAGACTTTTCAAATAAGTGTTCTATTTTGGGTCAGTTTTGGTTTGAATATAAAGATGACGAAAAACTCTCAGAGTTTACTTCTTACAACGATGTAGGTTTGCCGTTGGCATGGTTTATCGCGACCGGCGTCGTATCAGCACAACCGAAGGCCGAGGACTACATAAACGAAACCTTCAACCTTTTTATCGCAACATTGGATTTGACAGAAGCGGAACTTGAGGGGATAGATAATCTCAACGACCTGCTTGCTATGGCAGAGAAAAAGGCAGAGGACTGATTGCGTTACGAACCTAACAGAAAGGACCCCCAATGCCAAATTGGTGCTACAACTCTCTAACCATAGAGGGTAGCGAGGAACTTATTGCAGATGTAAAGCGCATGCTCAATAGGCCATTCACACAATCACACGACTCATATAATTCGACAACAGGTAAAATGGAGTTATCAGATACTACATATTCAAATCCTGTATTCGCATTCCACAACATCTATAACCATAAACAAGCAGGC
>VGAE01000064.1 GCA_016870975.1 Actinomycetota bacterium
ATCGCACGCAGGGCTAACCGGTAAGAATCGATTCCAAAACCCGCAATAGTTCCATTTACAACGCCAGAAGCAACTGAGGTATGTCGGAACTCCTCCCTTGCAAGAGGATTTGATAGGTGAACTTCAATCTTTGGTGTGGGGACCATGGCAAGCGCATCGCGAATCGCATAGGAATAGTGGGTAAAAGCAGCAGGATTAATGATGACTGCAATTTGCTTATCACTTGCTTCGTGTAGCCAACCGATAATGGTGGCTTCGTCATCGCTCTGTCTAATCTCCACATCCAAAGAGAGCTCCTTTGCCGCGGACAAAATCTCTTTGGAAAGATCTTCGTAAGTGAAATCTCCGTAGATATTCTTTTCACGTAAATCGAGCCGAGACAAGTTAGGGCCGTTTATCACCAGAACTTTCATCTCTTTCACCCCTATCGACCTATCTCTCGATAGACCTCGCTAAGAATACCCACTGCGGCGCTCTGGCGTTCAGTAAAGCCGATCGACTTAAGAGTGACAAATCGAATTTCACCGGCACGACGTTTCTTGTCCTTACCCATTAAATCGTATATAGCTGGCCAGGCAGATTTCTCGTAACTCACGGGCAAATTAAGGTTTTGCAAGATACTTGAATGACGCTCGACAACTTCCTTACCTAGGCCGAATTTTTGAGACAACTTAGCCGCAAAAACCAGGCCAATAGAAACTGCTTCACCATGTCTCAAGGTATAGCCGGAGTGGCGTTCCACAGCGTGGCCTAAAGTGTGACCATAATTCAAGATCTCTCTCTCGCCATCTTCCCTAAAATCAAGAGAGACAACATCTGCTTTGACTTGAATTGATCTACCAATTATTTCAACCAAATTCTCAGTGGGATCTGATTCAATTAATTGCAGAATCTTCTCATCACGAATGAAGCCGCATTTCACTGATTCCGCTAATCCAGCGGCTCGATCTCTTGCACTCAGTGTGTTAAGCCAAGAAGTATCAACAATTACTCTTACGGGAGAGTTAAAAGCTCCAAAGAGATTTTTTCCAGAGGTTAAATTGATACCAGTCTTGCCGCCGATTGCCGCATCAACCATGCCTGCAACAGTCGTTGGCACGGCTAGCCAGTCGATGCCTCGGAGGTAACTAGCAGCCAGAAAGCCGGTGAGGTCCGTTGTGGCTCCGCCGCCAATGGCAATTAATAGAGTTTCTCTGCTCGCGCCTCGTGATGCAAGGTTTTCAGCCAGCGATTGCAGTGTCTCGAAATTCTTCTGATTCTCACCGTCGGGCACGACCAGAATTTTGTTCTCCGCAATAGTGGTACCTATTTCAGATAAAAGGCGCCTCGGCGCAACGACGTAAGTCTCACGCGACTCAAATACACTCGAAATCTCAGTTCGCCAGTTATCGCAAATATCTACTTGGTATGAACGTTCAGCTCTTACTTGGATTGATTTCACGAGATGAGTCTCGCGATTTCATCTGCCACCTTTTTCGGTTTCTTATTATCAGTAGAAATTCTGAACTTGCCTAATGACTCGTAGATTTCCTTTCGTTGACCAAAGAGTCGAAGCCATTGTTGTCTTGGATTTGCAACAAGAAGTGGTCTATCAGTATTAAATCCCACCCTTGGCGCAGCATTTGAGATCGAAACTTCGAGATACACGACGAAGCTCTCTTTTTTCAACTTACTTGCAACATCATTATCGAGAATTGAACCGCCCCCAAGAGAGATGACAACAGAATCCAATTGCAGGCTCTCTTGCACAACTTCTCGCTCTATCTTGCGAAACCCCGACTCCCCATCTTCAAGGAAGATATCGGCAATTTTGCGGCCGGTTCGAGATTCAACTTCCTGATCTGTATCCACGTGGCGAACATTTAACTTCTTAGCCAATATCTTTCCAATAGTTGTTTTGCCGCTTCCTGGAGGACCAATTAAAATCACCTTCATCTTCACTTCCGCAGATTGTTTAGGAACGATTCGACATTGCGCCTCGTTTCTTCGACGCTATCGCCACCAAATTTTTCAAGTACGGCTTCTGCGAGTACTAGTGCGACCATCGATTCTGCGATAACTCCAGCAGCAGGAACTGCGCAAACGTCAGATCTTTGATTTATCGCTTTAGCCGGTTCGCCAGTTGCCAGATCAATCGTATCGAGCGCTCTCGGAACAGTTGATATCGGTTTCATCGCGGCTCGAACTCTAATTAACTCACCATTGGAAATCCCACCTTCAGTTCCGCCGGCCCGATCGGTCCTCCTGCGAATTTCACCGCTCTCATTCTTTTCAATTTCGTCATGACCAGCTGAACCTCTGCGAGCTGCAGTACGGAAACCATCGCCGACTTCGACACCCTTAATTGCCTGTATACCCATCAGCGCCGCTGCAAGTTTGCTATCAAGACGTCGATCCCAGTGAACGTGAGAACCTAAACCTGGAATTACTCCGTAGGCAATTACTTCAACCACGCCTCCTAACGTATCTCCGGCCTTCTTGGCGCTTTCGATTTCATTAATCATTTCCTTCTCCGCGCCAGCGTTGAAACATCTGACCGGGCTTTCATCTATCTCAA
>VGAE01000065.1 GCA_016870975.1 Actinomycetota bacterium
TGTACGAAGACCCCGAATTATGCCCCATCAGACTGAGAACTCCCTGATATCAGGACTGCCTGGGCCAAAATCTCAGTTTTTGAGGGGTCCAGAAGCAGCTTCACAGTGATTTGAGAAGGGGCGCGATCCAGATCGGTCCCAGAGACGCCCGTGGGCATCTGAATGACAGGGTCAAGGGCATCCTCAACCGTCATCCTTGCAGTAACGAGATAGCCCCCTGAAGGGAGCCGCTCACTATCGACTGAGAGGACGGAGGCCTCCAGCGGAGTCCACACCCCGTTCAACCCAATCGAAACATTGGCGAGATAAGAAGTACCAAAAGCATCCGTGATGATGGATTGATCAAGAAGAACGTTTGGACCAACGCTGCGATTACTTACAACGTTAGTGATCATCCATCCAGTCTCTGTCCTAACGCTCTCTGTTGGACCGCGGAAGAGTTCGCCCACTAAGCCTGACTCATCTGCCACTGTGAATGACTCAGGAATTCCATTTTCATCGAGGCCCGCGAAGAGTGGCGTGCTAGGAACTATTGAAATTTCCTGACTTGAAAGATTCTTTTTCAGCGAAGTCGTCGGTTGGGGTTCGCTCAGAGAACCGCCTTCCGAGTTCTGACTCCGCGGTGCAATCGGCTTCGCTTGGCGATCTTCAATTCCATTTGGTAGGACCAATCCGTTATTTGAAATTGAGAGGTTGTTCAGACCCAAGAACGCGCCGAGAATCAGAAGAAGTGACATTGCGACTCTCGATGACTTCTTGACCTGAGCCGATGCTCTTCTAAATGTAGAGGACATCAAATCCAAAGCAGTCAACCCTCTTACTTCATCCACGACTCGCTCTTCCAGGATTCTGCGAAGTGAAGCACGAGCCCTGGAGATGGTGTGACGAACTGACTTTTCCTTGACGCCGATAGTCTCTGCAATTTCGCGGGTCGAACGTCCATCAAATTCCCACATAACCAGAGCAGTTCGCTCAGCTGGCGAAAGAAGTGACAGAGCATCTTGAATCAGAGCCAGGTCATCTGCCCTCTGGATGACATCAGAATGATCTGAATCTGTGATGAAGGACTTATCTAGTTCAGCAACCACTTCATCTACCGCAACCAAGTTCGGCCGTCTACCCTGCGCTCGGTAAAGGTCTTTTGCGAGATTTTCTAGAGTCCGATGGAAGTAAGTGATTGCATGAAACTTTGAAGGGAGCTCTGGGGCGGCAAGGAGCACACGCACTAGGGCGTCTTGAACTAACTCTTCAGCGCCGGATGAGCTGCCGATGAGCCTTGAGGCATGTGAGAGAAAATAATGGCGATTTTCAGCGAAGAAAGCACCGAGCTCAGCCACGGACCACTCGGTGACCGCACTCTCAATAGTTTCTCTTGTATTCATTATTGCTCGTCGCGCCTCGATTATTTCTCGACTGAACCTCCGGAAGTTCAGCCTCTAACCCTAAAGACGCCGGGGGCTTTCAAATGTCGTGGGAGTCAGACAAATCGGACAAACAAGACACTATGGTCTGGCGAGAGTGTTATTGAAGGGGTCAAGCTCCAGTAGTCGCCGTTGAGCTTCCAGGCGTTGGTCAGGAGTCATCGAAGGAAGTAAAGCTCTCACTTGCCAGGCCATGAAATCTCTTGGGTATCGAGCCAACAGTCCCTCCATGATGAGTTTCGCCTCTGCCTCATTGTTCTGCTTGAGCGCGGAATCCAAAGTCAATTCATACTGGTAAGCCGAGGAGCCAAGTCCGTCAACGCTCTCTTTCATAGCCTCAAGCGAGTTAGATTGCAGTGCATCTTTAAATTTCATATCGGCAGAAAAGGGAATGAAAGAAAGTATGAATCCAAGAGCAAAGGCAAAGATCCCAATGAGCGCCGAAGCAGCAGGCATCGGAGTCAAACTGGTCCGACTCTCCGTCTTCTTCCGCTTTGAAGGCTCTCCTTCTGAGCGAGTTGCTATTTCATATCCAATCAACCCTCCAGTGAAGAGCCAGCCCCAAATTCCCACTCCAATTTGATTGATACTTATGGCAGCTTGAATCAGATAGGCAAGCCACGCGGAAAACATGGCAACAAAATAAGGATCAAAGTCCCTGTTCCTACGAATTACCCTCCAAGATGCCCGAGCGGCGAAACCGAGTAACAAGAGGTAAGCGCCCAACAGTGGGAAGCCACCACTTGCTGAGATGTCCAAGTAAATATTGTGAGCGGTATTCGTAATTCGATCAGGAATTGTTCGCAAAGTGGCAACTTCACCTCTTAACTGGCGATACCAGTCACCGTAAGAATCCATTCCGACACCAAAGATGGGATTCTTAAGTGTCATCATCCATCCTGCATACCAATAATCAAATCGGTAGAGAATAGTTTCACCAAAGACAAAACGCGCCAATGGACCAAGATTAAAGAGTGCAAAGGCCGTCAAGATGAAACCAATCAAACCAGCGCCGAGGTAGAACCCTTGGACAAAAAGATTCTTAACCTTTGAGCGAAGCCAGAAAAATGTAGCTATCCCGAATCCGGCAATA
>VGAE01000066.1 GCA_016870975.1 Actinomycetota bacterium
TGTACTAACCCTTTATAGAGCCAGCTGTCATCCCTGCAATAATTTTCTTGTTAAAGAAAATAAACGCAATGAGGGGGAACAGAGTTATGTAAAGAATGTCTGCGAAAAGCAAATGCCATTGTGTGGAGTACCTTTCTTGAGCGGCATTCCGTGCGATGTGCGCTGATCTTGTTGGCTAAACCCACTTAGTAAAAATCCTCAGTAGAACCAGATTCCGACACTACAAATCAGTCAAGAAAAACTCGCTTCACAGCCTCTAAATAGCCGTAGCCGTATAAGTCATCCGGTTGTAAGTAGCTAGTTTCGGTCCACTCGTTCCAGCTATTGAGAATAATTAGAGGCGGTTGATCTGGGTGATTATCTGCATAATCTTTTGCTGCGCGCAGGGCTATCTCTATAATGTTAGCTGTCGTGATGGTTGCATTCGACCTGTCCTTACAATTGATCTAGGAGATAAAAATGTAGAGAGATATCGCGCTAGATGTCCTACGAGGATTCGCGCTCCTAGGAATTCTTGTCGTAAACATCCAATTCACGGGACTAGATAGTGAAGAGGGAGCGCGTCAATATTGGCTTTAAAGTCCACAATAAGTCTCCTTGCTTAAATTGCGACTTTGAAAGGTGCAATCTGAGGCGCACTCAATGAGACGACATAGTTTCCGTACCTCACCTCTGCTTTATTAGTGAAATTCTCACCGTTCACTCGAAGTACTGAATTTGAAGTAACAGGGAAATCAAGATTTGCGCAAGTTCCAAAAGGGACCGTTATCTTTGCTGTTAACACACCATCGCCCACAATCTCCCAAGATATTCCAGCTACACCATATGGCGTTTTGATTTCTGCTGATGCATATGTAAAACCTTCACCCGGACGTGGCGCAAAGACAATATGGCTATAACCAGGGCTCTTCTTTGTCGGAGCAATCCCCGCGACATTTCGATAAACCCAATCAATTACTGCTCCATACGCATAATGATTAAATGAAATCATGGAAACATCTGTCTGTTCCTCATAAGATGAGGCCATCTCACCTTTATGAATTGATCCGTCTTCACGGATAGCATCCCAACGCTCCCAGATAGTGGTTGCCTTTTGATCAACTTGATAGAGCCAAGAACGCACTTTTCTACGCATCAACATCGTGTAGGCCGCGCTGAAATATCCATTTTTAGACAGAGCGTGAAGAATGAGCGGTGTTCCGAGGAAGCCAGTCGTAATTTTGCCTTCATCGGCAATTACTTTGTCGTTCAAAATTTTCGCAACTTCTGCCTTTTCAGCTTCGGGAACAATTTCAAACTCAAGCGCAATAGAGCATCCTGCCGTGGTCTCTTTCGCTTCTTGGCCAAAATGTTCCCAAATATCTCTTTTGAGAGTTGCTGCCAATTCTGCAAACTTCTTCTGGTGCTCTGAATCACCAACCAGCGCCTCGGTATCGGCCGCAAGCTGCACTGTGTTAGCAAAGAAGGCATTTGCAACGAATTGTGCCTTTACCTTTGAGAGCCATGGCTGGTCTACTGGTGCGTCAGGATCACACCAGTCTCCAAATTGGAACTCTTCAGGTAAAAACTTCTCACCCTTTCGATGTGCAGATAAACTCTCGACGTACGCGCGAATGCTCTCGACTTGTTGCTTGAGAGTCGCAAAACTTCCGTAAGATTCGAAGGCGGCCATGGGAACGATTGTGGCTGCATCTGCCCAACCTGCACGGTCCGTTATTATCCAACCCTCACCCTCAGCAGGCGATGGCTGTTTAGACAATATATCTGGAACAACCGCACCTACTGCTCCAATGCGCCTCTGATCAACCCATAGGTCTGTTAACCAGTTACGCCAGAAACTGTCGAGTTTATATAAGGTGTTAGATGTTATTGCGATTGTTTGCGCGTCTCCGGTCCAACCTAAACGTTCATCACGTTGTGGACAGTCGGTTGGAATCGAAACCATGTTGTCGGCAATAGACCACACAACGTTTTGGTGAAGTCGATTTAGTCGCGCATCCGATGAAGTGAAGTGCCCCCGGCGTTCATTTGCCGATGAGATAGCTACACCTACTGCTGAAATGAACTTAACCGGGCCAGTGACCTCTGCAAATTGGAAACCGTGGAAGGTAAACCTTGGCTCAAGGATGTGGCGGCCATCGCGATCAAGAGTGTAACGATCTGTTGCTTTGGCAGTTCGAAGGGCTGCGGTATGGAGATTTGGACCAGGTTCTAGAACTTCGGCATGGCGAATAGTGACGACATCACCTTTCTTACCATCAACAGTTAAACGCACCCATCCTGAAATATTTTGCGAGAAATCAAGAAGAGTGCGCGATGTGTTTTT
>VGAE01000067.1 GCA_016870975.1 Actinomycetota bacterium
CTTACGAAGCTTTATCTGTGACTTTTCTGTGGCTACTGACTTACTTGGCATAGCGGGATTTTAGGTCATTAACGCAAAGTTGAGGGTGAAAAATCAGTTAAGTCGGTCTTACCGGAGAGTCTGCTTTTAATGCGCTTTGCGACAAGCAACGCTTGAGATCCCGCATCACCGGCTAATTTGCTTGGATTACTTCTAAAATCCTCAATCTCTGCACGATCAATCTGGAGAACTTTATCCTCAACAATGAGATCGAAAAAATCCCCTTCATTCTCTCTATTTAGCGAATATTCCTTAATCGCCTTATGCGCTACTTCTCTCCCAACGCCTTTCTTTACCGATAGCATCAATAGAGTCGAGCTCGAAATTTCAGGAAGTCGTTTATGAATTTCTCTTCTTATCTGCTCATGATTTAATTCCAATTTATCTAGTAGTTGAATCATAATTTCTAGAATTGCGTCAGAAGCAAAGAATGCATCGGGTAGCGCCACGCGCCTAAGAGCGCTGCATGAGACATCGCCTTCGTTCCATTGAGAGCCAGATAAATCGGCAACCATAATTAAGTGACCCTTTAGAATTGAAGCTATTGAATTAATTCGTTCACTTAATCTTGGATTTGTTTTGTGTGGCATGGCGGATGAACCAGTCTTACCTTTTGACAATCCTTCAGAGGCAATTCCAAGACCCGACATAAGTCTGATATTTGTAGCGATTGTGCTTGGTGTTGCAACAACTTGGAATAGAGCAGATATAACTTCAAAATCTAGGGATCTTGGATAGATCTGGGATGGGGCATTTAGTTGCTGATCAAATCCCAGTTCAGCGTTAAGCGCTTCATTTAAAGCATTTGCCTTGTTACCTAACAATTCAGTGAGATCTAAATTTGTACCGACTGCGCCATGGATACCTCGAATTGGAAGGCGCGAGATTAAGTTTTCCAGGTTCGCCTCAGCAAGCTCTAGTTCTTCGGCCCATGTTGCAAATTTCTTTCCTAGGGTTGTTAGTTGGGCCGGCACGTTATGAGTCCGCGCAACAATCAATTCCGTTGCTAGAGATTCTGCTTTATCCGCTAGTTTAAGAAGAAGTACTCTCGACTTTGATAACACTAAGTTAAGCGCCTGCTTAATTTGAACTAGCTCGACATTCTCAGTAAGATCTCGACTAGTCATTGCGAGGTGAATCTTTTCGTGGCCAGCAAGGGCGTTGAATTCCTCAATTCTTGCCTTTACATCGTGACCCAATTCGATTTCTCTTGAATCTATTGACTCAAAATCTATTTTCCTTAAGACCTTTTCATAATCCGTGATAGTAGAAGTAGGTATCGAAAGCCCTAATTGAGCTTGTATTTTCATAACAGAAATCCAGAGCTTTCTCTCCATCATTACTTTGTTTTCTCGCGACCAAATCTCCCGCATTCCCTTACTTGCGTATCTCTCTCCCAGAAGGCTCATTGCGATAGCGCCTTTTCTACTTCCCAAGAAGAGTCAATCATCTCTTTCAAGTTCGACTTTGGCTTCCATCCCAAATCTCTCTCTATCTTGGTTATTGAAGAAATTAGTTGCGGTGAATCGCCATCGCGACGTCCAACTACAAGTGGATTTAAGTCCACTCCCATAGTGATTGAAATTTGTTCGATCATCTCTTTAACCGAGTAACCACTTCCCGAGCCAACGTTATAAACCTCATCAATTCGCTTGCTTTCAATAGCCTTTAGCGCAAGTAGATGAGCTTCTGCAAGATCTCCGACATGGATGTAATCCCTTATGCAGGTTCCATCCTTAGTTGGATAATCGTCACCGTAAATCTCTGGGCGCCTAGAATCTTTATAGGCTGCAAATACTTTTGGAACCAAATTATCTTTTGAATTGTCCCCAAATTCAGGTCTAGAGGAGCCCACCACATTGAAATAGCGAAGGGATATTGAAGAGAATTCCTCCGCTTCAGCAACTTTACTAATCAATCTTTCAGAAAGTAATTTAGTTTCACCGTAAGGAGAGAGTGGAATCACAGGATCAGACTCTTCAATAGCGCTCTTTTCACTTGGCGCATAAACAGCTGCAGTAGATGAAAAAACTATTTTTTTGACTCCCCTATAGGACATCGCACCCAAAAGATTTAGGATCCCACCGACGTTATTTGCATAATACTTCAAGGGATTCGAGACTGATTCCCCTACCGCTTTCTTGGCCGCAAGGTGAATAACTGAATCAACATCTTCCATAGAACTAACTAGTGC
>VGAE01000068.1 GCA_016870975.1 Actinomycetota bacterium
GTGGATCCGAAGAGCACGAATCGCTGAACTTGTGGCGAAGTATCGAGTTCTACATCTCATAGCTCGTATGAATATGGGAGGCACCGCCACCTACCTCGCTAACTTGATGCGGGGGCTTCAATCAGGCGAAGGCCAACACACTCTCGTGATTGGCAGCGTGCCCGCCGGTGAGATCGAAGATCCGGGTACATCTGAATTAGGGGTAGTTCGGATATCCACGCTCTCTCGCGAAATTTCAATCCAGGACTTCGCAGCGAGGAAATCGTTCAAGAAACTTGTTGCCGAGTATCGCCCAGAGATAATCCACTCGCACACTTTTAAGGCAGGGCTGATTGCAAGGACCATCAACTATCCAGCAAAACGAATCCACACTTTTCATGGACATCATCTCTATGATCCAGAATTCTCGAAGATGAAAGTGACGGTGCTCAACGCCATCGAGCGGGTATTAGCGAGACGAACCGATCGATTGATCTCGGTTGGCAGACGTGTTCAAGATGAGTTGATTGCAGTCGGGGTTGGCTCGGTAGCTCAGTATCAATCCATTGCTCCTGGAATTGAGCCAATCAAACTCCTTTCGAGGAAGTCTGCTTTAGAAGAAGTTAATCGGTCGCTCTCACTAAATTCTCATGCCCAAAACCAAGGATCCAGCGAGTCTCGAATTGCTAATCCTTCAAGAAATCCAAATTCCTATTTGACTGGAAGTCGACCGATAGTGGTCTGGCTTGGAAGGTTTACTCAAGTGAAGCGACCCGATCGAGTAGTGGAGATTGCAAGACTGGTTCCCGGAATTGATTTCGTAATGGCGGGTGGTGGGAATATGGAGCGAGATTTAGCCAGAGCTATCCCCGACAACCTTTTTATGGTGGGATGGCAAGAAAAGGAATTGATGTGGTCGATAGCGGATATAGGCCTCTCTACAAGTGATAGCGAAGGAATGCCCTTATCTCTGATTGAAGCACAGATGGCAGGTGTGCCTGTGGTAGCAACAGATGTCGGTTCAGTCGCTGAAATCGTGGAAGATCGCGTGACGGGTTGGCTTACTAAGCGAGATTCGCAGGAAATGGCGAAAGCAGTCGAAGAAGTCGCCGCGGTAACAAGAGGTTCTAATGCGATGAGTGAGGCATCTAGAGCAAGAGCAGAGAAACTTTTCTCGGTCGATGTGATGGCAAAGGCCCACGAAGAGCTTTATCGCGAGCTACTCGGGTAAGGTGGGCAAATCATGAAATTCTTGATAACTGGTGGCGCGGGTTTCATCGGCTCTCACCTCGCCGCGCGGCTTCTCGATCGAGGCGATCACGTTGTCGCCCTAGATGATTTATCGACGGGCTCGAAGAAGAATATTGAGAAGTTTTCTGGGCATTCACAATTCACTTTTATCGAGGGCAATATGCTCGATAGGCAAGTTCTCAATCAGGCATCTCAAGGAGTCGATGGGATTTTTCACTTAGGGGCGGCTCTTGGCGTGAAGAGAATTTTGGAGCGCCCCCTTGAATCGCTCATTACTAATCTTCATGGAACTGAAGCAGTCCTTGAAGTGGCAGCAGGCAGAAAGATCAAGACTTTCATCGCCTCCACAAGTGAGCTCTACGGCAAGAATCCAGAGCAACCCCTTCGTGAAGATTCAGATCGTGTTATCGGGTCGCCACTACTTGTTCGCTGGACTTACTCTGAAGCAAAAGCAATTGATGAATCCTTGGCTGTCATTTACGGGTCGACACATGGTCTTCCTTTTGTGATTGGGCGATTCTTCAACACCGTTGGGCCTAGACAGACAGGCGCCTATGGAATGGTTTTACCGGCATTTGTTAAGTCAGCGCTTCTTGGAGCGCCCATTCAAGTTTACGGAGATGGTTCACAGTCGCGAGTTTTCTGTCATGTTGATGATGCTGTTGAAGGAATGATGCGCGTCTTCTTTGATAATGGTGCGCTAGGGCAGGCATTTAATATTGGTGGCAAAGGAGAAGTGACAATTTCACAGCTAGCTGAGATCGTAATTGCAGAAACTGGTTCAGCTTCAAAGATCGAGTATGTGCCCTACGAGAAGGCGTATCCGAAGGGTTTTGAAGACACAATGCGTCGCATTCCCGATACCACCAAGATTCGGCAACTGACTGGATGGGAACCGAAGAAGGATCTTCGCAAGATAATTCAAGATGTTGCGATGCAGATTCGCACTGAAATCTAGG
>VGAE01000069.1 GCA_016870975.1 Actinomycetota bacterium
TCTTTCATTGAATAAAGTGCTTGAATAAAACCAGCTTTCATGTCGTAACAACCAGGTCCCCTTACTAATTCCCCATCGATTTTCCATACCGGGGTGAATGAACCAATTGGCCAAACTGTGTCAAAGTGTGCGAGGAGAGCAACCTTTGGAGATTTGCTACCAAGCCAAAATACAGGTCTACCTTTTTCTTGTAAGAGATCGCCTTTTACGCCAGTTACTCTCAATGAAATCTCACTCGCAAGCTCAACGACTCGATTACACGCTAATAGATCTTCAGTCGGGCTTTCGCATTCAACGAGAGACTTTAGGTCTTGGAGCATCTCATCACTCATAGAAGTAGTCTGCCTTAAGTTCATGCTCTCGTGACTCCTGTTATCCGCGTGATTTTAAAGGGGGTAATTCCATTGGTTAGGTGGTCGCGGGCTATCAAGGTTCCAAGTGATATCGAGAGCGGATCAATAACTCGAAGAGATACTGCGCCATTTGTATCGGCGTAACCAATTCGAAGTGCAACACCTTTACCCAGATATTCATTTAGAAGATCCAAAGTCTCAGTCGCGCTTGTTCTTGGTAACTCGCCGCTGGGCCGCTTTATCGAGCCTTTTTCTCCGGTCTTTAGCGTTCTGATTGCCACCTTCAAGATGTCGGCGCTAGGTGGCACAAGATCGCCCACAATCCGGGGTGGTTTTGGTTTTGTTTTTGCCCGGCGAGATTGTGGCTGTGAGATAACGGCGCCTTGACCATTTTCACCAGAAGGAAAGTAGCCATATTCCTTTAGCTCTTCAATCATGTCGCTACTTTCGGCATCACCAATTAAAACCTGAGGAGCAATCTGTCTTAGTCGAAGATGTTCTAACCGCCTATCTTTCAAAATTCCAGATATTAGAGCCTCGTCTTCACAGCGGAGATAACAATTTGCATATCCAACTCTTAGCCTTCCATGCTTGCGAGCGACATCCGAGATTAGATATTCCAAAGGTTGAGGGACTGGGGTCTTCGAGACTTCCTTTAAGAAGGTTCGAATCTCTTCACCTGAATGTCCATGATCTAAACCTCTTCTTATTGAACTTTCGGAGAATCGGTAAACAGTCGCATTTCCTCGACTTTCGATATCAGCAAAGGTTGATAGCTTTCGGGCAACTTCATTTACTAGCGGTCCTGGTGCGATTGCGGTGTTATCACCCTGAATGAGGATGTGGTCAACTGGCAAAGGCAGTGATGCGCCAACACCTAATTTTTTTTCGCCGGCAAGGATTTTCTTTCCAAAGGTGGATAACGAACCATTTCCAGTTACTCCCAACCACTCTGCCTCTCGCGCAAACCAAGAGATAGTCTCTTCATTTACAGAAAGTGCTCTTCGATGTGGGTAGAGCCAGAACACGGATTGGGTTAGAGATTTAGTTGTAAGTGAGATTCCCATTTTCAGGCTCTCCAAAAGGTTTCGCTTTATTCGCGGGGCATTTGCGCGGTCAAGTTCATTTCCCAAAGGAGCAACGCTGCGTGAATCACTCCTTCTTATAAGCCCGATAACTCTTGAACTCTGCTTCCATGTAGAGAAAATCTCGCGCCACTGTTCTTCAGCGCTCTCACTCTGGAAAATATCGAAGTTCGCGTTGGGCAAGATTCGGCCATCAGCTTCAATACTCAGAATGCCGAGTTGATATGCGCTCTCTGATAAGAACGCAACAAAGGCCTCCTCAACGCCAAGATGCTCGGTAGCTTTCTTGAGGTCACGAACGCCGAGTCCACCCGACTGAATTGCCGTTGGCGTCTCTTCAGCCCAAAAATTCATTAGCTCACTCAACAACCGGAGCAAAGTTGCAATTGAATCGATTGCCGCTTGATCAACTTTGGTGGCGCTGATGTCTTTACCTGCAAGGGATGGTTGCTTTGTTTGTAGATTCCTATGAATTTTTCCGGCGCGAAGATCAAGCGCTACCTCTCTTGGTAAAAGGACTGTTTTTTTATCTACCTGAATAAGGAACTTGTTCTTCAATAGCCATTCAACCGCACTGCCTGGTTTTACCGCCTCACTCAATTCACCTTTTGGCGGACCCCAAGTTAACTGTTCAAGTAATTCAAGAGCACCGATTGGAGCTCTCTTGAGTAATTTGAAATCAATTCGCTGGGCGATTGTTGGTCCAAGGCCGGCAATGTTTTCTCCCAAGATA
>VGAE01000070.1 GCA_016870975.1 Actinomycetota bacterium
AGCGAGTTATTCGTATTGTTGGTTCGAACTCGAAGATTGGAAGCGTTGCGTATAAAGATGCATATGCTGAGGGCTTTGAGGAGACGATGCGAAGAGTTCCTGATACCTCCAAACTTCGCCAAAAGACTGGTTGGGCACCAAAATACTCCTTAGATGACACGATTCGAGACATTGAGAAATATCTTCGTTTGCAATAGAGGGCGAAGGCTCAAACTTCTTTTCTCTTCCACTCTCCTTCTCGCGCTACTTCCGCTTGCTCCTTCATATGCTTTAGATCGCCGCGTTATCGATGTTGTCTCGGTTAGTTGGCCGGGTTCTAGGGCGCTTCCGGGAACTATCAATGAGGTAAAGAATCAAATTGACACAGTTGTATCGCCTTGGTGGCGAAACTTAACCACGATTGAGGGCGATAGCCAGGATCGCAAGATTGAGTTTTATTCGGGTGAATCTCTTGCAGCTCCAATTGCTGCAAATGTGAGGATGCCATGCCAAGGAAATTATGTGACTTGGACAAGTGCGATACGGGTTGAGACTTATAAGCGCCTGGGGATCACAAATTGGGAGAATCGTTATCTTGTAATTGTCACTCCCGATGCGGGATGTATCTGGTCGGGAAGAGCGTTAATTGGCGATGTAAAGAAGCCGGGTGGAGTGATTGTTTCTCATAACAGTATTGATGGCTTCATCATCGCTCACGAGTTAGGCCACTCTCTCGGGCTCGGACATTCGAATTTGATTCGCTGCAACAACGGAAATGCGGATGGACCTTGGAGCTCTTGCAAAGCGATTGAATACGGCGGCGCAATTGATTTGATGAGTAATGTCAATAATCAATCTCCGCTATCTACTTATCACCAATGGCGGATGGGTTTACTCGATACAAAAGATATTTATCAATCTTGGAAATCTGAAAGTGTCGAGATTAATCCAGTCGATGTGTATGGCAAACCACGAGCGATTTTCTTGCGCGATGGCAGCACCACTTATTGGATTGAGTATCGAAAAGAGGGCTCTGGAAATGGGGCGGGGTTGGTCATTTATCGGACTGATCCACCGCCGGCATCAGCTGTTCAATCGCCTAATGAAGGAGATTTTGGCGCTGATCCATCCGAGGCGATTGGAACTGATATTTGGATGATGAATCTTGATTCATTCTCTTATGCGAGCTCTAAAGTATCTGGATCGATGGCGCTTGCTCCGGGCAAGACCACGACTCTTTACTCGGGCAATGTTTCGATTTCAGCCTCGGTAACTGGAACAAGTGGCGCGTTGGTCAAGATTGATCGGAAAGAGTCGAGCTCACTTCGAACCAAGCCGATTCTTACAAGCGCAACAACTTGGCGCTCCCCAGATACTCAATTACTTGATGATTCCTATGCAAACTCAGTCGGTGGCGTATCTGAATATGAAATCCGAATTAATGGCGAGGGACGCAAGGTTGTTGCCTCAGAAATCGGAAGTTGGCAACCAACTTATTTAAATCCTTTTACCGCGCCGAGAATTTTAAAGGTGCGTGATTTACCAGAAGGTGAATACGATCTAACGCTGCGGGTTCGTGACCTTGCCGGCTCCTGGAGCCCATGGTCTGATGCGATGAAGGTCAATATTGATCGCGCTTATCCACTTGCTGGCGGAACCATTAAGTTGATTGACTATCGCGCCGCTTCAGTAGGTGTTGAGTTAAGTGATTTCCGTGATGAAGGTTCGGGATTGTGTTCTACAGAGCTCGTGAATCCAGAAGGCTGGATTCTCTCAAAGAGTAAAGCGAAAAGTAAGCCAGTAATGGAATTCTCACTCGGTAGCGCAAATGCAAGGCTACAAACATTTGATTGCCTGGGAAATGGTAGGCGGGCAGAAGTTGCATCAAAGATTTCGATTATTCCAACTAATAAGTTGAAGCGAAGTGGAAAATTAAGCGCGGTGTCTAATCTCCCACAAGGTTCCATGCGTTGCACCGGAACTTGTACTTTGTATGCAACAACTCGAGGATTTGTAGCGCCAATTGTTGCTAGCGGCTCGGTTGATATGACTATTAAGGGCGCGACCGTG
>VGAE01000071.1 GCA_016870975.1 Actinomycetota bacterium
TATATGAATAATTTTTGCTAACTGATCATTATCAATAACGGGAAAATCAAGAGTGATTTGACGGCAGGATTCTGGGCCGGGATCAAGAAGATTGTGTTCTGGTCCGATTGAAACACCGAGCGAAGTAACTAACTCTTCTCGAATTGCATCCAGAGGTGGATTAGTAACTTGCGCAAAAATTTGGCTGAAGTAGTCAAAAAGCAGTCTTGGCTTTTCGGAGAGAACTGCAACCGGAGTATCAGTTCCCATAGAACCAATAGGTTCTGCGCCAGTTCTTGCCATTGGAGTGATGATTAGACGTAACTCCTCTTCGGTATATCCAAAAGCTCTTTGACGTCTTAGTACTGAGGAATGAGGATAAAAAATATGTTCTCGAGTTGGAATATCCTTGAGATCTACTAGGCCATCTTTGAGCCACTGGCCGTACGGAGCTGCGTTAGCTAATTCGTCCTTAATTTCATCATCTTCAATGACACGTCCTGCTTCAAGATCTACCAAGAACATTTTTCCTGGCTGTAGTCGACCTTTTCTAACAACACGATCAGGCGCAATATCTAATACTCCGACTTCGCTAGCAAGAACTACTAATCCGTCATCGGTCACCCAGAAACGGCTCGGGCGTAAACCATTTCGATCCAACACAGCTCCAATGAATTGGCCATCGCTAAACGTTATACAGGCTGGTCCATCCCATGGCTCCATTAATGAGGCATGGAATCGATAAAAGTCTCTCCGTTCCTGTGTCATGGTGGAGTTCTTTTCCCATGCTTCCGGAATCATCATCAAAACTGAATGAGGTAGAGAACGTCCTCCAAGGTAGAGTAATTCAAGAACTTCATCGAATGAAGATGAATCACTACCTCCTGGATTTACGATCGGAAACAATCGTTTGATATCGCCGGGGATCAAATCACTTTCTAATAGAGCCTCTCGTGCAGCCATCCAATTTCTATTTCCTTTTAGGGTATTGATTTCACCATTATGCGCAATGTATCGATAGGGATGGGCTAATGGCCAAGATGGGAATGTATTGGTAGAGAATCTCGAGTGAACAAGTGCGAAAGGTGATACAAAGACTGGATCATTCAAGTCAATAAAGAATTTTGAGAGTTGATAAGTAGTTAACATTCCTTTATAGACCAGAGTGCGAGTCGATAAACCCGAAAAATAAATCGGTAGTGAATGTTCAACGCGCTTTCTAAATACAAAAACTCGGCGATCTAATCCGATTCCGCTTTCTTTAGAGAGACTTGAGAGAAAGATTTGTTTGAAATCAGGCATGACCGAAAGTGCAGTATCACCTAAGCTAGAGGAATCAACGGGCACATCTCGCCAGCCAAGAACTTTCAAACCTTCTTCTGTTGCAATTCTTTCAAGGCCAGATAAGTCACCAAAATTCTTAGGTACAAAGGCGATGCCAGTTGCGTAACTACCAGCTGGAGGCAATTCAAATTTAACATTTGAGCGAAGAAATTCATCTGGGATTCGCACCATAATTCCGGCGCCATCTCCGCTGTTTGGCTCGGCTCCCGAGGCGCCGCGATGATTTAGGTTACGAAGAGCTTGAAGTCCCTGCTGAACAATTTCGTGGCTTGCTTTTTTATTTAAGGTTGCAACCATGGCAACGCCACAGGCATCATGCTCGAAAGAAGGATCGTAAAGACCGCTTCGCTCCGGCAGAGCGCTGAATAGTCGTTCTTGCTTTGCCATCGTTCTCCATCTCGATTTTTCAGAGTAACTTCCGCGGGACGTCGATGGCCCTAAGGGGTGAAAATTTACCAAATTCCCCCTAGATAGGCATCTAGAGGTTCTACTCAAATCGTGTGGTAATCGCCTCACCGTGAGCCGGCAGGTTCTCGGCTTCCGCCAGTTTGACCACCTGACCCGCAATTTCTGCGAGCGCTTCCTTGCTGTACTCAATCTGGGAAACATTCTTAAGAAAAGTGTTCACTGATAACGCGCTTGAGTGACAGGCGCATCCGCCGGTCGGAAGTACGTGATTCGATCCAG
>VGAE01000072.1 GCA_016870975.1 Actinomycetota bacterium
CCTTCGCTCGTAATCCCTTCCATTCCATCAGCACCTCTTGTAACTACAACTAACTCAGGGCCAAGCTCAAGAACTTCTTCACCACCGCTATAGCCTAAGAAATGCAGATCCTCTTCAGACATCTTCACAACCTTCGAAATCAAAGCCCAGCTCTCAAAAATTTCCCGATATTTCCCAGCATCACTTAGAACGCTACTTCTAACATTTGGGTCGAAAACAATTACTGAATCCAATCCCTTTGCCCACGAATAGAGCTCACTCGCTCCAGGTTCAACGAGAGTTGCAAGAGTTCCAATATGAAGAATGTCTGGCGAGCCATCGGGCAACCAGGAATTATGGAAATCAAAAGTTGTAGTTCCCTCTAAAGTAAATTTATAACTTGCCGAACCGCTTGAATCTAAACTCACCTCAGCAAGCGCGGTGGGCAATTCGCTTTCTAGTGCGAGACTCAGATCAACCTTATGCAGTTCTTCTCTAATCGCAGCGCCATAACTATCACTTGAAATTCCACCAATAAAGCAGACTTCAATGCCCAACTTCGCTAACGCCTTTGCGGTATTTGCAGGACCACCACCAACGATTGCCTTTACTTCGCCATTAAGTGGCACTAAATCAATTAGCGCCTCACCTGCAACCCAGACTCTCGCCTTCGCGCCTAACATGTCCGCAAGCCTATGACCTTGTTCAATTGATATTTAACCGATAAATTCAAAAACTTCGAGACTTCCTTCGGTAGGGTCGCACCCATGATTAAGTCGATTTATTCACTCCGCCACGAGCTAGGAAAGTTCGCCAGCGTTGGCGCAGTCGCATATGTGATCTCCGTTGGCGGATTTAATCTCCTTGTTCACATAGAAGGTGCGCCGCTCGCCGAAAAACCCCTAACCGGATCACTGATCTCAGGAGTAGTTTCAATACTTGTTGCTTACATGGGAAATCGTCATTGGACTTGGAAAGATCGCCAACGAACTGGCGCGCGGCGAGAGATAACACTTTTCTTCATCATTAACGGCATCGCCCTGATTTTTGGCGTAACAAGTCTTGCAATCTCGCGTTATGTCTTGGGTTTTGAATCAGCTCTATCCGACAATATTGCAGCAAATGTAATTGGCGTTGGCCTTGGAACTCTATTCCGTTTTTATTTGTATCGCACCGTAGTATTCAAGAAACAACCTGTGACCGAGGAAAATTAAACTAATTAAGAATTAAGTCGCTCCGCAAACTTCTCAGCAACGCCTACCCACCGAAGTAACTCATCTTCGGGGAATGTGCTATCACCACTTCGCACAATATAGAGTCCAGTAAACATCTCGCCCTTGTATTGATAAATTCCAAAAAGATAGCGGGCAGCCGCACCTTCGCCAATTTTTGCATGCACAATAACTCGGTTCGCCTCAGGCACCAAGCGAGTTAAGTTTTCAGGAACGCTAAAGAATTCATACTTAGTAAAAGAGCCATCTCTTTCAACTCCACCGGCATTCTTCACACAATTTGTGTAGCTCTTCTTAACTTCAGCTAGCGCCTTTTCGCCGGCTGCGCTGCTCTTGTAGCGCACAGTCTCACTCGAAAGGAAAAGATACGGATTTCCAGATTTTGATACCGCGATTTGGCGGCGCTCCTTACGATCTAATTCCGAGGGAAACTCGGAGCTACATAGATCAAGGGTTGGATCCTCAAGCGTCGTTCCGCGTCCCATTGGAAATACGCCCCACTCAGCCGTGAAGTCCTCAGCAGTAAAGCCATATTTATCTAGAGCTTTTTGGGCCGGATCATCTAGCGAGTTATCTAATAAACGAACTGGGCGCTCAGTATCCACAAACTTTGAGATTGAAATCTCAGCGCTGGTAACACCAATCAATGTGAAATTCTTACCTGAAATCTTCACACTCGTAAGTCTTGCTCCGGCATCCCGGCCTACTAAATCCAATCTTTCACCACGGCGATT
>VGAE01000073.1 GCA_016870975.1 Actinomycetota bacterium
TTTATACGTTCGGCATCAGCTCCATCAGTTCCAATTTTGCTTCCCTTTGGTAGTAAGGCATCTCGACCCTCAAACCAATTCACAATTAGAACTTCCTCATCCCCACTTAACTCTTCTTCTTTTAGCCTTGGGGCTTCGATTTTATTTGTAACCACAACAATTCGATCCTGATAAACAATCACATCCATGCAAGAAAGCTCAAGAGTGGTCGGTATATGTGCACGGCCGCTAGTTATCCAAGCGACATTTGCGCCTTTGCGAAGAACCACAGCATCGAGGTCTTTGGCCTTTAAAAGAGCTGATATTCGTGCCCTTTTCTCGCGTTGCTCTTCAGCTCTCATCAGCCAAACCTACGACAAACATCGCTCCAACTGGGACGAATTGAGCGATCAATCTCTATAGCTGCGGCTACCCACTTAGCGCCCAATCGCATCTGCTGCGGCATAAGAGATAAATGACTTGAAGAGCTTCTTTTCACTTTGGTTATGCGAAGACCAATCCTTTGGGAGCAATTGCGCTAAGAAGTTTGGCGGTAGCACTATGAAATACTATCTCTGATGAAACCTTCACCGGAATCCTTGATTCAGGAAAGCCTTCATAGTGGTTCGTACTACAGCGATCCTTTTCCACTATTTGATGAATTGAGAGCTAGCTCCCCCATTCACTTGAGCGAGACGATTGGTGGTTGGGTTTTAACTCGATTTGAGGATATAGATGCGGTGCTCCGTGATCACGAGAACTACTCAAGTAAAGGTCGGGTAACCCACCTCCTTAATCAACTAAATAGCGAGACTCAGGCGCGGATTCAATTACTACACGCTCATTTTGCTATCGGCTTACACCACTCTGATCCGCCAGAACAACGAAGAATCCGTTCCTTACTAGCTCGCTCCTTCACCCCCAAGATTATCGAGTCGCTTCGACCCGAAATTAATTCACATGCAAACGCTTTAGTTGCAGAACTTAATGGAGACGTTAATCTAATCGAACATCTTCTTACACCTCTTCCCGCACTTATAGTTGGAAAACTCCTTGGCTCTAGACCAAGTGACGTACCAAATCTCATTCGCTGGGCTCATGCAGTAAATGGTTTGTATGAGCGAGGCGGAAAGATTAGTGAGGATAAGGCTCTGCATGCTGAAGCAATGCTTCATGAAATGCGCGAGTTTGTACTTGAATTAGTCGCAGAACGTAGAACTCACAAATCCAAAGGAAGTCTTGCTGGTGATGACGTTCTCTCAAGTCTAGTTCTGCAAGAGGAAGAGGTGCTCTCTGATCAAGAACTGCTCTCAACAGTAGTTACTCTCTTTGTTGCAGGTCATGAAACCACAACTCACCTACTTGGAAATGGAATTCTGGCGCTACTACTAAGTGAAGAAGTTATCTCTCAAATAAGAGATGACATGGGCACGATTCCTCTAGTCGTTGAGGAGATGGCCCGCTTTGATGGTTCTGTACCTCGCTCTTGGAGATTGGCTAAGAGTGATCTTGAACTAAGCGGTGTGAAAATCAAGCAGGGAGAGTTAGTTCTGCCTATATTGGCAGCCGCTAATAGAGATGCAGGCATATTCCCAGATCCACATACTTTTGATTTCCATCGCGACAATAAACGACATCTTGCTTACGGCAAAGGGGTTCATGTCTGCTTAGGAGCGCCGCTTGCCCGGATTGAAGCTCAAGAAGTTATATCCACCCTAATCCAGCGATTTAAGAAAATTGAATTGAATGTCGACCCGAATAAATTGGAATGGCGAAAAGATCTTGCTCTGCGTGGATTATTGAGTCTTCCAGTTAGATTGAGTTAGAAACTTCTATGCCAAATCTCGCCAAGTTGGCCTTTCCGCCATCTTCCTCAGTAAGAACAAAGGGCTTTCCATCGGGTGCGATGCAGTAAGAATTCTCAAAGTGCGAGCCCCGAGACTTATCAACA
>VGAE01000074.1 GCA_016870975.1 Actinomycetota bacterium
GCTCCAATATGGAAGTGGCCAAGGGCATCCAAAACTTCGCGAACAGATCTGTGATGTTATGGCCCTTGAAGGAATACGTGCCAATCCCGATGATGTTCTTGTAACAACCGGTTCGCAACAAGCCTTAGATTTGATTTCGCGCATTTTTATCGATCCAGGTGATGTCGTGTTAGTTGAAGCGCCTTCCTATGTTGGGGCGCTTGGAACCTTTGCTCAATATGAGGCGAGTGTGGTCCATGTTGAGATGGATAAAGATGGATTAGTTCCTGAGGCGCTTCGCCAGGCAATTAAAACCCTGCGCTACCAAGGGCGACGAATCAAGTTCCTCTATCTAATTCCTAACTATCAAAACCCTGCTGGCGTCCTTCTTCCCGCAGATCGAAGAACTGAAATTCTTGACATTTGCCGCTCTGAGAAGATTTTTATTGTGGAAGATAATCCTTATGGGTTGCTCGGTTTTGATCGCCCCTCTCCAAATGCGATGCGCGCTGAAGATTCAGAAAATGTTATCTACCTCGGATCATTCTCAAAGACGATAGTTCCCGGTTTTCGGATTGGCTGGGCACTCGTACCTCAAGCGCTCCGGGAAAAATTGGTGATTGCCTCAGAGAGCTCAATCCTCTGCCCCTCAAACTTCGCCCAGATGTCGATCTCGAGCTACTTCGCCGATCAGCCTTGGCGCGATCAAATCTCCTCATTTGTCGAGCTCTACAAGGTTCGGCGCGATGCCATGCTCGAATCTCTAGATGCTTACTTCCCAAAGTCTGCGACTTGGACTAGACCCCAAGGTGGCTTTTATGTCTGGGTTACCTTGCCACCTGAGATTGATACCAAGGCGCTTATGCCAAAGGCGATTGTCGCCAAGGTTGCTTATGTTCCAGGAACTGCTTTCTACGCCGATGGATTAGGAAGTTGGTCGATGCGACTTTCATATTGCTACCCAACCCCAGAGCGAATTCGTGAGGGCGTTAAGGCGCTCGCGGGAGTTGTGGAACAAGAAATCCAACGTAGAAATTCTTTAAAACTTAACTGATTTTTCCGGCAATTCGAAGTAGGTCTTGGCTATCTGCAAACTCAATCTGAATCTTTCCACCGCTCTTGCCGCCCTTTATCCTCACTCTTGTGTCTAGCGCATCACCTAACTTCTCTTCTAGCTCGTTATATTTTCCAAGAGAGGTCGAGCTACCTCGTTTAGTAGTCGCCTTACTCGAACCACCACTAAGTGCAATTAGTTCCTCAGTCGCACGAACACTTAAACCTTCGCTCACAATTTTATTTGCAATCCGCTCAATTTCGCCTTGATCAGATAACCCAAGTAGGGCTCGAGCATGGCCGGTGCTAATTGCACCACTCGCTAATTTCTTCTGCACTGTAGGAGGTAAATTCAACAGCCTTAAAGTATTGGTTATTACAGGTCTAGATTTTCCGATTCGCTTAGCAAGTTCGTCATGTGTTAAACCAAAATCATCCAACATCTGACTATATGCAGCCGCTTCTTCTAATGAATTTAGGTTGCTTCTATGGATATTTTCAATCAGCGCTTCACGTAGTAATTCGTTATCGCTCGTCTCTCGGATTATGACGGGGATGCTGGCTAATCCCGCAAGTTTCGCCGCCCGGAGCCGGCGCTCTCCCATGATTAATTCATATTGATTTTCGCTTACTTTACGGACTACTGGGGGTTGCAGGATTCCAATCTCTTTTATAGATGCGGCTAATTCAGTTAGAGATTCATCATCGAAAACAGTTCTTGGTTGTCTCGGGTTTGGTTTTATTGAATTTATATTAACTTCTAATCGACCTGCGACCGGAGTTTCAATTCCTGCTGCTCTTATCGGTGTTGGTATGAGTGAATCTAAATTTCTCCCTAAGCCACCACGTTTCGCGCTCATTAAACTACCTCTGCGCTATTGTTTATTTGAGAGATGG
>VGAE01000075.1 GCA_016870975.1 Actinomycetota bacterium
TTACCACACCAATAAATTAAATCAAGATTTGAAAATTCTCCGCATGAAATTCAACACTTAACGTTTAAGTTGTGAAATTGTATAAAGAACTTTCGCTGTTGGTTCTTCAGTATCGGATCCAGGTGGATTATCACTTAACTTAACAATGACAGTGCGGGTTGATGGATCAATGAAGATGAATTGTCCATAGAGTCCAAGTGCCATCGAAGTTCCAGTGAATGGATGCCACACTTGAGCTCCATACCCCCAGTCATGATCGAGAGTTGTCACTGGAGTGGTCATTCGTGTGAGCCAGAGCCTAGAAATCACTTTGGTTGAGCCTGAGTATCCGCCATTGAGGAAGAGCAGACCGACTCGTGCGTAGTCTCGTGCGCTGGCGTTGAAGCAGCAGAAAGTCTTCTCGGTTCCTCCTACTCGATCAACATTCCATGTTGCGGGAAACTCGCTCCCTACCTTCTCCCAAACTTCCTGTTGGAAATAGTCTGCGACCCTCACCCCAGCCACTTTCTTGATGATCATGCCCAACATCGCAGTGTCAACGCTTCTATATTCGGATCTACTGCCTGGATCAAATGACATCTTCCGATTGTTCTTCATAAACCAATCGATATCCGTTGTTGCGTACATCTGCGCGATGGCAACACCCCAACCTTGTGGCCCGGTGGGGTAGTCATCAGAGACGCCAACACCTGATTGCATATCGAGAAGTGTCTTGACTGTAACTTGATCAAAAGAACTCTGATTAGCAAGGTCTGGGAAGAATTCAACGAAGCGATCAGACTCAGATATCTTGCCTTCATCGATGAGACGTCCAATCATGATTGAAGTCATGGTCTTGGCAACGGAGTACGAGGGAAGTTGTGATGATGCCGAAAATCCCTCCCGGTACCACTCGTATGTGAGAACGCCATTTCGGATGACAAGGAAGGCATTGGTCTTTGTCGCATCAAGAAATTCATCGAAACCTATGCCAGCGCCCTGATAAAGAACTTCTCTTGGCATCTCTTCATTGCCTCGTGGAAGTTCTATAGGTTTTGAAGATGCAGAGATGGTGTGCCACGGCATCAGCGTTGGAGTCTTTGAGGCAGGAGCAAGACCAAGCTTTATCGTTGCGATCGGATTGGGATATCTAACGGCCTTGGTGAAGAAAAATAGCGATAGCGCGAGAATCAGTACCGAAATCAGAATGTTGCGCAGGATTCGAATGATTCGCCTCATCCAGCGAGTCTAGAAGAGCGAGCCCAAAGTTATGGGTTTGCTATGGCCCTCTTATCTATAACTCTTCTCGGATATAGTCTGGACAGTGCGGTTCATCAACGAGCCATCCTTTGATCTCACCTATGACGATGTCTTCATGGTGCCAAATCGATCAGCGCTTGGTAGCCGTCTTGAAGTAGATCTCACACCTAGGGACTCAGTCGGAAACAGCATTCCACTCGTCGTTGCAAATATGACTGCTGTCGCTGGGCGACGAATGGCAGAGACTGTCGCTCGCCGTGGTGCAATCGCAGTAATCCCTCAAGATATTCCGGTCGAAGTTGTGACAGAGGTGATTGCGTGGATCAAGTCGCGGCATCCACTCTTTGACACCGCTGTGACTTTAGGTCCAACCCAAACTGTGGCGGATGCCAGCAGCTTGATTCATAAGCGTGCCCACAGCGGAATCGTTATCGTCGATGGCGATAGCCCAGTCGGCGTTGTGACTGAAGATGATTTGATTGGTGTGGATCGATTCACGCAACTCCGAAAAGTTATGAGCACCTCCTTGGTGACTCTTAAAGAAGATGCCGATCCGAAGTCAGCCTTTGAGACGTTACAGGAAAATCGCGTCAAACTCGCGCCTGTCGTATCGCGCGATGGCACTTTACTTGGGGTTCTTTCGCGAATGG
>VGAE01000076.1 GCA_016870975.1 Actinomycetota bacterium
ATGGCAATTGTTGATATTTTAGAGCGAGCCGGAGTGCCAAAGGGAGTGGTCAATCTAATTACTCCAACGCCAGCAGGGCCAATGGTTAGTCGAATGCTCCATGATCCAAGGGTTATGAATCTTTCTTTCACAGGATCTACAGAGGTTGGTCGCATCCTTCTTAAAGAGGCATCAGATCGAGTGATCCGATGCTCTATGGAGCTCGGGGGAAATGCGCCATTTGTGGTTCTAGATGATGCCAATATCGATGAGGCGGTTAAAGGTTTAATGCTTGCCAAGATGAGAAATGGCGGGGCTGCCTGCACCGCTGCTAATCGAATCTATGTCCATAAGAAGATCGCTAATGAATTCACAGATAAGTTCGCTAAAGCCATGGCTGAGTTGCGTATGGCCCCAGGCCGCGAACCAGGAGCACAACTTGGTGCGAGCGTCTCTAAGAAAGAGCGCGACAAGATTGCTCAACTTGTTGAATTATCTGTAAAAGGTGGCGCGAAAGTGGAGACAGGTGGCGTACTTCCAGACGGACCAGGAGCTTTCTACCCACCAACAGTTTTAACTGTCGATAAAGATAATGAGATTTTGAAGTACGAAGTCTTCGGACCTGTCGCTCCTATTGTCACTTTCGAAACTGATGATGAAGCGATCAAGCTCGCGAATGACAGTGACTTTGGATTGATTAGCTATGTCTATTCCGGAGAACTCGGTCGAGCAATTCGCGTCGCTGAAGCGATTGATTCCGGAATGGTCGCTATCAACCGTGGAATGATCTCGGATCCCGCTGCGCCATTCGGCGGAAACAAACAGAGCGGCCTTGGTCGCGAAGGCGGATTCGATGGAATCCACGAGTTCTTGCAGACAAAGTACATCGGGGTCGAGATTTGATTAGAGAGACTTTCAAGGAAATTCGTAAAGAGCTTGTCCAATCGCTGCATTATGACGATGATCAAAAGTCCAGTCATTGGATGATTCACACTGAAGGTGCAGAAATTACCAATGACGCAAAAATCGGCGGTATCAATGGTTTCTCTAACAGAAGCCCCCGCTTCCCGTTTTCGTATTCTCTGCATAGAAGAGCGCAAAAAAGAATCTTCGACAACTTTGACAGGGCCGTAGGAAGCGTTTTCTACGATTTAGCACTTCAGTTCTGCTCGGTTCAATCAAGATCATTGGATGTATGTGTAATAAGGCATGTTTACACTTTCATGTACCTCGAAAGATTTGGACTGTTAGGCAAGGACAAGATTGCATGTGTAATTGGCGACGGACAAGCAAATTTTGTCTCTCTGGCGTTGAAAGCTGACTCCTTCAAGAAGGTAATTTCAATCAACCTAACGGAAGTTCTCTTAAGTGACCTTGATATGGTAGAGCGGCTTGGCCTTGAGAAAGGCGAACTTGGTTTAGCAAAGACTCAGCTTGAATTACTTACTATGTTGAGCCAACCGAATATAAGGTTGGTCATGATAAGAGCTGCTGACGCAGGAGTTATCCGCGATGCCGGGATAGATCTCTTTGTGAACATCGTTAGTTTCCAAGAGATGAATACAGAGTTAGTAGGTAGATATTTTGATTTGATAAAAAGCAACTCAAGTTGGCTCTATTGCTGCAATCGGGAACATAAGGAGTTATACGGTGGCGAGATTTTGGAATTTTATTCATATCCCTGGGAGGTTCAGTTATAGAGCTAGATGAGATATGCCCTTGGCATGAGTATTTCTACGATTTCAAGTCGGTTAGCCTCTTTCGGAGGTTGAAGTACGATGGCGCTATCCGGCATAGAATCGTTAAATTCTGAATTGGAAGTTGCGGAGGATGAGGGATTTATCCTCGCCATCCTGGGTAATTCCCCGTTTTTTAGGTAAACGGGTCATAAAGCGACAG
>VGAE01000077.1 GCA_016870975.1 Actinomycetota bacterium
TTCGCAAGGCAGCTGGTCTGTCTACTGGCGAACTTTCTAAGCGCACCCGAATCCCTGAGAGCGTAATTGAAGATTTAGAGCGCGATAACTTCACCGCAAGTGGTGGACCAGCATATGCCCGTGGACATATTAGAAATATTGCACGCGTTTGTGGCGCAGATGCAGATCCAATACTTTCTAAATTTGATTCCCAGACCATTCCATTAAATAAATCAATTCGTGAATTACTAAACGATACAAATGCAACAACTGCAAAGAAAGTTCGTAAGCCAATTTCTTGGAAAGGCCTCACCGGAGTTGCTGCGGGTGTAGTTGCGCTCTTTGTATTTGGGGGAGCGTTAATTTCGACTAGTAATAACAATGATGTTCTCTCTGACGAAACCACTAAGGTTGAAGAGAGCGGTCCGGTTGCAAAGAAAACTGATGGCGTTGAGGTAACTCTTAAGGGTGTAAATGGGCTTTCTTGGGTTGCTGTCAACGATAGTTCTGGCGCGACTCAATACAGTGGCCGAATCCGTCAAGGCGAGCAGATGAGTTTCAACGATAATCAACTTTTGTATCTTGTGATCGGCAATGCTGGAGCTATCCAATTAATCGTTAACGGCGAAGACTTGGGCGTCTCCGGTAAGGTCGGTGAAGTTGTAAGGCTCGAGTTCGGCCCACAAGCCCTAGCGAATCAAGGTTAGTTCGCTCGGTAGAATCTGCGAGTGTCGCCCACTCGCGCAAATCCTAAAACTGTTGCACTTGTAACTTTGGGGTGCGCGCGAAATGAAGTCGACTCGGAAGAACTCGCTGGCCGCCTCGCAGCCGATGGTTGGGAATTGATAAGTGATGTGGGCAGCGCTGATATTGCACTCATTAATACCTGTGGTTTCATCGAGTCAGCAAAGAAAGATTCAGTTGATGCCCTGCTTGAGGCTCATTCACTTAAGAATGACGGGACTTTAAGGGCGGTGGTCGCAGTTGGTTGTATGGCCGAGCGCTATGGCGATGAGTTAGCCGAAGCACTTCCTGAGGCAGATGCGATCTTAGGTTTTGATGACTATGCCGATATTTCAAATCGACTTCGTTCAATAGTTGATGGCCAAAAACTCGAAGTCCACAAGCCAAAAGATCGTCGTTCCCTTATCCCAATTTCGCCGGCAAAGCGCCAAGAAGAGAGGCATGAATTTAAAGGCTCAATGGGCCAGGCTGCCGCCTTCTCTAGAAAGCGCCTTGGTGATGCGCCTTTAGCTCCGTTAAAGATTGCTTCGGGATGCGATCGCCGCTGTACCTTCTGTGCCATCCCACAATTCCGGGGCGCCTTTATCTCGCGCCGTCCGACTGAGATTCTCGATGAGGCTAAGTGGCTTTCAGAAAACGGCGTAAGTGAGATTTTTCTGGTTAGTGAGAACACAACTTCTTACGGGAAAGATTTTGGGGACATACGAATTCTTGAGCGACTTCTCCCAGATCTAGCCGAAATAGATGGGATTGAGCGGATAAGACTTTCATATCTTCAGCCAGCAGAAATCCGTCCCACACTTTTGCAAGCAATAGTTTCAACCCCAAAGGTTGTTCCATATTTTGATATCTCATTTCAACATGCAGCCGGAACACTTCTTCGTCGGATGCGCCGATTTGGGGATGGGGAGAAATTCCTTCACCTCTTAACCCAGATCCGAGCGCTAAATCCTGAGGCAGGAATCCGTTCCAACTTTATCGTTGGATTCCCAGGTGAAACTGAAGATGAATATCAAGTGT
>VGAE01000078.1 GCA_016870975.1 Actinomycetota bacterium
ACTTCGTACGGTTAAGAATGAGAGTGGTGAGCGTTCCGCCCAGCAATCCTCCGACGTGAGCCCGCCAATCAACGCCGCCGATGATGAATCCAAGGGCAAAGTTGATCAGCACAATTCCGATGATTCCGCGCCACTCGACACCGACTCGAGCGCTGATTAAAGCTAGGGCTCCAAAGAGACCAAAGACCATTCCGGAGGCGCCAACGCTTGCGATGTAAGGGTTATTAAAAAGCGCGCTTGCGAGGGATCCAAAGAATAACGAGACCAACAAAATAATGATGTATCGAGTGCGGCCAAAAAATTGCTCGACTGGTGTGCCAAGAATATGCAACGCGTAAAGATTAAATCCGAGATGCAAAAATCCGCCGTGAACTAGGGCGACGGTAAATAAGCGCCAATATTGACCTTGTTGGTACTCAGCGCCTGAAATCCAGAGCGCTTCTTCATAACCGGGATGGAGAAGTTGGATTAAATAGGAAAGAGCGATTAACCCAACAAGGAGAGTTGTGAGAGATTGGGCGCGAAGCCGCATTATGAGAGTGAGACTGAGGCGATCTTTACCGCTTCAACTGGTCGATCTGCGCCGGCAGTATTCACAGTGGCAATCGCATCAACTACTGCTTGGCTCTTTGGATCCTTCACTTCACCGAAGATAGTGTGCTTTCGATTTAACCAAGATGTTTCTGCAACAGTAATAAAGAATTGTGAGCCATTTGTGTTTGGTCCGGCATTTGCCATAGCGAGTAGGTAAGGGCGATTGAAAGTTAGTTCGGGGTGAAATTCATCAGCGAATTTATAACCTGGACCGCCAGTTCCGGTTCCAAGTGGATCGCCACCTTGAATCATGAAGCCTTTGATTACTCGGTGAAAAACAGTTCCATCATAGAGAGGTTGATTTGTTTTAGTTCCGGTATTTGGGTTAACCCATTCACGCATTCCTGAGGCAAGTTCCACAAAATTCTTTACAGTTTTTGGCGCATGATTTGGGAAGAGTTCTATGACGATATCGCCCTTATTTGTATGAAGTGTTGCGCGTGTGATTGGGGGCATATCTGACATGAGTCTCTCTTTCGTTAGATCTGGGCTTCCAGTTCAGAGAGTATCGCTTGGATGTCCCCTTTAGATAATCCTAAGTTTCCGGCAGATTCCCCTATTTCTTTCAGGGACTCAATATCGAGCACCTCAAGACCAACTAATTGACCAGCTGCGTCAAGGTCTGCGTTTAACAACTCTCCCAAATTTTCAGTTTTGCTAATTTTTGAATTAGTTAGCCTTACGTAGGCGGCAGAGGTTTTGGGGTCAATCTTGATTTCAAAATCTTTAATCAATTTATTCACCTTTCCATGCTGTAGTTAGGACAATATTAGGGCTCTCGGTTTCTATTGGATAGGCAAACCAAACTTTCAAAACTCTATCTCCAATCGCACATTCAATTACTTGTCTTCCTGATCGAGTTGGATATGAGAATGTGAAATTGTTTAGCGCAAAGATTACTTCGGCTGTAGTAATTGAGCGCTCCGTAATTCTTATTAAAGCGTGTTCCGTAAAGATGAATAAAAAATTTGTGGAGACTAGGGGAATTGAACCCCTAACCCCCTGCTTGCAAAGCAGGTGCTCTACCAATTGAGCTAAGTCCCCATATCGCAGCAAAGTCGAGCTTCGATATGGTGGGCCTA
>VGAE01000079.1 GCA_016870975.1 Actinomycetota bacterium
GCAAAGCGGCGAAGGCGGGTCGTTGCAATCCGATCTATAAAAAAGGCCATAGCTATGGCATAAATGATGGTTTGAATTACCGCTGCGCTAACGAGTGTCAGTGACCGAAAGGGAAGTCCAAAAATATAAAGGAGTATTGGATATCCCGCGGGCCAATAGTCATAACCTTCCGGAGTAAGAACGCCATTTGTTATGAGTGCGTTGAGACCATTGACGTAGTTCTCTCCATCCGCGCCTAACCAAAAATTACCCAATCGATACTGCGCAGGATCGATACTTGGCCAAGGAGCGGGTGGAATCCGAAGGATGAAATAGAACTTAACGAGAAGTGCAAGCAACGGTATCACCAGAAGGTTTCGCCTAAATCTGTCGCCAGAAAAGACTTTGGTAGCCGGCGATTGATTCGTATTTGCTACGCGCTTTGATTTCTTCTTCGCCACTTCTCTAGCGCTCCCATTCTTTGTTGCTGACATACATGAGATTCAGATTATCGCTTCAAAATCCACTTGGCCCAAGTTTCGATGCTTAGTGGCTAACTCTTTAACGCGTGAAAGGACTCTACTCACTTGGGCTGGGGCATCACCAATGAACGTTGAAGCGTTTGAGGTCAAAGCGGAAATCTCATCAGTGGTCAGTGGAAAGCTTGAGTCCTGACCCAGGGAGAGAAGAAAATTCGACTCCTCGCCTCGATTTATCGCCTCTATCGCATGCAGTGAGTACTTTTGTATGACTTTATGGGCATCTTCTCTACCCATTCCTTTTTTCACCGCTTCGGTCATTAGCCGAGTTGTAGCTAAGAAGGGCAGTTGTTCCCGGACCTCCCGCTCAATTCGTCCACGAAATATGGTCATCTCTTTCACAATTGTCGCCGAAGTTTGAAGCATCCCATCCAGGGCAAAGAAGGCGCCCGGGAGTGAAACGCGCCGAATTACAGAACATGAAACGTCCCCCTCATTCCATTGGTCACCAGAAATCTCGCTAATCATTGAGAGGTGCCCACGAAGAACCACCATAAGCCCATTTATTCTCTCGGATGAGCGAGCGTTGACTTTATGCGGCATCGCAGATGAACCGACTTGACCTGCTTTGAAGCCTTCACTTAAGAGTCCCGCTCCAGCCATGAGACGAATTGATGTAGCGAAGTTAGATGGTCCTGCTCCGAGTTGGACAAGAGCGGAGATCACATCGAAATCAAAGGAACGTGGGTAGATCTGTCCAGTCGAATCCAAAACTTTCTCAAACCCAAGTTCTTGGGCAAGCGCATCTTCAACTTCTTTATGCGATTGGACACCGATTAAGTCAGTCATATCCTGGGCAGTACCAACTGGTCCACGGAGTCCACGTAGTGGCAAACGCTCGATGAGATCTTCGACTCTGGCCACCGCAAAAAGCGTCTCTTCAATAATTGTTGCGAATCTCTTGCCGAGAGTCGTGAGTTGTGCCGGGACATTGTGTGAGCGGCCAACGATTGCCAAATCTTTGAACGCATCTGCTTTGAGCGCGAGAAGTTGAAGAAGTGCAACTGAACCCTTCAGTACAAGTCGAAGCGAATCCTTGACCTGAGCTGCTTCAACCAACTCTGTTAAGTCACGACTTGTCATTCCGAGGTGAATGCTCTGAGCCCCTGCGAGGGCATTGAATTCTTCAA
>VGAE01000080.1 GCA_016870975.1 Actinomycetota bacterium
CGAATTGCAGATGCCTCTGATTTGATCCACCTTGACATCATGGACAATATTTTTGTTCCAAATTTTACTTTCGACTTTGACAAAGCGGCAAAAATAATTGAGAACTGCCCGATTCCAGTCGACTCTCATCTCATGGTTATAGAGCCCGAGAAAGCAGCGCCTCGTTTTGCAGAGATGGGCTCAGCGAGCGTGACCTACCACTATGAAGCTGCAATCAATCATCGACAGATTATCGAAGATGTACATGGATTGGGGTCTCGAGTTGGCATCGCTCTAAAACCTGGAACAGCATTTTCGGTTCTTGATGACTACATCGGATTAATAGACATGGTTCTCATTATGACTGTGGAACCAGGTTTTGGTGGACAGAGTTTCATGAGTGAAATGTTGGAAAAAGTACGCCAGGCGCGTAAGCGTTTAGGAGTAAATGATCGAGGGGTTTGGCTACAGGTTGACGGTGGAATTTCACCAAGCACGATAGAGGTAGCGGCAGAGGCGGGCGCCGATACCTTTGTGGCTGGCTCGGCTGTATACAAGGCAGAAAATCCTGCAAAAATGGTCACTTTGCTAAGAGAGCTAGCAACACAGAAATGACCGGAGCGAAATCATCCGCATGGGCTCTTAGCCTTGAGTTACCCTTGCGTTATGAAAAGTTTTGACGATTTATGGGATGAACTTTCCGACCGAAATTACACAGATGGTCCTGATCAGTCAGGCACAACAGGCAAGTTACTCGCATTGGGCGTACATGGAATAGGAAAAAAGATCGTTGAAGAGGCTGCCGAAGTGTGGATGGCCGCTGAATATGAGAGTGATGAGAATTTAGCTAATGAGATCAGTCAACTTCTTTATCACCTTCAGGTTTTAATGTTGGCTCGTGGAATTGAAATCGAAGATGTCTATGAAAAATTGTAGAGTCACAATATGTTAAAGATCGCTCTTCCAAATAAAGGCGCATTAGCGGATGAATCAGTTCGGATCCTCAATGATGCTGGATATCGCCAACGGAGTGATTCTCGCGATCTCATAACGATAGATTCTGAAAATGGAATCGAGTTCTACTATCTTCGTCCACGGGATATAGCGATCTATGTATCATCGGGTGAACTAGATTTAGGTATCACCGGTGAGGATTTACTCATAGACTCTGGTGTACATGCAGAGATTGTTTTGAAATTAGGTTTTGGTAGATCCACCTTTAGATTTGCACTTCCCGTTACATCCTCCCAGGGCGCCACTGTCAGAGATCTCAATGGCAAGAGAATTGCTACGGCATATCCGGGAATCTTGGCAAAAGCGTTAGAGGACTCGAACGTGAAAGCCGAAATCGTTCCCCTGGATGGCGCAGTAGAGAGTTCAATCAAGCTCGGAGTTGCTGACGCTATTGCAGATGTGGTCTCTACCGGGACAACCCTTCGACAAGCGGGATTGGCAGTTATCGGTGAACCGATCCTTGAGAGCGAGGCTGTTCTCATTAGCGCTAAAGATGAGAGCGAAGAATCGGCCAATCTTATTCGTCGAATCAGTGGCGTGATTATTGCTCGTCAATACGTCT
>VGAE01000081.1 GCA_016870975.1 Actinomycetota bacterium
TCCTGTCTGACTCGATTATGAAAGTCGATTGACTCACTCTCTAGCCGGTCCGCGTTTTTCTTTCGGTTAAGCCCGATGTCTGCCGGCTGATCAAGAATTATCGTTAGCGTTGGATAGAGGGACTCGGTAGCCCATCTGCTAATTCTTGCCACTTCATTTGTAGCTAGCGTTCTTCCAGCCCCCTGATATGCAATAGATGAATCAAAATATCTATCAGTTATAACTACTTCACCACGCTCTAAAGCTGGGCGGATTACGGAGTAGACATGATGTGCTCGATCTGCGGCATATAGAAGAGCTTCTGCTCTTGGAGAAATTACGCCAGTCTCATTGGCAAGAAGTATCTCTCTTAAGTTTGAACCAAGATTTGAGCCGCCTGGTTCACGGGTAAGAGTTACTTTCTTTCCTTCTTCCTCTAGCCATCCCTTAAGTAGCTTTGCCTGTGTGGATTTTCCGGAACCTTCTCCGCCCTCAAATGCAATGAAAATTCCAGTTGTTGTGGGTGTGGTTATTGCACCAAGTTCACCTCTTAGTGCATTTGAAATATCTGACCATAATGAAACACCAGGGCGATCTTTCATCTGGTGATAGGAAAGAATTCCAACGAGCGCAGCAATAACTCCTCCGCCAAGCATCGTGAAGGCGGCTCCGTTATAGGTCAGGACGGCTTGACCAAAAGCAAATGTGTGCTCGCCTATCGCCGCAGCGACTAGTGGAGCGATCGCTAGAACTGCTACAAGAGAGACTCTTACAAGGGCTTGTACAAAGGCAAATGTGCGACCACGAATCTCGTCATTAACTTCCATTCCAAGCATCGTGAAACCGGTGACCCAAGAAACTCCTGAAAATGCTCCAATAAAGAGGACAACAAGGAGGGCAATCACTAAGTTTTGAAGAAGTGAGAGAACTATAAGGAGAGATCCCGCCGTTGTAAGGGCTGCGCCAAAGAGCCGTCTTCGTGAGAATTGTGAGAAGACTTTCGGACCTACAGCGATTCCGGCAGCTAGGCCAGTGAATACTGCGCCGAAGAGAACACCGTAGGCGGCATCTCCCGCATCAAGATCACCTACAAATGTTCTAGCCAGGCCGATCACGGCACCGGCCGCAACAAAAGCTCCGAGCATTCCGATGATGAGTCCGCGGATAATTTTTGATGACGTTATGAACTTGGCTCCATCTAGAAGTGATGCCGAGAGTGAGTCAGATTTGTGGCTTGCTTCAATATGCTTTTTTGGAATTTCTATTCTTGAAATTGTTATAGCGCTGACTAAGAAACTCAGGGCATTTAAATAGAGCGCTAAGTCAACAGCAGAATAGTTCTCGAGCCCAACGGTTTCGCCAATTGCAGTAGCCGAGACAGAAAGAAAAGAGAAAGATAGAGCTGCAATTGGTGCGCTTCCGTAGGCCGCAAAGAGTGACATTTGGTTTGCATTTTCGAGTTTGTTCTTTGGTACGAGATTAGGAACGGTAGCTTCCTTTGCTGGACTCCAAAAAAGAGTTACACATTCAACTAATACCGTCGCTATGTAGAGCCAAAGATAGTTTCCAACTAGCG